>CAYUPI010000084.1:0-19984 GCA_964446585.1 uncultured Verrucomicrobiota bacterium
GCCGGGCGAGTGGGGACATTGGACCGGGCGCGGCATGAATTGGAACGACATGTGCGCCGGCTGCCACAATACGCGCCTCCGCAAAAACTACGATCCGCAGTCCGACAGTTACCGCACGACGATGGGGGAAATGAGCGTCGGCTGCGAAGCGTGTCATGGTCCGCTCCGCGCGCATAACGACTGGCAGAATCGGTTCGGCAAGTCCGGCGGGAAAGACCCGACTGTGGCGAAGCTCACGCGGGCGCGAGTGCTGGACAATTGCGGCTTCTGCCACGCGCGCCGCTCGGAGTTGACCGGCGATTTCAAGCCCGGCGATGATTTCCTCAACGAACACGAGCTGACGATTGTGGATTACTCAGACATCTATTATCCCGACGGCCAGGTCCACGAGGAAGACTACGAGTACGCGTCGTTCCTCGGCAGCCGGATGCACTTTCGCGGAGTGAGCTGCACGGATTGTCATCAGCCGCACTCTGGCAAGACGCTTCTGCCGGGCAACTGGCTGTGTATGCGCTGTCACAATGGCAGCTACACAAATGCGCCCACGATCGAGCCGGTCACTCACAGCCACCACAAGGTGTTCGGCTACGACCCCTCGGGTGTGCTGACCAATTTCGATCTGCAGATTTATCATCCAAAGGCGCTCAAGGAAACCGGTGGTGAGTGCGTCAATTGTCACATGCCGCAGACGGCCTACATGCAGCGGCACAGGCGGCACGATCATGGTTTCACGATTCCCGATCCGATGCTGAACCAACAGTTCGGTGTGCCCAACGCCTGTAATCGTTGTCACGCCGACAAAGACGTGGCCTGGGCGCGGGACGCGGTCGAGAAATGGTATGGAAATCGTATGGAACGGCCGACGCGCCAGCGCGCGCAGGTGATTGCGCGCGCGCGCAATGGTGATCAAGCGGTGCGCGAACCATTGCTGGCCATGTTGACCGGTGAAGAGTTGCCTTACTGGCGGGCGGTGGCCGCCGGTTTGATGGAACCGTGGGCGGCGGATCCGCAGGTGCGTACGGCGTTGCTGCGCAGCCTGGAAGACACGAACGCGCTGGTGCGTTCAAAAACCGCTCATGTGTTTGATGGGCTGGTGGAGCAGCCCGACGGCGTGGTGCGCGAAGCGTTGCGCCGCTGTCTTGACGATCCGGTGCGCAGTGTTCGCTTGAGCGCGGCCTGGAGTCTGCGCGCTACGTTTGACCCCGCGTCTGCCGCCGGGCGCGAACTGGATTATTACCTCAATCATCACGCGGACCAGCCGGTGGGCCAGCTCCAACTTGGCCATTACCTGCTGGCGCGCCGTAAGCCTGAGGAGGCGCTCACCCACCTGCAACGCGCCGTGCAGTGGGACACGAACTCGGCGCCGGCCCGGCACGAGCTTGCCGTCGTGCTCAGCATGTTGGGACGGACCCGCGAAGCCATCGAGCATCTCGATGCTGCGTGCAGACTCGAACCGCGCGAGGCCGAGTATCGTTTCAAACTGGGCCTGGCGTGGAACGAGCTGGGCGATCTGACCCGGACAATCGAGTCCCTGGAACAGGCAGTGCGAATTGCTCCGCGTCATTCCCGCGCACTTTACAATCTGGGCTTGGCGTTCAGCTCACGCGGTGACACGGAACAGGCACTGGAGATGTTGACCCGCGCCGAGTCCGCTGCACCTGGCGACGCGCACATCCCTTTTGCACGGGCGACTATTTTCGCCCGACTCGGCCGCCTGGCGGAAGCGCGAGCTGCCGCCGCGCGCGCGCTACAAATCCAACCTGACTTTCCCGACGCGAGCGAACTGCTGCACCAGTTGCGCTAAGCCATGTCCGTGCGGTAGGAAACCACGACAGCTCTCAGCGTGCCAGAGCCGTAGCCAAAGTCCTTGAATCGTTGAACCGTTGAGTCGCCAAATTGTTTCGGCTATATTGCGTCCTTACAGAAGATCTGCGCGGCCTGCGCACCTTCGAGAGAGAGTAGTACAAATGAACGCTACCATCGCGCAGGCGGACGAATTCATCCAGCAGATCCCAGAATGGCGGGCGCGAGAGGGTTGCCGCAGGACCTCGTTTCTGCTTGCGCCGCGTATCCTTCCCGCTAGCATCGACACGTCAGCGGAGCCGCAACTAAGTGCGTATTGGTCTATCGATACCGACTCGACCCAATCACTGGACTTCATCACCACCAACCCAAACCAGGCCATGGCACAACCAGGATCTACGTCGAAACAATGGCGGTTCTTCCGTGCGGGCGGTTTTGACCAGGTAAAGCTCGAGACTGGCGCCGACCTCATGGCGCTCGATCAGTTGGATCTCAAACTCTGGGTCGCCCTGGCGTGTCCCGCGTCTGGACTTGAGATTGACAAGGCGACCCTCGCTCTGATTGACACCGACAATGATGGCCGAGTCCGGGCACCGGAACTGATCGCCGCGGTCAAGTGGGCCGGAAGCTTGCTCCGCAATCCAGACGACTTGCTCAAAGGCACCGCCGCCCTGCCTGTAGGAGCCATCAACGAGAACGAGCCGGAAGGCAAAATGATTGCTGCCTTTGCACGCAAAGTTCTTGCAAAGAAAGACACGGACGTCATCACTCTTGAAGAGACAGCGGCCGCCGCTCAAACATTGGCCGCCAAACCTTTCAACGGTGATGGCATCGTCCCCGCCGACTCGGCCGAAGACGATGCGACTAAAGCCCTCATCAGCGATGTGATCGCCACAGTCGGCCCGGAGACTGACGCCAGCGGCAAACCCGGCGTCAGCCAGGCTAAAGTTGACCAGTTTTTCGCGGAAGCAACCGCATATTCAGATTGGTGGAAGAAAGCCGAGGGGAATGCGGCGGTGTTGCCGCTCGGCCTGGCGACTCCCGCCGCCGCTGCCGCCGTTCAAGCCGCCAAGGCCAAGATAGACGATTTCTTCGCCCGCTGCCGTCTCGCAGCCTTTGATTCGCGCGCGCTGAATGCGTTGAATCGCGAGGAAAAGGAATTCCTCGCCCTGGCGGCCAAAGACCTCACCATCTCTGCGCCGGAGATCGCCTGCCTCCCGCTCGCTCGAGTGGCTGCCGGAGCCTCCGTGCCGCTGGGTGACGGTGTTAATCCCGCCTGGGCCGGTGTCGTCGCCGCGCTAAAAACCGATGCCGTCAAGCCACTGCTCGGAGATAAATCGTCCCTCAGCGAAGCGGATTGGACGACCCTGCTAGCCAAATTTGCCCCGTATGATGCCTGGTCCGCCACCAAGGCCGGTGGCACGGTCGAGAAAATCGGACTCAAGCGCATTCGCGAGATCCTCGCTGGAAAGGGCAAAGAAACGCTCACCGCCCTGGTCGCGAAAGACAAAGCCGAGGAAGGCATCGCCAAGGCTGTGATCGGCCTCAACCGCCTGGTGCGTTACCATCGTGACCTGGGCCTGTTGTGCCGGAACTTCGTTTCCTTTCGGGATTTCTACGGTCGGAAGGACAAGGCGATTTTCCAGGCCGGAACGCTGTACCTCGACCAGCGGAGCTGTGATCTGTGCCTGACGGTGGAAGATGCTGGCAAACACGCCGCCATGGCCGGGCTCGCAGGGACGTACCTCGCGTACTGCGACTGCTACCGCAAAGGCTCCAGTGAAAAAATGCAGATCGTCGCGGCCTTTACTGGGGGCGACTCCGATAACCTCATGGTCGGCCGGAACGGCATCTTCTTTGACCGCAAGGGCCGCGACTGGGACGCGACCATCTCCAAGATCATTGACAACCCGATCAGCATCCACCAGGCGTTCTTTGCGCCCTACAAGAGACTCGTGCGCATGGTCGAGGAACAAGTGGCCAAACGCGCTGCCGCCGCGGATGCGGCCGCCAGCGCGAACCTGGCCGCCACCTCCCAAACCGTCATCAGCGGACAGCCGCCTGCTCCTGCTCCCGCTCTCCCGCCGACGACGCCACCCAAACAGAAAGTGGACACCGGAACGCTCGCCGCCATCGGCCTGGTGTTAACGACCTTACTGGCCGCGCTGGGCGGCATTTTTGGCCGCATCGCCGGCTTGCCCTGGTGGCAGATTCCCCTGGCTCTGTTGGCCCTGGTTGTGGCCATCTCCACACCCTCCATCATCATGGCCTATCTCAAGCTGCGCCAGCGCAACCTCGGGCCGATCCTCGACGCCAACGGCTGGGCCATCAATGCCAAAGCCAAAATGAATGTTCCGTTCGGCGCTTCCCTCACCGCGGTGGCGGCTTTGCCCCCCGGCTCCCCGCGCGACCTGGTCGATCCCTTTGCCGAAAAGAAAAGTCCTTGGCCAAAGGTGATTGTCGTTGTCATCCTGCTGGTGATCGTCGTCGCGGTGCTCAACAAGTTGGGTTTCATCAACGATTGGACCAACGGGCGCTTGGGCCAGCCAAGGCCGCCCCAAGCTGAGAAGTCAACGCCAGCGACCGCGCCGGCGGCGGCTGCCAAACCTGCAGCGCAATAGCTCGCGGACAAAATCCGCCTGTCTCTCGATGCGGTAAGAAGTAGCGGTCCAATCGCTACCTGCGAATCTGCTCCTCTGTGAGCCGAAGCAGCTCTTCCTTGCGGCGGGTGTTGAGCAAGTTGAACTTCACCACAGGGGGCACGATATCCCCAGCCTTTCCCCGGAATGCGCAAGATGCCGCTTGTGTTCTCGAACGAGGGAGCTACCATGAGCCGTCACTCCCGGCAGTTAGCGCCTCTCTGACTTTGTGAATTTTCTGATGGGGGTTTGCTTTTGTAATTATGGCCACGGATGAATCGGCATTGACAGCGCCAAGGGCGCTGAACGGGTCCACTCTGCATGGAGTGGTGCTCCGGGCGGAAATGGCGCCTGAGGATGGAGGGGATGCGCGGATACAGATGGCGGGAGGGCAGTGATGCATGTGCCCAAGCGCAATCAGCGGCAGGAATATCGACTGAAGCAGCGGGAGCGGATCGAGGCTTCTCCGCTGATGACGCAGAAGTTTCCAGCGCTGAAGGCATTGAAGGTGACTCTGAAGTTTTTCGATGCCACGGGGACGACGCAGAACGGGGAGATGAAGTGCAAGTTAAATGTAGAGCACGCGAGGTCGGCACTGTGGTTCACGTGCCCAGGAGTGGAGTGTTTGGGTGGGGATTTTGATTTGAGCGGGCCTTTGGCGGAAGCGGTGGCTCGGAGACAAAAGGTGGCAAGTGGTGAATTATGCTGCCCAGGGACAAGGAAACGGGGCGACCGGGAACGGTCGGCCTGCCAAACGCTGCTGCGATTTAAGCTGATTTTGGATTATGACTGAAGTGAAGTTGAGAAAAGGCGAGCCGGTGGAGAGGGCGATCCGACGGCTCAAAAGGAAACTCGACCGCGAGCAGACGTTGCAGCAGTTCCGTCTGCATCGCCGGTTCGAAAAGCCGAGCGCCCGGAAGCGGCGAAAGGAGAAGGCGGCGCGCTTTTCGGCAATGCTTAAGGCACGTTATGCCGAGGAATGAGTGCTAAATCTGGGATCAGGCGGCATAACCGCGCATTGTGGCCGCTTGTGACACAATCGCCAGGACTGCCCGACCGAGTCCCACCACGAACGGCGTCGAACTCAGTAACGGTCTCGACGACCGCCGCGGTGTCCGCCGCGGCCACCACCGCCACCATATCCATGCCGGCCGCCACCGCCGCCGCCCGAGCGCTCTTCGCGTGGCCGGGCGATATTGACGTTCAGCGCACGCCCTCCCAGTTCCTTCCCGTTCAAGGCGTCAATGGCCTTCTGCGCCTCTTCAGGCGAACTCATTGTTACGAAGGCGAAGCCGCGCGGGCGGCCACTGACCCGGTCGGTCACAAGGTTGGCTTCAACGACAGTGCCGTGGGCGGCGAAGCGTCCTGCAAGTCGTTTTCGCTGACACTGAAGTCGAGGTTCCCGACGAATAATTTGGTGCTCATAGTTTCGTAAACGGTTTCAGACAGTTTCGCGCTCGCCAGCCTGCTCCCGCGGTCGGGGCTGAAATCATCAGTGAGCCGAGTTCACCTGAATTTTCCATGGCATGGAAGTGAAAAACTATCAAGAGCCAACCGAGTGTGAGGGGATTCGGCGCAATAGCAAGGCACGAACGGCACAGTGTCTGAGGCTTGCGCCAAAATCGGTTTGGTGCAGAGCCAGGGGCCCCGTCCGACGGAATAATGTTCGATCACCGCTTGCTCCGTTCAGCGGACGGGAATCTAATGATTAGCAAGAACATTCGGAATGGGCTATTGTGCCATAATATCCCTAGTCCATCAATTCAGCCCGACAATCTACAGAGTGCCACGATGTCTCATGCTAGTTCTGACAGCTATGCGGAAATGGCGCAATTGCAGTATGCTGCTAGGTTTATGAATTATCTTAATATATTTAATCACAGTCACTTGCATATTATGCTGGGCCGTGAAATGCGGTGGCATGGGTCCTGATAGGCATGGTATTGCGCTTGGATTGTTTGCGCCACAGGGCACTCGAAACGAGCCGAGTTAGCCGCCGGGTCGCGTGAGGCGGAGAGGCCTGGAGGGCTCAAAGAGCTTCCGCCACGAGAAGGATAGAAAAATGAGTACATTGATACGATGGAACCCGTTGAAAGAGATGGAAGATTTGCAGAGGCGGTTGTCTTCGGTTTTTGGCCTGGCACCGCTTCGGGGATACGCACTGACCACGGATGAGCAGAACGGTACGCTGGCGGAATGGGCGCCGGCTGCGGACGTCATCGAAGATGACAAGGAATACCTGATCAAAGTAGAGTTGCCTGAAGTCCACAAGGATGACGTGAATGTCACCGTGGAGAACAACACTCTGACAATCACTGGCGAACGTAAGGCCGAGAAGGAAGAGAAGAACCGAAAGTATCATCGGTCCGAGCGCTGCTATGGCAAGTTCGAGCGCAGCTTCAGCGTTCCGTCGGACGCCGACGAAGCCAAGGTGAACGCCGAGTTCAAGGACGGAGTGCTGCGGGTGCACCTGGCCAAAAGCGAGAAGGCCCTCCCGAAGCAGATCGAAGTGAAAGCTGGCTAATCCAGCTCGCGGCAGGCCCGAATGCTTTCGACGAAAGCTTTCGGGGTCCTGCCGCGGGGACGGGCCGATTCGGGGAATTTGGCCGATTTCCGGGCAAATTCGGCCCGAAAGGATTTTCAGAAATATTTTACCTTGGACAGCGGATGTCCAACCGACCGGCGCACAATGGGCGCAAAAAGAAAGGTAAAATATGATAAATACGCAGTTGGAATTGGGATTCGTGAGCGCTGGTCAGCCGTTCGTTGTCACTCGACGCCAGAAGAGACAGAGCCGGGCGAACTGGTGGTTTGAGCGAATGCGGCAAGTGGTGGATCGCGCGTTTGATTGGCAACCGGCGCCTCCAGCGCGCCCGGAGCAGATTTGGTTGGAGACGGGCAGCCGGTGACCCGCAACCAGTCAGCGATGCCTGGGCGCTTGCTGCTTCCACGGCCTGGGAGTCAATGCGTCACTTCGGAATGTGCTGCGGGTTGGAACTCTTCACCGGAATAGCCCACAGATCGCCTAGTCTGGGTGCAGACCATGGACCCGCCCATTGGACTGCCCTT
Organism: uncultured Verrucomicrobiota bacterium; assembly: GCA_964446585.1. Classification (GTDB taxonomy): domain Bacteria; phylum Verrucomicrobiota; class Verrucomicrobiia; order Limisphaerales; family UBA8199; genus CAYUPI01. The sequence continues at coordinate 7,512 of CAYUPI010000084.1, forward strand.
GGTTTTCGGCCTTCGCTTTTCGGATCTCTTCTTCATTGGGCATCGCGCCGCCTGGAAAGCTTGGTTGAATCCAGCCGGCCAATCGCCAGCAGAATCCCGTGCAACAGCGCATGGGGATTGGGCGGGCAGCCAGGAATGTAAACGTCCACCGGCAGGACAGAATCCACTCCACCGCAAGTGGCATAATTCCGGCCAAAGATGCCTCCACTGCAGCCGCACGCGCCGACCGCGACTACCAAGCGCGGCTCCGGCATGGCGTCGTAGGTCTTGCGCAGCGCCAATTCCATGTTACGCGTGACAGGCCCGGTCACCAGCAGCATGTCGGCATGTCGCGGCGAGGCGACAAAATGAATGCCGAATCGCTCAATATCGTACACTGGGCTGTTCAGCCCGACGATTTCGATCTCGCACCCGTTGCAGGACCCGGCATCCACTTCCCGGATGTGCAGTGAGCGCCGCAGCACCGTTCTTATCTGTTTTTGCAGTTCGTTCCCCAGCCTATCAACGGAGGCCTGTGACGGCTTCCCCGCAGCAGCGGGTTGCTCCTCGGCGCTCATCTTCAGAAAACTCTCGTGCCCGCCATCTGACCGAAGCTTGTAGGTTGCGCTGGTCGCCAGCTCCCCGCGCTGCTCAACCGCGAGCTCGCAAACACTCGTCATTCGGATGGCCTGATCCGCCTCGGCGCACAAGCCGCAGAAGATGCACTCGGCCAAATCGAGCCGCGCGGTTCGGTGGCCATCGGCATCCTCATAGGAAATGGCTCCCGTCGGACAAATCGCCGCAGCAGGCCGCGCGTCTTTCCAGTTGGCCCAGTCGATCTCGGGCTTTCCTCGGGCCTGGCTGGAGGTCTCCGGCGGCGTCCGCGGATAGCTACTGGTGATCACACCCGTCTTCAGACTTTGACGCAAGGTCTCAAACATGGCCTGGTGATCTGCGCTGGGTGGCGATTGATGGTTTTGGCATGGCAATCAGCGGTCGGTGCCGGAATAAGATAGATTGAAGCTTTTGTTCACAACCGGGAAATCGGGGATGATGTTCCCCAAAATAGCTTCGCTCAGAGCCGGCCAATTTTGGAGCGATGGATCTTTGACCTTGCAGCGCGCTAAACGGTTACCGGGCGCCGTATGGACCCAATGAAAGATCTCCCCGCGCCAGCCTTCAACGTACCCGAGCGCGACACGGTCCGGTGGCACTTCCTCGATCTTAGTCTGGATGGCGCCGCTCGGCAGCTTGGCTAGCACCTGACGAATGATGCTTAAGGATTGAAAGAGTTCTTCGCGGCGGACGACCATCCGCCGCTGAACATCGCCTTCGGTGAAAACCGGCACCGAAAACTCAACCTGATCGTAGAAAGCATGCGGAATATCACGACGCAAGTCGTGGTTGAAACCGGAAGCGCGGCCCGCAACACCGACCACACCCAGGTCACGAGAGACCTCAGGCTTGAGCACGCCAGTGGTTTCCAGCCGGTCGCGAGTGCCGGAGTTGCCGCGAATCAATGCGACAAGGTTGTTAAACTGACGTTCGAAATCGTCCACGAGCTGAGCCAGTGCGCGGAGTCGAGCGGCGTCGAAATCAAAGCGCACCCCGCCCAGGCACGACATGCCACGTAGGAGACGATTGCCTGTCAGTTGCTCGTTGACGCGCAATACGCGCTCCTTAAGCCGCATCGCGTGCATATTCGCGGTGACGAAAGCGACATCAGTGCAGATGGCCCCGATGTCGGCGACGTGGTTGTAGAGGCGCTCCAGTTCGAGGCAGAGTGTGCGCAGGGCGCGAGCGCGCGGCGGCACTTCAGCACCCCCCGCGCGCTCGATCGCATGGCAAAAGGCCGTCGCGTGCGCGAAGCTGGAGTCACCGGAAATGCTCTCGGCCAGGCGGACGCAATGGGAAACGGACATGCTCTCGAACATTTTCTCGATCCCTTTGTGAACATAGAACATGCGCAATTGCAAATAGAGCACTGGTTCGCCTGCGACGCTAAAGAGGAAATGGCCCGGCTCGATAATGCCGGCGTGCACCGGTCCGACGGGCACCTGAAACACGCCTTCACCCTCGACTTCCCGGAACTTGTGGCGCGGACCGCTGAAGGGGGGCAGCTTGGCTCGCAGATCGAAGTCCTTGCGCAGCGGGTGAACCTCGGGCCAGTCGTCGTGGAGCACACAGCGGCGCGGGTTGGGATGGCCCAGCAGTTTGATGCCGAATAAGTCCTGGATTTCGCGCTCCTGCCAATTCACGGCATGAATGGCATTGGTGAGCGAAATCAGTTCGGGCTTGTCCGCCGGAATGGGTACGCGCACGAGAACAAAACCGTGAGCGGAGTCGAGCGCATAGAGATAATAAACAAAGAAGACACCGTGCCCCGCGCGGGCGTCTTCGGCAAAAACACCCGCCAGCCGGCCGTTATGAATTTTGTACAAAGCAGAACAGAGCGCGCCGGCCAGCTCGGGTTTTGCGTAAAGGTAAAGCTCGTTAGGTTGCGGCGCCTGGGCGCTTTCGATTTGCGCGCCAAAACGCTCGGTCAGCTCGTCGAGAACGGGGCGGAGAGAAGGGAGAAGATTCATTGTGTTCCGGAAATGATTTGGGCCGAGCGTTGCACGAGTTCGTAAATCTGCGCGGGCAGCACCAAGCCAAGCAAGATAACTGATCCGGCAACAAGCAGCATGGCGCTGAGCTTCCAAGGGCACTCGGCGCGGAGTGGCGCATCGAAGGAAGGCTTGCCCAAGGTCAGCTTGGAGATGTGAACGAGAAAACCGGCAAAGATCGCGACGATTCCCGCAGTAAACAAGGCAGCAGGCCAGGGGCGGTCGGCTGCCAGCGCCGCGCTGAGTGTCGTAAACTCACTTTGGAACAGGCTGAATGGTGGCAGCCCAGTGACGGCAAAAGTCGCCATGAGAAAGAGCGCGCCTGTCCACGGCCGCGCATGAATGAGGCCCGTGGCCTTGCGGAGGTAAGGTGAACCCGAGTGTTGCTGGACGTTGCCCGCGCAAAAGAACATCAATGGCTTCGCAACGCTGTGAAAGACCATGTGCAGCACGGAGCCCCTCGCGCCCAGTAGGCCGCCAAACCCAAGGGCTGAGACCATAATGCCCGCGTGGTCGATGCTCGAATAGGCTAGCAGCCGGCGAAAGTTACGTTGCACCAGTACGAATGGCGCGGCCACGAGGATGGACGCGACTCCGAACAATACGAGGAGATTGCCCGCATAATCGTGGCCGAGGCATTTCGCGACCAGTGTGTAGAAGCGCATGATGCCGTAAATGGCGCAATTGATAAATGCCGCTCCGAGCAAGGCCGCCGAGGGCACCGGTGCCTCGGCATAGGCGTCCGGCTTCCAGGTGTGCATCGGTGCCAGCCCGGCCTTGGTGCCATAACCCACGAGCACCAGCACGAAGCCCAGGCGCATGGCCGCCGGCTGGCATCGGTTCGCCACCCCGATCAATACCGACCAGTTGAAGGCTTTCTCGGCGTGATCCCCCAGCACCGGCACGGCGGCCGAATATGTCAGCACTGTGCCCAGCAGGGCCAGTGCAATGCCGGCGCTGCCAATGATGATGTATTTCCAGGCCGCTTCGAGTGAGCTTTTTTGGTTGTAAAACCGCACCAGCAGCACCGATGCCAGCGTTGTGGATTCGATGGCCACCCAGAGCAGCCCGAGGTTGTTAACCAGCGGCACCGCCAGCATCGTGGCGACAAAGATCGGCGTGAGCACATAGTAGCGGTGCAGCAACCGCGCATTGATTTTTCCCGCGCGCCCTTCTTCGCGCAAATAGCCGACGGCGTACACCCCGCACACCAGCGCCACGAACGCGGTCAAACCGACCACCAAGGCGCTCAGCGCGTCCGCGCGCAGGAATCCGCCAAAGGCTTCGACCTTGCCGTGCTCGAGGACGTCAGCGCCGAGCCACACCGCCAGCACGGCCACGACGCTAAATGCAAGTAGGTTGAGCCGCTCCAGGACATTTGATCGGCGAAGCGGCCAGCAGGCCAGGCCGGTCAGCGAGGGGACGAGCACAAGAAGCGTCATCTTCATGGCGTTCCTCGGATGATGCCCGCGGCTTGTTCCATCAGTTGGCGGACGGAGCCGGGGAGCCAGACGGTAAACAGCAGCAGTATTGCCAATGGCAGACCCACGACCGCGAGGTTACTGGTAGAGATGCTTTCGTGCGGTCTCTCACAACCGCCCGGGCCCAGCAGTAGCCCGGCGAGCTTGCTTAGCACGCCGCAAAAAACCATGATAAGCGCCGCTAGAATCACCACGCTAACCCAGGCGAAGTGGGAAGCGAACCCGCCGGCGATCACGGTCAACTCGCTGACGAACAGGCCGAACGGCGGCAGGCCGCTTACCGCCACCCCAGCCAGGCCGAGCAAAACGGCTGTGACCGGCATGGTTCGCGCCAAACCCGAGCCAAGTCGGCGGAAATCGAGAGTATGATTGAGCTGGTGGATGTTGCCCGCGGCAAAAAACAGGGTGGGTTTGGTCAGCGCGTGATATCCCATATGCAGCAACGCACCAAAAACCGTCAGTGGCGCGTTCATTCCCACGGCGACGCAAATTAGTCCGACGTGCTCGAGGCTGGAATAAGCCAGCATGCGCTTGAGGTTGTTCTGCACCAGAATGAAAGGGCCCGCCAGAAGCATCGAGAGCAGTCCGAAGCCGAGCAGCAAGTTTCGGCTCAAGCCGAAGCCCAGGCAAGCGGTGGTCAGGATGTGAAATCGCAGCAGCGCGTAAATGGCGATTTTGAGCGACACACCGGAGAGCATGGCGCTTGTGGGCGACGGCGCCTCGCTGTGGGCGTCAGGCAACCATGTATGCATAGGCGCAAGCCCGGCCTTCGTGCCGTAGCCGATCAACACGAAGATAAAGGCGAGCGTCATCAAGTGATGGTCGAGCTGCGGCGCGGTCGCCAGCAGGCGCGACCAGTTGAAGCTCGGCATCTCGCGGCCCGTTTTTCCAACCGCGGCAGCGTAAGTAAAGATGGTGCCAAAAAGCGCCAACACCAGCCCGGAGCCGCCAAGGATAACGTATTTCCAGGCCGCTTCCAGTGAGGTCTTGCGGTTGTAAAGTGCCACCAGAAGGACGGAGGCGAGCGCGGTGGCCTCTACCGCGATCCACATCACGCCCAGGTTGTCGGCCAGCACAACGAGAAACATGCCGGTAGCGAACAGCGGCGTAAGCACATAAAACTCGCGAAAACGGCCCTCGGTCACGATGCCGTCGGCCAGGTCGCGGCGAAAGTAGCGGACGCCGTAGAGCGACGTCGCCAGTGACACAACTGAAATGAGCAGAACCATCCAAGCGCTCAGGGCATCAGCACGCAGAAAATTGTCCCACTCGGTAACGGCCTCACCATGATTCGCCACAACGGTGTGGAAAAGTTTCACGCCAAGAATCAATGCGCTGATGAAACCGCCGATGTTGAGCCACTCGACCAACCCGCGCGGACGAGCCAGCAGGCACGCCAGGCCGACGGCGAACGGCACTAAGAGTAGCGCGGTCAGCAACATCGGCTCACCACTTCAATTCCCTGAGCTTGCTCACGTCCATCGAAGCAAACGTTTCCCGAATGCGAAAGACCAGGATGCCGAGCACCATCACCGCGACGACGACGTCGAAGAAGATCCCGATTTCGACCACCAACGGCATGCCGTAGGTTGTGAGCGCGATGGCCGCCAGCATGACGCCGTTCTCCATGGTGAGCAGCGCAAGCACCTGGGTGATGGCTTTGCGCCGGTTGATCATCAGAAAGAAACCCGTCAGAAGTAGCGCGATGGCAATTGCCAGCGTGTTGCTCCCGAGCCGGTCCAGCAACGTGATGGGACGGGCCACCAGGTACGCGAGCACGGTCAGCGCGCCGCAGATGAGCATTGAGGCGGGCATGTTTACGAATGGACGAATTTCCTGCTCGATGCGGATCCGTCGCACCAGCCGTTCAAGCAGCCACGGCAGAAAAACGACCTTGCCCACCAACGTCAGCACCGCCACGACGAAGACGTGCGCGGCCCCGTACACGTAACCGATGACGCCGGCGATGGCGGCCAGCAGCAGTGATTGAAGCGCAAAAATACGAATGTTAGTCACAAGCATCTGCTGAACGGCCAGCAGGAGCTGCATCACCAACATCAGCGAAGCGAGCAGCGTAATGAATTGCGAACTGGTTTGAGCAGAAGGCGGATTCATGGCTAGCGAAACAGAAATGTGGACACCAGCGCCAGGGTGGCGAGGATGAATGCGGCGCTCAGCAAGTCTGGCACGCGAAACAGTCGGAGCTTCGCGTTGCTCGTTTCGACCCAGACCACCGCGCCGGCGATAGCAATGAGTTTGCCAACAAATAGAATCAGGCCCGAACCAAAAGAGGCCAAGGTCAGGTGAGCCGCCAGGCCAACCGGGAAGAAGATGTTTGCCAGCAGCGCCATCAGGACAAGTTGTTTGATCGAGGCGCCCCATTCCATCAGCGCGAGGTAACGGCCGGAATACTCAAGCAGCATCGCTTCGTGAATCATGGTTAACTCCAGGTGTGTGGCGGGATTATCCACCGGAATGCGCCCGGTTTCGGCCAGCAGAACGATGAACATCGCCGCGAATGCCAGCGTATGGGCCGGGTCGAGGAATTTCCAGCCCGGCCCTTGGCTGGCCAGGACGATCTGGCTCAGGTTGGTTGAGCCCGCGGTGATGGCGACAGTGAAAATGGCGAGCATCATTGCAGGTTCGGCGATAGCGGAAATGGTCATTTCGCGGCTGCTGCCCATGCCGCCGAAAGCGCTAGCGGGGTCGAGCCCGCCCAGCGCGAGGAAGAATCGGCCCAAAGCCATTAGTCCAACGAGCGCCAGGGCACCGCCGAAAAGACTCAGCGGTGCTTGCGCGGTAACCAGCGGCACCATCAGCCCGGCCGCCAGCGCAGTCAGAAACAGCACGTAGGGCGTCGCAGAAAAAATCCAGGAAGCGTGTTCGGAGATGACCATGTCTTTGCGAAGGAACTTGAGCAGGTCGAGGTACGGCTGCCAGATGCGCGGACCGCGGCGGTTCTGGAGTTTGGCCTTCCAGTTCTTGATCAGCCCGCTGACCAGGGGCGCCAGAACCAAAAGCAAGACGGTCTGCACGATAATGGCGGGAAGGTCCATCATAGCGCAAACAGCAACAGCAAAATCAATGTTATGAAGGTATAGAGCAGGTAGACGTGAACGCTGCCCGCCTGGATGCCGCGAATGCGTCGCGAGGCCCGCAGGATCCAAATCCGCGCGGGCCGGTATATGCGCGTCTCAAACACCTCCTCGATGTGGCTCTCAAAGCGAAGCGTGGTGGCGAAGCGCGGCGAAAAGTCGTATTCGCGCTGCACGTCGCGCCGCGGCCGGAAGAGCGCCTTGAAGATCATTCGAATCGGCTTCGAAAAGCCGGTAGCAGTATATTCCATTTGCGGCGTCAACCCACGCAGCCCGCAGTCCCATGTCGGTCCCCGCTGCGTCTTCGTGTTGCGGGCGAATACCAGCCACAGGCCGAGCGGAATTGGCAACAGGCACACGCACATCAGCACGATGCCCAGCGTTGAAATAGTCCCTGATTGCTCGGTGAGCGAGGTCAGCACCAGGCCGTTGGCGATGCTGAGCTGCGTGCTGAGGTGATCTCCCGTCAGTTGCTGCGTCAAAGGATCCAGCAACCGGACAAACGCGGTCGGAAAAAGCCCTAAAACCACACATGCGAAAGTGAGAATGGCCATGCCGGCGCGCATTGAGGGACCAACCTCGTGCGCCTGCGTGGCGTGTGCGCTCCGGGGTTGGGCGAGGAAGGTGATGCCGAAGGCTTTCACGAAGCACGCTGCCGCCAGCGCGCCGGTCAGCGCCAGCATCGCGCCGCTCAAAGGAAAAAGCAGCCGCATCAGGCTCTGCGTCGTGCCGAAGCCTTGCAGCAGCGCCTGGTAAGTCAGCCACTCGCTGACGAAGCCATTCAAGGGTGGCAGCGCGGAGATCGCCACCGCGCCGATGAGGAAAAAGAAGGCCGTATGCGGCATCCGCTTTGCCAGGCCGCCCATTTCCTCCATGTTGCGCGTATGCGTGGCGTGCAGCACCGCGCCTGCGCCGAGAAACAGCAGTGCTTTGAAGGAGGCGTGGTTGATCGTGTGGTAGAGTCCGGCAAGCAGAGCCAGCGTTGCCAGCGACGTGTGGTTGCCATGCTGAAACATCAGTGCCGCCCCGAGGCCCATCAGGATAATTCCAATGTTTTCTATGCTGTGATATGCGAGCAGGCGTTTGAGATCGTGCTCCATGAGCGCATAGAGCACGCCCAACACAGCGGAGATGGTGCCGACCGTCAACACTGTCACGCCCCACCAGAGCGGCGGTGGACCGAGGAATTCGAAGCAGACGCGCGTTAAGCCGTAGATGCCAGTCTTGATGAGCACGCCCGACATGAGCGCGGAGACATTGCTGGGCGCAACCGGATGCGCCGCAGGCAACCAGATGTGGAGTGGCACAATACCTGCCTTGATGCCAAAACCAAACAGGAACAGGAGGAACGCCGCGTCCCGTCTGCCGGGTTCCATTTTAGCGCCGATGTCGTGCATGCTCGCAAAGCTGTAGTCGCCAGACGCCTGAAACAGCAGAAGCAACCCTAGAATGATGCACCCGGCGTCAATGTGCGACATGATGAAGTAGAGGACGCCGGCCTGCCGTGTCTCCGGCTGCTCATGCTCGAAGCTCACGAGGCAGTACGCTGTCAGCGCCATCAGTTCCCAGGCAATGAGGAACACCCAGAGGTTGTCCGCCAGAAATGTCAGTGTCGTCGCCAGAAGCAGCGCGTTGTAGAATGTGCCCAGAACGCCCACGTTTTTGCGTCCAAAGAAACCCTTCGCGTAGCCGAGCGAGTAAATCGAGAGAGCGAACCCGAGCAACGAAACAATGAGCAAGAAAAACGCCCCCAGCGCATCCAGCCGGATGGTAAACTGGATGTACGGAATCACCGGCGGCAACAGTTGATATTGTGGAGCCGGCGTCCCGACCCCGCCAGCGAGAAACATCAGCGCAGCCATCAGGCCGGCTAAAGCCGACAGCGACGCCACGCCGAAAGAAAACAAACTCGCCAGTCTCTCGCGCCGCATGAGGAGCAATCCTCCCACGGCCCCGAGTTGGTAGCCACAAAGCGATCCCATCAACAGGGTTTGGAGATCGAGGCTCATCGCTCCTCCTTCTGCTCGGACCGGCCGGCGCTTGCGACTAATTGCGCCGAAGCCGAAGGCCGGCTGTTCACCGTCGGTCGTTGGAGCACGTCGTTGACCCGCTCCAGCGCATGGGCTAACTCCTTTCGCGCCATCTCGAGTTGCTGCTTTTCCAGTAGATGCGGATCGCTGGGGGGAACAGGAGGCAGACCGAGGATTTGCCGCGCGCGCTCCAGCGCCGCGTCGATATGCGGGCAAACATTCTCGCGTCCAAGCCGGTCGAGGAAGCCGGCTTTCTCCATGGTCATCAACGGATGAGTGTGTGGCGCGCTCAACACCAGGTGCTTGCCCTTCCGGTGCAGACGTTCATAGAGATCCTCGAGTGCGTTCAGGCCCGTGGCATCCATTGCCACCACCTTTCTCATGCGCAGGATGAGCACGTCCGGCTCTCGTTTCTCACGCTTGAGCACGCTCTCCAGCTTGTCGGTTGCCCCGAAGAAAAATGCGCCGAAGATGCGATAGACCATAGCCCCTTCGGGCACGATCTTGCCGACGAGCGAGTGGTGCGATCCTTCGGTCTCTACACTTTCGTCCACGGCCGTAATCTGGGTGGTTTCCGCCACGCGTTTAATGAACAGCACGGCCGCCAACACCATGCCGAGTTCCACGGCTATGGTCAGGTCCATGACCACCGTAACCAGGAAAACAGTGAGGAAGACCGCGGCATCGCTAGTGGGCCATTTGGGCAGTCGGCCAAAATTGTGCCACTCCCCCATGTGGATGGCGACGTTTACCAACACGGCACTCAGTGTCGCCAGTGGGATGAACTTCGCAAGCGGCGCGGCGGCCAGGATGACCAGCAAGAGGGTGGCGGCATGGATGATACCTGCGATCGGCGTGCGTGCCCCGCTCTTGACGTTTGTCGCCGTGCGGGCAATGGCTCCCGTGGCTGCAATTCCGCCAAACAACGGGCTAAAGACGTTGGCCAAACCTTGGGCCATGAGTTCCTGGTTCGAATCGTGTTTATCATCCACCATGCCGTCGGCGACGACCGCACAGAGCAGCGACTCGATAGCTGCCAACAAGGCGATGGTTGTGGCAGGCTGGATCAATTGCCGCACGGTTTCCAGCGCGAACGCTGGCAGATGCGGCCTCGGCACGCCTTGCGGAATACCGCCGAACTTGCTGCCAATGGTTTCGACGGGCAGTTGAAGGCACGCCACCGCCAGGGTACCTAATACGAGCACAACTATTGAGCCTGGTATCCGCCGCTGCCAACTCTTGGGCCAAAACAAAATCACAACTAACGAAGCAAGCGCGAGCCCAACCGTAGGCCAATGAATCGTTCCGGCGTGCGCACAAAGCACTTTCAGTTTCTCGATGAACTCTGACGGTACTTTTTCCACCTTCAACCCGAAGAAGTCCTTGAGCTGCGTGGAGAAAATGAGCACCGCGATGCCGCTGGTGAAACCCATCGTGACGGGATAGGGAATGAACTTAATCATCGTGCCCAGTCGCGCGAAGCCCATCACGAGCAAAATCACGCCGGCCATGACCGTGCAGATAGCGAGGTTTTCGGCGCCGTGCTTCGAACCAATCCCGTAAAGGATCACAATGAATGCGCCGGTGGGCCCGCCAATGGCGACTTTGGTTCCGCCCAGCGCGGAGATGATAAAGCCAGCAATAACAGCCGTAAAAATACCGGCTTGTGGCGGCACTCCGGAGGCGATGGCAAACGCCATCGCGAGCGGCAATGCCACGAGGCCTACAGTCAGCCCGGCAATCAGGTCTGCCGTCAGATCTTCGCCGGAATAGTTCTTCAGCGAGTCGAGAACTTTGGGGCGAAATGTAAAGTACGAGTTCACCTTCGATGAAACTTTAAAGCGGCTGCGGTTTCGTGTTCGAGGGAGGGACCAAACCGTTGCGCAGTTTAATTTGGTGAAGCACCTCGAGAATCTGTAAGGAACCAGCCGCCGCATGGAGCTGTTCCACCAGCCGCTCATCTTTGGCCAGCCGGACCAGCCCGGAAATGAGCGTAAGATAGTGTGTCGAATCGGTTGCCGGCACGGCGGCCAAAAAAACCAGCCGCACAGAGCTAGCAGATTTTGCGCCCCACGCCAACGGTTCGCGACTTCGCCCGAGCGCAAAAGAAAGTTCCTTCAAGCCGGGCAACCGCGCGTGCGGAAACGCCATGCCAGCCTCCCAATCGCTGCTCACCAGGAATTCCCGGTTCAGCGCAGCGTGATAAAATAGCAACAAATCCGGCACGCGATTCTCGCGTTGCATTGCCTGGCCGAGTTCCTGAATCACGCTGGCTGAATCCTGGCCGCGCAGTTGAGGAATAATCAGGCCCGGCCTGGTGAAATCGGCCAAGGTCATTGAAGCAGCAATATTGGCAACGGAACTAGAAAGCGTGCAGCTCGGTGTGTTGCCGAGTTCGTTTTGGCCGTGATTTGGCGGAGGCGTCGAGCGGCGGAGCGTTCTGACCCACCGGCTCGTTTTCAGGCAGATAGAGGTAGCGACCGCAGTTGTCGCAAACGTGAACTTCGTTTGTGTAAGCCAGGGACGCCAGCGCACCAAGAGGCACCCGCAGATGGCATTCTCCGCACGCGCCGTTGCGGGCGATAGCCACTCCCTTCTTGCCGCGCGCAATCAGCCGGTCAAAGCGGGCCAGGATGGCTGTGGGCACCCCTTCGCGCAGCCCAAGAATGGCGCGCTTGTCTTCCGGCGAAGGCGCGTGGTGCTGCAACTGGATTTCCTGCAGCGCCCGCAAGTTTTCCATGATATGTTTCATCGGGCGTCGGAATGCACAGACCGTGCCGGCGAACTCGCTCCAAGCGGTAACCCCTTGTTGCCAGGAGACTTAATTCCAATCACCAACAATCGGCCAGCTAAAGGCAGGCAGCGAATTACGTGGTTTGTGCAGTTTTTGCACGAATCCCGGGAAAAATGTGCAATCATCACTTTTGCAAATTCGGCCGATCAAGCCGCCTTACCGGACAAGTTAGTTCGCGTTATCTGAGTCTCCGGCATTCCACTGTGATGTCAGCAAGCCATGCTGCTTGAGCTTGTATTGCAATGTGCGCCGGCTGATGCCCAGCGCCTTGGCCGCTTCTTCACGGTTATCGGTCACGTGCGTGAGCGTTTGACGAATGTGCAGCTTTTCCACCTCGGCCAAGGACATGCCCGGGCGCACCATGAAAGTGGACGTGGCTTGGTCGTGGTCGCGCAGGAAATCCGGCAGGTTGGCAACTTCGACGGTCGAACCCCGATGCGTGATAACCAGCCGCTCAATCATGTTCCGCAGTTGCCGCACGTTCCCCG
>CAYUPI010000085.1:0-18112 GCA_964446585.1 uncultured Verrucomicrobiota bacterium
CTAAAGTCACCATGTCAGCTCCAAAATGCGTACAGCTAATGCAAAATCCGGGTTTCAACAGTTTGTCGGGACGTGTGGGAAGCCGTTGAAACGGCTGACGTCTCGCGGCGCTTGGCTACACCGGGCTAAAGCCTCGGTGTTAATGGGAACTGGTTCGAACGGCTGTGAAATTTCCAGACTGGCCACCAGGATGATGCTGTGCAGCCTGTCTTTGGCTGCTGCGCTGCAACCCGGCACGGCGCGGGCCTGCGCGGCCTGTTACGGCGAATCCGGCTCCCCGTTGGCGCAGGGAATGACCTGGGGCGTTTTCAGCCTGCTGGGTGTTGTCGGAACTGTGCTCGGCGGCATCGCTGCCTTTTTCATTTATCTGGCCCGGCGCGCCGCGCTCCACCCGCAGCCGCCTGTTCCAGACCACGAACCGCTGATGGCTGACACTGAACCCTCCGTCACTGATCTATGGAAAAACTCTTAGGCTTGCCCGTCCTCGCCTCCGAACATGGACGAGATGTTGATCAACTGATCATCTACGTCCATTGGCTGATGATTGTACTGTTCATTGGCTGGGTGGCTTACTTTGCCTATGCGATCTTCCGCTTTCATCGCTCGCGCAATCCCAAGGCGGATTACGTCGGCGTAAGAAATCACGCCTCGAACTATATCGAGGGGGCGGTGGCATTGATAGAAGGTGTTTTGCTCATCGGCGTGGCCGTGCCCTTCTGGGCCAGGGCGGTCGATAAGTTTCCGGACAAGAGCCAATCGACGGTGATCCAGGTCGTTGCGCAGCAATTCGCCTGGAATGTCCGGTACCCCGGCAAGGACGGTGAATTCGGCAAGCAGGACATGCGGTTTGTCACTGAAACAAACTTGTTCGGCATCGATCCCAATGATCCCAAAGGCAAGGACGACGTCATCGGCTTAAACGAGATCCACGTGCCGTTCGTCAAGAATGCCGATGGCAAGACCCGGCCGGTGATTGTCTATATCTCCTCGAAAGACGTGATCCACTCGTTCAAAATCATTGCCTTGCGCATTTGTCAGGACGCTATTCCCGGGTTGCGAATCCCGATTTGGTTCCGGCCGACGCAGGAAGGGCGGTACCAGATCAATTGCGCGCAACTCTGTGGAAACGGCCACTATAGCATGACCGCGGGCATGCTGGTAATCGAAAGCCAGGAAGCGTTCGACAAATGGCTGGCCTCAAAGTCCGGCGGCGCAACCGTGCTCGAATAGGAAACTCGCTTCTTAGCGCCCATCGGAAAATTGTAGGAGCCGACGTAAGGAGGCTCTGTCTGAAAAATCCAAAATCCAAAATCCAAAATTGATCAGAGCCTCCTTACTTCGGCTCCTACTATCTTGAGAAACGTCCTTAGCGTTTTCGCTTGGCGAGTTGCGTCTTGAGATACATATCCGGCGGGGCTTGTTGCCAGGCCGAATACCAAATATCTCCCAGGAGTTGGCCGGACTTCACCAGTTGCGCCTCCAAAAATGCCTTGCCTTGCATCCCCGTCTCGCCTTCGCCGGACAACTTGCCGTCTTTGTCCAGCAGGTAGAGCGGCTCCAGCAGCTTGTGTTGCTCGACGATAAAGGCCACCGCCGCCTGAAACGTCTCTTCAGGCCTGGCCGGCTTGTCTCTTAGAGTGACCAGTTGGGCCGGGCGCAACTTGCTCTCGAGATCTTTTAATTTGGCGCCGCCGATCTTGGCGAAATACCCGCCGTCGATCCAACTGTGGAAGGTGGACTTGGTCGTATATTGACGCGGGTTGTCGCCCACCCAGCCGTGGTGATGAACCGTTGTGTGCAACGGCTGCGAAGCGTCGCCCACGTAATGGCCCATCACGCCCATAACGTAAAGAATGTCCTGTTGTGCATTTGCGATTTCGTCCGGTGTGCCGCCGTCCTCCTCAAACGCTTTCAAATAGGAAAAGCCTGATTTGAGTTTGCCGTACGACTCGGTGATCGCCCAGGGCAGCAGCCCAACCAGCTCGCGCACGTGGTCCTCGTTCCGGGAAGCTTCGATGGCAGGAAATTTTTCCGGATGCGCCTTCCGCGTCAGTGCGAGTTGCGCGACAAAATCGTAACGAAAAATCGGCAGCATTTCCGGGCTTAGTCCGTAATGTTCCAGCTCTTCGAGATCGATGTAATGGTCCGGGCCGTTGTTGTGCTTGAACGGCAGGTCGGGCGTGTTGCGCCAGCGATCCGGTTCGCCCGACAGGAAAGTGACGCGCTCGGCCGCGGCCGGCGTCCGCACGAAGGAAGGGAAATTCGTCGGCAATGACGCCAGCGCCAATTGGTTGACCAATCGATGGCCCTCATAATCCCAGGCCTGAGCGAACGGAGCGCCAAGCTGGAGCAGAACGAGAATGGCCCACTGAGAGGCGGAGAATTTTTCCATCTGGGTTTGCGTTTTGCGGCGAGTGTAGTGGCCGATAAGAAAAACGCAAAAAGCAATTTGATTTGTTGTAACCGGATTGCTCGCTCCAACGTCTGACGAGTCACGGCGTCCGGGCCACGGGCACGAAATCATGAACGTCTTTGAAATCACCGGCTTCGACAATGAGTCGATAGGCGGCGCCAGGTTCCAACGGATCGGGCGTCGCCGCTTTGACGGCGGGGTGCATGCCGCGGATGGAAGAGCCGTAAACGAAATCCTTGGTCGGCACGGAATTGGACTCGGAGATGAGGTGCCAGATGGGCTGAGGATACTTGTTGGTTTGAATGGCGCTAAGTGGAATGACCTTGACGCAGGTCAGCTTCAATCTTCGGTCGAAGCCGAAGGTGATCGGGTTGACCAAAGAATCGTCCGGTGTGCCTTTGCGGCGAGAAAGCGCTGCGCGAGCCGGCCTGGATCGATGATAAATTTGAATATGATCCCGGACGAACCAGTCTTTGTTGAGATAAAGCGAAAAGCCGCCGAGCAGGACGGCAACCGCAAGCCACAGCCAAATTTTTCTGGTCATGTCTGTAAATGCTGACGAGTCAAAAGTGATAATATTCGAGAGCGCCGATAAAAGTATGATGCGACACAGCACTCAATCAATCCGGAACGCCGAGCACGATGCCTTTCTGGCTCAACGCGCGGGCTCCGGGCTCGGCCTGAAGGACCCGGCGTTTACCTTGATCGAATTGCTCGTCGTGATCGCGATTATTGCAATCCTGGCGAGCATGCTCCTGCCGGCTCTTGCTCGCGCCAAGGAGTCCGCTCATCGCATTCAATGCGTCAACAACCTGAAACAGCTCGAGGCCGCCCTCAAGTTGTACATAGATGACAACGACGGCTTTTGTCCGCCGCGCACCAATTCGTATCGCTGGCCTACGCTGTTGCAGGAATATTATCACACGACCAATCTCCTGGTGTGCCCGACCGATCTGCTGCGCGGCACACCACAGACCCAAACCGGCTCTCCCACGCTGGCCGACCGCGCGCCGCGCAGCTACTTCATCAACGGCTGGAATGATTACTTCCTCAACACCTTATCGTCCGCCCAGTTCTCCAGCTACATGTCCGGCAGTTATCCCCGGGCGATGCTCAAGGAAACCGTTGTTCTCAAGCCCTCAGACACGATCATCTTTGGCGAAAAGAAGAACATCGCGCAGGCTACGGCCGGAGATCCCCTGGGCGCGACGGACTACTTTATGGACATGCTGGAAGGGCAGGGCGGAAACGACGCGGACCGGATCGAGCATGGGTGTCATGCAGCCTTGCGCAAAGGTAGCCGGGCCGGCGGCTCCAATTTCGTGTTCGTCGATGGCAGCGTACGCTTCCTTAAGTATGGCCGTTGCACCTGGCCGCTCAATCTCTGGGCCGTGACCGACGCTGACCGGCAGACTTATGCTTTCGTCGCGCCGTAAAGCATGCCTTAAAATTGTAGGAGCCGACGTGAGGAGGCTCTTATCAATTTTGGATTTTGGATTTGAGGACAAAGCCTCACGTCGGCTCCTACACTTGAACCAATTTTTCCAAAACACAAGAGCGCGCGCGCTTTACTTGGGCCTCGCGGTAGCCCTGATCTTCCACGTCGGCATCGCTGCGGATTTTACCCCAGGGGCACAGAAATTTCACCAGGAAATCGCCCGCAGCTTTGGTGAGAGCGACGGACTGCCGCGCGATCGTGTCCAGTTGCTCGAGATCTCGACCGGCGGCAACGCGCTGGTATTCGCCGGCGGCCGCTGGCTGGAGTTTCAGAACGGACGCTGGCAGCCGAACGACTCGTTGACTCCGAGCGGTGACCGGCAATTTGCCTTTCAGGACTTGCGTGGGCAGCGCTCGGACGTGCCGGTGCCCTGGCGCGAAGTCCGGCAGGTGGTGCGCTCCGGCGCGACGAACTTTATTTCCGCCGGCGAATTGTTCGCGGCCGTCGGCGGCAAGTTGACTTCGCTCAATTGGGACCGCGCAATGGCCGTCAATCAGATAGCCGTTTCCCCCGAGGGCGCCCTGCACGTAGCTTCGAGCGGCGGCTTATTCGAGCAACGAGAGCAGAGATGGCAGCGACTCCAGGCCTTGGACAGCGCCGGCCGTGACTGGTCGGCGAAAGACATCCTGGCCGTCGGATTCGATTCGACCGGTCAGCGTTGGTTCGGATCGAAGGCCGGCGTTGGCTGCCGCACGCCAAATGGCTGGAAATTCTACGAAGGCAAAGACGGGCTGCCCTGGGCAGATTTTACGTTCATCACTCCTGCCGCCGACGGGCAGGTCTGGTTTTGCACGCGACTAGGTGCAATCAAGTTCGATGGAAAAGATTGGCACTACCGCCAGGGACGGCTATGGCTGCCGGACGATGAGGTGAGCCAGATCGCAGTAGATGCCGCGGGCACAGCGTGGTTCGTCACGGCTGCAGGCGTCGGCAGCATCGAGCGGTGGCCGATGACGCTGGCGGAGAAAGCAGAACATTACGAGCAGGAGATTGAGCACTACATCAAACGTACACCCTTTGGTTACGTGGCAGAGGCCAATTTGCGCAAACCGGCGGACAAATCGAGCGCCGATCCGCAGGACAGCGATAATGACGGCCTCTGGACCGCGATGTACGGCGCAGGAGAATGTTTTGCGTATGCGGCGACCAAGGATGCAAAGGCCAAAGATCGCGCAAGGAAGGCTTTTGAGGCGCTGCGTTTTCTGCAAAAGGTGACGCAAGGGTGTGAGCATGCTCCGCCAAAGGGATACATCGCCCGCACCATTCGGCCTATCGACTGGCCCGATCCGAACCGCGGAAGGCTGGAGCGCGACCGTGAGGAGCAAAAGCGCGATCGGCTTTGGAAAGTCTATGAGCCGCGATGGCCCAAGAGTGCCGATGGCAAATGGTACTGGAAATCAGACACCAGCAGCGACGAATTGGACGGCCACTTTTTCTTCTATCCACTCTATTACGATTTATGCGCCGAGACTGAGACCGAGCGCGAGCGCGTCCGAGAAGTCGTGCGGGACGTTACCGACCATTTAATCACGCACGGATTCACGCTGGTGGATCACGATGGCAAACCGACTCGCTGGGCGATCTATGGCCCGCAGTATCTCAACCACGATCTGAGATGGTGGCCGGAACGCGGCTTGAACTCGCTGAGCATCCTGACGTACCTGGCCGCCGCGGCGCACGTCACCGGCGATTCAAAGTACGCGGCAGCATCGCGCGAACTGATCGAGCGGCACAGTTACGCACACAACATCATGTATCCCAAAATGCAGCACGGCCCGGGCTCCGGCAATCAGTCGGACGACGAGATGGCCTTTATGTGCTACTACGGGCTGCTGCGCTGCTCCCAGGACGAGGAACTCAAGGGCATGGTTCGCCTCTCGTTTTTCAGCTACTGGATTAACGAAGAGCCGGAGATGAATCCGTTCTTCAATTTCGCTTATGTGGGGCAAAACCTCGAGGCCACCGGCAACCGGCCGTTCGGCCGCTTCTCGCTGCGGCCTTCGCACGGCTGGCAAGAGGATTCAATGGCCACACTGTATGGCTTTCCCCTCGATCGTCTAAACTGGTCGCACCAGAACAGCCATCGTCTGGACGTGGTGGACCTGCCACCCATGCGTTCATTGGATCTGGATGAACGGAATCGGCGTCGCTCTCGCGGCCATTTGGTCAACGGCAAGGTGCTCCCAGTCGAGAACCGATTTTTCAATCATTGGAACACCGATCCCTGGCAGCTCGATTACGGAGGCCACGGCAACGAGCTGGCCGCCGGAACGGTCTATTTGCTGCCGTACTATATGGGCCTGTATCATGGGTTTATCGAGCTACCTCGTGCCGGACAATGAGACGCAAGGCCGCATGAGGTGTACCGTCAGGGCGACACGACAAAGTCGGCGTAAGGTATTGTAGAACACCCTCAGTGGCGGGGTATGGTAGTTCGTGCGCCCGGCGTCGTCCTCAAATCTCCACGTCGCGGCATTTCTGCTGGAGGTACTGAGCCATGCGCTGAATTTGGTCGTCGGAGAACTTCGCCGGAGCTGGGGTGACAATGGCGTGCCAGATTTCTTTCGGATTCACGACGAGCAAGTCCGTTTCGGTCCGGCGCACGACGCGCCAGCCAGGCAGCGTTAGGATTGGTTTGACCTCAATGGGTTCGGCCAAGACGCGGCTCAGTTCGCGGCCCAGCGCCGCGGCGCTGCGGCGGGCTTGGCGAACGGGCTCGGACCTCGTAAGGCGCGGGAAACGCAGCGCACTCCCGTCGAAAGTGACCTCATACTCTCGCAACCCGGCCGACGCGCGCCGCCTACGGAAGGTCCGGGTCTCAATTGCATAAACGCCGGACGGCGCCACGACGATATGGCCGATGTTCCAATCGGGCTCAACCGGAAAATCATGGAACACGTAACAGCTATCCATCATGAGCTGGTTGAGTTCTTCACCGACAGCCCGCTCGCCGCGGAGGCCCAGGGCGTAGCGGCGATGCAACCGTAGGACCCACAGTCCAGGCAGGGCGCACAAGGCCATCAGGCCGACCATGCCGGCCCCCGCCCAGGGTTTGGTGAAGATGGGTGCCTGCCAGGCGAATAACATCGGCACCAGAAGAAAGACCGCCACGGAATAGACGAGATACTCGTTGAGTTGCTCCAGGTTCCGGCGTAGCGACTCGCCGGGAGAGCGGAGCAGTTTCTCGCGCACAGGCGACGGGCTCGGAGCCAATTCGCTCCACCATCGGAAAGCGTTCCCCAGCAGGAGGAGAACGCCCACGCCGAATCCCTCGACGGCCAACATGCGCAGCAATGATTCCACGACCTGAGAAACAGCAGCATCCGCGCCAAGTTTTACTAATCTTTGGGTGCATTTCAGAATTCTTACATGAGAGTAATCGCGTCGTTTCTTTCCCCTCACCCCTGCCCTCTCCCTGAGGGGGAGGGAGAATCAACGCCCGTGCGTCCGGTGTTCGAGCGCATCGAATATGTTCAGCGTGGAATTTGCTCACCCTTCTCCCCAAGCCGGAACGATGCAATTGGATCTGATGGATTCCTTTTGGGTGTCGCTCCGATCGCGAGTCGGGAGCGGTTTCTCCAAAGCAATTCTGGCCCGCCAGTTGGTGAGCCATTCCAACTGCATTGCAGTAGACTTTCGACCACGCAAGTCGCTGGGAATTCGCAACTTCGCGAAAGAACAACTGCATCGTTCCGGTTAAGGGAGAGGGCCGGGGTGAGGGGGAGATGGGCGGCGGAGAAAAGGTTTGTTGAAAACAGTGGACGCTCCTTCCATCTTGTTCAATCCGTTCAAGAATTTGACAAGCCGCACGGCTACATTCATATTGGCTCGCATGAAACCAATGAAAATTCTCGCTTCGTTTTTGCTTATGCCCGCCCTTGCTGTCTGCGCCGACACTATCTACAAGATCCCTGTCAAGGACATTGACGGCAAAGACACTTCCCTGGGCGCCTACAAGGGCAAAGTGCTGCTCATCGTGAACGTCGCCTCCAGGTGCGGCTTCACACCGCAGTACAAATCTCTGGAAGCCATTCATGAGAAGTATAAGCAGAAAGGTTTCATGGTCCTTGGCTTTCCCTGCAATCAATTCGGCCACCAAGAGCCCGGCACGAACGAGCAGATCAAGCAGTTCTGCTCCACCACATACAATGTTACTTTCCCGCTCTTCGACAAAATTGACGTGAATGGGCCGAACCGGCATCCACTCTACGTCGCTCTCGCCGGGCCGCAATCGCCATTCCCCGGGGACATTAAATGGAACTTCAACAAGTTCCTTATCGGCCGCGATGGGAAAATCATCCAGCGCTTCCTGCATTCCACCAAGCCTGACTCACCGGAAGTAATCGCTGCCATCGAAGCTGCTTTGGCCGCCAAGTGAGCCTCCGCTGGCGCTGGTTTCCGAGCCTCCTCGCGGCCGGGTTCCTTTTGCCAGGCTGCTCCCATGATCCAAGCGAGGAGAGGCCGAGTGCCTCCTACTCTGGGGCGTTGACACCGGTGCCGCCTGCATTTCTCACTGGACCCGCCTCGCTGCTGCTTACGCAGTCCGACGGGTTCAGCGGTCACCTGACAATGACCACAGGCACTGCGTTGCCCAACGGTCAGGGTGCCGCCGGCGAGCTTTGGCAACGTGCGAGCAAATTGATGTTTACGCCTGCTCCGGGCAAGGCGAAGTCTTCCCGCGGAGGCTTCAGTTTTATTTGGGATGTTGCTCAAGGCCGCGGCTACGTCTTGAGCGAAGCCTTGCAGGGCTGCGCGCCGGTTACAGCGAGCATCACACCGACGAACCTCTCCAGCTCAGCCGCTTCGCCACCGAGCGAAGTGATCGACTCTCATCCCTGCCAGGCGGAACAGGCGACGGTGCTCATGAGCGATGGTTCGAGCGCCAGTTTACATGTGTGGCGAGCCACCGAACTGAAACGCTTTCCCATCCGGATCAGCGCTACCAACGGCGCGACGCCCTTCATCTTGACCTTCTCGAAGATCCATTTGGAATCACAGCCAGTGGACTTGTTCGACGCGCCTGAGGGTTTCACACGATATGCGAGCCCGGATGCCATGCTGACGGAATTGATTTTCCGGCAGCATAATATAAGGCGAGCGCCTGTCAGCGTGACCGAACCCTCAAGCGATTACCGTCCGCGCCGCTGACGCCGCCTTTGGCAGAGCAGCGGACGCAAGCAAGTCCCCAGGCCTCAAACTGCGCAACCTTTGCGCGCAATCCAGGTTCTGAACTAATGACATCGCCGCCTGCGCCTTCTGAGGTCCCTCCTGGCCGGTGCTTATCCTGTTTCCGTGAATTGTCGCATTGCCTCGGAAGTCTAAGATGGTAACTTCTGAAATTCCGAACATGGCGAACATGGAAATTTCCGGCAGACAACGGCTACCTACCTCTCCCGGCACCCTTCCGAATCCACCGGCGGCGGCGAACGCTCCCATACCCAAACGTGGCTGGGGGGCGCTCGTTGGCTTGATCCTCGTGCTTTTGGTGATCGGGTCCGGGGCCCTTTGGGTGAAACAGCGCCGCGCAGCGGCCGTGGGTTCGAGCGCTTCACCAGGCCAGCGCGGTCCAGGCGGCAGCCCGATACCGGTCGTTGCCGGGACTGTCGGTCAGAAAGACGTTCCGATCTACCTCGACGGACTCGGCACAGTGCAGGCCTTCAATACGGTCACGGTCCGTGCGCGGGTGGACGGCCAGGTGGAGAAGATCGCTTTCGTCGAAGGCCAGGATGTTCACGCTGGCGAGTTGCTGGCGCAGATTGATGCCGCTCCGTTCCAGGCCCAACTCGATCAGAGCGTCGCCAAAAAAGCGCAAGACCAGGCGCAACTGACGGTGGCTCGCTTGACGCTCCAGCGAAATGCAACTTTGCTGGCCGACAAAATCTTGTCCCAGCAGGATTATGACACGCAAAAGGCGACAGTGGAGCAATTTGCGGCCGCGGTGCAAGCGGACGAAGCTGCTATTGACAACGCCAGGGTGCAATTGGGTTACACGAAAATCACCTCGCCGCTGGATGGCCGCACTGGCGTGCGTATAGTGGACCAGGGCAATATCGTTCATGCCAATGACGCCACTGGGCTGGTCGTAATTGCTCAATTGCGCCCGATCTCGGTCCTCTTCACTTTGCCCGAACAGAATCTGGGCCAAATTCAGGAACAGCTCAGCGCCAGTCACCAACTCGCGGTACTGGCGGTCGATCGCGATAACCGGACAACTCTGGATGAAGGAAAACTCGCGGTGATTGATAACCAGATCGACACCTCGACGGGCACGATCCGGCTCAAGGCAACGTTCCCTAATGAGCAGTTTCATTTGTGGCCAGGCCAGTTCGTCAACGCGCGGTTGCTCGTGACCACGCGCAAAGCCGGCACAGTCGTCCCGGCTTCGGTCGTTCAGCGCGGGCCGGATGGCTCGTACGCCTTTGTGATTAAAGAGGATCTGTCGGTCGAAACTCGACCGGTGCATGTGGCGCATATCGACCAAGGTGAAGCCTTGATTGATTCCGGCCTGCGACTCGGCGAGCAGGTTGTCGTGGACGGCCAATACAAATTGCAGCCCGGAGCCCACGTCATGATTTCCACCGGCAATCCACCCGCCCGGACCGCTCAGTCGCACGAACCCGGCGCTTCGCGCGGCGGTGCTGCGCCCAACTGATGCGCCGCGTTCCACTGGAAAATTGATTCTCGGAGGAGTGTGAGTATCTCCGAACCATTCATCCGCCGTCCAATTGCCACTTCGCTGCTCATGGCCGGTGTGATTATGATGGGCCTGCTGGGTTATTTCCTTCTGCCGATCTCGGCTCTGCCGCCCGTGGACTTTCCGACCATTCAGGTCACGGCTCAGTACCCGGGCGCGGCGCCGGATGTGATGGCCTCTTCAGTGACCACACCGCTGGAGCGACAGTTCGGACAAATCAGCGGGCTGGCGCTGATGACCTCGGTCAGTTCATTCGGAAACTCCAGCATCACCTTACAGTTCAACCTGGACCGCGACATCGACGCAGCCGCCCAGGACGTCCAGGCCGCGATGAACGCCGCCAACGGCGTTCTGCCCCGGATGCCCAACCCGCCGACCTACAGCAAAGTCAATCCTGCCGACACGCCGATTCTCACACTCGCTCTGACGTCGGACACTCTCCCGCTTGAGAAGGTCAATGACCTGGCGGACACGGTCCTGGCTCAAAAGTTGAGCGAGGTTAGTGGCGTCGGGTTGGTCACGATCGAGGGGAACCAGAAACCGGCCGTGCGCGTGCGCGTTAATCCAGCAGCACTCGCCGGCCTCGGGCTCGGCCTCGAAGACGTCCGCACCGCTCTGATCCAGAATAATGTCAACGCTCCGAAGGGAAACTTTGACGGGGCACGACAGGCCTACGCTATCGGCGCGAACGACCAAATAACCTCCGCCGCCCAATACGGCGACGTTATCCTCGCCTACCGGAACGGTTCGCCCATCCGGATCAAAGACATCGGCTCGGTGGTGGACAATGTTGAAAACGTGCGGTTGGCGGGATGGGTGGGGCAGAAACCGGCGGTGATCGTGGACATTCAGCGCCAGCCGGGCGCCAACATCATCGAGACCGCGGATCGCGTGAAAGCGCTCTTGCCCCGGCTCCAGGCGTCCATTCCTCCCTCGGTAAAGGTCGGCATCTTTACCGACCGCACCCAGTCAATCCGGGCCTCGGTGCGCGATGTGCAGTTTACTCTGCTGCTGGCGGTGGCGCTGGTGGTGATGGTCATCTTCGTTTTCCTGCGCAAACTATGGGCCACCGTGATTCCCAGTGTGGCCTTGCCATTGGCGGTCATCGGGACTTTTGGAGTGATGAAGCTCATTGGCTTCAGTCTGGATAACCTCTCACTGATGGCATTGACGATCGCCACCGGATTCGTGGTGGACGACGCGATCGTGATGATCGAGAACATCGTGCGGTTCATCGAGAATGGCGAGCCTCCTTTCGAAGCAGCGCTCAAAGGAGCCAAACAAATTGGATTTACCATCGTTTCCTTGAGTTTCTCGCTGGTGGCCGTCTTCATCCCGCTGGTTTTCATGACGGGCATCGTCGGGCGCTTGTTCCGCGAGTTCGCAATTACGTTGAGTGTGGCCGTCATGGTCTCGGCTGCCGTCTCTCTCACGCTGACGCCGATGATGTGCTCACGGTTGCTCGAGCCCGAAAGCAGGCAGAAGCGCAACCGCCTTTTTCTGGCCACCGAGCGCTTTTTCAAAGGGATGCGTGATGTTTACGAGGCTGGTTTGAAATGGGTGCTGCGCCATCAGGCGTTCACGCTTGGCATTGCGGCGGTAACTCTCGTCGCCACCATCTGGCTTTATGTGGTCGTCCCCAAAGGCTTGCTGCCGCAGCAGGACACCGGCATGATCCTGGGAATCACTGACGCCGCTCAGAACATCTCCTTCAAGGCGATGGTCCAGCGGCAACGACTGTTGACCGAGGACGTCCTCAAGGATCCTGATGTCGTCAGCGTGGCGTCGTTTGTCGGCGCGGGGACGGTGAACCCGACCATGAACAGCGGCCGGCTTTACATTAGCCTGAAGCCGCGCGACCGGCGGAACACAACATCGGCGGAGGTTATTGCCCGCCTGCGCGAGGCAACCAGGAACGTTGAGGGCATAACCCTCTCGATGCAAGCCGTGCAGGATGTCCAGATCGACAGCCGCGTCAGCCGAACCCAGTACCAGTACACGCTCCAGGATGCGGACGAGACCGAGCTCGGGCAATGGGCTGCCCGGCTTCTGGCGCAATTGCGCACGCTGCCGGAATTGACGGATGTCGCCAGCGACGAGCAGCCGGGCGGTTTGCAGGTCAACATCGTCGTGGACCGCGAGAAAGCTTCGCGCCTGAACATTCTACCGCAGGCGATCGATGATACCCTATATGACGCCTTCGGCCAGCGCCAGGTCTCGACCATTTTCACCCAATTGAGCCAATACCGAGTGGTGCTCGAAGCGGAGCCGCAATTTCAAGTGTCGCCGAACGCCTTGAACAAGATTTACGTCAAGTCATCCACGGGCCAGGTCGTCCCTCTCAGCGCCTTTGCCAAAGTCCAATCCGGCGCGGCGCCACTTACCATCGCGCACCAGGGCCAGTTCCCGGCGATAACGCTCTCGTTCAACCTGCGGCCCGGCGCCTCGCTCGGCCAGGCGGTCAAAGGCATCCAGGAAGCCGAAAGGCAAATAGGCTTGCCGGAGACGGTGGTGGCCACTTTTTCCGGCAGTGCCGCCGAGTTTCGTTCTTCGCTCCAGAGCGAGCCGTTTCTCATCCTGGCGGCCATCATCGTCATCTACATCGTCCTGGGCGTCCTTTACGAGAGCTACATCCATCCGATTACGATTCTTTCCAGCCTGCCTTCGGCCGGCGTCGGCGCCCTGTTGGCGCTCATGCTGACTCACAACGATCTCTCGCTGATTTCCCTCATCGGCATCATTCTCCTTATCGGCATTGTCGAGAAGAACGCGATCATGATGATTGATTTTGCCCTCGATGCCGAGCGCGCGGAAGGATTGCCGCCGGACAAATCTATCTACCAGGCCTGCCTGTTGCGTTTCCGTCCCATCATGATGACGACGATGGCCGCTTTGCTGGGCTCCTTGCCTCTGGCCCTGCAACGTGGGGAAGGCTCCGAGCTGAGGCGTCCGATGGGGATAGCGATCGTGGGCGGCCTTTTGCTTTCTCAGTTCATCACTCTCTACACGACGCCCGTGGTTTATTTGTACATGGACCGGTTTGGCCGTTGGTTGAAACGCTGGCGCTCGGCCGCTCACTTGCCGGAACTCGGTCCCGGCGCGAACACGCCTGTCGGCCCGCACCCGGCCTGGGACTCAGGCGCTCCTCCAACAACTTCATAACGTAGGTTTAGACCGCTCGCGTATTATGTTTGTATATCGTCCACCAAAAGGCAGCTGCTGGGGCCACTCCATCGGTGAGGACCCCGTTAGGGTAAAAGTGAAGCTGGAAGCATTTTTCGACGCCTATTTTGAGCGTGTGGACTCGGTGAGCCCGACGACCTTAGTTTTGGCTTGGAAGAGTTCAGTGCTTCCCAAATTTGAATGGCCGGCGGCATTCCAAGGACCAGAAAACCAAAAGGTGCGACAGTTCTTATTTGGTGTGATGGGTGATCGTGTCATGTTCCCGATGGGCATCGTGTTTCCGCTTTCATCCGATGATCCAGCGTCCTTTGAGTTCCTCAGCCGTTTCAGCGCGGACGCACCGTTCAAAATGAGTCCAAAGCACTTTATGGTCGGCCTCGTTTCCGACAGCGGCAAGTTCGCATGGCGTAGGCCCGATGCACAGACTGCGGCCAAGTTGGAGGACGTTATTGGTTGAATTATGCAGAGGAAGCGGTCTAGCGAGCGGGCTGGAGGCAAGGGCGGGATTACATCTCCGTTTCAGCCCGCTCTGCCTCAGCACGAACCTTAGCAATCTTACCTATTACAGCCCTTGAACATCTCCGCGCCATTCATCCATCGCCCGGCCGGCACGTCGCTGCTGGCGACGGGCTTGTTCCTGGCAGGGATCGTGGCTTACGCCTTTCTGCCGGTGGCGCCGGTTCCGCGTGTGGATTTTCCCATGATCAGCGTGCAAGCGACGCTGCCGGGGGCCGACCCGGCAACTGTGGCCTCCACGGTGGCCGCCCCGCTGGAACGGCGCCTGGGCCAGATTTCCGGCGTGTCGGAGATTACTTCCGTCAGCACGCTGGGCGGAACGGCCATCACCGTGCAGTTCAACCTCGACCGCACCGCCGACCGCGCCGCGCGCGATGTCCAGGCCGCCATCAATGCCGCAGCGAGTGATTTGCCTTTCAATCTGCCGGCGCCGCCCACCTACCATAAAGTCAACCCGGCCGATTCGCCGATTATGA
This sequence comes from uncultured Verrucomicrobiota bacterium, assembly GCA_964446585.1. Taxonomy (GTDB): domain Bacteria; phylum Verrucomicrobiota; class Verrucomicrobiia; order Limisphaerales; family UBA8199; genus CAYUPI01. Next base: position 14,781 of record CAYUPI010000085.1, read on the forward strand.
TCCTGGCCATGACTTCCGACATCATGACCACGATGCAGATTTACGATTATGGCGACTCGATTATCGGCCAGCGTCTGAGCCAGGTTGAGGGCGTCAGCCAGGTGTTCATTGCCGGCTCGGCCAAAGAGGCCGTCCGCGTGCAGGCGAATCCCGCGTCGCTGGCTTCGGCGGGGCTGAGCCTGGAAGACGTCCGCGCGATGCTCGCACAGGCCAATGTGGATTTGCCCAAGGGCAGTCTCGACGGGGACCGAGTGACCTATGCGATCGACAGCAATGACCAGCTTTTGCAGGTCCCGGATTACCAGAACCTGGTCCTCACGCAGAAGGCCGGCGTCGCCATCAGGCTTGACTCGGTAAGCCGGATCATCGGTGGCGTGGAAAACACGCGCCAGGCTGGCTGGACCGGCACCAACCAGGCGGTTGTGGTCATCATCTTCAAGAAAGCGGAAGCCAACGTCATCCAGACCGTGGATCGGATCAAAGCGGAGCTACCGCACCTGAAAGAGTGGCTGCCGCCCGCGATCACATTGACGGCGGTCAGCGATCGCACGCAGACCATCCGGGCGTCCGTTGAGGAAGTTCAGTTCTCGTTGCTCCTGAGTATCGCCCTGGTCGTCATGGTGATTTTCGTTTTCCTGCGGCGCTTCTGGCCCACCTTTATTGCCAGTATCACCGTCCCGCTCGCGCTGGCCGCGACGTTTGCGGGCATGTACTTTTGCCACTACAGCCTGGACAACATTTCCTTGATGGCCATCACCATCTCCGTCGGGTTTGTCGTGGATGATGCCATCGTGGTGATTGAAAACGTCTATCGCTATATCGAGCACGGCGAGAGCGGGTTGGAAGCGGCGCTGAAGGGAGCACGGCAGATCGGTTTCACCATCGTTTCGATGACGACTTCTCTGGTCGCGGTGTTCATTCCGCTGCTGTTCATGGGCGGGTTGATCGGCCGACTATTCCACGAATTTGCCGTGACGCTGAGCATGGCCGTGCTGGTTTCCGGCGTGCTCTCGCTCACGCTGACACCGATGATGTGCTCTCGCTTTCTCCGGGCCGAGTCCACCTACGGGCCTCCGGGCCTGTTTTATCGCGCCTGCGAGAGGAGCTACGACTGGGTGCTGAGCGGCTACGAGGCGGCGCTGCGATGGGTGTTGCGCCACCCGGTTTTAATGTTTTTCGTCTTCGTGGTCACGCTGTTCTCGACGATTTGGCTCTACGTCATCGTGCCCAAGGGATTTTTTCCGCAACAGGACACGGGCGTCCTGATGGGCACGACCGAGGCCGCCCAGGATATCTCATTCCCCGCCATGGCTCAGTTGCAAAGGGAGGTGCTGGCCCTGGTTGCGGCTGATCCGGCGGTGGCCAGCGTTGCGTCGTTCGTCGGCGGCAGCGGCTCGATCATCAACTCCGGCCGGATGTTTCTCACCCTCAAGCCGATTCGCGAGCGTAAGGTTCGGGCCGAGCAGGTAATCGCCCGGCTCCGCCAGAAAACCGCCGGTCTTGGCAATATCTCGTTGATTCTGCAAGCCAGCCAGGACATTCGCGTAGGCGGACGTTTCAGTCGCGCCCAGTTTCAGTATGCACTGCAATCGACCGACCTGGACCAGCTCAACAATTTCTCCACAGTGCTGCTCGAAAAACTCCGGAAGAACAAACTCCTCCGCGATGTGAACAGCGACAAACAAACGGGCGGCCTGCAAGCCAATGTCGTGATTGATCGGGATGCGGCTTCGCGGCTCGGCGTCTCCCCGGCCGCCATCGACAACACACTCTACGATGCTTTCGGCCAGCGCCAGGTTTCGACCATGTACCGCCGGCTCAACCAGCATTACATCGTCCTCGAAGCCGATCCGGCCTTCCTCACCGATCCAAGCGCCCTTCAAAAAATCTACGTGAAGTCCAGCACCACGGGCAAACTCGTGCCTCTTTCGACCGTGGCAAAATTTCAACCTGGCAACGCTTACCTTTCTGTCAATCACCAGGGCCAGTTTCCGTCGGTGACTCTGTCGTTCAATCTCGCCGCCGGCACCTCGCTCGGTCAGGCGGCTGAAGCAGTTCAAAAGGCCGTGGACGACCTCCACCTGCCTGCCAACGTGCAAGGGAGTTTTCAGGGCACAGCTCAGATCTTCAAAGCCTCACAGCAGAACACACCCCTGTTGCTGCTGGCGGCGTTAATCGCCATTTATGTCGTGCTGGGGATTCTCTATGAGAGCCTGATCCATCCGCTGACGATTCTTTCGACTCTTCCGTCGGCCGGCCTGGGCGCGCTGCTGGCGTTGATGCTGACTAACTCCGAACTCTCCCTGGTTTCGTTTATCGGCATCATCCTGCTTATGGGCATCGTTAAGAAGAATGCCATCCTGATGATCGATTTTGCCCTCGAGGCCGAACGATTGGAGAACGCGACGCCCAAGGATGCTATTTACCGCGCCTGCTCCGTCCGGTTCCGTCCCATCATGATGACCACTCTGGCCGCCATGTTCGGCGCCGTCCCGCTGGCCATCGGGATTGGAACTGGCTCCGAACTGCGCCAACCGCTTGGAGTGGCGATCGTTGGCGGCTTGATTGTTTCCCAGGCGCTCACACTGTTTACGACGCCGGTCGTCTATCTGTTTTTCGAATATTTGCGCCACGCCTTCGCCGCCTGGCGCAAGAGCTGGCTGCCCTTCCGCCGCCGATGCGCGCTCGCCCCTGGCGCGGCTGCGAGTTGAACTCCCTGATTTCAAATTGCTGTATCCGCCTCCCCTGCTTCATTCTGAAGCTGCAGGTTTAATATAACAAAACTGTGTGGCGAGTGGGATTCATTGCATTGGTGGTTTGCTGGCTGACGGCTCTGGCAAGCATGGCGGCAGATGTGCCACCTGATCCGACTCACTTCGTGGCAAGCGAGCCGGTGAAGTATGCCGATGGCCGCCCCGGCGCGCGTTGGCGGTTGGAGGCGCGCGATGCCGGTCGGGTGCTGAAGCATGGCGCCGGTCCGAACCGATGCGATTATCTCGGAGCGCGCGATGTCTGGGTGTGGGAGAGCAGCGGGACTTACTACATGCACTACGACGGCGCCGGAACGAACGGCTGGCTGGCGTGCCTGGCTACGAGCACCAATCTGACGAACTGGACGACACGGGGGGCTGTCCTCGACCTTGGACGGGCCGATGAAGCTGATTCCGCGTCCTCGTCGTACGGAACAACGTGTTTCGACGGCAAAACGTGGCACATGTTCTATATGGGCACACGCCACGTCTCGCACGCACCCGATCTGATTCCGGTGACGCCTTACTTCACAATGAAGGCCCGGGCCAATTCACCACTTGGACCCTGGCTCAAACAACGCG
>CAYUPI010000086.1:0-17785 GCA_964446585.1 uncultured Verrucomicrobiota bacterium
CGATGCGTGATAACCAGCCGCTCAATCATGTTCCGCAGTTGCCGCACGTTCCCCGGCCACGGAAACCTCTGGCAAAGCTGCATGGCTTCGGCCGAGATTTGCTTGCGTCTCCGCTTGTGTTTGGCGAGGAAATGCCGGAGAAAGTCTTCGACCAACACAGGGATATCTTCAGGACGCGCGCGCAGCGGCGGGATTTGAATGGGCAAAACTTGCAAACGGTAGAACAGATCCTCGCGAAATTTCCCTGCCCTCACCGTCTCCTGAAGGTACTTGTTCGTGGCAGCGATGACGCGCACGTTCACCCGAACAAGCTCCGTGCCACCCACCATCCGGAACGCGCCATCCTCCAGCACTCGCAACAAATCCCCCTGGCCTTTCGGCGAGAGGTCGCCGATTTCGTCGAGAAAAAGCGTGCCGCCGTCAGCCAGTTGAAATCGCCCCGGTTTGTTGGCCATTGCGCCTGTGAAAGCCCCTTTGACATGACCGAACAGCTCCGCTTCCACCAACTGCTCAGGCAAAGCCGCGCAGTTTACCGAAATGAAAGGCCGGGCGCCGCGCCGGCTCTGCAGATGGATCGAGCGGGCGACCAGTTCCTTGCCCGTGCCGCTCTCTCCTTCGATGAGCACGGTCACGTCGCTTTGGGCAACCTCATCGATTGAGCGCACGATGGCTTGAACGCTCTCGCTTACGCCGAGCAACAAGCTGGGTTCAGACCGCTTTTGCAGTCGCAGCCGTAATTCATGGTTCTCGGCCACGACAGTTTGAAATTCCAGGGCCTTCATCACCAGGGCCCGGAGACGCTGCAAGTCGAGTGGCTTGGATAAATAATCGTAAGCGCCTTCTTTCATGGCTTGAACCGCGCTTTCCACGGTGCCAAAAGCGGTCATTAGGATAAAGAGGGTGTCGCGGCTGTGCTCCTTGGCTTTCTTAAACAATTCCAGGCCGCTCATGCCCGGCATTTTCACGTCGGTCACCACGACGTTGTAGAGCCGCACAGAGAGAAGTTTCAACGCCGCCGCGGCGTCGTTGGCCGCGTCAACCGTGTACCCCTCGCGCTGCAGCGCCTCCTGGACCCCGGCGCACAGGCCCCGCTCGTCGTCCACCACTAAAATGTTAATCTTCGATTTATCCATTCAAATTCTCTCTTCTCCCCAGCGGCAAATGCACCGCGAAGACTGCACCGCCACTCGGAGCGTTGGAGGCAGCCACCTCCCCCCCATGGGCTGTGATGATTTGTTGAACAATCCAAAGCCCGAGCCCGCTGCCGTCAGACTTGGTCGTGAAGAATGGTTCGAAGATGGCCGACTGTTTCTCCATCGGAATCCCGTGGCCGCTGTCGCGTATCTCAATCACCAATCGTTGCTCTTCCGGCTCCGCTCGAACCGTCACCTCCACCCGACCACCACCCTCGACCGCTTGAATGGCGTTGATTACCAGGTTCAGCAATGCCTGTGTGAGCTGGACCGGGTCGGCCGATAGCGGCGGCAGGGAATCCGGAATCTTCAGCAAAATCTCGACGCCCCGCGTGGCCGCCTCAGGACGCAGCAATTCGCCGACATGACGCACTACTTTTGGCACCTCGACCGGCTGCAAGTCGAGCGACGACGGCCCGGCCAGACTCAGAAACTGTTTCACAATGTTCTCCAGCCGGTGCAGCTCACCATGAATGATATCGAAGCGGCTGGCGGTCTTTTCTTTCAGTTGCGAGGGCGCATCAATGAGGTCTTCCTCGAGCAATTGAACATGAATGTCCAGCGAGCTGAGCGGATTTCGAATTTCGTGCGCGAGCCGCGCGAGTAGGCGTGACAGCAGGAGCTGTTTCTCTTGCGCCGCCAGTTTGCTCACATCCTGGCCGAGGGCAGTGGCGAGAATTTGTTCCATCGTTCTGGGCAGGATGGCAAAGATTCGAAGTTGGATCCAGAGCGGTTCCTCCCCTGGATATCCCACGCCGCGGCTGAACCGCCATCACCGTGGAGCTGCCGATGTCAGTGGACTTCAGTTCGCTGCAACGCTTCAAATATCGGCCCAACGGCGGCCTTCGCGCGGCTCTCTGAGACTTCCTGAGCTGCAGCGGACTGAGGCCTACGCTGCATCCGCGGCATTGCCGTTCAAAACGACAATGAATGAGGAAAGGGGTATTGGCGCTCAAAATGGGCCAAATTCCGCCCCAAAAAACCTTTCAGAAATATTTTACCTTGGACAGCGGATGTCCAACCGACCGGCGCACCATGGGCGCAAAAAGAAAGGGAAAATATGATTAATGCACAGTTGGAATTGGGATTCGTGAGCGCCGGTCAGCCGTTCGTCGTAGCTCGACGCCAAAGGAGGCAGAGCCGGGCGAACTGGTGGTTTGAGCGAATGCGACAAGTGGTTGACCGGGCGTTTGATTGGCAGACGGCGCCGCCACCACGCCCGGAGCAAATCTCGCTGGAGACGGGGAGCCGGTAGTCACCGTCCGTTGTAGCTTGCGCAGACGAAGTCGCGAATGACGCCCAGCTCGGCTTGCCCGGCAATCGTGTGGGGCTTGACGAATTCGTGCCATTCGATATGGAGGCCGGCGGATTTTAGAAGATTCACCTGTTCGCGCACGAGGGCGAATGGGGTGAGTGGATCGAGCGTGCCATGTGTGAGCAACAGCCGCTGCTGGAAAGCAACCGGTGAGAGCTCGGCGATTAGTTTGTCGGGATTACAGATGTAGCCGCTGATGCCGACAATTCCGGCAAGCCGCTGCGGATAACGCAAGCCGACCTCGACCGACATCAAACTGCCCTGGGAAAATCCGCCTAGAACGATTTTTTCAGCCGGAAAGCCCCGTGCGTGCATGGCCGCAAGCAATTCGGCGAGCAGTTTGCGGCTGCGCTCGACCCCGGGAACGATGTCGCCGGCAAAATCGTACCAGGAATAGCCGCCGTAGTATTGGTCCGGCGCGTTGACCAGCAGATAATTCAGCCAGGGCAGCTCTAGCGCCTCCGGCATCCACCGATAGCCGGCGATGCTGTCGCCCAGGCCGTGGAGCATGATCAGCAAGCGGTTGGATTTTTCTCGGGCGGGGATCAGTTCACTTTCAAGCATCGCGGGCAGGGTTGGTCAATGACGAATGACCGGCCTTCGCTCGAAGCTTCGGCCCGGCAAGCGAATGACGAAAGAATAACGAATGACAAGAAACCGCTGGAAGCATTTATTTCAGATTTTGTAATTAGTCATTCTTTCATGATTCGACATTCGACATTTCATTCCGGTTTGACCGCAGCGGGTTCATACCAATCTCCGCGCAACCAATCCGCGACCAACACAATTTCCTTTTCGGTCAGGATTTCCTTTGTGCCGAATTGCGGCATGCGGTCGTTGCGCGAGCCATAATAATTCGGATGCTCGGAATTGCCGATGAAACCTATGAGCCAGCGCCGGGAACCGTACCCGGTGAGGTCGGGCGCGGTGGCGTCCTCATCCACTTTATGGAATTGATGGCAGTCGGTGCATTTGGCCCCGGCCTGGAGGAGCGCGCGACCCTCCTGGATGAGCGCGTCATCGCGCTGGTCGAGGGCGAGCTGCGCTTTGAGCTGTGCTTCCGCCGAGACGGCTGCGATGATCTTTCTCAGGTTTTCCTTCTGCTCGGGGGTGTAATTGGCCACGTCCTTTCTAACAAATTTTGCCATTTTGCCGTCGTGCAACGCGGTCGCGCCAAAATAATTGGTCGAGCCGACCTTGTCGGGACTGAGTAGGCCCATCATCCACTGGCGCGAGCCGAAACCTTTCAAATCGGAAGCGGATTGCGGTTCCGCCGGAACGCGGAAAGCGCCGTCGTGGCCGTCATAGCGATGGCAGGTGGCGCATCTTTCGGCAAAGATTTTTGGTCCCTGGGTCAAGGGATCATCGCGAAGCAAAGTCACGGCGCCACTGGAAGGAATGCCGGCCGTGGAGCTGGCCAGCACGCGCACGCGCTCGGCCTCGCGGTCGGCAGCGTGGACAGCGGCTTGAAATGTTTGATTCCGGCGATCTTCGGCCAGAGCCAGCCAGGTGAGCAGTCCGGCGCCAGCGAGCAGGCAGCCGAGCAAGCCCAGATTGAAGCGGTGACCGAGCTGCCAGCGGCCGATGAAAGGCATCAAGAAAATCAGCAGCATGACGAAGCCGGGAATGACAATGGCGCCCCAAACGTCAGTGCCGCCGGGAAATAGCTTCAGGAATTGGAACAGGAAGAGAAAATACCAATCGGGGCGGGCGGCGGAAAACGGGTCGGTAGGACTGGCTGGCGCGCCGAGTTCGGCGCCGAGCGGACCCGTGGTGCCAAATAATCGGTGGCGCAGAGTCAAAAACAAAACTGCGGCCAGCACCGCCAGGCAGGCCACGGCATCTCGAAGCACCTGATCAGGCCAGAAGGCGGCATCGGGTCTGGTGAGCGGTTGTCTTGCCGTCAAGCCGTGCCGTCGAAAAAGGTAGATATGGCCGATGATCAGAGCGACGAGCAGTCCGGGAATGACACCGGCGTGCAGGGCGAAAAAGCGCGTCAGGGTGTGGTGTCCATATTCCGCGCCCCCGATAATGATGCGTTGCAGACTCGGGCCCACAAGCGGAACTTCGGCGACAAGGTTAGTCGCAACTTTTGTGGCCCAAAAGCCTTTCTGGTCCCACGGCAGCAAGTAGCCGGTGAGTGAGAGGGCGAGCACGAGCTGCAGAAGGATAACGCCAAAGAAGAAGTTGACCTCACGCGGGGATTTGTATGCGCCGTCCACTACAACTTGCATGAGGTGTAACACCAGCAGGAAAATCATGACGTGAGCGGTGAAGTGGTGGATGCCGCGCAGGAGCCACCCCCCAACCATGACATCCTGGATATAATAAACGCTTTCCCAGGCGGTCTGGGAACTGGGGCTGTAGGCCATCCACAGAAAAACGCCGGTGATGAACTGGACAGCAATGGCGAAGGTCAGCGTACTGCCCCAAACGTAACGCCAGCGCGCTCCGCCCGGCACGTTTTCGTACAGGGCTTCCTGCAGGATTTTTCGGCACCCCGTGCGCTCGTCGAGCCAATCCAGCGCTCGCCTCATGCCACGGGAATTTTCTCGGCGCGGCCGGCCTGGAAGTTCTGGAACTTGACCCAAACATCTTTGCCGTCACGCACCTCGACCTCCAGCGAGTCCATGCCCCGCGGCGCGGGGCTGGTCGGGTCGTCGATCTTCCCAGTCACCGCGAAGCTGCTGTTGTGGCAGGGACAATGGTAGTGGCCGCGTTCCGCAAGAAAATCCACGAAACAACCGGCGTGCGGACAAACGACATTCAGCGCGTGGACCTGCTCATCGCTGGTTCGGCGGAGATAGACCGCGCCGATAGGCACGCGGCTGAACTTATTCCAGGCGTCCACGCGACTGGCCAGGACGGGGAACTTGCGCGGGATGCCATCCGTCGGGACGGCCGCCAGAGATGCAACGCGAATCGCGCGGCTATCCGAGGATTTGCGCCGCAGCGGATCCAGAAAGACGACCAAACCGGCGCCGAGTGGAATGAGGTTCAGAAGCGCGCCGATGAGGCCGGCGAAAAATTTCTTCAAAAAATCGCGTCTGGAGTCGGGTGAGGCGCTAAGTTCGGCACGGTTCATATTGAATAGGATGGCACAAGATGAGGAATTGTTCCGACAAATGCAAAGCCGGAAAAGGTCGCCGCGCATTGAAGAAACAAGAGATTTATTCGTGATTTCCCTCCTCGATGTTTTAGACTCAGAGGCATGACGACATGGCTGCTCGCGCTGGTGTTGCTTGCGTCCCTGGCCGCTCTGGGTTACCGGCAGGGAGCAATTCGAGTGGGGATCTCGTTTGTCGGTATCCTCATGGCTGCGCTGCTCGCTCCCGGACTAGGGCGTCTGCTTAGACCGTTGCTGATGGCGGTGGGCCTGAAGAATCCTGTTTTGGCCTGGACCCTGGGTCCGTTGATGGTTTTCATCATCGTTTCGGCCCTGTTCAAGGTCGGGGCAATGGCGCTCCATCAGAAGGTGGACGTTTTTTATAAGTACCGCGCAGGAGATCTGAGGCTGGCGCTTTGGGAACGGTTGAACAGCCGCTTGGGCTTGTGCCTGGGTCTGCTCAACGGCACGGCTTACCTGGTGTTGATTTCGTTTATTATTTATTGCTTCAGCTACTGGACGGTGCAGATCGCAACTTCGGATGAGGATCCGCAGCTTGTTCGAATGCTGAATCGCCTCGGACAGGACCTGCAAAGCTCGAGATTCTTATCTGTGGCACGCGCGATCGACGGCTTGCCTGAATCCTTTTATGACGCTGCGGACACAGCGGGGATCATTTATAATAATCCGTTGGCCGAGGCGCGGTTGGTCCGCTACCCGGGACTGCTTGCGCTGGGCGAACGTCCGGAATTCCAGGACCTGGGGAACGATCAAGAGTTTTCTAAAATGCGGTTGAGTCGCCGACCCATCCGGGAGGTGCTGGATTATCCCAAAGTGCAAGCCATCGTGAACAATTCGGAGCTCCTGAAAGTGATCTGGACAACCATGGCGCCGGAGCTGAAGGACTTGCAGACCTTCCTGGCAACACTGCAGTCCCCCAAATATGACTCGGAACGAATCCTCGGCCGCTGGAACCTGGATGTGAACTCAGCCTTACGCGTCTATCTGCAAGCCAAGCCAAACCTGCCGTCCGCCGAACGGCAAAAGGTTAAGAATTGGATGGCGACCCAATTTGCCAAAACAGTCCTCATCGCCATGCCTGGCGGCGAGGCTGTGTTCAAGAACCGCCCGCGATTCGCTCCTGGTGCTCCGCCGTCAGTGGCCGCGCCGGTGGAGCAGGGTCGGTGGCAGCGGGCGGACTCAAAATATCAGGTTACCTTTGCCACCGGCGGGCGCGAGGAAGCAATGACAGGGAGTGTCGAAGGCGACCGGCTCAAATTGACGAGCGACGGACAGGACCTGAGCTTCAGCCGGGAGGAATAGCCAAAGGCTATCGCAAATGTCGAATGTTCTCGACTGACGAGGCCGCTCATCCGTCGGTGCGCAGAAAGCGAACGCGAACCTGCCACGCCTGGCATCAGTTGCCTGTAAGGATGAACCTGACTTGCTGACCATCGAGAGAGTTCGGCGAGGGGTTGCCGAACCCGTTGGTGCCAAAGGAATCGGGCAAAGCCGCCGACCCGAGAGTGTAGGTATGCGACGTGTGCGCGGTTGGTGAGGCGAGCATGGCCTCGGATGAAGAGGAAAGGAATTGGTCAGGAACACCTTCCGGTTTTCCTGAGTACACAAAGCCCGCGAGAAGCAGCGAGCAGGCAGCGACGCCGAGGGCGCCGGCTAGAGCCGGCCTGGATTCGAGCGTTGCCCAGAGCCGCTGCACCCAGGGCGTTTCCCAAAACCAACGCAACAGTGGACTGACGTCGTGCGCCTGCTCGCCGGCCTGGAGGCGCGCGATGACCTGGCGCGAAAAGTTGTGGAAATAGCTTGGCGGCGGCTGCTCATGGCGTTTGAGAGCAAGCAGACGGCGCAGTTGGTCGAAGTGTTCAGAATCGGGGTACATACTCATTTCAAATAATCCGACAAGTACGCTTGCATTTGCTGACGGGCATAAAAAAGCCGGGACCGCACCGTCCCGATATTGCAGTCCATAATTCTTGCGATTTCCTCATGCGACAAACCCTGCACATCATGCAATGTGACTACTAATCTATGGGGTTCTGACAACCGCTGGAGAGCGGTGTTCAATTTTTCCTGCAGCTCAGCCAGGCCGGCTTCCCGTCTCGGGGTCTTGTCGGAAATCAGCGAAACCAGGTCGGGATCGTGCTCGGCGTTGAGATCGAGATCGTCCAGACTCATCTGTCTCTTGTTCTTGCGCTGTTTGAGGAAGTTGATGGTTTTGTTGACGGCGATGCGGTAAAGCCAGGTGTAAAAGCTGGAACCGCCCTTAAACGATTTGAGAGCGTGAAAGCCTTTGATGAACGCTTCCTGGGCGAGGTCATTCGCATCCTCATGATTGGCCGTCATGTGATAGATTGTGGCATAGATGCGTTCCTGATAACGGCGGACCAGTTCGTCGTAGGCAGTGAGGTCACCGCGGCGAGCGCGCCGAACCAACTCGGCTTCCTCGAGCGGCTCGGGAGCGGGAGTTGGCAAGATCTCACCCGATGGCTTGGGAGCCTTGCGAATCAATGGTTCAGCCATAACCATAGGCAGCACTCAAGCACAAACCCCGAGCGCCTCCGTTTGGCGAGCCAGGTATTCGGTTAATCCAAACAAACCAGCCGCGCCCTCGGACGCCGGCAAGCCGCGCAGCCAGCGGCGACCATGTTCGAGATACTGGTGGATGGTTTGCAGTGAAGCATTGAGCGTCTCGTACTGCGCGAGCAATTTCCGGAGTCGCTGGATGGAGCCGGGCTGCCAATCCTGGACCAAATCCTGGATTCGCACGCGGTCGGGTTCGTCTGCGCGTTCCCAGAGCAGCAACACCGGCAATGTCAGTTTGCCCTTGGCGAGGTCCGTGCCTAGCGACTTGCCGGCAGCGGCTTCGGAACCAAACAAATCCACGCAATCATCGAAAAGTTGATATGCGGTGCCGAAGGCCAGACCGAACCGCCGAAGCGTTTGACGCGTCTCGTCGGGAGTGCCGCTCAAACAGCCGCTGAGTTCGGACGACAGAGCGAAGAGCTCCGCCGTTTTCATCTCCAGCGCTTTGAAATATTGCTTTCGACTCAATTCGAAGTCGCGCCGATGCTGGAGCTGAAGGATTTCGCCCGCGCAGACCGTGTTCGTGGCCATGGCGACGGCGCGGCAAATTTCCGGGGTGGGAAAACTGGCGGCCAGCTTCAGCGCCTGGGCAAAAAGGCAATCACCGAACAAAACCGCGATTTCATTGCCCCAGTTCGCGGCCAAGGTCAGCCGGCGCCGCCGGATTTCGGCCTCATCCATGACGTCGTCGTGGACCAGCGTGGCCAAATGCACCATTTCGATGATCACCGCCACGGTGACATGCGAGTCGGTGAGATTTCCCAGGGCATTGGCGCTCAGAGCAACCAGGGCCGGCCGCAGGTGTTTGCCCTGGCCATTGAGGGCATAATCCGCATAAGGCACAATCGCCGGGTCGAAGGCATCCACCTGCTCGGCCAGCCGTTGATTGACGGCATGAAGAAACGGCTCAACCGGTTCGATGATATTTTTCCAGGAATCAGCCGGCTCGGCGGTGACGATGTCGCTGGCGGGCACCGCCACAACTTTGGAATCAGCCGCTAACATGCGCGAAGAAATCTACGGGCGGCCTCCCGTCAAGTCAAACTACTTCGATGATACGCGCCATCTCAGCGGTCGCTCGTGGAGGTCGCTGCCCGCTGACGCAGTTTGTCCAGGCCGACGGCGATGATGATGACGACGCCAATAATGATCTCCTGCATGTAAGTGGGCCAGCCCATCTGATTGGAGCCGTTGCGCAAGACGGCCATGATCAGCGCGCCAATGATCGAACCCAGGATGCTGCCGCTGCCGCCGCTCAGGCTGGCACCGCCGATCACTACCGCCGCGATGATGTCCAACTCCAGGCCGATCGCCACAGTTGGATCGCCTTGCGTCAGCCGCGAAAGCTGCATTAAGCCCGAGATGCCGACGCAAACCCCGGCGAGCGCGTAGATGACCACTTTCTGGAGTCGGACACGAATTCCGCTCAAGCGCGCCGCTTCTTCATTCGCGCCGATGGCGAAAATATAACGGCCAAACACTGTCTGGCGCATGATTATGCTCATGGCCAGGGCCAGGACCAGAGCGATCCAAACTCCCAACGGAAGCGGGAACAGATGTGCAGGCTCTCTCGGCTCCATGATATTGTTAATCGCCGTTTCAGGCGGATTGACCGTTTGACTGTCGGCCAGCCACTTGGCGGTTCCCCGCCCGATACCCATCATGCCGAGGGTGACAATGAACGGCATCATCCGCAGTCCGCCGATAGCCAGCCCGTTGAGCAGGCCGACGAACCCACCGACGGCGATCGTGAGCAAGGCCGCAGTGAAAACGGAACAGCCTTTGACCAATGCCGTCGCGCCGACAACGCTGGTGAGCGCCACAATCGAACCCATGCTCAAATCGATGCCTCCGCTGACAATGATGATAGTCATGCCCAACGCGCCGATGGCCACTATGACTGTCTGCGCAAATATGATCTTGAAATTCGCCCCTGTGAGAAAAACCGGCCGGACCGTCGGACTAAGGCAGAACAGGCCGATGACCAGAGCTAGACCTAAGAAGGGGCCGAGCAAGTTGAAGAGGCGCCGTGTCACTGAGGACTGGTTTGGCGAGGACATGCCATTGCCTCAACTGAGGCGAGTCGCGGGAGCGGTGTGGGCCCAACTAAGCCCCAAGCTCCAAGCTCCAGAGAAAAATCAAACATCAGATTCCAAAACACCAACCGCACATTCCCGGCGCGATAACTTGGAGCTTGGAACTTGATGTTTCTCTGGATCTTGGAGCTTGGTGCTTGGATCCTTCTTTCGCTCACTTCAAATACTTGTCAATGGGTGGATAAAGCAGCTCCTTCATCTGCGGTTGGTCCATGTTTTCCCGCGTAATCAGCGAAACACCCGTGTCAATTCGTTTCTCGACTTTCTCGCCGCGCAGGTGTTTCACCGCAGTGACCACTCCCAGGTAACCCATCAGCAGCGGGTTCTGCACCACCAGCGCCTGCACGTCACCGTTCTTGAGATCCAACACCGACTGCGAGCCCGAATCGAACCCGATCATCTTGACCTTTCCACCGGCGAGGCCGAGATCACGCAGGGCTTTGGTCATGGCAATGGTCGGCGGTTCGCACGGGCAAAAGACTCCCTGCACCTCGCGGCCGAATCGGTTGAGTACATTCTGCGAGGCCTGGTAAGCCAGCTCGCGCGTGGCGCCTGCGTGTTGGTCCGAGGAAATAATTTTAATCCCGGGATAATTGGCCTTCAGAGCGTCGAGGAAACCCGCCTCGCGCGCTTCGGTACTCGCCGAGCCGACGGCATACCTCAAGAGGATGACGTTTCCTTTGCCGTCCAGCCGCCGCCCCATTTCCTCACCCGCCAGCCTGCCTCCTTTGTAGTTGTCAGTCGCGACGAAACTGACGTAATCGTCCGACTTGAGGCCCGAGTCCATGATGACGACAGGGACCTTGGCCTCCATGGCGCGATGCACGGGCCGGACAAGGGCTTGGGAATCGAGCGGCGCCAGCACAATCGCGCTGACATGGCGAGTCGTAAAGTTTTCGACAACCTGGAGCTGTTGTTCGCGATCGTCTTCGCGCAGCGGTCCTTTCCAAATTATTTCCACTTTGCATCCCTGGCCGTTGAGCTCCTGTTGCGCCTTGACCGCGCCAGCGTTGATGGCTTTCCAGAATTCGTGCGTGGTGCCTTTGGGAATGACCGCGATGGTGTAAGAAGGCCCCGCCATGGCGCTGCACCCTGCCCAAATCCCAAGCAAGACAAAAAGTAGGTGAGCAAGTCTTCGCATAGGGAAATGCTAGGTGAGGAGAGACGCGGATTCAATGCTTTTGGATGAACGTGAGTGCGAGATTGAACTGACGAATGACGAAGGGCGAAAGAAATTTGAATTCCGAACCCCGAAAGCAGGCCCAAGAACCGCCGCAAAGAAATTTGCCGCTTGGAAAGCAGCAACTTTCGGCTAGATTTTGTGTTCAAGAGACAGCAGCTCGGGATTATGGCACAGTTTTCTTACAAAGCGCGCCGGCGCACTGGTGAGGTCGTCGAAGGCATGCTCGAGGTAGCCGACCGTTCGGCGGCATTAATCCAGATCGAGCGCCTGGGTTTGTTTCCGGTTGCGGTGGACGCGGCCAAAGGCGGCGCGGTGGCGGCCGGTGAGCGCGGTTCGAGTCGCAAAGGCGAATGGCAAGCGCTGCTGCCGCGGGCACTGCGGGCTGCCTTGACAAAAAAGCGAAAGCCCAAGCTTCAGGAGCTGGCCACGTTCACTCAGCAATTGGCCAACTTGCTGCATTCAGGCATGCCTTTGACGGTTGCCCTCAACAGCATGACTCATCTCGAGTCCAAAGGAATTGCGGCGGACGTCAGCAAGGAGTTGCGCCAGGATGTCATGGAGGGCCGCAGTCTTTCGGACGCGATGTCCAAGCAACCGCGCATTTTCTCGGACCTTTACGTGAATATGGTGCGGGCGGGTGAGTCCAGCGGCGCGCTGGTGGAGGTCTTGCGGCGCATGGCCGACCATTTCGAGCGCTTTGCCCAGGTGCAGGCCAAGTTCACCTCGGCCCTGATCTATCCGGCGTTTGTGGCGCTAGTGGGTGTGTGCATCGTCTTCTTTTTCATGACCTACATGTTGCCCAAATTTATGAGCATTTTTCAGGGCATGAACGTGCAGTTACCGGTGTTGACTCAAATCCTGGTGAACATCAGTCATTTGTTTTCAGGCTACTGGTGGTTGATGCTGGGGATAGTTCTGGGAGTCGTGATCGGCTTCAAACGATTCCAG
This sequence comes from uncultured Verrucomicrobiota bacterium, assembly GCA_964446585.1. GTDB lineage: Bacteria > Verrucomicrobiota > Verrucomicrobiia > Limisphaerales > UBA8199 > CAYUPI01. Next base: position 12,443 of record CAYUPI010000086.1, read on the forward strand.
GCCTCCGCCGACGGCCAGCGCAAGATCGATCATTGGAAGATGAACGCCCCCGTCTTCGGCAAAGTGATCAAACTGAATCTGTTCGGCCAGTTCGCGCGCACGCTTTCTACGCTGCTGGAAAACGGCGTGCCGGTGCTGACGGCGCTCAAGATTACCGAGCAAATCATCCCCAACAGCATCCTGAAGGAGGCCATCGCCAAAACGCGGGAAGAGGTCACCGACGGCAAAACCATCGCGCAGCCGCTGGCCCACAGCAAAGTTTTTCCGCAACTGATGGTTGACCTGGTGAAGATCGGCGAGGACACGGGAGACGTGCCGGGCGCGCTGAAAAACGTCGCCGACACTTACGAAAACGAGTTGGCTATCGCGTTGCGTGTGGTGACGAACATGATCGAGCCGGTGATGATCATGATTATGGCTGCCGGAGTGGGCTTTCTTCTGCTGAGCGTGCTGTCGGCCATGTTCGCGATAACCGCCAACATCGCGCGCTGATGCATGAGTCCAAAGTCTGAGAGAGTGGCGAGTGGCGAGTGGCGAGTGGCGAGGCGCAGATGTCGGGTGACTCGACACTCGACGCTCGACACTTGTCACGCGTCCGGTGCCTTCACTCTGCTGGAATTGATGATCGTCGTCGGCATCATGGGCATCGTCCTGAGTATGGGCGTGCCGATTGTTTATCGAATGCGACACGAGGCGCCGTTGCGCAAAGGAGTGAAGGACGTCATCGAGGTGTGCAGTTACGCGCGCGCGTTGGCAATCTTACAGGGCAAAGCCGTGTGCGTCGTTTTCCACCCCCGGGAATTGACATTTGCCGTCCAGGGCGGCGGCTCTCCTCGGCCGACTCGCGCAGGTGAGATGGACGAGGCGTCCTTTCAACCACCGCCTCCGCCCTCATCCAAATCGGGCACGTCGGGCAAGTTTTCTGAACCGGTATCGATCGAGATGCTCGACGTGGATCTGACCGAATACAAGGACGCCGAGGAGGTGAAAGTTTGGTTTTATCCCAACGGCGTATGCGATGAGTTGACTCTGATCTTGTTCGATCCCACTATGGAGCGCGATCCAAGACGGGCGATTTCCTGGGAAGTTACCACCGGCCTTGCCTCCGTCGAGACCGATCCGACCAAGCTTCTCACGAGCAGAAGATGAATGCACGTCAGAGCGTAGAGCGCTGGAGCGTGGAGCGTAAGGACCGTGGCGCACCCTTCGTGCTACTTCCCTGTAACGCTCGGACGCTCCGATGCTCCCACGCTTCACATTCACGTGCCTTTACCCTCATCGAAGTCATGATCGCGCTCGGCATCTTCTTCATGGCGGTGTTCACTATTTTGGCGCTGGTATCGAATATCCTGCGCAATGCCCGGGGCTTGCAGCGTCCGCAAGTCGATGCCGGCCTGGCGGCGGCTCTTTACGTCAACACCAACCGGTTTACCGTGGGCAACGTCTCGGGTGAACTGGGCGATTCGCTTGCGGATTTTTCGTACGAAATCGCTACCGATGAGTTTGCCACCAATGGTTTATTGCAGGCGGATGTTGTCCTGACTCGACGCAGTAGCCGACAGGCGCCGGATACGATCAGCATCCTCGTGTTCGATCCGAACTACCAATCCACCCCATTCAGCGGCCGGCGATGAAAGTTCAAAGTCCCAACGAGTGTCGAGTGTCGGGTGTCGAGTGTCGGGTGTCGGACGCCGAGCGCAATCACGTTTCGCGTTTCAGGTTTCACGCATCACGCATCACGTATCACGGAACACGGAACACGGAACACGCTTTCCCCTCGACCCTCGACCCTCGACCCTTCTCTCTCGCTTTCACCCTCATCGAAATCCTCATCGCCATCGGCATTCTCGGAATGGTGTTGGCGGCGATTTTTTCGAGTTGGACGGCGATCTTGCGGGCTTCGAAAGTAGGGTTGGATGCCGCCGCGGCCGTGCAACGCTCGCGGATTGTGATGCGGACGATTGAAGATTCGCTGCTGTGCGCGCAGTCGTTTGGACTCAACCAGCGCTACTATGGGTTCGTGGCCAAGAACGGGAGCGACGGCTCGTTGAGCTTCGTTGCGCGATTGCCGGAATCCTTTCCCCGGAGCCGCAAGTTTGGCGATCTTCGCTTGAGACGGGTCACGTTCTCCGTCGAACCTGGCCCAGAGTCCAGCCACCAATTGGTGCTGCGCCAGAACCCGTTGCTGATGGATTGGGACAAAGATGAAACCGAACATCCGCTGGTGCTGGCCAAATATGTCTCGGACTTTCAAATTGAGTTCTGGGATAACCGGGCGGGTGATTGGGTGGACGAATGGAAGCAGACCAATCAACTGCCGAAACTGGTAAAATTCTCGCTCAAGCTGGGCGATAACCCTCATGCATCACGGCAGGCGCTGCAGGAAATGGTCCGGATCGTCCAATTGCCGGCGACGGCGGTTGCGCCGGGATGGCAATTGCCGATGGGCGTTCCTGGCCGCCCGGTCCCCGGAACCGCGCCGCAGCCCGGAGTCAACCCGATCACAGGCCTTCCGGGTCAGGGCCAACCGCCCGGCTCGATTCCGACCCCTATCCCAATTCGACCCCGATGAAAACCGTGTCGAGTGTCGAGTGTCGAGTGTCGAGTGTCTCGGACGGAGATCCCGGCATCACATTTCACGTTTCACGTTTCACGCATCACGCATCACGCGCCAGGCTGAATGGTCAGCTCACTCGCCCCTCGCCCCTCGCCCCTCGCCTCTCGGAACGCGGCATCGCCCTGGTGATCGTGATGATCTCGATTTTCGTGCTCACCATGCTGGCGGCAGGGTTTGCTTTCTCGATGAAGATTGAGACCAAACTTGCCCAGCACGCCAACAACGAGACTGAGCTGCAATGGTTGGGCCGCTCCGGAGTGGAATACGCCCGTTGGGTGCTTTCTTTTCCGTCCCAGCCCCCTTTTCTTTATGATTCCGCCGATCAAGCCTGGGCGACTGGGCACGGCTTCGTCGGCCCCACCAACAACGCGATCGAAGTTCAGAATCCAGTCCAGCTCGGCCATGGCAGTTTCACCTGGAAAATGACCGACTTCGAGCGCAAGTGGAACATTAACATGGCCAACGAAATGATCCTCCAGCAGGCGCTCATTCTCATGGGAGTTGACCCTGGCGAGATGACTCCGATCATCGGCTCAGTTCTCAATTGGAGAGCCGCCGATGGCAACACGCACCACATGCAGGGCGCCGACAGTGAATTCTACCAATCTCTAGATCCACCGTATGAGGCCAAGAACGGGCCCATTGACGATCTTTCGGAGTTGCTGCTGATTCGCGGCGTCACTCCGGAGCTGTACTGGGGGACCATGTCAACGAACCATCCGCTGGCTGCATTCCAGGCGCGCGCAGGAGGATTTGGACAAATGCAGCAGCCGCTCCTTTACGATGTCGGTCTCGCGGACTTGTTCACGCCCATGTCCTCGGGCAAGCTCAACATCAACACAGCTTCCGCCGCGGCCCTGCAACTCATTCCGGGAGTCGATAGCCGCGCCGCGGAGGCCATCGTCGGCGCCCGCGGTGGAGAAGACGACGGCAGCGGGTTGATGGGCCCTTTCCGCGCGGCAGACCCAAACTACATGTTTACAAGAGTGCCCTTGCTGTCGCTGCCGCTCGCCCGCCAGATTTCACAATTTGTGGCCGTGCAGAGCCGCACTTTCGAAGTCGAAGTGACCGCGCGCGTTGGGGGTTCGGAACGCACCTTCTACGCCACCCTGGTCCGCAACAACCCCAAGGATATTCAGGTGCTCAATTTCTACTGGAAATGGTAAGGCCATGTGGGACTTCCGCGGGCTGCGTCCACGTTTTCGAGCTCTTATCCCTCACTGACCTGGGATCTCGTTGGGCACAGGTGCATGCAATACATCTTGTTGGAAGCCAACAAATTAAGTTGATTTTGAAGGCCCTCTTTGTTCTCAATGCATGAGAAATGCGTGTTTGCCCAGTACCCGTCGCCAAAAAAACGCAAAAAAACCTTGCGGGCGGCTAGTATTTGATTATCCTCACTCCGCGTTCTTTGGGAAAAAGAAATTAAAGCGGTAAAGAAATCTTCGATAACCGCCCTCGCAAGAGATAAGGTTCTCACGGTTCCGGCTGCCTGGAGACTGGCGGAAAAAAGTCTAGAAAGGCTTTGACAACCGGCGCAGTTTGTCTAACTTTAACTGCGGTTCAAACAAAGGTCTGAGAGGCCGAGTTGAGACGATTCAATCGGCGCTCGGATTTTTTGTCTCTCCAGTTCGGAGCAAGACGAGTTTTTTTGGGCGCGAAGGTATTAGTTTGATTGAGTCGCGCCTGGCCGCGGATAAGCGCGGCGAAATAACATTTTTTGTCCCCCGAAAGCGTTCGGGGGACGCTGCTCATTGAAAATTGAATTGTGCGATAAGTTAAGAGCCCCTTCAAAGACATCCGGTTAGTTGGATGTTTTTGGAGAGTTTTAAAGATTAAGAGACCATCCGGTTTTCACGAGCCGGATTTTGTCACGAATCAACTAACGTTTTTTAACGGAGAGTTTGATTCTGGCTCAGAACGAACGCTGGCGGCGTGGATAAGACATGCAAGTCGAGCGCTGATTACAGGGTAGCAATATTCTGTGGTCGGAGCGGCGCAAGGGTGCGTAACACGTGGGTAATCTGCCGTGAAGTCCGGGACAACTTGCTGAAAGGCGAGCTAATACCGGATGTGAAAATCGGGAGGCATCTCCCGGTTCTCAAAGTTGGGGACCGCAAGGCCTGACGCTTCACGATGAGCCCGCGGCCTATCAGCTAGTTGGTGAGGTAACGGCCCACCAAGGCTAAGACGGGTAGCTGGTCTGAGAGGACGACCAGCCACACTGGAACTGAGACACGGTCCAGACACCTACGGGTGGCAGCAGTCGAGAATTTTTCACAATGGGCGCAAGCCTGATGGAGCGACGCCGCGTGGGGGATGAATGGCTTCGGCCCGTAAACCCCTGTCATTTGCGAACAAACCTTGTTATTTAAAAGATGACGAGCTGATTGTAGCGAAAGAGGAAGGGACGGCTAACTCTGTGCCAGCAGCCGCGGTAATACAGAGGTCCCAAGCGTTGTTCGGATTCACTGGGCGTAAAGGGTGCGTAGGTGGCCAGGTAAGTTTGGTGTGAAATCTCCGGGCTCAACCCGGAAATGGCATTGAATACTATCTGGCTCGAGGTTTGTAGGGGGGACTGGAATTCTCGGTGTAGCAGTGAAATGCGTAGATATCGAGAGGAACACCAGTGGCGAAGGCGAGTCCCTGGACAACTCCTGACACTGAGGCACGAAAGCTAGGGGAGCAAACAGGATTAGATACCCTGGTAGTCCTAGCCGTAAACG
>CAYUPI010000087.1:0-17322 GCA_964446585.1 uncultured Verrucomicrobiota bacterium
ACCGGCACAAACGCCTTCACGGGGCGTGATGCTGCTGTTACATCATGATCACCATTTGAAATGGAGCCCCTGGTCGGACTCGCACCGACGAATACGGGTTTACGAAACCCGCCCTGTTGCTTCTGAAGGCACAAGGGCTGCGAAAATTATGATTTAGGATTTGCGATTTATGATTTGCCACCAGAAGCACCGCGCTTTGAGAATCATAAATCAGCAGATCATAATGCCTAAATGAAAGCTGGTGCTCTCACGTGGACTCGCACCACGAGCTTCCACCTTCGCAGGGCGGCGTGCAGAACTAATTACACCTTGAGAGCAAATTGGTATCCGTGGTCGGACTCGCACCGACTAGGCCCGGCTTGAAGGGCCGGTCGCTCGATCTGCTTTGCATTCACGGACTACTTGCGTAGGGCCACCAAATGGTCCCCGAGGTTGGTATCGCGCCAACGTCTCCTCCTCTTCAGGGAGGCGCTAATCTGCCTCAGCTACTCAGGGTGCTTACACACGAACAGAAATGGTCATCCCGGCAGGGAATGCTCCTGCGTCTTCCGGTTATCAACCGGGTGCTCTGCTATTGAGCTACAGGACGATGGCGGATGGTGTAGGGATTGCACCCACGCAGCCCGAAGGCTCACTCGGTTTTCAAGACCGGGGCATTACTGCTCTGCCAACCATCCACATGAAATTGGCTGCCAAGGTTGGACTCGCACCAACACCAAACGGCTTAATCCCGATTCAGAATCGGGACTACTTTGACACTACCTGGCAATGGCGCTGCCGGCAGGATTTCCACCTGCATCGTTCCGCTTAGAAGGCGGATGCCTGATGTATTCGACCACGGCAGCAGCTTTTAAAAATTGGTCCGCGCGGCAGGATTTGCACCTGCGATCGCTCGGTCCCAAACCGAGTGTGTTGGCTGCTACACTACGCGCTGATGGCGAACCCGAAGGGAATTGCACCCTTAACCCTCCCGCAGACAACGGGGCGCTCTGCTGATTGAGCTACGGGTCCGAAGTGGTGAAGTTATCGATTCGCAATATCGGGGCTGCTTAGAACTTCGTAAGCGAATTGTCTCAGCACTGGAAAATGATGATTGTCCAGCAAGCGAGTTGTGACGTAACCGTTCGATTCAATCCTTAAAATGCCGACCCCCATTACCAACTCCTTCGTCTTGTTGTCTGGCTTTGCATCAACGTGAGCACCTCCATCCTGGTTCGCGGCACATAACACAATATCCTTGCGAGTTAATTCGACGTCCCAAGAGCTAACCATTTCTAACCACCAATCATCCACCGAAACAAATTCATGGCAGTCTGCCTTTTCAAGAGGCGGTGTGCGCTCTCCAGTCGAGCAGTTGAGCCACATTGGCGTATAGCAAACGCGAATGCTGCGTTTGGGATCTGGTTTGAAACCGGGCGCAAAGGTCGAGAGGATCCGCACATTGGACTTAATCCCAAGGTGACTTAGCAGCGAAACACTGTTTTGAGTATCGTGGAACAAAACCCGAAGGCTAACCGCAATCCGCAGGGCCTCCTCTTGGTGTCCGGAATCGTAGGCAGCACATGACCCTTCAAGAAAACCAAGGTGGCGTTTTAGTTGTTCTGTAAACTCTGTTTTCATAACTTTCGATGCTTGGTTAGGAAGCACTATCCGAGCAGGCGGAACGGAGGACCTTTAGGTTCGGGATTGCTCTCGATTTTATCTGCGGCAGCTTGGCCAATCCAAAACCGCGTCTCAACCACCTCATACGGTGTTGCTAATTTTATCGAACATATTTGAATTGCGAGTTCGCCGGCAGGATTCTTCCGCACCAAGAATTCACCCACTCCCTCGACCCGGAATCTCGGTGCGGTCAATCTGAATTGGACTCCCTTTCCCTCCAGGTCATCAATCGTCCACTTGCACTTCACCCAAGGGGGCGGGTGCTTTGCATCAGCCCTGGCTGCATCTCGAATAAGATCCACCTTTGTTTGGCCACTTTTTGCGGTCGCTTTTTCAATTGCTTTATCGTCCTTGGGATTGAAACGAACGCCGATTTGAACGTCCTTTGCTGTTCCATTTTGGAGCGGCGGCCTGCCTGCTTTATTGCTCATAATTAATGGTATCAGAAATTAACTTTCTGGTATCAAAAAGTCAAATGTTAAAAGCCGGATCGGGGACTCACACCGGCCTTAACGGCTCAAGCCAGAATGCTTGTCCGGATCGCGTTTTTGATACATTTGGACTGGAGCGTGGCCAGACCGGCAGCCGGATCACTTCCCAAGGAAATGGTAGCGGGGTGGGAGTCGCGCCCACTGAGGCAGAGCTTATGAGGCTCGCCTGAATCTCATTCTCCCCGCAGTGAAATGGTGGAGACGACCGGTAACGCTCCGGTTTTGAGCCTGCTTGCAGGGCAGGTGCATCACTTTTCTGCCACGTCCCCAGGAAAATTGGCAAGTCGCCCTGGTGCTGCCCCAGGCAAGCTGAGTTTTGGAGACTCTGATGCACAGGCTGGTGCGCGACTTATGCGAAAAGATTTGGTGCGGCTGCCGGGAATTGCACCCGGACTTCCTCCGTGGCGGGGAGGCATTCTGCTGTTAAATCACAACCGCGGAAATTGAAAGGGCCGGGAGCGTCATTGCACTCCCGGCCCACGCCATTTCAACAAAGAACAAACACCTCTTGCTATCTTGCGATACCAACCCACGGTTTCACGGTGGTTCTTTCGGTGTTTTGGGGCACACCTCCTGCGAAGCCCTTAAATTGTAAAAGCGTTTCAAATCGTCTCGGCGCGCGTATTCGCTCCGCGTGGGCACACCACGCCAGTGGAACGCCTCGGCATTCCTGCGACCGAATTCGTTTGGCACTCTCAGACATCATCAAGACGTCGTTCTCTGTTCACTCACAGTTCCATTTACCTTTCGCTTTGATTGTTCACGGTCACATATTCCAACAACAAAAAACCCTGCTTACACGCGGTAAGCAGGGTTATAGAAATCCAATGTTCGATTCGTTACCTGCTCACCTTTCCATTATCCAAATTCGATTCGGGGTTTCGCCCGCTATACGGTTTGGATAGCCTAAGGTTGAACGCACAACCCTGGCTTAACCGGCTATGACGTGTCGCTTGCGCGACCGACATCGTCGGCCAAATCGTGGCTGATATGTTCATGCAGTTTCTCATCGAACGTGAAAGACGTATATCACATCTCAGTGGTTACATCAACTTATACTTTATGGGGGACAGATATCTTTAATTCGAATATTCGGATACATTGATATCACTGACGAGCGCCCCCGCCTTCTCTACAGCCACGCTCGGCACGGCGCCACGCGTGTCGGCTGCTGTCACTCTAGACCAAGCTCCTAGACCAACCTCCTAAGCTTCGGATCCTCAGCCAATTTCTTCACCAGCTCTTTTACTTTTTGCGCCTGGCTTTTATGGGCGAGAAGGGTCGCGTCATCCGTCTGGACCAGGATGGAATCGCGCAAGCCCACGACCGCGATGGGCGTGCGGTGCCCTTTTGTGCGTGCGTCGAAGATGATGTTGCGCGCGCCATCGACGTGAATGAAATCGGCCACAGCGCAATTGCCCTCGGGATCGGCCTTGAGATGCCGGCCCAAGGCCGTCCAGGAACCCAGGTCGTCCCAGTCGAATGCGCCGTCGGCGACGATGACATTTTGGGCGTGCTCCATGAGGGCGTAATCAATCGAGATCTTTCTTAACCCAGGATATTCTCTTGCCAGCGTCTTGTTCAGCTTGGCGGGCTTTCCCGCCACTTTGAACCAGCGCTGGCAGGCTTCGTACATTTCAGGTTGATGCTTTTGCAGGCCTTCCGTGATCGTCACGAAGGACCAGATGAACATCCCGGCATTCCAGCGATAATGGCCGCTGTTCACATACTCGAGCGCTTTGTCAAAATAGGGCTTCTCGACAAATTGCTCCGCGCGATGAAACGCGGTTTTGTACGCCTTTACACCGGGCGGCGGCGGAAGTGCTTCACCTACCTGAATATAGCCGTAGCCGGTCGCTGGCTCAGTAGGCTTGATACCGATGGTGATAATGGCCTGGCCGCGGCTGGCCAGATCAAACGCGTCCGCGAGCACTTGCTGGAACTTTTTCTCCTCCGGAATGACGTGGTCGGCGGGCAGCACGGCCATAACGCCTGTTGTCGAGCGCGCGCCCACCAGGGCAGCTCCAAGCGTAACGGCAGCGCATGTGTCACGCCCGATCGGTTCGGCGATCACATTGGCTTTGGGTAATTTTGGAAGCTGCCGGCGCACCTCGGGCGCTTGTGCCTCATTGGTAATGATGAGGATGTTCTTTAATGGCACCAGCGGCAACACCCGATCAACGGCCTGTTGAAGAAACGAGCGCTGGCCGAGCAAGGCCAGCAGTTGTTTCGGTGTTTTCTCGCGGCTGACGGGCCAAAAGCGCTCGCCTTTGCCCCCGGCCATGATGATCACGAAACGATTCTTGTTGTCTGATTTTGTTTTCATCAGCAGTTAAGTTGCTCGAACTCCGGCCGCGAGACCTTGCACAAATCGGCCTACTCGTTCTACTAAATCGCCCGATTTGCCATGTTCGGCAACCTGGTTGACTACCGCACTGCCCACGACGATCGCGTCCGCATGCTGAGCCACCAAGCGGGCCTGCTCAGGATTCGAAATGCCGAAGCCGACGGCAATCGGCAACGTCGTGTGCGCGCGGATTTTCGACGTCATCTGCGCAATCGATGCAGAAACCTTTTGCTGCATGCCGGTGACACCTTCGCGCGAGACGTAATAGACAAAACCGGTCCCGCGTTTGACAATGATCTCGATGCGGTCCTCGGGAGTCGTCGGCGCCACGAGATAAATGTTGCACAAGCCCGACTGGCGCATCAGCTCCTCGTAATTGCCCGCTTCTTCCGGCGGCAAATCCAGTACCAGCAACGCGTCCACTCCCGCCTGGGCCGCGTTTTGGATGAACCGCTCCACTCCGCACCGATGCATCAGGTTGAAGTAAATGTAGAGGACGATCGGAATCTGTGATTCCCTGCGTATGGATGCCACTGTCTCCAGGACTTTCGGCGGCGTGGAGCCGGCTTCCAACCCGCGCTGCGCGGCGAGTTGATTCACAAGGCCGTCCGCCAGTGGATCGCTGAACGGCACGCCTAATTCCAGCACGTCCACGCCCGCGCGGTCGAACGCCAGGGCCAACTGCCGCGTGGCCTCCAGGTTTGGATCGCCGGCGCCAATGTAAACAATGAACCCTTTTTGTTTTTTCTGTTTGAGTTGGGCAAATCGCGCTTCGATCCGGTTCATCCGCTGAGGAAGATGGCAAAAGGAACGCTTGATGAATAGCGAATACCATCCGGGAAGAGGTTATTGACGCTTGGAATTCAGCCCGGCCAGCCGCAACGGGAAGGGGAAACAGAACCTTGGTTTTTCATTTTCGCTCGCGGGCCAGAAACTCTGAATTCACGCAATTGAGCAACGGCTCTCGTTTAAGCGCGCGCCTGACTTCCTGCGCCACCTTGGTCCGCATTTCTATGATGGCAGTGTCCGAATAGAAGGCGGTGTGCGGCGTGATGATCAGATTCACGAAGGGCGTGGATTGTGCCTGCCATAACCGGACCAGCGGCATGCTCTGCTTGGGCGGTTCACAAGGGAGCACGTCAATCCCTGCCCCAGCCAGGAGACCCGCCCGCAGGGCCTCCGCCAGTGCGTCCACGTCCACGATTTCCCCACGCGCCGTATTGATGAGAATGGCGCTGGGTTTCATCCGGGCCAGGGCGCGGGCGTTGATCAGATGGCGTGTCTCCTGGGTTAATGGCGTATGAAGCGAGACAATATCGCTCTCCGCCAGCAAGGTCGGCAAGTCCACCAGCGGCACGCCCAGGACTTTGTCGGTCCCTGGCCGCAGATACGGGTCGCAGGCAATCACCCGCAGCTTGAAAGCCTTGGCGCGCAGCGCCGTGGCGCCCCCGATACGGCCCAGACCGACGATTCCCAGCGTCAGTCCCGCGAGGCGCGGCACAGACCCGACAGCGCGTTTGTCCCAAGGCTCCAGTGAAAAACGCACGGTGCGCTCGACGCGAATAATACCGCGAAGACACGACAGCATCAGCCCAATCGTGTGGTCGGCCACTTCATCGACACCATAGTCGGGGACATTACAGACTGGTATGCCTCGCGCCCCGGCCGCTCTGATATCCACCGAGTCGAACCCGACTCCACAACGAACGATGATCCGGCAATGCTGTGCTTCCGCAATCAGTTCCGCCGGCAATGATACTTCATGAAAAGCAATCAACGCATCGGCATCGCTCAGCCGGCCTCGCAATTCATCGATGCTTCGGGCCTGCAGACATTGAACCTTGGCCAGGCCTTCCAACTCCCTTTGTTCAATATCCGCAGGCGGCGCCAAATAGTCAGTGACGACGACTTTGTGCATCGACGATGTTGCGAGTTATCAATCCAAGGGGCTTGGGTCCGAGCTTTAGTTTGGACGCGCAGCCTACTAATTCAAGGGTTGAACTTCGAGCATTCTGCCTCATCGCGGCGGCTGGTGCGCTTGCCAAACCAGCCGTAGGCCTTCCAGTGTGAGCAGCGGTTGCACGGACGTGATCTCGGGCAATCTTGAAGCCATAAGTTTCCCGTAACCGCCTGTGGCAATGACCGGCAACCGCCGCACGCCGAACTCGCGTTTAAGTTCTTGGAGGAGGGCGCGCACCAAACCACGGTAGCCGTGGACTGCGCCGATGAGCATCGCTTCTTCGGTGCTCTTGCCAATGATGCTTTTGGTTTCGCGAATTTTTATTCTGGGCAGCAGTGCGGTTTTTTCATGCAGATACTCGGTCATCGCGGCAAGCCCGGGCGCGATGATACCGCCGGCATAATTGCCCGCTCGATTCACCACATCGAAGGTCACGGCCGTCCCGAAATCCACGACCACCGACGGCGCGCCGTAGTAGTGTCGGGCAGCCACAGCATTGGCCAGGCGATCGGGGCCTATCGTCTGCGGCCGTGGATACTGGATGCCGATGCCGCGCAAATTCCGGGGCGTCAGCTCCAGGCAGTCCAGACGCCACGACCGCCGAAGCATTTTGAGAGCTGCCTCCGTCGCGCGAGGCACGACGCTGCAGAGGGCTGCGCCTTCGAGAGCAGCGCGGCCCGCGAATTTCCCAATAAGCATTTTCGCCCGATTGTCCGACCATGCAGCCGTCGGAATATTGGCCTGCGTTACCACTCGCGAGGCGCCAGCCAGGCCGAGATGCGTGTTGGTGTTGCCGATGTCTAGGACGAGCAGCATGAACAAATGGATTAATGGATTAACGGATTAGTGGATAAATGGAATGATGGATTGCTGGGGTGATGGGCCATCATCAATCCATCAATCCAATAATCCATCAATCCAGTCATTTTTCGAGCGTGACATCACCGCCGATGACTCGTTCGAGGTGTCCGTGTTCGGTTCGCAAGAGCAACGCCCCATCGTCACCCAATGATTCCGCCCGTCCCCGAATTTCCCGGTTTCCTGTGCGAATGACGACGTCATGACCGATAGTGGAACAGTGTTCCTGCCACTCCTCCGCCACCTCGGCAAAGCGGCCCGAGCAGATTCGGTTGTAGTCGCAATCCAATTCATGCAAAACCCGCACGGCAAGCTCCGGCCGCGAGACCGCCTTGCCCAATTCCAGTTTGAGCGAGGTCGCCAGTGACCGCAATTCGAGCGGGAAATCTGCCGCGTTCATGTTCACATCAATGCCAATGCCGAGGATGACGTATTCGACCTGGTCTAACTCCGCGTAAAGCTCGGTGAGAATGCCGGCTGTTTTTTTGCCACCGACCAAAATGTCGTTGGGCCACTTGATTTCGGCCGCGAGGCCAGTCTGTCCATTAATTGCGCGACGCAGGGCGGTGGCTGAGGAAATGGTTAGCCGGGTCGTTTCCAGTGGCCGCAACTCCGGCCGAAGCAGGACGGAGAACCAGAGTCCCTTCCTGGCCGGGGCAATCCATCGGCGCCCGAGCCGGCCCCGGGCTTTGGTTTGCGATTCGGCAAAGACGACCACGCCTTCTTTCAGGCCATCTCGAGCCAGTCGCGCGACGAGATCATTCGAGGAAGTCGTTTCCTGAAACACCCGAATGTCGCGGCCGACCACTTTGGTCTTGCCCCGCCGGGAGATTAGGTCATCGGCATATAGCGCATCGGGCACACTCAAGAGGCGATAACCCCGGTGCGGGCTGGCCTCAATATCGTAGCCCAGCTCCCGCAGGTATTCAATCCTTGCCCAAATCGCGGCTCGGCTGACGTGCAGTTTGTGCGCGAGTTCCGTGCCGCCGACGCCGTCACCGTTGTCTCGCAAGGACCTGAGAATTTGTGCGTCCAGGGTCATGTTTCAAAATCTAACCCAACATCCACCGCTCGCGCCGAGTGCGTGAGCGCGCCCACAGAGATGAAATCCACCCCGGTTTCGGCGATGGCCCGCACACTGGCCAGGCTCACGCCGCCGCTGGCCTCGGTCTGCGCGCGGCCTTTGCACTTGCGCACCGCGAGGAGCAACTGAACCGGATTCATATTGTCCAACAGGATCAGATCAGCCCCTGCCGCCACCGCCTGTTCGACCTGTTCGAGGGTGTCCGCCTCGACTTCCGCTTTGAGCTTCGGATGGGCGGCCCTGGCCCGCTGCAACGCTGCAGCGATGGCATCAGGTGACTCATTTTTCAAAGCGACCAGATGGTTGTCCTTGATGAGCACCATATCAAACAAGCCGAAACGGTGGTTGCTGCCACCGCCACACGCCACGGCGTATTTCTCCAACCGCCGCCACCCCGGCGTGGTCTTCCTGGTATCGAGGATCTGCGACGGCGTGTCCTTGACCGCGTCCACGAATTGCGCGGTCAAAGTCGCCACGCCGGAAAGGCGCTGGACGAAGTTGAGCGCGACCCTCTCGGCGCTGAGAATCGGGCGTGCGAAGCCGCGGAGCCTCAGCAAAATTCTTCCTGCTTCGACGTGCTGGCCGTCCTCGGCCTCGCGGGTTATTTCCAGTTCCGCCGACAGTTCGCGAAAGGCGGCTTCGGCAAGCGGCAGGCCGGAGAGAACCATGGGCTCGCGCGCCTTCATCGTCGCTCGTGCGGTAGTTTCCTCACCCACGACCGACTGCGTCGTGACATCGCCGCTTCCGAGGTCCTCCGCCAGGGCAAGCTGGACTGCTCGGCGGATCTCTTCGACCTTGAGGGGTTCCACGAACTCACCATGCCGCAAGGCGGCGGATGGGAAAAGCCATTTAATTCTTGTCTTGTTGAGCCAATGAGTTTAAGGGCATGAAAATGCACAGGATTACATCAGGCTTGCTCGTCATTTTCTCGCTCACGACAACCCTGGCTCAAGGCGGAGAGTTGAAATATTCAATCGCTCCCGGCTTCTTCGAGCAGAATCCGGGCGGGAAGCCGCTCGGCCCTTGTCATGGAGGCGCGGTGATCGACAAGGCGGGCAACATTTACGTGACCACCGACACAGAGCGCGGCATCGTGGTTTTTTCGCCCGAGGGGAAGTTTCTGCGAGCCGCCGGGCCAACGCGGATTCACGGCCTGGAACTGCGCGAGGAGAACGGCACGGAGTATATTTACGGCGCCCGGCCAAACGAACACGAAGTAGTCAAACTCGACCTGAGCGGCGAGATTGTGTGGACCATCGGTTTTCCAAAGGCATCAGCTTTCTATATCTACAAAGCGCCAGACTCATTCAAACCCTGTGCCGTGACCGTCGCGCCGGATGGTTCGATCTTCGTCGCAGACGGTTACGGCTCCAACTACATCCTCAAGTACGACAAAGAGCGCAGCTTCGTGAAAATTTTTGGCGGACCTGGCGCGGAGGAGGGTAAATTCAACACTTGCCACGGCATTGCGCTGGACCCGAGGCAGGGCAAACCGCTGCTACTGGTTTGCAACCGAAACAATAATCGCGTGGAGTACTGGGACCTGGAAGGGAACTTCGTCAAGGTAATCCAGAAAGACCTTCGGATGCCCGCGGCGGTACAAATCCGGGGGAATTATGCCGTGATTCCGGAACTACAGGGTCGGGTGACCGTGCTCGACAAGGCAGGGGCGATCGTCGCGCAACTCGGCGACAATCCAAACGAAAAGCAGCGGGCCAACTTCGAGCTGCCGATGGACCAGTGGAAGGATGGCATCTGCAACTCTCCGCACGGCGCTGCGATTGACAAAGACGGCAATCTGATCGTGTCGGAGTGGAGTAAATTTGGCCACTTGCACAAGTTCATGAGGCTGCGCAGCCCGAACGAATAAGCTTTGGCCGGGCACGCCGAACGGTTTGGCGGCCGGCGGGCAATTTCTTCGGTCTAGCGCTGCGCAGCTTCAAATCTCCTTGTGCAAACAGGCCGGCTCGCGTAGTAAGTCGCCATGTCGAAACGGGAAGTCTCTCCACTCAATTCAATTTCCCGCCGAAAGTTCATTTATTACTCAGCTCTCGCGGCCGGCTCGGCCTCTCTGAGCATGGGTGGTGCGGGGACGCCGCGCCGGGTCTCGCCCAACGAGAAGCTCAACATTGCTGGTGTGGGTGCTGGGGGTAAAGGCGCCGGCGACCTGAGGTGCTGCGAAGGGGAAAACATCGTGGCGTTGTGCGACGTCAACGAGGCCTCTGCCGCGGCCACGCGCCGCAAATATCCACAGGCCAGGTTCTACAAGGATTTCCGGGTAATGCTCGAGAAGGAAAAGTCGATTGATGCGGTGGACATCGCCACGCCCGACCACATGCATGCCATCATTGCCGCCACTGCGATCAAGATGGGCAAACACGTTTATTGTCAGAAGCCTCTGACGCATGATGTTTATGAGGCCCGCCTCCTGCGTGACCTGGCACGCGAACACAAAGTCGCCACGCAGATGGGCAACCAGGGCAGCGCCTCCGATGGCTTGCGCCGCGCCGTCGAAGTGGTCCATGCCGGGCTGATTGGGCCAGTGCGTCAGGCATACGTGTGGACCAACCGCCCGGTCTGGCGGCAGGGTTTGGAACGGCCCGCTGGGACCGACCCGGTGCCGGCAGGAGTGGATTGGGATCTATGGCTGGGCACCGCGCACTGGCGCCCGTTCAAGGCCAAATGGCCCGAGGACGTTACCGGCAGCAGGCGCGATGTTTATCAATCGTGGGTCTGGCGTGGCTGGTTCGACTTTGGCACCGGCGCGCTGGGGGACATGGCTTGTCATACGGTCAATTGGCCGTTCCGTGCCTTAAAGCTGGAATATCCGACTGAAGTCGAGGCGGAATGCGCAGGCGTTGCCAAGGAGATGTATCCGAAAAACTCGAAGATCCGTTTTGAATTTCCCGCGCGCGGGGATCAACCTCCAGTCACGTTGTGGTGGTTTGACGGCGGCAACAAGCCGCCGAAGGATGTTACGTCTAACGTCGTCAACTTACTCGACCAGGTCTCCGGCAGCGGGTGCATTTTGGTCGGGGACAAAGGCGAATTATTCTCGCCTGATGACGGCGACGGGGATTTCCGCTTCTTCGCGAAGCTCAAGGACGAGAAAGAACTCACGCGAGCCACGGAGCACGAAGCCGCCAAAGCCATTCCTCAGATCATTCCACGCAATACGTTCAAAGGCGGAACGGATGAGCGCCAGCACGCGGAATGGATAGCAGCATGCAAAGGCGGCGCGCCGGCCTACTCAAACTTCGATGTCGCGGCCTATCTGACCGAGATCATGCTGCTGGGCTGCGTCGCCCTGCGCACGGGAAAGAAATTGGAATGGGACGGACCCAAGATGCACGCCCGAAACGCACCCGAAGCCTCGCATTACGTCCGCCGTGAATATCGCAAGGGCTGGAAAGTCTAATGTAGGTTCAGGAAAATGTTTGTAAAACACGCTTCGAGCAGTACCCTGTTATTATTATGCAAGAGTTGAAATCGTTGCCCGCACATTTGGTTGGTGGAAATTTTTTGCTCGCCGAGACCGAGCCCGACCTCGTTTTCACACCTGAGGACCTGTCCGCAGAACAACGCCTGATGGCGCAGACTGCCGAAAAGTTCATGGAAAAAGAAGTCCTGCCCAATCTCGAGGCCCTCGAGCATCAGGAGGAGGGATTGGCGCCGAAGATTTTCAAAAAAGCCGGCGCCGTGGGATTGCTGGGGATGGAAGTGCCGACGGCATATAATGGCTTGGGCCTGAACAAAACCACATCTGCGGGTGTGGAGGAACAGTTGACGCGCCTGGGCGGATTTGGCGTCACCTGCGGCGCCCATTGTGGCATCGGCACCGAGCCGCTCATCTACTTCGGCACCGAAGCGCAGAAGAAGAAATACCTTCCCAAGCTGGCCACCGGCGAATGGATGGCAGCCTACGCTTTGAGCGAAGCTGGTTCGGGCTCGGACGCCCTTGGCATGCGTTCCAAAGCAACGCTGTCTGCGGACGGCAAGCACTATGTTCTCAATGGCACCAAGATGTGGATCTCCAATGCGGCCTGGGCGAATCTGTTCACGGTCTTCGCCAAGGTCGATGGCCAGCACGTCACCGCCTTTCTGGTCGAGCGAACTTCTTCTGGCCTGTCCACCGGCAAGGAAGAGCACAAATTAGGCATCAAGACCTCCTCAACGCGCCGCCTTATCCTCGAGGATGTCAAGGTACCGGTCGAGAACGTTCTGGGTGAAGTGGGCAAGGGCGCGTATATCGCGTTTAATATCCTCAACCTCGGGCGGCTGAAGTTGGGGGTCGGAGCGGTCGGGGCGGCGAAGGAATTGCTCAAGACAGGGACAAAGTACGCTCTGGAGCGCCAACAATTCGGGCGGCCGATCGCTTCCTTCGGTCTTATTCAGCACAAACTCGCCGAAGCTGCCGCGAACATCTATGCCGGCGAAAGCGCCGGTTACCGCACCGGCGCCATGGTTGATGAGGTGATGGAAACCGGCGAGACGATGGATTCGATGAAGCCGCCGTTCCTGCGCGGCCTGGATGAGTTCGCCCTCGAGTGTTCGATTATCAAAGTGGCCGGCAGCGAAATCCTCAGCGGCGTGGTTGATGAAATCCTGCAGATCCACGGCGGCTACGGCTACACGGAGGAGTTTCACCCTGCTCGCTCCTATCGGGATTCCCGCATCAACCGCATTTTTGAAGGAACCAATGAGATAAACCGCCTGTTCATTCCGGGTCTGCTTATGCGCCGCGCCCAACGCGGCCGGTTCCCGCTCGTCCAGGCCATTACGAAAGTGACCAAGGAACTGCTGGACTCGGCGCCCTTGAGCGACGGTGGCTCGACAGATGAGCTGAGTGTCGCTCAGTCGTTCCTGGCCAACGCGAAAAAACTCGCCCTTTTCCTTTCCGGAGTGGCATACCAGAAATTCGGCGACAAGCTGATCGAAGAACAGGAAATCGTCGCTTGCCTCAGCGACATCATGATCGACGTCTATCTGGCGGAAAGCGCTTTGCTCCGCACTCTTAAGGTCCGAAAGCACAATGGCAACTCTCCGGTGTTGGCCGACTTGACCTTGATATTTGCTAACGAGGCGGTGGGCCGAATTGAGCTGCAGGCCCGACAGGCACTGGCCGCCGCCTCGGAAGGTGATGAACTGCGCGCGCAACTGGGCCTGATGCGGCGGCTGCTTCGCTGGACGCCCGTGAATACCGTCGCATTGCGGCGTCGAGTCGCCAAACGGCTGTGCGAAGTCGGCAGCTATTCCGCCCTGGTGGCAGTAAACAAAGGGCAGCCTGCGACCCGAGCGGAGCCGGCCTTGGTGGCGGTGTAGAACCTGATCAAGTTCGGCGGCGATTCCTGGCGACGAGGGGACCTCAGTTGCCCCGCATTTGCTGGCGCGCGTCCGAAGGCCGAAATCCGAGGGACAAGTCCGCTTTCCAGGTTGCCTAAAGCCAAGCGGGTGGCAAGCCTGTGGCCATTCGTTTAGCGGCCATGGACGGTACCACAATTTTTTCGAGAGTATCACGTCGACAATTCCTGCGGCGGCTGAGTGGCCTGGGAATCGCAGTCTCCAGCCCCGCTTTGACCGCCCGGCTATTCGCCGCCGAGTCCGCCCAACTCCCAACCCGCGCGTTGACATTTCCCGGCCCCTGGCAATTTCTCTTGCCGAAAGCTTCGATTATCCTGGTCAGCGATCAACAATTGGAGGACCTCGAGGACCCGGACAAGTCGGTGGACTTGAGCTTGAGCAGCACCCCCAACGTGACGACGTTGCGCAAGATTTGCGATGGGGCCAGAGCGCAGGGAGTGCGAACATTGATTCTGGCGTTTGACGAGTTTTGGACGCAATACCGCCAGGGACAGAAAGGCAAACCGCGGCAGTTGATGCCGGACACGAATGAATACATCCAGCGCCTGGCCAGGATCAGCGAGATGGTTAAGGCGCACGGTCTCGGCTTCGAGTTGAGCCTGCTGAGTCCGCTGGAGATAGGGCGCGGGTACGAGAGGAAAACCGGCGAGTCCGGGCACTGGGTGCAGTATCGTGAAGGTTATCGGGACGCGGCCACTGGCCAGTTCACTGTTTCTCTTTGGGAGCAGCGACGCTGGACAAACAACAAAGGAGCGATTGATCTCAAACGCACGAATCTGAGGGTCTTCGCCTTCCGCGAGCGCCGGGTCGGCGGAACGAACTTCTACGCCGTAGATCCCGGAAGCATTGTCGAACTCAAGACCACGCCGAATATAGAGGTCGATGAATCGTCGCTGCCGAGCACCAATGCCCGACGGCTCACGGTAAGAGGCCGTGGGGAAACTGAGCTGGGCGGCCTGGATCGGGTGCTGGTAGTGATACGTTATGCGACGCCTGAACTGGACTATTTCAGCCCAAAGGCAATGCCGTTTCTGCGCGGGCTGGTAGAGCAATACCATGCAGCCGGGGTGCCGCTCAACGGTCTTTATGCCGACGAGATGCACATTCAACAGGACTGGGGCTACTTCACTCACCACGACGAAGGGCAGTTCGACTTCCGGTATCTGACGCCACACCTTGAGGACCGATTTGCTGAGCTTTATGGCGCCGAATTCAAGGAGTTCGAAAAATTCCTGGTTTACTTCTGCTACGGCCAGCATGGCTTCCTGCCGACGCTCGAAGCGCGGCAGCCGGCGCAACATGTCCTGGGAGAAACCGCAGAAGCCATCCAGCAGACGTTTCTCCTCCGGCGGCGCTACTACGATTTGCTCGAAAACACGGTAGTTGATCTGTTCGCGGGCGCGAAGGAGTTCGCAGAGAAGAAATATGGCTGGGAGCTCGAGGCACGCGCGCATGCAACCTGGGCGCAAAGCCCAACTTGCGACGCCTGGGAGCGGGGAAGCCAGCCAGTCGCGCCCCGCCAGTACGAATACACGCCCGAGTTCCTGTGGTCGAACACGGTGCAGCAGACCGCTTCTGCCTGCAGCGATTACTTTGCCTGGAACAAGTTCCTGACCGGCGGCGGCAATGATCACGCCGAGGGCGGCTGGCTGGATCGAAACTATTACGGTATCGCGCTGGCTTGCTCGACCGGCATCTTGAATCGGGTCCCTTATGCGTACGCGGCAGCTTGGGGCATGCCGCAAGAAGTGGCGGTTCGGCATCAGGCCGTGTGCAATGCGCTCGGCGCTTCCGCCGATCCATGGTTCCAGGCTGTACAGGATTCACAGCACCGGGACACAGACGTGCTGATGCTCTACACGCTTTCGCTGGTTGCCTGCGAAGAGCGGTTCGGCTCGTGGATGACGCAGTACGCCTATGCAAATTATGTAACGCCGCGGAAGTTGCTGGAACACGGGCGCGTTACAAAGGATGGAAAGATCGACATGGCGGGGCGCAAGTTCGGAACGTTAGCAGTTTTGTTTGAGCCGCTGCCGCCGCCTGAGCTCTTGGATTTTTTGGCCCGGTTCGCTGAGAACGGCGGCAAATTGATTTGGTCAGGTCCGCCGCCGCGAGTCGATTTTTCCGGTCACTCGATACTGGCGCGATGGCAGACACTCTTCTGGATCAAAGCTCTCCAATTTGGCGTAGAAGGTTTGTTCGCGGGCGGTTGGGAAATCCATTTTTCGGGAAGTTTGCAAGTAGTCCCGTCCCAACGCGTACTGACGGATTTTCTAGTGGATCGAATTTACCCGGTCGAGCCGGAGGTGAACGCCGAAACAGTGGCTAAGGTGGGCCGAAGAATCGTTGGCACTCACCGGCGTTTGCCTAAGGGCGGCAGCGTGACGTTTCTGGGGTTTCGTCCGCGCGACGATCAGTCAGCATCGCTGGGCAAAGAAGTAAGGACCTGGTTTGAAATCCTTTTTGCGCTGGGGGCTTACCCGAAGATCGGCTCGAGCGCGCCGCGGAGCGATAACCCGGATGCCGTTTCACGGAGCACGCCTTACGTGGCCTGCCGGTTTCCGAACGGAACCACTACCGTGGCGGCGCACTATCGCAGCATCGAGGAAACCTGGCCGGGAGGGTTCCACCGCGACGCGAAACTAGACAAGGAAATTTTGTCACGAAATCAGTTGCCCTCGCCTAAATTGGAGCTACGGGATTTCTGCGTCAACGGCCATTGCATAAATTACGAGGGCGCGCTGGCCCTGGCATTTCGACTCGATCAGCGCGGTCAACCGGCCGCGTTCGCCGGGCACGATTGCCGGGCGATCAATGTCGATGGAAGGGAATTCGTCTTTGCCAAGGCGCTCGTGGCGCTCATTGCCTGGGCGCCGGTGCTGTCGGAACGCCGTATCGCCGGCGGCGCAATTATGGAATTGTGGGTCCAGGGAGAAGCCGAGTTGGAAATTCCTCTGCCCATCGGAGCGGCCAAAGGCGAATTGTATTTCCAGGGATCGAGTCCGGAAGCCTTTGGCGAAAAAGTGGCCAGCGAGTGCAGCGCCGGCACGCTGCGTTTCAAAGCCTTGAACGCCTGGGGCCAACGGCACCTGTTTTTAGTCCAGCGATAGTGAACCTGCGGTCCGAACGGCCGTGTTATTCTCCCGCTGGCGGCGGCGCTTTGGCGATGACCTGTTTGGTATGATCGATCAACTCGTTGACCAGGGCCTTTTGTGCATCAGTGAGGCCGGGATTACTGGCAACCCTTTCGAGTTGAGCCACCGCCTGGGGAAATTGTGAGTAGCGAAAGGCACGTACTGCCAGGTATGCGTCATTCTGCACTTCGGGGCTGGCGTTCGTGAAGTCCTTGGTCAATCGCGACCAATTTACTTTTACGCCGTAATATTCCTGCGGGTGTCCTGACACCAGCTCGGACTTCTTACAGCCGGCTAAGGCAAGGAAAGAAAGCGCGAGAGTGAAAGATAACCGCTGGATCCTTTTCATTCCCCCTCGACCCTCTGCCGCTTATGGTTTCTTCGGGTCGCGCGTGGAATGTTCCATGATCCAATAAGCATCGGGA
>CAYUPI010000088.1:0-17057 GCA_964446585.1 uncultured Verrucomicrobiota bacterium
AGTGGACTGAAGGTTTTTGTCTGTTGGACGTGCAGTTGCCGCCCCTGGATCGCTCGCCGGCACTCGAGCGCTTTGCGGCCCGGCTGGCGAAACGGCTCTGAGACAAGACTGATCAAAATGGAACAGGAGGAAACAGAGAAAATGAGGAACGACTCGTTCATGCCGCGGCGGAGGTTCCTGCAGATGTCCGCGGCGACCATAGGCACGGTGGGCAGCCTGAGCGCGATGGGTGTCACTGGAAAGGAGAGGGACCAACCAGAGCGGCAGGAATCAACCAGATCGTTTCTGTCATCGAGCAAGAAGGTCAAACGCCCTTACAACGGGGCGTATTTCGGTCCGAATTTGGACATGGTCGCATTTCCGCTCGGCGGCATCGGCGCGGGCATGGTGTGCCTCGAAGGCACGGGCGCCCTGTCTCATGTCTCGGTGCGGAACCGGCCAGAGGTGTTCCACGAGCCCCTGGTGTTCGCGGCACTCTGCTTGAAAGGCAAACACCCGATTGCTCGCGTTCTGGAAGGGCCGGTCCCAGCCCGAAAACTCTTCGGACCGCCAGGCACCGGCAACGGCGCGGGCGGCACCACCTACGGACTGCCGCGCTTCGCCTCGGCCTCTTTCCAGGCTCGATTCCCGTTCGGAACAGTGACGCTGACTGATGACCACCTGCCCCTGACCGTCGAGTTAGTCGGCTGGAGCCCGTTTGAACCTGGCGACGCGGACAATTCCAGTTTGCCGGTAGCAGCCCTGGAGTATCGCTTCGTCAACCGTAGCCACAGCCCACTGGAAGCGGTGTTTTCATTTACGGCCAGAAACTTTATGGCTTCGGGTAACCAGTCGCAGGAAGTGCGGCCGATCACGGGCGGTTTCATCCTTTGGGGCGGTGGGCCGAAAGATAAACCCTGGGAAGAAGGCTCCTTTTCGGCGGCCGTTACCGAGCCAACCTTGAAGGTGAACCACGCCTTGTTCCGCGGCGGCTGGTTTGACGCGTTGACGATGGCTTGGAAGGATGTCGCTGAGGGCGCCTGCGTGGAGCGTGGGCCCGTGACTGAAGGCGGCCCCAGCCCCGGCGCGTCATTGAGCGTCCCGTTTCAGCTCGCGCCGGGCGCATCCAGAACGATTGCCTTGCGGCTGGCTTGGTTCTGCGGCCAGACCAATTTGCGCATCGGCAAGGACCCCGGCAACGGCGCGCCCGCTCCGGACTCACCGCGCGACTACCGGCCCTGGTACGCCGGGCCATTTGCGGACATCCACAGCGTCAGTTCTTATTGGCGCGATTATTACGACTAGCTCCGGCAGAAAACGGCGCGCTTCGGCGAGTGCTTTTACGACTCGACGCTGCCGGCCCAAGTGCTGGAAGCAGTGGCCGCCAATTTGACGATTCTCAAGTCGCCGACCGTGCTGCGCCAGACGGACGGCCGGCTCTGGGCCTGGGAAGGCTGCGGAGATAATTCAGGTTGCTGTCATGGCTCGTGCACGCACGTCTGGAACTATGCCCAGGCCATTCCACACCTGTTCCCGGCGTTGGAGCGGACGCTGCGAGAAACCGAATTCGGCGTTTCGCAGAATGAAGCGGGTCATCAGCAATTTCGCAGCTCGCTGCCCATTCGGCCCGTAGCCCACGATTTCCATGCCGCCGCCGACGGCCAGCTTGGCGGCATCATGAAATTGTATCGCGAATGGCGGATCAGCGGCGACACCGAATGGCTGCGCGGCCTCTGGCCGAAAGTCAAAAAGAGCCTCGATTATTGCATCGAGACCTGGGACCCGGCCCACAAAGGCTGGGTCGAAGAACCCCATCACAACACCTACGACATCGAGTTTTGGGGCCCAGACGGGATGTGCACCAGCTTCTATCTAGGCGCATTGCAGGCCGCCGTGCTCATGGGCAAAGCGCTGAGCGACGAAGTGCCAATTTACCCCGAACTGTTGGCAAAAGGCATGGCGAAGGCCGAGTCCGAGTTGTACAACGGCGAATACTTTATTCAGCGCATTGAATGGAAAAATTTGCGCGCGAAAAATCCCTTCGAGAACAAAAGCATGGTCGGGGACTACTCGACCGAGGCACTGGCTGTGTCGGCCAAGGAAGGGCCAAAGTACCAGTATGGGAACGGCTGCCTGGCCGATGGCGTGCTCGGGTCCTGGCTCGCGCAGGTCTGCGGCGTCGGACAGGTCCTCGATCGCGCGAAAGTCGCCAGCCACGTTAAGTCGGTCCACAAATACAATCTGCTCCGTGACCTTTCAGGCTTCGCCAACCCGCAGCGCCCGACTTATGCCTGCGGCGCCGAAGGCGGCCTGTTGCTCTGCACCTGGCCGAAAGGAGGAGAACTCTCCCTGCCGTTCGTTTATTCGAACGAAGTCTGGACCGGAATCGAGTACCAGGTCGCCTCGCACTTGATGCGCCTGGGCCATGTGAAGGAGGGGCTGGATATCGTGCGCACCTGCCGCGCGCGCTACGATGGCCGCGTGCGAAATCCCTTCGATGAGTACGAGTGCGGCCATTGGTATGCGCGGGCCATGTCTTCCTACGCGCTGCTGTTCGGTTTGAGCGGCGCGCGCTATGACGCTGTCGAGAAAGTCCTGCATCTCCAACCGGCCATCAAGGGCGATTTCCGCTGTTTCCTTTCCACTGCCACCGGCTACGGCACCGTCGGCGTTAAAAAGGGCAAACCCTTCTACGAGCCGAAGTCTGGTTCGCTTGAAATCCGCCAGATCAAATACACCGCAGCGTAGTATTGTCGCAAACCGCCACTGACAACACGGGCATGACCCCTTACTCGGCGGCGTGCGCCAAGCCGGAAATCATTGGCCATACGCCCCCAGCGCGATCAGCCTTTGCTTTAGGCTGTG
The DNA here is from genome assembly GCA_964446585.1 of uncultured Verrucomicrobiota bacterium. Lineage (GTDB taxonomy): Bacteria > Verrucomicrobiota > Verrucomicrobiia > Limisphaerales > UBA8199 > CAYUPI01. Next base: position 2,845 of record CAYUPI010000088.1, read on the forward strand.
ATTGAACCGAACGTCATGGAATAATCGGCTTATCGGACGCGTGGCAACCAAGCGACAGAAAGCAGCCGTCGAAACTGACCGTCCCGAGCGCTCCGCTCCTCTGATTTTGGAACGGCTGATTCAGCAGGCCGAGCGAGCCTCGGCCAGCGACATTCATTTGCAGATGAGCGCGGACTCGGCGGCCGTTGCATTCAGGCTCGACGGGGTGATGACCCCGGCGGCGGAGCTGCCCGGCGAATTGGCTGAGCGGGTCTTTGGCCGCATCAAATTCCTGGCCCGACTCAAGACTTACCAGGAAACGCTACCGCAGGACGGTCGCATTGATAAGGCCAGCGTGCAGGCCCGTAATGACATCCGCGTTGCCACTTATCCAACCGTCACCGGCGAGAAGATCGTCCTCCGCCTCTTCAACAGCGCGGCGATCAAGGCGCTTGCGGAGCTGGATTTTCCTGAACCGGCGCGCCTGGAACTGGAGCGTTTTCTGGCTCAATCACTCGGACTGCTGCTGCTGACTGGCCCCGCTGGCAGCGGCAAAACCACCACCATTTACGCCTGTCTTCGCCACCTCGCCGAGCGCGGAGGGCGCCACATTATCACCGTCGAAGACCCGGCCGAGCAAATCATCCCCGGCATCATGCAAACGGAAGTCAATGAAGCCCGTGGATTGGATTTTGCCAAGGCCGCCCGGCATCTCGTACGCCAGGACCCCCAAGTGCTCATGATCGGCGAAATTCGCGATGAAGAAACAGCCGACATCGCGGTGCGCGCGGCGCTCACCGGCCATCTGGTCATTTCCACATTGCACGCCGGTTCCTGCAAGGGCGTCTTCGAGCGACTGCTGAGTTTGTGCCGCGATTACTCGGCGGTGGCCGCTTCGGTCAAACTGGTTTTGAACCAACGCCTCCTCCGCCGGCTCTGTCTTCAATGCGCGGGCCAAGGCTGCGCGGCCTGTCTGGACACAGGCTATCGTGGCCGGGTGCCATTGGTGGAATGGCTGCGGCTCGATGACGCCCGCAGACATTGCGTTGGCCAGCGTGAATTGGACACTCTGGCCGCCAACCCCTCGCTCTTGGATCACGCGCGGGCCTTAATGCAGGGGCGCCTCACTGATCAACGCGAGGTCGAACGCGTTCTGGGATTGTCCATGTCCGGCTGAAAGCACCAATTGCGCGTAACGATTCACTCCCCGTCCTGTCAAATGCTTTGGCATTGATGCGTTCAAACTTAAGACCGTGAATTACGACGAATTCGCATTCTTCAATCAACAACTGGCCGCGATGCTGCGGGAGGGCATCCCGCTCGAAGGCGGGCTGAAACAACTGTCCGCCGGTATGCGCGCCGGACCGTTGCGGGCCGAAATCCAGCAACTGGAAAGCGACCTGAGCCGCGGCACACCGCTTACGGAAGCGCTGGCGCGGCGCCGATTGCCTTCGCTTTACGTCCGCATGCTCGAAGTCGGCGCGCGCAGCAACGACTTGCCCGGAGTGTTGACGTTGCTGGCGGATCATTATCACCGCGCCAACGCGTTGTGGACGCGCTTGAAGGGTTTGATGGTGTATCCGCTCCTGGTCGTGCTGGTCTCGTTTGGGCTGACGGTGATGCTGGCATTCCTCTTCGGACATTTCCTGACGGGGTTTGCCGAGAGCTTCGGCGCCGCTTCTTCCGTTTCGATTCTGAGCTTATGGCTGGCGCCGGCGCTGCTTGCCGTTGCCGCCGGCTTTGGGTTCGCGGCGATCTCGCTGCCTCAATTGCGCGCCCGCCTGCGCTGGCGTATGCCGGCGTTTCGCGAAGCTAGCCTGGCCCAGCTCGCCTCGGCAGTGACGCTGATGCTGCGGAACGGCGTCCCCCTGCCGGAAGCTCTCGCCGTGGTGGAGGGGCTTGAAGCCGATACGCCGGCCGCGGGCGCTCTGGCGGGCTGGCGGCGATCAGTTGAAAGCGGCCAGGGCAAACCCGCGCACTGGCCTTTGTCGCGCCCTTTCCCGCCTCTGTTTTTGTGGCTCGTTCGGACCGGAGGCGAGGATGTCGCCGCTGGCTTTCAAAAGGCCGCCGAGATCTATCAAGCGCGCGCCGCGTATCGGGCCGAGCTCGTGCTTTACGGCGCGCTGCCAGTTTCCATTCTGTTCCTGGGCCAAATGGTATTCTGGCAGGCCGCGCCGCTCTTTCGCACGCTAATCACGATCATGAACATGGTCGGAGACACTGGAGGAGGTGGCGCTCAGTAAAATGATCGCGACGCTTTGGCAAATCTTTCAACCTTATACTCCTGAAGCCTTCGTCAGGCTCCTGCTGGCCTTTGCCATCTATCTGCTAATCGTGTTGGTCCCCTTTACCGGCGCTCTCTGCCTGATCTATTTCGCCCTCACGCTGCCGCTGCGCCGTAACGAACGCGCCAGATTTTTTCTGGATGTTCTCGCCTTGGGATTGAAAGACGGACGCACGCCCGAAGCGGCGATCACAGAAGCGGCCGGCAGCCACGACGACGCGCTGGGCGTGCGATTTCATCTCCTCGCGGCGCACCTTGAACGCGGCGTGCGGTTGAGCGCGGCCCTCGAGCAAGTGCCCCGGCTGCTGCCACCGGAACTCAATGCCATGCTTAAGGCAGGCGAACGGATTGGGGATATCGCAAAAGTGCTGCCGGCCTGCCGCCGGTGCCTGAATGATGGCGTTTCGCGCGTGCGCGGCGCGCATAACTACCTGATTCTGCTGTTGTTTGTTTTCACGCCTTTTCTTGTTTTCCTGCCGGTTGTGTTCCGAGCCAAAGTCTTGCCGTCTTACGAGGCTGTTTTCGCCGGCATGATGGAAGGAGCCGGTTTGCCAGCATTCACTCGATTTATTTTCGCCAGCAGCACCTGGGTGACCGCGGCACAGGTGTGCCTGATTGGATTTTTGTGGGTGTTGACCCTGGCCTACCTCGGCGGACCACGGCTGCGGCAATGGCTGCACCGGCGGGCCCCGGGCGCGCTCGACTGGCTGTTGTTCAAACTTTCCTGGCGGCGGAAACGCGCCTTGCGTGATTTTTCGGGAATGCTCTCCGTTCTGCTTGATGCCTCGGTGCCCGAGCCCGAGGCGCTAAGTTTGGCGGGAGAAGCGACCGGCAATGTCGTGCTGCAGCGCCGGGCCAGTGCAGCTCGCGCGTTATTAGGCCAGGGAGTGAAGCTGCCCGATGCCATTTGCAAAACCCACGATTCGCAGGAACTCCGCTGGCGCCTGGGCAATGCGCTGCGCCAGGGCGGCGGCTTTGTCCGCGCGCTGACCGGCTGGCAGGAAGCGCTCGATGCCCAGGCATTCCAGCTCGAACAAACCGCGGCGCAAGTTGCCACGACGGTTCTCGTCCTGCTCAATGGCGTGATTGTCGGCAGTGTTGTCATTGCGATTTTTCTGGCCCTTATTCGGCTGATCAACGAAGCGGTCTTATGGTAACCCGGAATGGCAAGGTAAACCGCCTGAACGGCTCGCTCATGGTCGAGTTGCTCGTGGCCATGGCGCTGCTGACCGGCACCTTGCTGCCACTGGCTTACTCGCTCGTTTCGGAACGGCGCCTTGCCCGGGCGGCCTATCAGCGCGCTGTCGCGATGGAAATCGTCGATGGTGAAATGGAAGTTCTGTCGGCCGGCGATTGGCGCGCTTTTAGCCCGGGCACGCGTCCTTATGCGGTTCACGCCGCGGCTGCCACTAATCTGCCCCCAGGCCAATTTCTGTTCACCGTTGGGCCGGACAGACTTCGATTGGAATGGCGGCCGGCGATCAAGCGCCATGGCGGCGCGGTCATTCGCGAGGTGAAGCTGAAATGAAGCGCGCGTTCTGCCGACCCATTCATCGAGTTCGGCAGCGGGCTTTCACGATCGTTGAGGCGCTGGTTTATATTGGCGTTTCTGTACTTTTGCTCGGTATCGGTACCGCGGCGATGTACCGCTGCATCGATAGCTCGATGACTCTGCGGCGAAGCGCCGATGACATCTCCCGAGCCCTGCACATTGGCGAGCGCTGGCGCGCTGATGTGCGAGCTGCCTTGGGACCTGTCAAGCTTGAGGATTTGTCCGGTGAGCGAGTTCTGTCCCTGCCCGGCGCCCAACGAGACATCACTTATCGGTTCGGCGAGCGCTCGGTATCTCGCCGCGTCAACTCCGGACCTTGGGTTCAGGTAATGACCAATATCCATTCATCCGTCATTGAACCCGATCGGCGCTCGAAGCTCATCGCCTGGAGATGGGAACTCGAACTCCAGACCAAGGCCAAAGCTGGGAGGGTTCGACCGCTGTTCACTTTCCTGGCCGTGTCGGCCCGACCCCAAACGCAATGAAAATGCCGGTCCAACCACTGAGAGCCCGTTTTGAAATCTCACCTCGTCGCCATGATCGCGAAGGCATGGCCGTCATCATCGTTATGATCATGGTGAGCATTATCATGATCTACGTGGCGTTTAATCTGCGCACGCTGGCCTACTTGGGTCGCGAGCTGCGTTTAATCGAACGCCGGCAAGTCCAGCGTCTCCAAGCCATGACCAATGCTCCCGCGAACAAGCCTGTTCCTGACCAACCACAGGCCTCTGCCGGCTCGCCCCCGTAATGATGAGGCTGATGGATCGAATCGAAGCCATTCGAAGATCAATGCGGGTCTTTGCGCTGGGCTGGATTGCCCTCTTGCCGCTCCTTGGCCTGATACCGGCGATTTGTGCGTTAGTCTCGGTTGGGCAAATTCGGGCGCGTTACCAGGACTCCTGGAATCCAGCCTCGCGCTACCTCAAAGCGGGGAGCGTGATGGCCCGCATCGGCTTCTATGCCTCCGCGACAATCATTTTTCTAGTTATCGCCGCATTCGTGCTGGGCCTCGTCGTCTAGAAGCCTGTCATAGAATCGAAAACGGGTCAGGCCGTAAGTTTGACGCCGCGAGCGATTTGTCAGGTTTTCCCGCCGCGGCGCACGATACCAATCTACGGTTGACCCGCTTACGGCGTCGTTGTTTGCGGCTGTGCCGCTCGCTGCAAGAATCAATCGCTGGATTGGCCCTTTACCACCAGGCTCGACGGGATTTTACTGGATCTTCCGATGAACGAATCGCGTCCAAGCCAATCGCGCCGCGCCTTTCAGGTAGGACCCGACAAGGTCACAGTAGCAGGAGACGAGGTTCTGATCGAGACACGGCGGCCGATGCCCGATTGGCAAGTGCGCGAACTGAATCCAGTCCCGATATACTTCGAGGAGCGAAAATACTTGCTGGTGCAGAGAGCCAAGTGCACGCGCCCGTACGCGGCCACGTATCTGCTAAAGCCCTGGCCGGCAGATCAGGTCTCCAACAGTTTACGGTTCCACACTTACGATACAGAAACAGTGGCGGAGCGCGACGCGGCCTGGCGCGGTGGGCACATCGCTGAAGGAGTCCGCCTGGTGCTTCTGCCGGTTTATCCGTTCCTCGGCCTGCTCTGGTCTGGAACACAGCTCCGGCTGATTCGCTTCGGCTTCGTGCCGCGAAACCTGACGCGCAGCTCGCTTATGGCTATGGGCTTTGGTATCATTCCGGGTGTTTTCCTTGCCGTCCTCCTGTTCGGGAGTCCTACCTGGCTGGCGCCGATTGCCATGCTGTTCCTGGTGGCAGCGATGGTGGATTCGCTCATGCGCAGTCACTATTACACGCGCGACGAATCCTGGACTGGCGGATTCCTCGAGTGGTTACTTCCCAGAGCCCGAGAAGCGCCCGATCGGCTCGAAGCGCGGACCCTGGGCTTTTGGGCCAGCATGGAAGTTTTGATCTTCAGCGCAGCAGAAAACGCCGCAACACACAATCAGAGTCCAAAAAAATGGCTCTCGTTCCAGGTGCCGCCGATCATCGAACGCGAGCTGCGGCTGGCCTTGCGAAAACAGCAACCAATCCGGCGCCGCTGGCGTTTGGCTGCCCTCTGCACGTCAGGTGCAGTGGTCTTAAGCCTGCTGGCGGGCCGGTCGGCGGGGCGTGATCTTCATCAGCTACTCTGCCTGGCCGGGTTTTATGTCGTGGCGCGTGTGCCGAAGCGCATCGCCGGGCTGTTCTCGGCCGAACGGCGGGACCAAACTCTCGGACTGCTGTTCATCAGCGGCATGAGCGCGGGCGAGGTTTTCTTGAGCAAGGCGATCAGCGCGGTGGCGATTGTATTCGCCGATCTGCTGGCCATCGTGCCAGTACTGGCGCTGCCTTTCCTAATGGGCGGCGTCTCGTTCGAGCTGTTTCTGGCAACGGCGCTCTGCCTGCCTAACCTTCTGCTCTTCGCATTGGCGGTTTGTCTCTTCGGTTCCGCACTAAGCGGTGACGAAGGTGCGGCGGTGATTCTCACGGTCGGGCTGGGCCTGGCATTCGCCGCGGTACCGCCGGCGCTCTACCTGGCACACAGCGTTTTCGCCAGTAGCAGCCAGCCTGTGCACTGGCTGCTGCTTTACAGCCCGGCCTACGGTCCCTGGCTCGTGTTCAAAGGGTTCTCCGTCGGCCACGCGCCCGAGTTCTGGAGCAATCTCTTCATTACTTTCTCCTTATCCGTGCTCTGTTTGGCGGCGGCGGCCTACGTCCTGGCGCGGATTTGGCGCGAGCGCAACCGGCGCGGTTGCATCCGCCGATGGCGCGAGTGCAGGCGGGATTCGACACGCGGGACAGCGTCCTGGCGGCGGCGTCTCGCCGCAAAGCGGCTCAAGACGAATCCGTTCGCGTGGTTGGCCGCCAGAGATCGGCGTCCGGCGAGGCTGGCCTGGCTCCTCGTGAGTGCTCTGACATGCCTCTGGCTCGCGGGTTGGGTGCTCTGGCCGGCCAAATGGCCGAGCGTGCCGAACTTCTTCATCACTGCAACCATAATGAATCTGTCGCTGCGCTGGGTGACCCACTACACCGCTGCCTCCGGCCTCACCTTGCCCCGGCGCGACGGCACCTACGAATGGTTGCTGACCACACCGCTGCCACCTGGCGACATCGTGCGTGGCCAGCTCGAAGCCTTGCGCTGCCATTTTCGCTGGCCCTGCCTGGCAGCGCTTGCGCTCGAATTCGCCATGATGCTCGGCGGACTCAGCCTGCGGCAATGGAACGCAAGCTCACTATTGGTGTATTTCATTCTGTGGGCCGGGCTTCTTTCCTGGGAATGGAACCAAAGCTGGAACCCGCGCGGGGCACTCGTCAGCATGTGGGCAGGATTAAACAGCGGCCAGCCACTCAAAGCAGTCTGGAGTGTGATGGGTTTCAACTTCTGGGTCTGGATGTTGCTGCTCTTCAATCTGCGCCAAGGCATCAGCGGCTTAAGCAAGTTTCCGGTCGGTTCGTTAGACGAGCTTCTGTGGGTTTTTACGGGAGGTCTTATTTTTGTCGCTATGTTCTTGAATTCTCGCGCCAATCTGAGGATCTTGCAGCGCCGTCTGGCAGACGAATTCCGGGAGATCGTGCGCGAGCCGCTGCCCGACCATCAGGATCCGCGCTTTTGGCACTGGAACCTCCGCGAACGCTTTCCGCGGGGTTGAGGAACAGCCTGGAAACACTGCAAGACGTTCACTAACCCATTACGGCACCACGTCCTACCGACGAGCCGGGCCCAGATCGAACTCGATGCTGGTGCGCGAGCCGCTCTTGCGGTTGCGAATTTCCATCTCCTGCAGTTGATATTCGCCCTGGATTTTTTCGAATTCCTTGGGGTCGAATCGCTTCACCAGTTCGCCCTTGGCATTGTAGGCATCGGCGTGGACAATTCCGTGCGGCGGTTCCAACTCAATCCACGAAATCACGCGCGCGTAACCGTCTGCGGCGGGCTTAGGATTGACGCTTTCGAGCACGTTACAGAAACGGCTGCGGCGCATTTCCTTTTTTGACAGCCGCTGCTGCGGCCAGTGTAGGAATTCGAGGCCGAGATCGGCCACCCAAAAATCCGAGCCGGCGAATGGAATCATGGCTTCGTTTCCGGTCAGCGTTCTCGCCGGCGCGCCGTTCTCGCTGAGCAGATATTGATTGGGCCGGCCATCGGTATGGATCACAGTCAATTTGAGTTCGCGGCGTGGCGGGCCGGGATCTTTGGCCTCATAGACGCTGGTGGAGCCGGTGGCGGACGAGCAGATCTCGAAACGCATCGGCAGCTCCCGCTGCAGGCCGCTGGCATCGCGGATTTTGAGCAGACCGGAGTTGGTTTGGGAGGGCTTCTGCGAGAGCACGTCCGCCACCAAAGCGTGCGCTTCGCTTTCAGCTTGGGCGGCGTTCAGCGTGACTGCGCGTTGGTCGGCTTGGCGTTGGCCAAAGCAGGGGGGGGCGAGGACCAACGAACATCCAAGCACCAAGATCGAAGATCCAGAAAAGAGCCAAAAACCAAATCCCAAACCACCGTCGGCCAGGCCCGAAGTCAAATTGGAGATTGAATTTTGGTGCTTTTCTGGAGCTTGGTGCTTGGTCCTTGGAGCTTCCCCAATCATTTTCCCTTCAGTGCCAACGGTAACAGCTCGGAAATATGCCGAATAAAATGCACTTTCATCTTATCGCGCACCTCCGCAGGCACTTCGCTCCAATCAGGAGAATTTTGATCCGGCAAAATTACTTCCTTAATGCCGAAACGGGAGGCCGCCAGGACCTTCTCTTTGATGCCTCCGACGCGCATGACGCGGCCGCGCAGACTAATTTCACCAGTCATGGCCGTGTCCGACCGCACACGCCGGTGTGTGAGCAGCGAGGCAAGTGCGGCCACAACGGTCACACCCGCGCTTGGCCCATCTTTGGGAGTGGCTCCCGCCGGCACGTGGATGTGGATGTCGAATTTGCTGTAATCCGTCAGGTCGATCTTGAGCGCAACCGCCTGGCTGCGCAGATAGCTGAGCGCGGTCTGCGCGCTTTCCTTCATCACTTCGCCAAGCGACCCGGTCAGCAGTAAGCTACCTTTGCCCGGCATTCGCGTTGCCTCGATGAACAAAATCTCGCCGCCCACTGGCGTCCAGCCCAGCCCGGTTGCGATGCCAAATTCTTTGATCGACTCGGCCGTTTCATTCGCAAATCGTTCGGCACCCAAATAGTCCACCAGGGCCGCCGGTTTAAGCACTAGATTCCCGATTTCGCCATTGCTGACGATGCGACGGGTGGCTTTCCGCGTCAGCGCCGCTATCTCACGCTCCAGTTGCCGCACGCCCGCTTCACGGGTGTAGGCTTGAATGACCCGCCGCAGAGTCGAGTCGGGGAATTTCACTTCTTGTTTGGAGAGGCCATGTTCCTCGAGTTGGCGCGGCACGAGGTAGCGCTTGGCGATCTGCAGTTTTTCCGACTCGGTGTAACTGGGCAGATCGATCACTTCCAACCGGTCGCGGAGAGCGGGATGAATCGGCTCGAGCCAGTTGGCGGTGGTGATGAACAGGACGCGGGACAGATCGAAAGGCAGATCCAGATAATGATCGGTGAACGTGTTGTTTTGCGCCGGATCCAGTACTTCCAACAGTGCCGCGGCCGGGTCACCGCGGAAGTCGGCGCCGACTTTATCCAGTTCATCGAGCAGAATCACAGGATTGCGGCTTTCGACGCGGCGCAGGGTTTGAATGATGCGTCCGGGCAGTGCACCGACGTAGGTGCGGCGGTGCCCGCGAATCTCGGCTTCGTCCCTCATGCCGCCGAGGGAGATACGTGCGAATTTGCGACCCAGTGCGTCAGCCACGCTTCGACCCAGGGATGTCTTCCCCACTCCCGGAGGGCCGACCAGACACAGGATCGGGCCTTTGATCTGCTTGCGGCGCTTGATCACCGCCAGAAATTCCAGAAGACGATCTTTAACTTTGGTCAGGCCGAAATGCTGCTCGTTGAGGATCCGCTCGGCCTCGGCCAAATCAATCTTATCCTCGGTCTCTTTCGTCCAAGGCAGAGACAGAATCCAATCCAGGTAATGCCGTGTCACGCCGTACTCGGCGGCGGCGGGCGGCATTTGCTGCAGCCGTTCCAATTCCTGCGCGGCGACTTTTTTTGCCTCCGCAGGAAGGGGCGTTTGCTCTAGCCTTTCCCGCAGGGCGCGGACTTCCCCAGCGTTGGGATCGGACTCACCCAATTCGCGCTGGATCGCTCTCAACTGTTCGCGCAGGAAAAAGTCGCGCTGGGTCTTGGAGATGGAAGTGGCGACCTCAGTTTGGATTTTGGAACTGAGCGTCAAGACTTCATGCTCGCGGTTAAGCATTGGGAGCAACCGGGTCAGCCGCTCTTTAACCGAGCTGGTTTCCAGCAACGCCTGGCGCTCGGCAAGGTCGAGGTTCAGGTTGACCGCAATGAGATCTGAGAAATGGCCCGGGTCTTCCGTGTTGAGCGCGGCAATTTTGATCTGCTCGGACAACGCCGGGGAGAGTTTGATGATTTCCTGGAACTGGCTCTGGGCGTTGCGCAGCATCGCCGTCAGTTCGACCGAATCCTCGGTGATGTCCTTGATCAACTCGAACCGTGCGCAGAGATAGGGATCAGTCTCGGTATAGTCCTTGATCCGAATCCGCCACAGGCCCTCGACCAGCACCCGAACGGTGTTGTCCGGGAACTTGAGCATCTTCAACACGCGCGCCGCGCAGCCGACATCGTGCATCTCGTGCGGCAGCGGATTTTCGGCTTCCGGCTTGCGCTGCAGCGCCACCCCCAGCAAGCGTTCGCCGCCGACGACATCGTCAATCAGCTTGGTGCTCTGGGCCGTCTCGACGAGCAACGGCGCGACCATGCCGGGGAAAATGACGATGTCCGACAGTCCGAGAATCGGCAGGCGTTCCGGCAACGAGCTGGAGGAAACGCGCGAAGGCGCTTCGGTGCTGCCGGAAGCTCCCAGGATACTAATAAATTCGGTGTCAGGCGAGGTCATGGTCGCCAATCAATACTTGTTAGACGACCGCCGCCCGGAAAAGGTTCAGAGAAGAGATGAATTCCCCTCGGCGATCGGCACTTTGGTGCTCTTGGTCGGCCGCTGTGCCATCGGCACGTCGATCCGCAGGAAACCGTTCAGATAGGATGCTTTGGCCTGGGTCAGATCATAGCCCGGCGGCAGCTCCAGCACGCTTTCGAACGGGCCATAATTGATCTCCATCGCCAGAAAGCTGCATTTGGAAGCGCGGCAGCCATCGGGCCGCGTGCCGCTGATGCGCAGCCGGTTGGACTCGACGGTGATCTCCAAATGTTCGCTCCGCATCCCGGCCAATTCCACCTTAACGACGAGTCCGTTATCGGTGGCATATACATCGGTGTTGGGGACCCATTGCGTCCGGGCCGAGCCTTCACGCGTGCCAACGGAGCGAGTCAGAAACTGCACGGACGAGCTAACTTTGCACATGGCCATCTCAGCGGAAAAACTATCTCAGCCCCTGCGATTACGCAAGTGCCGTCTCAATTCATTCTAAGCAGCACCTCAGGCCGCTGCCCTTTGCGCGCGCGAAAGACGATCGAGCTTTGGGGAGCCGAGGAAGGGACGGCAGCACACCCGCAATGAGTGTCCCGTTGGAAGTTGAATTTGCGTTTTCGAAACTTGCCCCAGGCCAGCAACCCGGCCGCAGCGGCAACGATCAACAACGATACCCACGACTGCCAATCCATCGTCGCAAACATAGCCCGTATTTCGCCCCGCGCAACTGGGATTTCAAGAATTCGCGTGCGGCTGGCGGCGCTTCAGGTAGTATTCTCTGAGCCGTAAATTCGGCCGGGGAGGGCGCTTTGGCCCTGCGGTCTCTCAGGCGGGAGCCGCCTTTCTCCTGTAAATTGAACTTGAACTTGAAAACAGGAACACTATGACTGACATCGCTCAACTACTCGGGGACAAGGCCGAGTCTCTGCTCGGCTTCGACCACCCTAAGATCTCAAAACACCGGCTCCACGTTCCAGGCCCGGACTTCGTCGATCGAATTTTTGCTCCGTCGGATCGCAGCAACCGCGTCCTGACAAATCTGCAGCGCCTGGTCAGCCACGGACGATTGGCCGGCACAGGTTACCTTTCGATTCTGCCCGTCGATCAGGGAATCGAACATTCCGCCGGGGCAAGTTTCGCAAAAAACCCGGATTACTTTGACCCGGAAAACATCGTGCGCCTGGCGGTCGAAGGCGGATGCAACGCCGTCGCCTCCACTTTCGGTGTGCTGGGCGCGGTGGCGCGCAAATACGCCCACAAAATTCCGTTCCTGGTCAAGATCAACCACAACGAGCTGCTCACCTATCCGAACAAATTCGACCAGATCATGTTTGGCACGGTCCAGCAGGCCGCCGACCAGGGGGCTGCCGCCGTGGGTGCGACTATTTATTTCGGTTCGGAGGAGAGCGGGCGGCAAATCATCGAAGTCGCACAGGCCTTCGCCCTGGCCCACCAGATGGGAATGGCGACGGTCTTGTGGTGTTACCTGCGCAACAGCGCTTTCAAAAAGGACAAGGATTATCACCTCGCGGCGGATCTGACGGGCCAGGCCAACCACCTGGGAGTAACGATTCAGGCCGACATCATCAAACAGAAACTGCCGGAGAACAACGGCGGCTTCAAAGCTCTGAACACCGGCAGCTCCAGCTATGGCAAGTTGGATGAAAGAATGTACACCGAGTTAACGAGCGAACACCCGATCGACCTGTGCCGTTACCAGGTGGCCAATTGCTACTTCGGACGGGCTGGTTTGATCAACAGCGGGGGCGAATCCAAAGGCGCCGGCGACCTGCAAAACGCCGTCCTAACCGCGGTCATCAACAAACGCGCCGGCGGTATGGGGCTCATCTCCGGCCGCAAAGCGTTCCAGCGACCGATGAAGGAAGGCGTCGCCCTGCTCAACGCCGTCCAGGATGTCTATCTGAGCAAGGACGTGACGGTCGCTTGACCCTTCGCTTTGAGTTGTAGTTCCTTCTCAATCACGCGCTTACGTCTTTCGCCACCCACGCGTCCGTACTCCCCCAAAGGCGCCCAGTCAGAGGTAGTAGGCGCAAATGGCTGCAGCCGAACGCTTTTCTGTCTCGAAACCTGTGCAAAATGCAACCAGATTGGCCTGGCTAACGGTTTGTACGGGTGGTAATGGCCAGGATTCTCATTGCGGACCATCTGTCAGAACGGCGCAGCATTCTCTGCACGTTTCTGCGGGCGGATGAGCATGTCCTGGTCCCGGTGGCGCGCGAGGCCGAAGCCATCAAATCCCTGCGCGAGGCGCAACCGGACCTGATTATTCTGGAAGGCACTGTTGCCGGCACGAAACTTCTATCCGAAGCCAAGCAGATGGATGCCACCACGGCGGTGATAATGCTGATGGGCGGCCCCCCCTCGGTCGAGCAACTTGTTGAACTGATGAACCAGGGTGTCAGCGATGTTCTGGTCAGTCCGCTGGACATCAGCGACGTGCAGACCAAGGTCGAGCGCGCGTTGAGCCGCCGCCCGCCCACGGACGCGCTCCAAATCCGGTTCCATGATCTGATCGGGTCAAGCGGCAAGATGCAGCAGGTTTTTCGAAGAATCGTCAAGGTCGCTGCCGGAGACCATCCGGTTCTGATCGTCGGTGAGCAGGGGACCGGCAAACAATTGGTGGCCGAGCAGATTCATCGTCTGGGCTCGCGCAAAGACCAGGCCTTCATGACAGCCGATTGTGCGGGGCTGGCGGCAACAGAGTTGGAGAGCGAGCTGTTCGGCCATGAGCCCGGCGTTTTCCCGTGGGCCGTCGAGCAGCGGCTGGGTTTGTTTGAACGGGGAGACGGCGGCACGCTTTATCTGGATGGCATTTCGGACCTGCCAACGCTGCTGCAAGGAAAGCTGCTCCGGTTCCTGGAGGAGCAAACTCTCGTTCGACTGGGCGGGGCGAAACCGCTTTCGGCTGATGTGCGCCTGCTGGCGGGTGCCACGCGCCCGCTCGTTCACAAAATCGAGCAGGGCAATTTTCGGAGTGATCTTTTTTACCGCTTGAGCGCCTGCCAAATTGAGCTTCCGCCGCTGCGGACGCGGCCGAACGATATCCCTGAACTGGTGGAGCTTTTCCTGGGAAAATACGATGTCCAGATCGCCGGTGAAGCCATGGAAGTGCTCATGAATTATCCCTGGCCGGGTAACGTGGACGAACTCAGAAACGCCATCGAACAAGCAATTACTCTTTGCGACAGTAATCGCGTCGAACTCAAGGATCTGCCTGCGCGCGTCCTCAAGACCGTCGCCATGGCCACCCGCAAATATAAGTTTGTCACGAGACCGAAAGAAAAAGGGGAGTAAGGTTGGCCCTTCTTCGTTGGTGGCGTCAAGAGTTGTGTGTAAAAGCTGAGAGCGGGTGACGGGACCAGTGGTT
>CAYUPI010000089.1:0-16915 GCA_964446585.1 uncultured Verrucomicrobiota bacterium
CTGGAAGACGTCAAAGAAGCTCTCTCCAGCCTGGGCGTGGCTGGGATGACGGTTTCCGAGGTCAAAGGCTTCGGGCGCCAGAAAGGCCATACAGAGATTTACCGTGGCAGTGAGTACACCGTCGATTTCCTGCCCAAGATAAAGCTCGAAGTGGTCCTGGGAGACTCAGTGGTTTCGTCGGCAGTCGATGCCATTATCAAGGCGGCGAAGACGGGCAAGATCGGCGATGGAAAAGTTTTCGTCAGCTCGATCGAGAATGCGATCCGCATCCGCACTGAGGAGACCGGTGAGCAGGCGGTTTAGCGTCGCGACAGAGATCGCCTGCGTGATTTTTTTTCCAACGGGTGCCAGAGATGAGGAGCCGTCGCTCGATCCGACGAGCGCGCTCAGCGCGTCAGAAGTGAAAAATTGCTTGATTTTATTGGGCAAAAACCGGCTGTGAATAACTCGTGAACAAGAGTTAATATGTTGTCCTAGCAAGTTTTGCCAGGATTGCCTAAAACCATATTCCGCGCAGCAGATTTGCTCCTTCGTGTTGATTGGCCGAATGACCGGAAGGAAGAGTTGCGCGTTCGGCAGTTCCAACCAGTTGAATATCAGGTGTTTGCGTATTGCTATTGGTTGGTTTGAAATAAATTTCGGCCTTGTAAAGAGATTTTGTTGGCGGCACGGCGCTTTGGTGCTACAAGCGGGAGCCGAAGCCGGAGTTGAAAGTGCGGTAAGTGGCTAAGTGAATAAAATGCCCGAAAATCGGGCTTTCGGGAGAAACCATGCAAGCTTCCGCGGATAAGATTTGGACCGCAGCGCAGGGACATTTGCGCTCCACACTCAGCTCGGACATTTACAATCTTTGGTTCGCACCGTTGCGCCCTTGCGCGCACGACCAGCACAGCATTGTCCTGGAGGTGTCGAATGATTTTTGTGAGGTCTGGCTGAAAGACAATTACTTAAGTTTGCTGCAGGACGCAGTCGCTGCTGCTTCCGGCCGGCAGTTGCAAGTGCGCTTCAAGGTTAATCCGACAAGCGCCGCCGCCGCGCCAGCCAATACGCCCTCGCCAGCAAGAACCAAAGCGGCTGAGGTTGCGCCCGACCGAAACTCCGCCCCCAGTCACGACATTGGGTTGAATCCCAAGAACACGTTCGAGACGTTCGTCGTCGGCAATAACAATAACTTTGCGTACGCAGCGGCGCTGGCGGTGGCGCAGTCGCCCGGGAAATCCTATAACCCCCTGTTCCTCTATGGGGGTGTCGGTCTGGGGAAGACTCATTTGCTGCATGCCATCGGCCAGCATGTTGTCGCTCAACGAAAGACGGCGCGCGTCGCGTTCGTCTCTTCCGAAAAATTCACGAATGAGTATATCGACGGCATCCAGAACAATCAGATGGTCCGTTTTCGCAAGCGCTATCGACAGACCGACGTGCTGCTGATCGACGATATCCAGTTCCTGGCAGGCAAAGAGCGGATTCAGGAGGAGTTCTTCCATACGTTTAACGCGTTGCACGAGAGCCACAAGCAGATCGTGCTTACGTGCGATCGGCCGGCCAGTGAAATTCAGAACCTGGAACAGCGGCTGGTATCGCGCTTCGAATGGGGCCTGGTGACCGACCTGCAGCCGCCCGACATCGAAATGCGTCTGGCGATCCTGCGCAAAAAGGCACAATTGATGGGTGTGACCCTGCCGGAAGATATTTTCGAGTTCCTCGCAACTCGGATCCGAACCAACATCCGTCGTCTGGAAGGCGCCCTGATTCGCGTGGCCTCATTTGCCGCACTGACCGGCCGGAAGCTGACCGTGGAAGTGGTCGAGGGCTTGCTGCGTGAGATTCTGCACGAGGAGGGCCGCCAGTCCATCAGCATCGAGGTCATCCAGAAAAAAGTGGCCGAGACTTATGATATTCGCCTGGCGGACATGACCAGCAAGCGACGGCCGGAGAACATCGCTTTCCCCCGCCAGGTCGCCATGTTTCTCGCCCGCGAGATGACTGAGATCTCCTTAAGCGCGATTGGCGAAGCCTTCGGCGGGCGGGACCATGGAACGGTGCTGCACGCCTGGCGGGTGGTAAGGGACCGGATGGAAGTGGACCCGCAAGTCCGGCAGAAGGTCAATTATCTCGAGAAGCAGCTCCTGCGCTGAAGGGGGGCCGGTTTCGCTTCGAAGCTGGCGCGGCGAGCGAGGCACCAGGACCCGACCGGATTGGAAAATGGCCGCCATCCAAGTCACCCAGCTCACCAAAGCCTTTCGCACGTACAAAAAGCAGCCGGGTTTTGGCGGAGCAATCCGGGGGCTGTTCCGGCGCAAATACGAACAAACAATCGCCGTCAAAGAAGTTAGCTTCGCGATCGAACCCGGCGAACTGGTGGGATTTCTAGGGCCGAACGGTGCCGGAAAGACCACCACGCTCAAAATGCTGGCCGGCTTGTTGTACCCCACGAGCGGGTCGGCTCAGGTGTTGGGCTACGTCCCCTGGGAGCGGCAGGACGGTTACCGCCGGCAATTCGCCCTGTTGCTGGGGCAGAAAAACCAGCTCTGGTGGGACTTGCCGGCGAGCGAATCCTTCGAGTTGAATTCACGCATCTACGGCCTGACCGCCGAAAGGATGCAGCGCACCGTGGATGAGCTGAGCGGCCTGCTGGGAGTGCGCGACAAGCTGAACGTGAGCGTGCGCGAACTTTCCCTGGGCGAACGGATGAAAATGGAGTTGATCGCCTCCCTCCTGCACCAGCCAAAGGTGTTGTTTCTGGACGAGCCGACTATCGGCCTCGACGTGGTCTCACAAAAGGTCGTCCGCGAATTCCTGCGCGAGCACAACGCCAAACAGAAAACCACCATGCTATTGACCAGCCATTACATGGCCGATATCCAAGCGCTCTGCGAACGGGTCATTATTATTGATCACGGCACGATTTTCTTCGATGGCCGCCTCAGCGACGTGGTGGATCGGTTCGCCGATTCGAAGCTGGTGACCATTCGCTGCGAAGCTGGTGGCGATTGTCCCCCTGCGAGCTTGAGCAAATACGGCGAGGTGGTCGAGCAGGCCCCGGGCAGCGTCCAGCTCAAGGTCAAGCGCGACCGCGTCATCCAGGTGTGCAAAGCTCTGCTGGACGAGCTGCCCGTGACCGACATTGACATCCAGGAAGTGCCGATCGAGGAAGTCATCCGCCGGATCTTTGCGCGTTGAACGAGCGCGCAGAGTATGCCTCGGGCGATTCACGGACTTCCAATTCCTGCCAATCGGTTGCGAACTCAGCACACCAGGTGTCCGGAGTCGTTGAATCCACAGTCTCGTTCCCCGTAGCGCGGCGGTCCCGCTAAAGACTTGCATTGCCTGCAAGAGTTGCGGCAACACGACAGGAAACCTGGAGTTTCCGGGCGATTGCAAAAAGGTCTCCAAGTCCTATTCTGGAGTGACCGTGAAAAATCCGAGCCCACGCACATTCGTGAAACGGACTCACACAGCGTCCGGGATTGTGATTCTCTCGCTTTGTTTATTGTCGGCCCAGAGCCGATTGCAAGGGGCCAGCGGCGAGGCGCAGTTCCTCACCGAAATTCGGCAGCTCATCTTCGAGGGCAAACGGAGCGGCGAGGGCTACTTCTCGCCCGATGGCCAGTCGCTCATCTTTCAAAGCGAACGCGAGCCGGACAATCCCTTTTACCAGATCTACCTGCTCGATTTCCAAACGGGCGAAACGCGCCGCATCTCGCCCGGCGTGGGCAAGACGACTTGCGCATTCATCCGGCCAGGAACCGACGACGTGTTATTCGCCTCGACGCACCACGACCCCGAAGCGCGCGCAAAAATGAAGGCCGAACTCGACTTTCGCGCCTCCGGCCAGCAACGCCGCTACTCCTGGGACTACGATGACCAGATGGAGATCTGGACAGCGAGACGCGATGGGTCGGGGCTTCGTCGGCTCACCAACGCGAAAGGCTATGATGCCGAGGGTAGTTATTCGCCTGATGGCAAGCTTATTGTCTTTTCCTCGAATCGCCACGCTTACTCGGAGAAGCTATCGGCCGAGGACCAGAAACGGCTTGAGACTGACAAATCCTACTTTTGCGAAATTTACCTGATGAACCGCGACGGCTCGGATGTCCGGCGGCTCACGCATACGCCCGGCTACGACGGTGGCCCATTCTTTTCGCCCGACGGCCAGCGCATCCTCTGGCGGCGGTTCGAGGTCAACGGCGTCGTCGGCAACGTCTTCACGATGGCGCTCGACGGCTCCGACGTCCGTCAACTGACTGATTTCGGCTGCATGTCGTGGGCGCCGTATTTTCATCCTTCGGGCCGATATGTGATCTTCACGGCCAATAAACTCGGATTCGACAACTTCGAACTGTTTCTCGTGGACGCCGCCGGCACGCGCGAACCGGTGCGTGTCACTTTCACCAATGGTTTTGATGGGTTGCCGGTCTTCTCGCCCGATGGCCAGAAGCTCTGTTGGACCTCTGGCCGCACGAGCGATCACAAGCCGCAACTCTTTCTCGCCCGCTGGAATCACGAGGCAGCGCTCCAGGCGCTCGAGGCCGCGCCGCAGCGAGCTGCGCCCGCTCAAGAGAGCCTCAGAGGCGGTTCATCTTCATCTGGTAGCGTCTCTAACAAATCCGACGCCCCGGCCTCCATCTCAAGCACCCTCAGCTCCAACGCCCTGCGAGCGGACGTCGAGTTCCTCGCCTCCGACGAACTGCAAGGCCGCCACACTGGTGAACCCGGCGCGCAAAAGGCCGCGGCTTTTCTCATCGAACATTTACAGCGAGCCGGCCTGAAACCGCTCCCGGCTGTTGGCGATTATCGCCAGCCGTTCGAGTTCACCGCCGGCGTGAAGACTTTGCCGGAGAAAAACCAACTCACCGTGAGCGTTGCCGGGCAACCCGCTAATGCTTACGAGACGGAAAAGGATTTCCGTCCGCTTTCGTTCACGGTCAACGACTCGTTTGAAGGGGACGTTGTGTTCGCGGGTTACGGTCTCTCGATGGCCGCCGGCGCCGGGCCCGGCTACAACTCTTATGATGGCCTGGACGTGAGCAACAAAATCGTCCTGGTCCTGCGCTACGTGCCGGAAGACGTCCCGCCCAAACGCAGGCAGGAGCTCAATCTGTACGCCGGCCTGCGTTACAAGGCGATGATGGCCCGCCAGCGCGGAGCCAAGGCGCTGCTGGTGGTCACCGGCCCGAACTCACCCAATGCCGGTCAACTCGCGCCGCTTACTTTTGACACCAGCCTTGCTGGTTCCGGGATCATCGCCGCCAGCATTAACGACAAGGTCGCCGCCGCCATCCTCGGCGCTGGCGGCAAGGATTTGAAGGCGCTGCAAACGGCCCTGGACAGCGAGAATCCACACACCGAGGGCGGCTTCGCCGTCCCGAAGGCGAGAGTGAAAGTCTCCACCGGAGTGCAGCAGATTAGAAAACATGACAACAACATCGTGGCTGAGCTTCCAGCCGAGCTTAACCTTTCGCGCCCTCCAGAGTACGTCCTGATCGGCGCCCACTACGATCACCTCGGCCGCGGCGAGGGGCGGTCCCTAGAACGCTCTGGTGAGGAGGGCCAGATCCACCACGGCGCGGACGACAACGCGTCCGGCACCGCCATGGTGCTGGAGCTCGCGCGCGCCTTTTCTATGGAAAGTTCGGCCAACCATTTAGGCCGCAGGCGCGGCCTCCTTTTCACGTTCTGGTCCGGCGAGGAGATCGGCACGATCGGCTCGGCGCATTTCGCCGACCAGCCGCCCGTGCCGCTTTCGAACATTGTCGCGTACGTGAACTTCGACATGGTCGGCCGGCTCAGCGAGAACAAACTGAACATGCAAGGCCTTGGTTCGTCCTCCGTGTGGCGCAAGCTTATCGAAAAACGCAACGTCGCGGCCGGCTTCAACATGGCGTTGCAGGATGATCCTTACCTGCCGACGGATGTGACGTCGTTTTACCCGAAAGGCGTGCCGGTTGTTCACTTCTTCACCGGCAGCCATGAGGATTACCATCGTCCCACCGACACCGCCGACAAGATCAACTACGAGGGTATGGAGCGCATCGCCCGGTTCGCTCGCGACTTGATCTCCGACCTCGCCGCCGCTGCCGAGCGGCCCGACTACCTAACAGTCACGCACAGCGACGCGGGCAGCGGTGGACGCGAGCAGCTCCGCGCCTACGTCGGCTCGATCCCCGACTACACGACTGAGGTCGAAGGGGTCAAACTCAGCGGCGTGCGCGCCGGCGGCCCCTCTGAAAAAGCCGGCCTCAAAGGCGGCGACATCATCGTCGAGTTCGGGGGTCAGCAAATTAAAAACATCTACGATTACACTTACGCGCTGGATGCGGTGAAGATCGGCCAGCCGGTGGCTGTGGTGGTCGTTCGCGACGGCCAAAAAGTGAAGCTGACTGTGACGCCGGAAGCGAGGAAGTAGAACGGGTCTTGAAACTGTAGCAGCCGACGTTAGGAGGCTCTGATCAAAAAATCAAAAATCCAAAATTGATCAGAGCCTCCTGACGTCGGCTGCTACCACTTGCGATCAGACAGTGCAGAGATCTCTTCTCGCAAACACTGCACCCGCGGCGAGCCACATCGCCCCTCCCACTCCCAACAACACCGCTAGGTCCTTCCACGGCCAAGTGCCGCTGGTTAGCGCGTTAACAGGCCGGTGGTAGTGGAGCGGGCTTAAGAACACGAACCTCTCCAACGGCTGCCAGAACTGCGCGAGGTAATTCAGCAGGAACAGAGCGAGCAGGACCACGAACAGGGCTGTCATTGCACGGCCGCGCCGATCACTCAAGGACGATACCATCCAGGCCAGGCCACCCACGGCGACGTACAGGCAAAAGAGGTTCACCAGAACGATTAGCAGGTGCGGCAGTTCCGGCCGCTGCGCCGAAGGCGTGGCCAAACCGCCGAGCAGGTTCCCGGCCAGCGCCGCGGCATGAATAGCCATGCCGCAGATCAGCCAAACGCTCGTCTCCGAAAAGAATACTTCCCAGCGCGAGACCGGCAGGCCGAGGAGCACGTCGGCCGTGCCACGGTCCACCTCCGCAGCGGGAACACGGGTGCAGGAAACAATGGCGTGGGCCCAGA
This sequence comes from uncultured Verrucomicrobiota bacterium, assembly GCA_964446585.1. GTDB lineage: Bacteria > Verrucomicrobiota > Verrucomicrobiia > Limisphaerales > UBA8199 > CAYUPI01. Next base: position 7,069 of record CAYUPI010000089.1, read on the forward strand.
CCAGCGCCAGCGGCACCGGATGCACCCAGGCCATCGACTGAAACATTTGCGGTCCGATGCGCCCTCCCAGCTCGGTGCCGAGCATCGCCTGCATGATGCCGCGCGCGAAATCCAGTCGCAGCCATTCCTGCGCCATCTGACCGGCGAACTTCGGCAGCACGAAGGCCAGCGCCGCCTCAACTACCAGGAGTACCAGCCCGAGCAGCAGCGTCGCTGGCCACATCTCGCGCAAGGCGCGGATAACCAGGCCGCGGTTCATTTCCGACCCTCCTGCTGGTGCTCGTAGAAGCGCCGGAAGAGGCTCTCGAGGTCCGGTCGTCCGATGCTTAGCTCCTCCACCGGCTTCCCCGCGAGAAAGTCCACCAGCCGATGCGCCGGGCCGTTAAGCGTCCCCTGCCACACCGTGCTGTCGCGATGCGTCAGGGTGAGGAACTCGGGCGGCGCAAGCTCGTTCGTACAGGATTCGTTCTTCCACCAGATTGTCACGTCGTGCCCAGCGCGCGCCCGCAGCGTGGTCAGGGACTCATCGGCAACCAACTCGCCGTCGCGCACGATCGCCACGCGGTCGCACAACTGCTCGACTTCCCCGAGTGAATGGCTGGAGAAGAAAACGGTGTGCCCCGCGCCGGCCAAAAGGCGCAGCAGGTCGTGGAGCGCTTGCTGCATCAGCGGGTCCAGGCTGCTGGTGGGCTCATCGAGCACCAGCAAACGCGGCGAGTGGGCCAGGGCGAGAATGAGGCCCAGCTTCTGACGCATGCCGCGCGACATGTCGCGCACCTTGACGCGCAGGTCGAGGTCAAAGCGGCCGGCCAGTTCGCCACCCGCGCGCGTCAGGTCCCGCCCCCGCACCGCGCCGAAAATCGCCAGCGCCTGGGTCCCGTTCATCCACGCCGGCAGGCGCAGGTCGCCGGGCACGTAGCCCACGTCTCGCTTGATCGCTTTGCTTTCGCGCCAGCAATCCAAACCGAAAATGCGGGCCGCTCCGCTGGTGGGCCGCAGGAACCCAAGCATCACCCGGATCGTCGTGGTCTTGCCGGCGCCATTGGGCCCCAGGAAACCGAATAACGCTCCCTCAGGAACGGAGAGCGAGACGCGCTCGATCCCGCGCCTGCGTCCATAGCAGCGCGTCAGATTCTCCAGGTGGATCAGCGGCACCGCCGAATCTTATCAGGAGCATGAGGCCGAAGCCATCGAATGATCCAGCGATCCCCGACTCATCCGCGCCATGAGTTTGGGTTTGAGAGTTCGGGCTTCCTCTCGCCGCGCTGGCGTGCCGTCGCAGCGGGTCGGGATTCGGGTCTCGGCCTTCGGATTTCTGGTCTATGGCAGTTCCACCCGGTACCGATAATAATCGGCCAGCATCCATTCCTTTTCGCTTTGCTCGCCGTAGCGTGTCAAAAAAACCACCAACTCCCCGGTCTGGCGATCTTGGTAGAAACGGAAATTCGACAACTGAACACGCGGCGAGTCATTAAACGTTCGCTCATCCACGGCAAAAATCGTCTCGCGCTTCAGAGCGAAAGGCGACTCCTGCACTTCAACAAGGAAGAGCGGTGAACGCGGCCAGTTGCCGTTGGGCCGTTCGCCGCGGAGTGCGAGGTTGCCCAGCCAATAAAGCCTGCCGTTCTTGACCGAACGGAAAAAGGCGGACCCATTGGCGCCCGATTCGATCGGCTCACCACCGGTCGCCGGCAACGGCAGCGGCGCCGACCACGTCTCGCCATCGTCCACGGAGAAGCTGAGCCATTTGTAGCCCGGCTGATTCCGGAATGCGCTGTTGTCCCCGCGGCAAACGGCTGCGATGCGGCCATCTCGCAGTTCGGTTAGCGCGTTCTCGTCTAATCCTCGCGAACTCCGCTCGGGTTCGATCTGGAGCGGTTGGCCGAGATGAAATGAAAGGTCGCGGCCGCGCGACCATTCGCCGATCACCGTCACTACCTCGTCCACCGGCGCCCACGTGCTCTTGTAATGGATCGCCTTGCCCTCGGCATCGACGCGCTTGCGCATGCCGGGAAAGAGCAGACATCCGCGCGCAGTCTTGATCGGAAACGAGAAGCTCATGGCCGGCGTACGCTGGCCGGGAAATTTCAATTCGCGCCGCTCCGTCCACTTGCCGTTCGCCGGATCATAGATGTTTAGCTCCAATCCGTAATCCGTGTCCACGTTCAGCTTGTCGCGCGGATAGAGCGTGTGATCGACCAGCACAATCAGCTTTTCGGCGTCCGGATCAAAAAACGCTGCCGGCTCGGCGTAGCGCATCCGGCCTTCGGGAACGACGCTGCTTTTCCAGCGAACTTCTGGCTTCGACCAGGTACGGCCATTGTCCGCACTGAGCTGGATCGCATAGTCATCGTAGCCGTCGGAATAATCCTCGCGGCCGAAACAGTGCATCAGGACCGGCTTCGTCTTGCTGACATAGGTAATAAAACCCGTGGCGACCGGCCGGCCGTTTGCATGGCGTAGGAGAACCTCTTTTGAAATGACCTTCGGCCGGCTGACCAAAGGCGTCTGCGTGGCCGTGGGCTTCATTTCGGCCGCCACGGCTTCGCACACGAAGTAAACAATCAGGATCAGCCCAAGTCCTGCTTTCTCGCTAGGCTTCGCGACGTCGGACCGAAGTGCGCAGAGTAAGAGCGCGCTCATCCTGAGGCGGCATAGTATGTGGTTGTCCTGTGCTTCGCAAGAAAGTGCCTTCGCTGTGGCGGTCTTCATCAGGAATTATCCAACGAGTTACCACTCCGCCTGACCTGGCCGGCACCGGAATCCACAATCGCGTCTAATCGAAAGTGATTTGGACCGAAGAGGCGGGCCCGCCCACAAAAAATCGTCGCGCTTTTCCTGTAGCTGGAGCAAGACCAGTTAGTGTTCGAGCATGCGGGCGCGATAATGATTTACGGAAGAGCTCAGCACAGTTGCAATAAGGCATCGCCTCAATCTTTGCAAAGGTCTGGACTGCGGGAATTCCGAGTCGTTCCCCGTATTCAGGGCAGCGTTTCTCGACGTGTGCTTTCCTTTTGATTGCGATCTTAACCGCCTGACGGATAAAATTCCCGCGTGCAGGCAGGTGTGAGATTACGACCCAGAATATGGAATCGGATGGCCAACCAACCTCAGCTACCGAACCACCACCTGTCATCACCTTGAGCGAGCCGGCTCCGGTCTTGCGTGCTCAGGGTTTGAGACGCGCTTTTGGTAAAGTGAAGGCAGTGGATGGCCTCGATCTGACCGTATATCAGGGCGAGATCTATGGATTCCTGGGAGTCAACGGAGCAGGCAAGACCACAGCCATCCGGTTGCTCATGGGTATCATCAAAGCTGATGAGGGGTCCATCGAATTGCTGGGAGAGAAAACGCGCCGCATAACCATCAAGCAGAAACAATCCATTGGCTACGTTTCTCAGGAGCAGACTTTTTATCCCTGGATGACCTGTCGCGCGTTAGGCCGCTTTGTCGGCGGGCTTTACCCAAATTGGGACGCAACTGAATTTGAACGGCTGATTCGCGTTCTTGACCTGCCACTCGATCGCAAAGCTTCGCAGTTGTCAGGCGGGATGCGTGTGAAACTGGCGCTCGCCCTTGCGCTGGCGCCACGCCCGACCGTTCTAATCCTGGACGAACCAACCTCGGGCCTGGATCCCCTGGCGCGGAGAGAGTTTCTGGAGATCATTCAGCGAGAGGCCCGTGAACATCGCCGTACCACTCTATTCTCTTCTCACATTATTGGAGAGATCGAGCGGGTTGCGGATCGAGTTGGAATCATTCATCGGGGTCGAATGCTTTACGAAGGCACCCTCCAGGACCTGCGCGCTTCTGTCCGGCTGGTTCAACTGCCGGTAGAAACAGGGCCGCTACAGCCTCCACCCATTCCAGCGTCGCGCTCCGAGCCGGAATCGGATTCGTCTGCCGAGGCCCCTCAGGTTTTGGTCCCGCCGGTTCTTCCACCCGTCCCAGCAACGCGGACAGAACCGCCGCTTGTTCCCGACGGTTTCCAAATATTGCGGGATGAAACCCACGGTGCAATGCGCTCGCTCGTACTTCGCGCCCATCCGTCAGTGTGGGTAAACTATCATCGCGACTATGGTGAAATTCATCTCCTCCCAGTCGAGGACATTTTCGTTGCGCTGGTCGGCAAGGGAGCGATCGTGACATGACTTGGACACTGCTCCAAAAGGAGTTGCGGCAGCATTGGCTGGCCCTGCTGGCCGTGCTGGCGGCAAGCGCAATCAGCGATCTCTTCATCATCGCCGCCACCGCAGCCAAAGGCGGATCCGAAACTCCTCTGGACGGACTGCGGATTTTCCTGATGTTGATCGGTTCGGTCAGCGCGCTGGTGATAAACCACCGATTGGTCGTCGTAGAATATCAGTCAAAAACACAGTTATTCCTCGAAGGTCTTCCCGTGCCTCGTTGGCGCATGGTCGCACTCAAGTATGGACTGGCTTCAGTGACGATCTTCCTGGTGGTCGGAATGAGCTTCGCCATCGCCTGCTTTCTTTCCTGGCGCCACGAAGGAATGACGCCCCGATTTCTGCAGATCATCGCGCTCCGATCCTTTTCAATAGCGTGGTTTCTCCAAAGCCTCTGCTTCCTCATGGGTCTGACCGGCCGATACCGCCTCGCGCTATATCTGACCATTCTCCTCTGCTTCGCGTTCCTGGCAGAAGAGAAGGCCCTCGAATTTCGCCATTTTGGGCCCTTCGCATTGCTCGATTCCCATTTCGCTTATGAGCGCGAGGAGATCCCCTGGCAGGCCCTTAATGCCACATGGGGGCTGAGCCTGATTTTCACATTTTTTGCGGCGGGCCTGACTTTGGTCCGGGAAGGCTCTGTGGCAGCGCTGCTCGCTGAAAAAATGTCGCACCGCGAAAAGGTTCTCATTGCTGCGATAATTTGCGGCCTGTTGTTTGCAACCTCGACGCTGAGCGAGAAAGCTAAAAAATCGCCGTTCGATCTCAAGAACGCGGCGGAGGCCCGCGCACAGGGAGTGAGCGTCAAGGTAGCATCCGGTGCGGGAGAAAATGATCCGGGATCGGTTCGTCTTGCCAACCATGTCGCGACCGAGCTTGGGGCCATGCGTGAATTCCTCGGGATGAAAGAATTGCCATTCATATTTGTTGTGCGCCGGCAAGATCTCGACGCGAATCGTTTTGAACGCGGTGAATTGGCCAAATCTGAAGGAGTTCATGTTCATGCCAACTTCACTTCGAAAGATTGGGAGGACCCACAATTCCTGGCCTGGTTGATACCTGAAGTGCTGATTGTAGCCAGCCATGAACGCGCGAAACTCGAATCAAGGCGTTGGGTTCTGGACGGATTCGGTTGGTTTTGGGTTAAACGTGGTCATCCCGAGGCAGGACTGACAAACGATCGCGCACTGGCGTTGCGAGCCCTCTATGGCGTCGAACATGGATTTTCTTTGGCGGACCTGGATGGATGGCTGAGTTTCCGCGAACGGATTGGCGAAGACATCGCCGCGGGCGTTGCCTGGTCCGGCCTTGTGACGCTTGCCCGTCGCGAAGGCGCTGAATCTTGTCAAAAGTTTCTTCAGAAAATACTTGGGTCTAAACAATCGAAGGACTTCCGCGCGTTATTCAGCAAAGCCCCATGGCCGCAAGTTCTTCGTGAACAAACACGCACAAGTCCTCAAACCTTCTTTCAGCAATGGCGGGAAGAGCTGGCCTCCGCGCATTTACTTTTTGGAGAAGAGCTTGCGCAGCTTCCCAGGCTGCGAGGCAAGGTGAACTTTATGCCCGTCTCAGCAAGTTCCCGAAAGGTCAAATTCCGCATTATCGTGGATCCGGTTCCTGTTTCCGATGTTCGCTACTCGTTTCTCTATCAGCAAGTGACAGGTTTCAACGAAGAGTTGAGCGCAAAATCATTTCAGCGGGAACAGAACAGCTATCTTCACAGCCCTAAAGCCGAATTGCCGGGAACCTACTCGCGCGAACAGCGCCTGTGCTGGACAGTGGCATTGTATGTGCCGGCGCTTGGGTGTCAGGTCATCTCCGGCTTTAACCGCGACCAAATTCCATGAGCCATCCGCTGTTGCGGAAAGAAGGTCGATCGCTGGTTCCCTTTCTTGGTCTGGTTGTTTTCTTTAACCTGCTCGACTGGGCGGATGAGTTCCTCACCAAATTTCCCGATCAATACCCCCTGGCCAAACTGCTGGAGGAGAGCACAGGCGAGCATGTGATGATGTTCACCGTCGCTTTCGCGCTCGCAGCGAGCCTTCTGGTGCGCGAAGGGGATGAAGGCACACTCGCTTTCCTGGACGGCCTTCCGCTCAGCAGAACCCGGGTCTTTCTTACAAAGGCTGGGCTCGCTCTCGGCGTCCTTTGGCTCTTTCCGCTTTCCGATCTCCTCCTGAAAATGACTCTCTGTTCCTGGTCCCGCACTTCCCTCGAACCGAAATTATGGTGGCAGCCGCTGGTCACCGGCACCGTTCTCGATTTCATATCTTGCTTCGTTTTCCTTTCGTTTAGTCTGGCGCTCTCATTCCTGCGCCGTTTTTCATTGCTCGTTCTGGGCATTCTCATTTGCGGCTGGTTGCTTCTTCGTGAACTGCAAGTGCCCTTCGTCACTTTGCTTAACATTTTCGATTTGAGCGAACCGGCATTTCAGGGCCGGCAGTGGCTGATTCCCAAATCCAAACTCGCCGTTCAGTTGGGATTCGGTGCGGTCTGCTTTGGAATCGGGTTCGGATCGTTTCAGATGATGGGTGATGCGGCGCAACGTTTTGGCGAGCGGGTAAAGCGTCGCCCGGGAGCTATAGTCATTAGCGGTGCAGGAATGGTTTTGGCCGTCATTTTGTGGATTGGTCTCATCATCTATTGGGGTGAACACAGCGACAATGCCACCGAGCGCAAAGTCTCCTATCAGGAATGGAGGACGAGTCGTGCTCACACGGCCCGTTACGAATTTCTCTACCAGGAAAACCAGGGCACGCTCGTGAACCAGCTTCTGGACCGCGCCGATTCCGTCGAGAGCCGGGTGCGCCACTTTCTACATGCCCAACAGATGCCCTCAATCATGGCGGACCTAACAGGCTCCTCTCCCACTACGCTCGGCCTGGCGCATTGGAAACGCGTGCAAATCGAACTTGCCAAAATCACCGGCGGCGTTGACGAGTTGGAAGCGGTCCTCGGCCACGAAACGACTCATGTCTATATCAGCCGCGAATCTCAGTCCAGGATCGAGGACGATTTTAATTCGACAAGGTTCTTCCACGAAGGCCTTGCCACCTATATCGAATTTCACCTGTTTCGCCCTAACGATCAGTTGGACCGGTTATTGCGTGTTGCGGCGACGATGCACGCTCGGCACGAGGTTGATTTTGACGAACTCTTCGATAGCGAAACCCTCGCCAGCAAGCGCGACACTGACCTCGTTTATCCACTGGGTGAGGTTTTCGTATCCGCTCTCATCAAACGTTACGGCGAGAAATCCGTCGGACAGGTCATACGCGCTTTTGCTCGGCCCGACGCGCCAAAAGGTCTAAAAGGCATCGAACTCTGGCGCGACATTTTGCACGCTTGTGGGGGCAATCTCAGTGAGGTGGCAGACTCGTTCTTTGCTGAACTTGAACAAGCGGTCACCGAACAACGCCAGTTCGTCGATTCGCTGCCGCGTCTGCGTGCAGCTGTGCAGCAAAAGAATAACGACGTTGTCGTGCGGGCTTCTCATAAAGGCCGTGCTGCTGGGACAATTGTTTGTCGCTTCCGTCCACGTGTGGATACGCCTGAGCGTCTCTACCTCTATCCCATTGCCCGGGAGCAGGACATTTTCCGTTTGTCGCGCTCGTACCTTCCCGAGCAGTCCTTCTGGTACCAACTTGGCTGGCGCGAGCCCAACGCCAGCCAGACGATTTATGAACCATGGGTGGAGACGACTTTGAGGTGACGCCGATTTTTCTGAGGTCATTGTGATCCGATAATTGTGAAACTAGTGCGTTTACGGAGCGCGGCTGTGCGCTAGGCCCTGCCGCACTCCGGTGGCGGTATCGATGCACCGCTCGTCAAGCCGGTCCAGCCCGTGCTTGCCTCATGGCGCGGCTGTTGTAAGCTGTCTGACTCGATTTGGATGAGATTCGGAACCGACACATACCATGGTTCAAACAATGGAACAAAGCGCGGCTGAGCCCTATTTGCAAGAATTCGAGAAGTTCGAGCCGCAAGCCAAGCAGCCGTCGTGGGTGTTTCCGCTGCGCAAGGCCGGAATCGCCCGGTTCGCCGAGCTGGGCTTTCCCACGCTGAAACACGAGGATTGGCGCTTCACCAACATTGCCCCGATTGCCAAGCTGCCGTTCAAGCCGCAGTTGGCGCCCGCTCGCGATGGATTGAAAGCGTCGGACATCAATAATTTCACCTTCGGTAAACTCGCCGCCACCCGTCTGGTGTTCATCAACGGCCATTATGCAGCGGATCTCTCGACGCCGGGGCAACTGCCCCGCGGCGTCACAGTCCAAAGTCTGGCGCAGGCTCTCGCCTCGGATTCCGGTTTGCTCCAAAAGCACCTGGCCCGCTATGCCCAAACGGAGGACAACGCGTTCACCGCCCTGAACACCGCCTTCTTCCAGGACGGCGCATTCGTTCATGTGCCGCCGGGGACCACGGTCGAGAAGCCTGTTCACGTTGTGTTTGTCTCGACGGCCAACCAGTCCGGAGCGACGCTCAATCCGCGGAACCTGATTGTGGCGGAGAAGGACAGTCGTCTGACGGTCCTCGAAAGCTACGCCAGCATCGCCGACGCATCGTATTTCACCAACGCTGTGACCGAGCTTGTCGCCGGCGAAGGGGCGGTCGTCGAACATTGCAAATTCCAGGACGAGAGCCAGAGCGCATTCCATATCGCGGCGATCCAGGCGCAACTGGGACGAAGCTGCAATTTTATTTCCCACTCGATCGCCACCGGCGCGCGCCTGTCGCGAAACAACATCCGCACGACGCTGGCGGGCGAGGGGCTGGAGTGCGTCCTGAACGGCTTGTACCTGACGAAAGCCGACCAACTGGCCGACCATCACATGGTTGTCGAACATGCGCAACCGCACTGTAACAGCCACGAGTATTACAACGGCATTCTGGATGGCCGCTCCAAAGGGGTCTTTCATGGGCGCATCCTCGTACGCCAGGCGGCGCAAAAGACCGACGCCAAACAAACGAACAAAAACCTGCTGCTCTCGGACGAGGCGACGGCCGATACCAAGCCGCAACTGGAGATTTATGCCGATGACGTCAAATGTACGCATGGCGCCACGGTTGGCCAGTTGAACGAGGAGTCCATTTTTTACCTGCGCACCCGAGGCATCGACTTCGAGACCGCGCGGCGCATGTTGATTCATGCATTCGCGGGCGAGATAATTGAGCGGATTCGCCACGCGCCGGCGCGGGAGGAAATGGACCGACTGGTGTGGGACCGGATCGAGGCCCATCCGCATCTGGCAATTCCAAAGTCCTGACCATGTTCGACGACCTGAACGATCTCTATCAGCAGGTCATTCTCGACCACTGCAAGCAGCCGCGCAATTTTCATGAAATGCCCAACCCGAGCAGCTCGGCGCAAGGCCATAACCCCTTATGCGGCGATCAACTCAAGCTGTTCCTGGCCATGGAGGGCGATACCGTCAAAGACATCAGTTTCGTCGGCTCGGGCTGCTGCATCTCCAAAGCCTCGGCCTCGTTGCTGACCGAAAGCGTCAAAGGCAAGCGCAAAGTGGACGTGCAGAAAATGTTCGACCAGGTCCATGAATTGGTAACGACCGGCCATGTGAAAGGCGATGTCGGAAAACTGGCGGTTTTTGCCGGCGTCCACAAATTCCCTGCGCGCGTCAAATGCGCCATCCTCGCCTGGC
>CAYUPI010000090.1:0-16695 GCA_964446585.1 uncultured Verrucomicrobiota bacterium
TGGCCGGTCGCGGGCGTGAGCCGAGCCACAGGGAGCGGTGGGTCGCCGCTAAATTGTTTTGCCCTGCGGGCCCGGTCGAGCTAAAACTCGAACACGCTCTTTGAGCGATGCGGCCCGCAGTACTCATTCCGACGGTTCAACGCGCCAGGAACGAAGCCAGAATCCTCTAGCCAGAAATGTACCACCTCGACTTGACTGCGCGCTTCACGCTTTTTGGCCGGTTTTCGCCTGTCGCGACGGCGCCGAGGCCGCAAGGGTGATAAGAGAGTTTCCACATCGGATAAGTCGCTTATCAGATCGCGGAGGAAACAGCGCGTTCGATCCAAGCGCAAATCGGCGCTTGCGTTGTCTGATGCATGCTTCGATCCTGACTTTCATCCGATGAAAGGCGCATTGAAGTTCAGATTGATCGCCTTTGTGATCGCCATCGCCGGAATGATGGCGCTGATTGCCTGGACCGCGCACACCTCGTGGCAGCGCACAGGCGAGTTGCGCGAGAAACTGACGGCCGTTCAGTTGCAGAGTTTTCAAATCGCGGATCACTTCCAACAGAGCATTTGGGCGCTCAACAATCTGGTTCTGCGTTATGGGGCATACCACGAAGCCCACGCCTGGGAGCAGTTCAGGCGCGATAGCAAAAAGCTGGACAACTGGATTGATCGACAGCGGCCCGACCTGATCACAGATGGAGAAAAACTCATCCTCGATAAGATTAACACCAATTATGACTATTACATGGCTGCTGCCAGCAACATCGCCGCAAGAGTCCAGGCCAGTTCCCAACCAACAACTCCACTCTCCGAATTTGAGGATTTCGAGAAACAATCCCAGAGGATTCTCAAACTGGGTTTTGACCTGGCCATGGCCCACCGGGAATCAATGGACACCTTTCTTGCCGACTCGAAGAAATCACTGAACTATCTGCGATTTCTCTTGTTGGCCTCGCTCGCGTTGCTGTTGCTGGCGGCCGGCGGGCTGGCCGTGGTCGTGTACGGGGACCTCATCGCGCCGCTGCGTATCAGACTGGTCGAAAGTCAAGCGCTGATGGAGCGCCAGGAGAAATTGGCCTCCCTGGGAATGCTGGCCGCGGGCGTGGCGCACGAGATCCGTAATCCGCTCACGGCGATTAAGGCGTGGCTTTTCCTACAGCAAAAGAATCTTCCACCCGGAACGCCCGAATACGATGACACGCAGATCATCGCCAACGAGATTACGCGCCTGGAGCGCATCGTGCGGGACGTGCTCGGCTTCGCGCGGCCATCCGAGCCGCACCTGGTAACGGTCGCCGCCGATGCCCCGTTGCGCGAGGTGCAGACCCTGTTGGCCCCGCAATTAGCGGAGGCCGGTATCCAACTCGTGCACGAGAACTCCTCGCCAGCGCAGGTGCACGTCGATCCCCAGCAGATCAAACAGGTGCTCATCAATCTGGTCCAAAACGCCGCCGAAAGCATCGGCAAGGGCGGCACGATCACGCTGCGCGCGCGACTGGAATCCCGGCGCCTGGCGGATCGCTCGGCCGAAGCCGTCATTCTGGAAGTGGCCGACACCGGCAAAGGCATTCCTCCCCAGGTCGAGAAACGGCTGTTCGACCCGTTCTTTACCACTAAAGAGTCGGGAACTGGACTGGGCCTCGCCATCGCCGCGAGGATCGTCGAAAAACACGGCGGCGCCCTGCAGTACCAAACGCAAGTCAATCACGGCACCACGTTTGGAATCGTCTTGCCTCGCGCCGAACCCGAATGAACCCATGACCGCCGCTGCCAGGATATTGCTGATCGAGGACGATCCGGGGATCGTCATGACATTGCGCCGTGTGCTGGCCGAGGAGGAACATGAGATCCACGTGGAAACACGCGGAGATGAGGGCCTTAATCGCGCCCGGAGCGAACCGTTCGACGTTGTGATATCGGACATGAAGTTGCCGGGCTTGAACGGGCTGGATCTCGTCCGGGAGCTGCACGGTGTCCAGCCGCGCCTGCCGATCATCTTGATCACCGCTCATGGGACGACCGAAACGGCAATCGCCGCCACCCAGGCCGGGGCATACGATTATCTGCTCAAGCCGTTCGAAATCCCGGAGTTGCTCGAGCTGGTCGAGAAGGCGGTGGCGAGCCGGCGTCTGATGACCGAGCCAGTGGACCTGGGCGTAGCGGGCGCCGCTCGCGACGCGCTGGTCGGCAACAGCCGGTTGATGCAATCGATCTACAAAGAGGTCGGGCGCATCGCCTCCAAGCCGGTCAATGTGCTGATCCGCGGGGAGACTGGGACCGGGAAAGAGCTCATTGCGCGGGCCATATACCAGCATAGCGATCGCGCTCGAGCGCCGTTCATTGCGATTAATTGCGCGGCGATTCCGGAGACGCTCCTGGAAAGCGAGCTATTCGGCCATGAACGCGGCGCATTCACCGGCGCTGAGGCGCGGCGGATCGGCCGATTCGAGCAAGCGGATCAGGGCACGATTTTTCTGGATGAAATAGGGGACATGACGCCAGGAACGCAAATCAAGCTGCTGCGCGTCCTGCAGGAGAAATGTCTGCAGCGGCTCGGCGGAAAGGAAACCATTCTCGTGGATGTTCGGGTAGTCGCAGCCACGCATCGCGACCTGGAACAGGCCATCCGTAGCAAGCAATTCCGCGAGGACCTTTACTACCGGCTTAGTGTGGTGGTGATTTCGCTGCCACCGCTGCGTGAACGCAAGGAAGATATCCCGGACATGGTGAAATTCTTTCTCAGGAAGTATGCGGCCGAACTGGGAACGGACAATCCCTCCATTCAAACCGAGGCGCTGGATCTTTTGCAGACGGAGAATTGGCCCGGCAACGTGCGTGAATTGGAGAACGTCGTCCGTAAAGTGCTGCTGCTGGCACAAGGCTTCACGATTAGCGTGGACCACGTCCGCGCCGCGCTGACGCGGAGCGCCTCGCCCGGCGAAGCCAGCCGGCAAACCTTGCGCGAGCATGTAGACTTCCTCCTGTCAGCCGCCCAGCGCGGCGAGCTGAAGGACGCCCACGCCCTGTTGTTGCGGACCGCAGAAAAAGAAATCTTCTGCCGCGCCATCGAGATGGCGCATGGGAACCAGGCCAAGGCCGCTCGGTGGGTGGGCGTGTCCCGGTTGACGATGCGGGAGAAGCTGATCCAGTTTGGGTTGCACCCGGGGAAAGAACAACGGTAAACGATCAGACTCGCAAGGTGCTCTCAGCTTTGAAAAAGCAATTGGAAGTCTGGGGTTAGATAGGCGGTTACGGATTTACTTGGGGTTTTCCTTCTTACTGTCTTTCTTTTCGTCTTTCTTCTCGTCTTTTTTCGGCTCGGGTTTGGCGGCGTCGGCGGGGGCAGTTGAGTTGAGCTGCAACAAGATGGTATCTGTCAGGTCGTTTTCATTCGTGGCGAACAGGACAATCGGAGTCCCTTTGGCGCTCTCGGAGGAGGTGTCCACGACCATAAAGTAGCCGGCCGATTTGGCCTTAGCGTTCACCAGAGTACGGATCTCGCCCAGAATGTTCTCACGCATCCGGCGGCCTTGCTCGTCCAGCGTCGCGGTCGCCTGAGCGCGATACTGGCGCATCGTGTCCTCCTGGTCTCGAAGATATTTCAGTTTGTCCTCGGCAGCACGTTTTCGTTTGTCGCGCTCCTCCTGGGAAACAGCCTGGTCATTGGCGCCGGCCAGATCTTTCTGGTATTCATCTTTGGTCTTGTTGAAATCGGTGCCCATGTTCTTAAACTCCTTCTCCATGTCGGCCAGGCGCTCTTTCAACACCGCTTCTGCCTGCTCTCGCTTCCAGTACTTCTCCAGCACCTTCACTAAATCAATCGTCGCGATGCGACCCTGAGCCCAGGCGGTCGTGCTGAGCAGCGACATCAACAGCAACCCCGGAAGTATTCTCAGCAACACGTTTTTCATACAAAAGAAACAAGCAGAAATCGCCCGCGACGCCAATCTAAAACTGGGGGCCTGAAGCATTTACGGCCCAATCAGCACACGTCCGGTCTGGTCGGATTGCCGGAAGAAACCCGCGCCGCGGTTTTGTTTCTGGAGCACCGCGCCGGTAAAGGAAACGGTTTTGCCCGTGGCAGCATCGAGAGCGCTGCCCGTGTACAACCCCGAGGACGTCGTGAATGTGAGGTTCATTTTGTTCGTGCTGGTCACCTTGTTCGCCGCATCGAGCATGAAGTAATTGGTAATACTGGCGGTCAGTTTCCCGTTTTCCAGTACCAGCCGGCCGTTGCCCTGGTCGAGCGGCAGGATCGGCACGCCATTTGTGAATGCGTAAAGTGATCCGACCGCGCCGACGTGCAGAGTGAATCCTGAGGGATACAGACTCGTGAACGGCACGGGCAACTTGAACCAATCAACCGGTCCGTTCAAGTCGCTCTCCGGCTCGTTCGTCAAGGTAATCCAGCCGATGATCACGCCATGGCCGGAGTAAAGTGAAGCGTAAAAGGGCCATTGGCTCTGGCTGGAGATGAACGTTTTCTGAGCAATCGAGGTTCCATCGCCCAACTTTCCGCTGAACGACAGGTTGCCGGAGCTGTCCACGGCGACGGTGCCGTAACCGTCGCCGCCCGGCTCCGTGAGCGAATCTGGCGCCCCAGGCAAGAGAACCGCGTATTTCTTACCAGCGAGCGGCGGAGGGTTTGTCTTGGAGTAAATTGCTCTGTTGGCGAGCAACTCAGCCGTCCAGACGGTGCCGTCAATATGACCGGTGATAACGTTGCTGGTGCCGCTCAGATCGATCTGCAAATCGACGCCCAGCGAGACTGTCCCGGGACGAGGAACGATCGTCGAAAGGGAACCTTGCGCGGTGAACTGACTCGAAAGGGAAAACGTACTCCGCCCCATTTGGAACCTGGCGGTGAGTTTGCCCAGGTCGGTCACGGTTGCAGAAAAGAACCCGGAGCTTTGGAACGCAACGACATTGGTATTAAAGAACAAACCGGCGTAGGTGCCCGCGACCGGCCCAAACGGCGAAGGAATAAACTCTGCCTCCAGGACGAGACCGTTGGTCATCAGGAACGTCAGCTTGGGTGTCAAAATCTGACGACCAGCAAGCGTCCAACTGGAAAAGACTGCGCCCGGCCCAGGAGTCGCAGTCGTCGTGTAAAGATTGCCGACCCTTAACGATTGTCCGTCGTAATTGGGCGAAACCGTGCCGTTGCCGGTGACAATGACCTTGACGCGGTTCGTGAGCGGGCCTCCGAAGATCGCGGTCTCGCTAATCGGCCCATTCATGGTCACGGACGCCTGATTGGTGAGGCCGGAAAATGAGCCGTCGCCGACGCCGTCCCAGCGCACGAACGCACCGCCCGCAGGAGCGATGGCACTGATGCTGATGTTGGTGCCTTCATCATACCAACCGCTCAACGGACTGATCGCGCCTGAATTCGTCGAGTTGACCGCCAGGTTGGTGTCAGTCACCGTCGCGTTCGTTGAAGACATTGTTAAGAAAAACTGGCGCTTGAAATTGGCCGTTATGTTGGTGTTAACGAACGCGGCGACGTTATGGATCAGTGCTCCACCGTCGCTCCAGGACGTCCAGGCGTACAGGGCGTTGGTTCCTGCGCTCTGGGAAAAGGCAGCGAGTGTGTGGAAAGAGCCGACCGGCCAATGCAGCATGACGGGAGTTGCATTGGTCGTTCCATCCACGAAAATGCCAATCCCCGAAGGATTTGAGTCAAGCGTGACGTCCACAAGGGAGTAGGTCATCGAGATCTTGGCCAGGAAGGCATCACTGGGGCCGAGAAAGGTTTCCTGGCCGCCGCCGGTTATTGGAAAATCAGGCGAGAACGTTTGGCCGACCAGCCAAACATTGGTCGCCGCGTCCAGTGCAAGGGCCGTGCCGAAGTCATTTCCTGTGCCGCCCAAATAGGTCGAGAAAAGATAATCCGAGCCATCCGCCTTGATTGCGGTCACGAAGGCGTCACTCAGGCCACTGTTGAGGGAGCTAGGATAGTCCAGGGGCTGAAAAACCGGAAAATCCCGTGAAGCGGTCGAACCCACCACGTATGCGTTCGCTTCGGCATCGAGGACGACCCCAACCGCCTGATCGCCACCGCTGCCTCCAAACGTCACTGAAAAAGAAATAGAGGCCAAGTCCGGGCTGAATTTTGTAAGAAAGGCATCCGCCGCCGCGAAGGTGTTAAAGGTACCGACGTAGAGGTTGGAGGGCGAAGTCGGGTTGAGCGCGAGTGAAGCGATGGGCAAGCCGGGCAGACCGTTGGTGACGACGACCCAATTGGTCCCGGAGTCCTCGCTCTTGAACAGACCATTGCGCGTGCCGGCATAGAGAATTGTCGGCATGGCCGGATCGCTCGCTAACAAAGTGATGCGGTTGGGTATAAAGCTGTTGGAAAAAATCGTGTTGGCATTTATCAAGTTGGTGCTGAGGAGCGTCCAGTTGGTGCTGCCCTGAGTGCGCCGGAAAACTGTGCTATCGCCCAGGGCGACATAAGCCGCCGGCGGCGAGGCCGAATCGAACACCAGAGCGTCTGCGTTAAGGTTGGTCAGTCCTTCACTGAATGCGGTCCAGCGCACCCCGCTATTCGTCGTCCGGTAAACGCCAGTGCTGGTGGCCGCGAGCAGCGTTGCATGGTCAAACGGATCCATCACGAGATCCTTTACTGCCAGTGTACCTAGTCCCTGGCTGGCGGCGCGCCAGCTCGCCGCAGCATTGGTGGTCTGGAACACGCCGCTCAGGGTGCCGGCATACAGCGTCCCCGAAACAAGCGGATCGATGACCAGTTTGTTGATTGTGACCAAGGTGTTCGTCGGTGAGGTCACAGACGTCACCAGGCCCGTACTGCTGGAAAACCAAGTCGCGCCCGAGTTGGTGCTTTTTAGCACCTCGGTAGCGCCAGCATAAATCGTGGACGGCAGCGCCGGATCAATGGCAAAGGTCACGACTTCATCAAACGCGTCGAGGCTCACCTGCCAGGAGGCGCCGGCGTCGGTGCTGCGAGCGATGCCACGACCGGTCCCAGCGTAGAGATTGGAAGGGTTGATCGGATCAATCCCAATGCCCCTGACCTCATTGTGCAACAAACCGAGGTTGCTCGGGAGCCAGTTCGTCGCCGCATCCTCACTCTTGAAAATGCCTCCAGGATTTATTCTGCCTGGTGTGATAGGAAATCCCGGGCCATCCACCGAACCGGTGACATAGACATTGTTCGAGGCATCTAGCGCGAGGTGGAAACCCATGGCGCTGCCAGACCCGCCGAGGTACGTCGAGCCGAGGAGGGCCGAACCGTTGGTCTCGAGGAGGCTGACAAAGACCTGCGCGGGCGGCCCGATGAGCGGACGGTTAGTCTGAAATGCATTGGCGGACACAGGAAAATTGGTGGACCTGGTAAGGCCTGCCACATAGCTCCGGCCGAGCGAATCCAATGCGATGCTCTGGCCCTGGTCCGTGTTAGTCCCACCCAGGAAAGTGGAAAAAACAATACTCATTCCGTTAGAGGCGATTTTGGTCACAAACGCGTCGCTGCCGCCCTGCAGCGTTCCCTGGAACGAATTCGCTGTGATCGGAAAATCCTTCGATTCCGTGAATCCGGTGATATAGGCGCAGAAGGCCCCATCGACCGCTATCCCGAGACCTTGATCCCGGCCGCTGCCGCCCAGGTAAGTCGCATAAATCAATTGCGAGCCGTCCGGGCTGATTTTGGCGACAAAGGCGTCGTACGGGTGAAGACCGAAATACAGCTCTCCCTTGCCACTGATTCGGTTGCTCACCGTGAGACTCGGGATTGGGAAATTCGTCGAGTCCGTCACGCCGGTCAGATAGAGATTTCCTTCCGAATCCAGCGCAATGCTTGTCGCGGCGTCATCGCCGCTGCCACCTAAATACGTCAGGTAAACAAGATTGGTGCCCGTCGCGTCGAACTTGGCGACGAAAGCATCCCCACCTGCCCCCGGGTAACCACCAGCGTAAACCGACTGGTAAACCGCGGTCGTGCCGAGCTGGCTGGAAAGCGTATCACCCGCGACGTAAATATTTCCGCTGGTGTCCAGGACGATTGCCCGGCCGATGTCATTCGCCAAGCCGCCGAAATACGTCGAATAACCCAAGACGGGATCGATAACCAGAGGAATTTCTCGATCATAATCGCCGACTTGGAAAACAACGGTTTCACTGTCCCGGAGCCGATAGTTGCACGAGATTTCCTTTCTCCGGTCATGATCCGTTTGGTAGATAACAGGTTTCTTCTGACGGATTTGGTCCCCACCCAAATGGAGAACCAAATCTCCATTCGGGTCGACTTCGAGCCGATCGGCGCCCGTGATGCGCAGAACAATCATCCTGGGATCTGCGCCTGGTCGGACCACGAAGTCGTATTCCAACTGCCGTTGGTTGCCATAATGAACCAAATTGATTCCAGGATAAATCTCCTCAACCTGAACACGGGCAAACGTAGGAACGCACTTTTTCCATTTTGCCCGGTCGCAGCCGACGAAGTAGTTCACGGTCCCCGCGAGTTTTTCCAAGCCTGTCATGCGCGCCCGGGGATTCGCGCCTAGGAACTCAAACCTGACGCTTCTGGCCTGCGTGTCCGAACTCGGCGCTGAGCCTCGAACTGGTAGCTGGCGGGCCATAGAGCAAGGCTTTCGCAATGTAACGATGGTTTCCGTCGGGCTGAACGCGAACACCCCATCGCGGCTGCGAGCGAGGAACCATATTGAATTGACTGCTTGACCGTAGTTCGCCTCGAAGTAAAGCGGCCGGCCGACGCTGGAGGTGGCGGCAATCGGGACATGGGCGGCCAGCAAGCTCCAGGCACCCAGAACCCAACTCTCGAAAACTGCAAGACTCCAAAACCTAAATTTCATACTAAAACTCGCGGGTGTAACCGACGCCGAATTGGAACCGGCCTGAGCCGCTATTGAATTCGTCATGGTGAATGGGAATGCCGTAATCGAGTCTCAACGGACCGATCGGCAGATTCAGACGCAGGCCGATTCCCCAGTTGTCATTAAAGTTGTCCAACTTGTAATCATAGGAGCCGGAGGCGACGTTGCCAACGTCGTAGAACAAGGCCAACCGCAGCCGCTCAATGATTGGGATGCTATACTCGGCGTAGCCAAACCAATACGTGTCGCCGCCGATCGGCTCGGAAATGTGGTCCTCGCGCGGACTCACGCTTCGATACTTAAAGCCGCGCAGGGAATAAAGACCGCCCAAATACCAGCGATCGTAAAAAGGCACGTCCTCCGATTTCAGACTCTCGGCAACGCCGGTGCGTCCCGCCACTTCCAGGATGTGCCCGGGGAAAAGCCCCGGGAAGTACCAGGCGGACTTCAGCTCGAGCGTGTAGAATTCCTTGTCCCCGCCGAGTGGGCCGCCGACGAACTGCGCAAATATTTCGCTGCGCTGGCCGCGGTTGGGCAATAGCCCGCCGCCACGGGTGTCGTAAGCAAGGGAAAATCCCGCTTTGGAGAGCAGCGCGTGCCCCTCTTGCTCCCACAGTGCCTGGGGAGTATTACCAGGCACCACAACATAAGTCGGCGGGTTCCCGCCCTGCCCCGGCACTTCGACGATGCGCGCGTGGGTCGCGGAATCGTTGAAGATGATGCCGACATCCTCCAGCGTGTAGCTCACACTGCCGATGAAGAAATCGCTCCAGAGCGCCCGTGTCAGGCTCAGCCGCGCCCCGGTGCGCGTTTCGTTGTAAAGGTTGTCCAGGCTTTGGAAATTCCATTCGCGGTGGTAAAGATCGACGCCGAGCGCCAGCTTCCGGCCCAGAAACCAGGGCTCGATGAAGGAAACCAGGTAATCCTGCCGTTGCGTTCCCAATTGCACGCGCAGCCGGAACTTCTGGCCGCCTCCGCGGAAAGTCGGGGGACGAAATAAATCGAAGTTGCCCTGATAGAATTCGGCGAAGCCGACAATTGCGTCCACGGAACTGAATCCCGCACCCATTGTCAAATTACCGGTGCTTTTCTCGTCCACACCGACGACGAGGTTCTTGTGGCCGGCGATCGGTGGCTCGGTTGCCTCGGGTCGTGTATCCACCTTTTCGAAATAGGTCAATCCTTCCAGTCGCTGTTTGCTGACTTTCACCCGCACCATGTCGAACACTTCGCCCGGCGAGACGGCCAACTCGCGGCGAATCACTTTGTCCTTTGTAATCGTATTGCCACGAATTTCGATTTTCTCGATATAGGATCTTTGCCCTTCGTCGATCTGGAATTCGAGATCCATGGTGCCCGTTTCGGTATTCGGGATGCGGACCACGTTGAGGTTGCGCGAGGAGCTTGTGACGTCGATGTAGCCTTTGGCGCCGTAAAAGTCCTCAACCGCCTCGATGTCTTTGGTCAGCCCTTTGGGAGTGAAGACGTCGCCCACGTCCATATCGAGCCCGTTCGGTCCAAACTTGTGCTTCCCCGGCTTGATCGCCGCAACGAACCGGACCCCGTTGGTGATTTGATTCAATGTGAAGGTTTTGTTGCCGGTGAACTTCACGGAACCGACCTTGTATTGCGTGCCCTCGTAAATGTTAAACCGGATAATCATCGTGCGCGGCGTCGGGTTCAGGAATTGGGCAGGTACACCTGGCGCGTATTCTTTGATCTCAAAATCGATGTACCCGTTGTCGCGATAGAATTCCCGGAGCTTTTCCAGATCATCCTCAAATTGCTCGTCCTTCAGAAAGCCGCTGCCCGTAATCCAGGAGAACATCCAATGTTTGCGGGTCTTGATGACCTTGCGCAGTTTCTTCTGGGAAAACGCCTTCGCTCCGACGAATTCGACTTTGACGATTTTGACTTTGGGGCTTTCGGTGATTTCGAAAGTGGCCGTGGCGCGGCCGCTCTCTTCGATTACATTCGACACGGGCTTTACCTCGGTGCGCGGATAGCCGGCCTTTTGGTACATTTTCTGAATCTCCTGGGCGTCGGTAAACAGCTTACGTTCATCCAGCGGCTCGTCTATCTTGGAGGTAAGTTTCTTGCGGAGCTTGGAGTTGCTGAATCGCTTGTTGCCGCGGAATTCGATCTGCGTCAGCCGCGGTTTGCCCTGGACGACGTAAATCAGCACGACGCCGTTGGCTGTTGCATCCTCGGCGACTCGAATATTGTAAAACAGCCCCGTGGCGTAGAGATTCCGCACGTCATCGTCAATCGTCGCGCGCAGGTAGGCGTCGCCGACCTTGGCGCGAATGTTGGCCCGAATGAATTCGTCGCTCACCGAGGCAGGACCGACATGTTTGATGTCGATCCTGGAAATTTTTGCGGAGGAAAGCTGTCCCCAGGCGGGAGTCAGCAGAGCGAAGAGCAGAATGGACCCGCAGAGGCGAAGCGGTGGTGGTTTCATCGTCGCACGGTCAGTTCGGCACGTCTTCGTCGCTTACTTTGGCCGCGCTTTCAAATCGCGTATAGGGTTTTAGGAATGTCAAACTGATATCGCCCGTGGGCCCATTTCGCTGCTTGGCGAGCAACAGGTTCACCGGCGCCGCATCTTCTTCCGGGCCGCCGCCTTCGTCTTCGTCGCTGCTCGGCTTGTAGAGCAGACCCACAACGTCGGCATCCTGTTCAATCGCGCCCGATTCTCTCAAATCCGAGAGGCGAGGCTTGCGGTTTTTCTCCCGTTCCAGCTCGCGATTCAACTGGCTCAGGACCAGGATGGGAACTTTCAATTCCTTCGCTAGGGCTTTGATGCCGCTGGAAATGTCCGCGATTTCCTGCTGCCGGTTCTCGGCGCGCCGCGCAGTAGAATGGAGCAGTTGCAGGTAGTCAACGACGAAAAGTCGAATGCCGTACTGTTGAAACATCCGCCGCGCCTTGGCCCGCAGTTGCAGGATCGACAGGGCCGAAGAATCGTCAATGAACAGCGGCGCATTCGCCAACTTGCCGGCCGCCCCGGTCAGCTTGGGAAAGTCGCGTTCGGCCAGAAAACCATCGCGCACGTTGC
This sequence comes from uncultured Verrucomicrobiota bacterium, assembly GCA_964446585.1. Classification (GTDB taxonomy): domain Bacteria; phylum Verrucomicrobiota; class Verrucomicrobiia; order Limisphaerales; family UBA8199; genus CAYUPI01. The sequence goes on from CAYUPI010000090.1 coordinate 11,901, forward strand.
GCAGATTCACGCGCGAGCGGGAACAAAGCATCCGCAACACCAGCGAGTCCGAAGTCATTTCCAGGCTGAAAACCCCCACCGGCAGGCGTAAATCGATCGCTACGTGCTCGGCGATATTCATCGCCAGGCTGGTCTTGCCCATGCTCGGGCGGGCCGCGATCACAATCATCTCCCCGGCATGCAAACCGCTGGTCATCTTGTCCAAATCCGAGAAGCCGGTGCCCACGCCGGTCAGCACTCCCTGCCGCTGATGGAAATCTTCGATCGTGCTGATGGCCTTTTTCACCAGGTCTTTGATCGTGCTGGCCTGGCTCTGCACCCGCGATTCGCTGATCCGCAGGATATCGCGTTCTACCTCGTCCATGAGCGTTTCGACCTCGCCTTCGTAATCGTAAACGCGGCTGACGACTTCCGTGCAGGTTTGGATCATTTTTCGCAGGAGGTATTTTTCCTGCACGATGTCGAGGTAGTAACTAAGATTGGCCGAGGATGGAACGGAGTCCGGGAGCGTGGCCAGGTACGCCAGGCCGCCGATTTCCTCCAGCAATTGTTTGTTCTTCAGGCGCTGCTGCAGCGTGATCAAATCGATAGCCTCACGCGCGTCATACATTTCCGCCAGCGCGCCGAAAATGGTTTGATGGCGCAAATCGTAAAAGGCATCGGCGCCAGTCTTGAACTTCTCGATGCACTCGCCCATGCAGTCATTCGGCGAGAGAAGCACGCAACCGAGCACGCCTTTTTCGGCCTCGGGGGAATTAGGCGGCAGTCGATCCACTTTCGAAACGTCCGCAGCCTCAGGTTTCCGCCTTCGCCCTCGTTTTAAGTCGGGCGGGGCTTCCGCGCCTTCGGCAATCGCATCAATCATGGCACCACGGAATGAAATTTTCTCTGCTCGCGCAACTGTGAGTTATTGAATCTTAGTGACAGGTTTTTCACAAGCAAAAGGGAAGCAGCCATTGGCGAATCGAACGCGTCCCGCAGGGTTGGATGCGTTAAGACAAAAAAGGGGCGCGCCCACAAGGGCGCGCCCCGAAGGAGAAGTCGTTTTACTATTAGCTATCGATCGCCCGCCGCGGAGCCACAGTCCTCGCAAGGCCGGGCTCGCAGCGGGCGGTACAAAACCTCAATGGTGGCTATTGTGCTCTTCGCGGAGCGTAATCAGGCCTTTGGCGATGGCGAACTTAGTCAGGCCGGCGACGCTGTGGATGTTGAGCTTCCGCATGATCCGCTCGCGATGGGTCTCGACGGTGCGAACGCCGACCCCAAGTCGGCTGGCAATTTCCTTATTACTCAAGCCCTCGGCGATCTGGATCAGAACTTCACGCTCGCGATTGGTCAATTGTGACGGCGTCGGGCCCTCGCCGGGCCCTCGCACAAATTGGTTGAGCGCCACGCGTGCGATATCCGGGCTGAAGAACGACTCGCCGGATTCGACGGTTTCGATCGCTCGGACAAGTTCCTCGGGCGAGGCCTCCTTCAGAACGTAGCCCCTCGCCCCGGACTGGATGATGCGCAGGACGTAATCCGTGTTGCTGTGCATCGATAGGATAAGCACCTTGATGTTCGGCAATTCTTTGCGCAACACCTCGGTCACGGCCAAACCGTCCATGTGAGGCATGTCGATATCCATCAGCACGATGTCCGGCGCCAGTTCTTTGGCTTTGCGGACGGCTTCTATGCCGTCGCCGGCTTCACCCACGATCGACAGGCGCTCCTGCCGTGCCAGGCAGGAACTGATGCCTCGCCGGACAACCGGATGGTCATCCACCAATAGTAATTTGATTCTATTTTTCATTTTTTCTGTACGACTTCTTTCCAACTGGTTGCTCCGCGCGAGATTGTGCCGCATCGGGTCCGGCAAGCTTCGGGCGGCGGCCGGAGCTGCGGTTCGGGATAAGGGTGGTGTGATGAGGGTGCTCATATTGTTGCTTATCAAGTGTTCACTAAAAGGAGTAACTGACGCCAAAAACCAGCAAGAGCGACTCGCCCAGATCGAGAATCGATTCCTTTTGAGTCACTGCCTGCCCGTTCACTTTTCGCGTGTCTGTGACGGACTTTCCCGCCGCTTGAAATTGAGCTCCGGCAAAAACGCCGAATTCTTTCGTTACCGAATAAGAGAGTGCGCCGCCGACGTAACCACCGAAGAGGAAGTCGGTTTGCGATCCCGAACTGGCCCGGGGAGTGGAGACCAGGCCGGCGTCGGGAATGCTGACCGTTTCACGGTAGCTGAACTCCGTGGCACCAGCCACCAATGTCAGGCCGCCACTTAGAACGAAGGAGAGACGCTCGACAATTGGGACCTCAACGTAAGGCCCCAACCGCAACATGAAAACATCCGAATCGAGCTTGCGCTCCCCGGTGACGATCGCATGCTGGGAAAACACCGTCGTAATCCGGTCCGGGGCGGAGCTGAGCACGGCGCCAGGCCCCTCGAAGGTGCCGTAATAGGGTGCGGGCGGTAAAACGTCCACTCCACCAGGAATAACGAAGGCGTCCGTGATGCGGTTGACCGTCGTCCTGACCGTGCGGTTGTCGCTGACATCCACGGTCGTGTACCCCAGCGCCGCTTCCAGGCCGCCTCGGTAGCTCTTGCCGCGAAAGAGTTGGCGGCGGTACGAAAGCTCCAGACCGTGTTGCGGATCATTTTGATTGCCGCCGGAAACTCCGTTGTTTGGTGACGAAGAGCTCTCCATGATCAGGGAGTTGCCCTGCACCTGGTTCGCATTCTGGTAGCCCCAGTACCAAGTTAGGCCGCCGGCATTCGTCGAAATGTCCACGCGATTGTACGAGCCGTTGTCGTAGTTGCGGTTAAAGGTGCTGCCGGTGGCTGGGCCGGGATCGCTGATGGGCGGGAAGCCACCCAGTTTCTTGAAATCGACCGTAATATTGAGGCCCATTCGATAGCTGAGACTAATCTGATTGAGCAGCTCCGCGCGTGGTGTTTCCAACTTCGCCGGCGGCATGGCATTGGTGGAGTCGGGCGCTGTTGCCTGGCCGTGGGCCGCCGGAGCCGCGAAGAGCACCGCGGAGATAATCGAGCGGCAATAGCAGCGATTGTTCATAAATGGATGGCTCACTTATGGTTGCTCGGTTAAGGCAACAGGAGCAGGCGGTAGAACCGCATTTTGACGGTTGCCGGCGAGCTCTCCGTCTTCGGTTGGCCGTTGTCTATCCACTGGATGAAGGTGCCGTTGCCGGTAATCGACGGGTAAGCGCTCTCCCAGTTCGTCAGGTCGCTACTGTACTGGATGTTGTAGAGGCGATTCGAAACCGAGGAGAACTCGACCAGGAAAGTCTTGTCCGGTAGCATAACGCCGCGATTGATGTGTTGAAGCGTACCGCTGGCGCTGGCGCGACTAGAGGGCGTGACAAGTTTCGGTACCAGCGTCGGATTCGGCATCACTCGGCTCGGCACATAGTACTCGATGACGAAATCCACATAACTGCCGGATGTGACCAGCGCGAAGGATTGCACATATTGAACACCGCTGTCAGTTCCCGACGGATTGTAAACGGTCGCTCCATTCGTTAGCCCATAAACATAGACTCGGATGGCATCGAAAGTGGAATAAGTCGGGTTATTGACGCGGACGGTCTGCTCGAACAGACCGGTCTGTGGGTTGAAATGCATGGCAGCAACGACTGTCAAGGGAAGTTGCTGCAGGACCGTTATGTTGACGGGCGCCGAAGTTGCGGCATTCCCGCAGGCATCTATCGCAGTTGCGGTCAGGGTGTAGCTACCCGCCAGCACGTTAGTGGCCACGACGTAGTACGGAGCGCCGCTGTTCGCGTCGCCCAGTTTGTTCGTTCCCGAGTAGAACGCGACGGTTGCAATGACGCCACCCACGTCTTGTGCATCAGCCAGAACTGTAAACGATGCGGGCGCGATGAATACGCTCCCGTTGGTTGGGCTGAGGATGTTCACGCTCGGTGCATTTGTGTCAACCACGGTCACCGTCTGACTGCACTGCGCGCTGTTACCGCAGCTGTCAGTAACAGTCCAGGTGCGGGTTATTTCCAGGTTGCAAGGCGTGCCATTGGTGCTTTGGCGCAGGTTAACGTCCAGATTTCCGTCGCAGTTGTCCCAGGCTGTTACTTGTGCCGGTGCGGGCACGTCGCCCAGAAGTCGGTAGCTGGCATTGGCCGGGCAGCCGTTCAATACTGGCGCTACGGAATCCGCCTTCCAGGTGTAGGTCAACGTGTTGGTAGCCTTATTCTGGCAGGCGTCGGTTACAATGATCGTAAAGACACGATTCGACGCGCAGGCGGCGCCTCCGTCCACATGCGTCACGTTGGTCGAAAGCAGACTGCAATTATCGCTCGCACGCACCAGAGCCAGGACGTCGGCATCAGTCGGCAGGCTCGAAGGGTTGCACCCGAGCGGGATGGTGCCCTGCGGCGCGCTGATGGCCGGTGGTGTCGTATCGGCCGTCCAGGTGTAGGTCAACGTGTTGGTTGCCTTATTCTGGCAGGCGTCGGTAAGGACGATGGTAAAGACACGATTCGACGCGCAGGTCGTGCCTCCATCCACATGCGTTATGTTGGTTGAAAGGAGAGCGCAGTTATCGCTTGCACGCACCAAAGCCAGGACGTCTGCATCAGTCGGCAGGCTCGAGGGGTTGCAGCCGAGAGGAGTCGTGCCTTGCGGCGCGCTGATCCCCGGCGGGGTCGTATCAGCCGTCCAGGTGTAGGTCAGCGTGTTGGTCGCCTTCTTCAGGCAGGTGTCGGTGACGATGATGGTGAAAGTCCGATTTGACGCGCAGGCGGTGCCTCCATCGGCGTGCGTGACGTTGGT
>CAYUPI010000091.1:0-16398 GCA_964446585.1 uncultured Verrucomicrobiota bacterium
AGGCGTATTACCGCACGGTGCAGCAGCAGTGATGGGCCGCTTGGCATTGCTTGCGGCCAGGCGGAGATGCATGCTCTGAAGCGCCGCGCCTGGCCTTCGTTCACTGGAGTCGCTCTTTTTTCCTCCTAACCTCCTCCTAACCCGTGAAAAAATCTGAGGGATAATTGAGTCCAAGTGGGTCCACCTGTGAATGCGGAGAGGCCCTGATTTTGCGAAGGTTTGTCCACATGAGTCCGCATCAGGGGATCATACGTCCGATCGCTGTGATGTTCGTGTAAACGAGACGCGCTAACCACTGCGCCAAGCGCCCCAATTGCATCCAAGATTAAGCTCGCTTGCCTCGCTTTGACAAGAGCGAACAATTCAGTCGCTTCCGTTTGTTTGCGCGGGCATTGATTTTCCTTGCTTTTCTGACGTTTGAAGGACTAAAATAAACCCCGATATCCAAACCAGAAGCGGGCCAGGCTGCAACCCGATTATGAAACGATTGGCTCCCTTGTGGGTCTTCACAGGCAAGTCTCTCTTCTTATTTCGCCCGTCACGAGCGCGCTTCCCAAACCAACCGAATCATTTGGCAAGAGCAAGAGCTTTAGCGCCTTTCAAAACCGAACCATGAATTGAAAAGGAGAAAAAGTTATGGCGAGAACTGCTAAAGGTCTGTTTCCCCTCTTGGTCGCAGCGGCTCTGCCATGTCCGGCCGCCATCTTCACCGTCACCACCACCAACGACAGCGGCGCAGGCTCCTTGCGCGAGGCCATTTCCAATGCCAACGCCACCGTCAACAGCGGCGGGCCGGACGAAATCCACTTCAACATCGCCGGTGCCGGTGTACACACTATCAAGCCGGTCTCGACGCTGCCGGCCATCACCGACCCGGTCGTCATTGACGGCTACACCCAAACCGGCTCCGGCCCCAACACGCTGAGCAACGCTGACAACGCCGTGTTGTTGATCGAATTGAACGGCAGCGCAGCCGGGGCCGGCGTTAGCGGCCTTACTATCAACGCCGGCAACTCCGTCATGCGAGGGCTGGTCATCAACGGATTCAGCGCCGACGGGATTGCGATGTACGTCAACGGCGGCAACCTCATCGAAGGCAATTTCATCGGCACCGACCCGACCGGCAAACTCGCCGTCACCAATAGCGGGGATGGGATTGGTATCACCGTGCCCAACAACCTCATCGGCGGCGGCGCGCCCGCCTCCCGCAATTTGGTGTCGGGAAACGCGCAGCGCGGCATAGACATCACAGGCTCCAACGTCACAGCCGTCTTGGTCGAGGGCAACTTCATCGGCACCGACGTGAGCGGCACCAACGCGGTGCCGAATGGGTTCGAGGGGGTCGCCGTTTTCGATGGGACTGGCAACGTCATCGGCGCTCCCGCGCCGTTCGTGAGCAACCTCATCTCCGGTAACGGCACCGACGGCGTGGCCATCTCCGGCTCCAACTGCACCGGCAACCTCATCATGAACAACTTGATCGGGACGGACGTAACCGGCACCAATTACCTGCCGAATCTGTTCGGCGGCGTCAGCATTTTTGCAGGCTACAGCAACCTTGTCGGCAACGCCGCTGCTCCATTCTCGGGCAATGTCGTGTCGGGCAATCGGGGCAGCGGCATCTACATCACCGGCGCGAACGCCACCGGCAATTTCGTTCAAGGGAACTACGTCGGCACCGATGTAACCGGCACGCGCGTGATCTCGAATTTGTTCGAGGGCGTGTCCATTAGCGACGCTGGCGGCAACCTCATCGGTGGCACCAACGTTGCGGCCCGCAACATCATTTCCGGAAACGGCCTCCGCGGCGTGTTCATCGGCGGCAGCGCCGGCACCGCCACGAATAATCTGGTGCAAGGCAACTTCATCGGCACCGATCTGACCGGCAGCAACTCGCTGCCCAACGTGGACGGCGTGCAGGTTTTCAACGGCTCAGGCAATCTCATCGGCGGCACCAACGCCGCCGCTCGCAATGTCCTTTCCGGAAACACCATGCGCGGAGCGATCGTCGCCGGCACCAATACCGCCATCGGCAACTTCGTCCAAGGCAACTTTATCGGCACAGACCCTACCGGCACCAAAGCAGTACCGAACCTGTTTGCAGGCGTCCAAATCAGCTCGCCCAGCAACACGGTCGGCGGCGTTGCGCCCGGCGCGGGCAATCTCATTTCCGGCAACGCGAAGCGCGGCGTCAGTCTGGCGATCGGCGGAAGCAATTCGGTCGTTCAAGGCAACCTCATCGGCACCGACATCACCGGAACCAGCGCGCTGCCGAATGTGAACCACGGCGTTGTCATCATCGGGACCGGCAATCTGGTTGGCGGCACCGTGACCGCGGCGCGCAATCTAATCTCCGGCAATTCTCAGAACGGCCTGCTACTAACGAACACCACCTCGACCGCCAACCGCATTGAAGGCAACTTCATCGGCACCGACATCACCGGCCTGTCCGCTTTGGGCAACGGCAGCAACGGCGTGCTTTTCCTCGTCAATGCTTCGATGAACATCATCGGCGGCACTAACGCCGGCGCAGGCAACCTCATCGCATTTAACGGGCTGGCCGGTGTCGGCGTCGGCTCCGGCACCAACAACGCCATCCGCGCCAACTCGATCTTCTCCAACAGCGCGCTCGGAATCGATTTGCTCACCAATGGCGTCACCGCCAACGACGCCTGCGACGCCGACACCGGCCCGAATAATTTGCAGAACTTCCCGGTCTTGACGGCCGTGACCAACCGGGTCGGCAGCACCACCATCAGCGGCACGCTCAACAGCGCGAGCAACACAACTTTCGCCCTCGACTTTTACGCGAACGTCGCGTGCGACCTTTCCGGCTTTGGCCAGGGCAAAACGTTTCTCGGCTCGACCAACGTCACCACCGACGCCAGTTGCAATGCCAGCTTCACAGTCACACTGGCGACGCCGGTGCTGACCAACCAGTTCCTGACCGCGACCGCCACCGACACCAACAACAATACATCCGAATTCTCCGCCTGTGTCCCCATTGCGTTCGATCCTGACGCTAATCACGATGGCCTGCCGGACCTCTGGCAGTTCCATTACTTCGGTTGCGTGACCTGCCCCAACGCCGCCCCAACCGCCGATCCCGATGGCGATGGCCAAAGCAACCTCGCCGAATTTCTGGCCGGCACCGATCCCACCGACAGCGCGTCCTCCTTCCACATCACAGCAATTGCGCGCGAGGGCAACAGCCTGCGCGTGACCTGGACGTGTGGCGCGGGCCGGACCAATATGCTGCAAACCGCCGCGGGCAGTCTCACCAACACTTTCGTTGACCTGCCACCTCAGATTGTCCTCAGCGGCGCGGGAGTCGTTGCCACGAACCGACTCGACATCGGCGCTGCCACCAACGCCGCAGCCGGCTACTACCGCGTCCGGCTCGTTCAGTAGTGAAGAAGTCCGGGTTCTCCGGCTTTCGCTTCCTCCTAACCCGTGAAATAAACCGAGAGGTAATTCAGTCCACATGGGTCCACCGGCGAATGCAGGAAGACCCTGATTTTACAGGGGTTTGTCCACGTGAGTCCAAACGAGGGTATAGTGAATCCACCAAGCCCAATCCTGGTGTAAACGAGACGCGCTACCACTGCGCCAAGCGACTAGGAAAACCAGAATTACTATGGATTAAAGACGGGCGGGAGCTAATGGAAAGAGGGGCGTCGAAGCAGTGAAGCGTTAAAGCGTTGAAATGCGACAAAGGTGGGGGCATGTCGGAACGTCAGTCGCGGTGGCGCTTCATTGCTACTGGTTCCAGTTCGGGTGACGCTTTTCGAGAAAGGCGTTCATCCCTTCCCTTCCCTCATCGCTCGCGAAGCTGCACGCATTTACTTGCGACGCGAGTTGGTAGGCGCCCTCGAGGCTCGCCTCCAATTGCTCGTAGAAAGCCCGCTTCCCTGCGGCCACCGTCTGACGCGGCTTGGCGGCGATCTGTTTTGCCAGGTCCGCGACCGCCGCGTCGAGTTGAGGAGCGGGAACGACCCGGTTGACGAGTCCCCACGCCAGCGCCTTTTTCGCGTCGATCGCCTCACCGGTCAGTAGCATCTCCATGGCTCGCTTGCGCGCCAGCACGCGGCTGACGGCGACGCCAGGCGTCGAGCAGAAGAAGCCCCAATTAACGCCCGGAGTGGTGAACTTCGCCACATCCGATGCCACCGCCAGATCGCACTGCGCGACCAGTTGACAACCCGCCGCCGCTGCGGCGCCCTGCACTCGCGCGATAACCGGCTGAGGCATCCGGGTGATCGTCACCATCATCCGGCTGCACTTGTGAAAAAGATTTTCGATCTTCGGCTGCTCCGCCAACGCGCGGATCTCCTTGAGGTCGTGGCCGGCGCAGAAGGCTTTGCCGGCGCCCGCCAGCACAACGACCCGCAGCCGGCTGTCCTTGGCGATCGCGTCGCAGGCTGCTTGCAATGCGTCGAGCATCTCATGGGTGAGCAGATTCATCTGGTGCGGGCGGTTCATGGTCAGCGTGACCACGCCTGCGGTCTCGTCGCGGAGGAGGATTGGCTGCGGTTGCGGCGGTTGCATTACTCTATGGCCGAAGCAGATTTGGCCTTTTCGCGTAGCGCGAACTTTTGAATTTTGCCCGTGGCGGTCTTCGGCAGCTCGCCGAACACTACCGCCCTTGGCGCCTTGAAGTGCGCCAGGTGCTGGCGACAGAACTGGATGATTTCCATTTCAGCCACGCTCGCCCCTGGCTTGAGCTCAATGAAGGCGCAAGGTGTCTCGCCCCATTTGGGATCGGGCTTGGCCACTATGGCGGCCAGCATCACCGCCGGATGCCGGTAGAGAACCTCCTCGACTTCGATCGAAGAAATATTTTCACCGCCGGAGATGATCACATCCTTGGAACGGTCCTTGATTTTGACGTAGCCGTCCGGATGCACCACGGCGATATCGCCGGAATGGAACCAGCCGCCGGCAAAAGCTTCGCGCGTGGCCTTGGGGTTCTTGAGATAACCTTTCATCGTGATGCTGCCGCGAAACATGATCTCACCCATCGTCTGGCCATCCCACGGCACCGGCCGCATGGTAATTGGGTCCATCACCTCGAGGCCCTCTTGCACCGGGTAACGGACACCTTGCCTTCCGTTGAGGCGCACCTGCTCGCCGAGCTCCAGGCCTCCCCATTCCAGATGTTTGGCGCAAACTGCCGCGGGCCCGTAAGTCTCGGTTAACCCGTACACGTGCGTTAAGCAAAAGCCCATGCGTTGCATACCTTCGATCATTGAGGCGGGCGGCGGGGCGCCACCGACCAGGCAATGGACCTGGTGCCCAAGGCCTTTTTTCAGTTCTTCCGGCGCATTGACAAGTGTCGCGTGCACGATGGGCGCGCCGCAGTAATGCGTCACCTGGTGCGCTTTGATCAAGGCAAAGATCCTCGCCGCATCGACCTTGCGCAGGCAAACGTTGGTACCGGCATTTGCCGCCATCGTCCAGGGGAAGCACCAGCCGTTGCAGTGGAACATCGGCAGCGTCCACAAGTAAACCGAGAAATGGGGCATACTCCAGGCAAGGATGTTGCCCAGCGCGGTGAGATAGGCGCCGCGATGGTGATAGACAACGCCTTTCGGATTGCCTGTGGTGCCTGAGGTATAATTGAGCGCGATCGCCTCCCACTCATCGTGTGGCCGACGCCAGGTGAAGTCGCCCTCGCCCTCAGCAATAAAGCCCTCATAGTCTTGCTCGCCCAACCGCTTTCCCTCGCCCGAGTATTCTGGATCGTCCACGTCGATTACCGGCGGGGGCTGAGTCGTGGTCACCAGCGCTTTTTGGATCGTCGGCGCGAACTCGCGATCGGTGATTAGGAGCTTCGCTTCACCATGCTGAAGCATGAAGGCGATGGAGCCGCTGTCCAGCCGTGTATTGAGTGCATTGAGCACAGCGCCGGTCATCGGCACGCCAAAGTGGGCCTCGTACATTTCCGGCGTGTTGGCGAGCATGGCCGCGACCGTGTCGCCCGGGCCAATGCCGCGCCGTGACAGCGCGCTAGCCAGGCGGCGACAGCGCGCGTAGGTTTCTTTCCAGGTAAAGGTGCGCCGGCCGTGGATGACCGAGACGCGATTCGGATAAATCAGTGCGGCTCGCTCGAGGAACGAAAGCGGCGTCAGCGGAGCGTAGTTGGCCGGATTCTTGTCAAGGCCGGCTTCGTAAGGATTGCCGGAACAGTTCATGACCGAGTCGCTGAAAAGGCTTTCCAGTCATTGAGCGGGAGCGCGTCGCTGAATCCCCAGGTATTAACTCCGATCGGAACGAGCATTGGGTCAATGTTTCCATTTTAGGAGGAAAGCTGCTCGCGGCAAGAGTCGATTCCCCAGCGGTCGGAGATTGAAGGTGTCCTAACCCGTGAAAAAAATTGAGGGATAAGTGTGTCCATATAAGTCCACTCCGGGTCAGGCAGTTCCTGAGTCGATCAGCTCCGAGAACTTCTTGAGATCTATGTTTCCACCGGAAACGATGCCCACAATCGGTCCTGCGCCCGCTTGGCCGGTTAAGGCGGCGGCCAATGGCAAGGCGCCTGCACCTTCCGAGATGATGCGCGCCTTCTCCGCCATCAGTCGCATGGCGTTCCGGGTTTGTTCCAGGGTGACGACGATACTGCCGGCCAGCAGTGGTTTCATTCGTTGCCACATCCGTGGGAAGACGCTTTGACCACCGGCGCCGTCCACGAACGACGGTTTCCAATCCTTGAACTCCTGGGGAGAGCCCGCCGCCAGAGACCGCGCCATGGGAGCGGCCGTCTCCGGTTCCGCGCCCCAAATTCGGACCGACGGTTTGAGAGCTTTGATGGCGCTGCCGACGCCCGAGATGAGTCCGCCGCCGCCGATCGCCGCAATGACCGCAGCCGTGTCAGGCGCGTCTTCGAGTATTTCCAGACCCATAGTGGCATGACCCGCGATGAAATGGTCGTCATCAAACGGATGGACGAAAGTGCCTTCCGCTCCCGGGAATGACCGCTGTTCGAGCGTCTGCCACGCGACGGTGTACGACACGAGAATGAGCTTTGCCCCGAGCGCTTTCATTCGTTCGAGTTTGGCGGCCGGTGCCGTCTCGATCGCCACCACGGTGCAGGGCACGCCAGCCTTGCGTGCCGCGTAGGCGACGCCTTGACCGGCGTTTCCCGCGCTGATGGTCCACACGCCGCGCCGCCGCTCGGATTCAGGCAGCAGCGCGACGGCATTGGCCGCCCCGCGCAGTTTGTAGGCGTTGATTGGCTGCAGGTTTTCGAGCTTGAGCCGGATGTCCGGAAAGCCCGGCCCCAATTCCAGGCGGACCAGCGGGGTGCGCACGATGGTTCCTGCGATACGCTCACGGGCTTCGCGTATCTCATTCAGTTCGATTGGACGGACAGGTTCGAGCATCGTCGGCATGGTTCGTTCAAACTTCAGACTGGACCGCGAGCAGGCGAGGCCACTAAGCCAGCGGCAACAGCTCCTCGGCCGCCTTCTGATCGCCTTTTTCCACTCGCTGCGAAATGAGGCTGATAATCGCTCACGGAAATGTATCCAACATTAGCAAGACCGGAAAAGTACGAAAGTCTTCAAATGGCGGTGCCGCCAGCTTGCGCAGTTCCTCATCCACCAGCGGCAGTAGTGGCACGCTTTACGCCCAAGTACGCCACGGTCGCGAAGTCTCGTCAGGAGAAATGGTTCTGGCCCGAGAGGCACACTTGCGGCTTTGGTCGTCTTGCGAGTCTGGCCTAGACCGGGATACGATCAAGGCGCCAGGAGTTCCAAGAACGCCCGCGCAAATGGTGAACGGCACACATCGTTGTCCTTGCCCAGGTGATGCATGTGGCTCAAACCATCTCGAGGGCGGCCAAAATAAGCAAGGAATGTGGGGTCTGCCTCCCAACGCTTCACATCGACCACGGATTAATACGGATAGGAGACCAGGTTGCCCTTTCCGGCCAACAACCAAGGCAGTCGCAGCAGAGGATGGTAAGGGTTAACGCACTTCCAGACGACTGGCTGTCATAAACACTATTTCGACAGCCGGAAAAATAGTTTTCCTGTGGGCTGGGTAATCGTGACGCTGTTGATGCCGTTGCTGGTGCTGATGAAAAAGGCGATCGAGGTCCAGCCCGCCGGCGTCGCCGGGTTGGCGTTTTGCTGCAAGGTGTAATTGCCGGTGTCCGGCCAGGAGACGATGACGCTGCTGCCCGCATGGCTGATTGCCAGGTTGGGCAGCCCGGCTGTTTGCAGCACGGAAATCAGACCCCAAAACCCGCCGGCAAGAGAATAACCGCCGCCGGTCATCGTCCCGCCGGCATCGAGCTGGCCGATGGTGCCGCTGATAGAATAAACACTGCCCGTGCTCGTCCCGCCGCCACCGGCAATGGAGAACCAATCAATCGAGTAGGTTTGGGAAAAAGCTGAAAGTTGAAAGCTGAAAGCTGAAAGGAGCGGCAGCAACAGCGTAAGCCATCCTCCATTTTCCATTCTCCATCTTCGCGTTCTCATCGCGCACCTCCGTTCTTCTCGTTTAGTGAACGTTCGAGCTTTTCCAGCCGATCCTTCAATTCCGCGTTCTCGGATTCGAGATTTTGGATTCTGACTTCTGACTTCTCACTTCGCACGTCGACCTTCTCATTCAGCCCCTGGATCGCCGCCAGCGTCACGCCGTCGGGGTCAATAGTTGTGATCGTGGTATCGCCGCCGCCCAGGCCGAAGGCAGCGTAAAAGTCCTGCGCCACAGGTCCCATGTGCCGGCCATCGTTCATGGTTTTGAAGTTCCAGGTCGAGATCGGCAACCCGGCAACTTTGTCGAGGACCTCGCGCGGATCCACCGGCGCAAAATTCTCTTTCGCGTTGCGGTCGCTGGTGGTCACGAAGGCTGTGGCCGAGACGCCTCCGTTAACGTGCAGCTTGTTGGTCGGACCGCTGGTGCCGATGCCCACGTTGCCGTTGGTGTCAATCAACAGCCGCGAAGCGCCGGCGGTGCGGTCGATGACTTGAAAAGTGCCAAACAAACCGAGGGTGCCACCGCCGCTACTTTGGAGAGTCCAACGACGCCCTACGGGGTCGGTGCTTTGCACGCTTATCTCCGCGTCACCAGCAGAGGCGACATGCAGCGCTGTGGCCGGTGAATTGGTTCCGACGCCCACGGCAGTGGCTGTGACGGTGCCGTTTACGTCGAGGGTCGTCGCCGGATTGATTTTGCCGATGCCGACGAAGTTGTTAGTGTTAACGGCAATCGCCGAAGCCCCTGCCGCTGTCTGGAGCAAGAGCTTCCCTGCCGAACGCAACACCGCGTCGCCGTCGAGAGCGTCGGCGCTGAATTGTCCTGAATCGTGCGCCAGGCCGAACCAACCGCGAGTGCCGCTGGCGTTCTTGAGTTTGAATGCGCCGGAGGCACTGCTGGCGTCCAGGCTAACGCCGCCGCCGACTACCGAATTGCTGAACGTGTTCTGTCCGGTGAAGGTCTGGTTACCATTCAGGAGGGCGACATTGGACGAGAGCCGCACATCGGCCACCGTGCCGCTGCTCAATTCTGATGCATTGAGCGAGGTGAGCCCCGCGCCATTTCCGGCAATCGAATTGGCGGCATTGTTCAGGGTCAGTGCGTTGCCGTAAGTTCCGGCAAGCCGCGCGTCCGACACAGTGCCAGTGGTTAACTGCGATGCATCGAGAGAAGTCAGCCCGCCGCCGTTGCCTGAAATGTTGTTGGCGGCATTATTCAACGTGAGCGCGCTGGAGTATGTTCCGGCAAGCCGCGCGTCCGACACAGTTCCGGTGGTCAACTGCGAGGCGTTGAGAGAAGTCAACCCGCTACCGTTGCCGCTGAACGCGCCGCTGGTGATGGCGGAAGCGTTCAATCCGGTCAGTCCGCTGCCATCGCCCATAAACGTGCCGCTGGCCAGCACATTGCCGACCACGTGCAGTCTGGCCTGGGGAAGATTGGTGCCGACGCCAACGTTGCCGGAAAAACCCGGAGCGCTGACAGTCAGTATGGTGCCAGTCGCCGTGGGAGCGACGTACGTCTTAAACAAATAATCAAAAAGCGGGTTAATGTCCGACCTTCCACTAGGATAAGGGTTGCTGTCATGCTGGTAAACCCAAGTGACCTGCGACACCGGAACACTGAACCGGATGGTGTATTTGCTGCCCGACTGCACCGGGGGCGGCACGCTGAGCGGAAACGATTGAAAGGTGCTGAACACATTCGAAAAAATGACGGATTGGGTAGCCAGCAAGGCTCCGTTCGTGCCCTCGCCCGCGTAGATGCGGATTGTGCCCGGCGAGCTGCTCCCTGAGAGGAGGGGCGTACCGACTTCCAGGTCAATCCTGGCGAGCGCCCCCGATTGCCCCGCGGTGAAGGACTGCCAGTTGTCCGGACCGCCACCGGCGTGGTCGAATGTGCTCTGCTGCTGGTCGAGGGCTCCGGGCCCGGCAATCAAGGCATCTGACACTTGCTGGTTGCCGGAGAAGATATTGCCGCCCGCGCGCAGTGCCACGTTGGTGGAGAGCTGGGCGTCACCCACGGTTCCGGTCAGAGTGGCCGCGTTGAGATTGGTCAATCCCCCGCCGTCGCCGCTGAAGCTGCCGTAGAAATTGTTTGAAGTGTTGCTGAAATCAACCACGCCGTTGAAGGTCAGGTTCGCATTGAGCCGCGCGATATTGGCCGAGAGCTGGCCGTCGGAAACCGATCCGGTGAAACTCGTGGCCTTGGCCGCGCGCGTGGCGTACGGCGTGGCGGCCAGTTGCTGGCGCGGAGTCAACGTTTGGAATGCGCCTGCGCTGCCATTGGTGCGCACGCCAATCTCCAGCCAGCGGTCCGCCCCCGTAAAGGGGCTTGCGCCGAAATCGAGCGTCACCGTGAACAGCCCGTTGCTTACGCTGGTCGGTGCGTTGGTCAGCAGCCCGCCCTGCACACCGCCGCCGGTGAGAGCGTCGTAAATGGTGAATTGCAAATCGTAATTGCCGTCGGCGGGATTTGCGCCGTCATTGAGCCGGCCTTGATAGGTAAAAGCGGAGCTCTGGCCCAGCGCTGAAAGTTGAATAGTCGAGGTTGCAAGGCCGAGCGGCAACAAGAGCGTTGCGCGGATCAGGAGTAAAGCAGCGGGTGTCGTACTTTTCATAAATGCAGAGTGTGGCGGCTGCGCCGTATCAGATTGATCAGAAGGTTTCTTTGTTTTGTTGGCGTTCGAGCGCCTCTGTCCCTCAGTGCGCCGTTTCGTGTCCAAAACGATCAGGTAAAGTGAATTCTCTCGTAGGAGGCGGAAAAGCGTAGAGGACTACAGCAGGCTCAGATGCGCTCGCGACCAGCAGAGGGGTTGAGAATTCCGCCAGGTTCTGGATTGCGCCAGCCCCTCTGGCGCTTTGGTTTCCACGCCGTTACTCCGTTTTCCAGAGCGTCACGATGCCGTCAGCACCGGCCGCAGCGATAGTTTTTCCATCTGGGCTGAATAGGGCATGCCAGGCCTTGACACCGCCAGGCAGGGGAAGAGTTAACAGTTCGGCGCCGGACTTCAATTCCCACACCTTAACCTGTCCATCAAAGCTACAGGAAACCAGGCGGCTGCCGTCGGGATGGAAGCTCACGCCCGAGACGGATGCGGTATGACCGCTCAAGATTCGGCGGACGCGCCCAGAAGCAGGGACATTCCACAGGCTCACGGTGCCGTCCTGGTCGCCGGTGGCGAGCCATTTGCCGTCCGGGCTGAAGGCGGCGCAGCGTTCCGGGTTGGCGGGAGACTCCCAGAGTTTGCGCAAGCCATCGGTTGACCAGACACTCAACTTTACCTTTTGGCAGATCGCGAGCAGGCGACCGTCGCGCGAAATGGCCAGTCCGTCTAGGATATTGTCTCCCCCCAGATCATTGATCGCGTTCAACCGCTTCCCTGTCGTCGCGTCAAGGACAGTCACTGTGCCCCGGTGGCTGGCGATGTAAAGTTTCCGGGCGTCCGGAGAATAGACAAGCCAATAGGCATCCCTGGCTGGCGCGAGAGAAGTTTGCCAAAGCATACGCCGGGAGGCAGGGTCCCAGACCTGGACCATACGGTCGAAGCTGGTGGTGGCAACGCGGCCGTCAGGGCCGGAAGCCACGGCGAACGCACTCGCGAGGTGATTAGTGTAAATGCCCGCCAACTGGTTGTCGCGAGCATTCCAGACAAAGACCTGGCGATCCATGCCGGCGGCAAGGAGCCATTGACTTTCGGGAGTAAAGGCCAGGGTGCGCAAGACGTTGGGATAACCTTTAAGCTGCTGCAGGCTGGAAGGTCCGGTTTGCCAGATACTGAGCTTACCGTCCCTTGCGCCGGAAAAAACACGGCCATCCGGGAGCAATTCGGCCCATTGAGCGCGGGCGGAAAAGCGGTCGAGCTCGGAGCGCCGATTCAGGTTCCAGAGGTGAAGCGTGCCGGTGTCATCGCGCACGAGAAGCTGCCGGCCGTCGGTGCTGAATGATACAGCATTGGCGGTGTTGCCGAGTTCAAGGGAACCTTCCTCCTCAAGACTCCAGAGCCGGAAATCGCGTGCGCCACCTTCAGGTGAGGAGCTTCCGACGGCCAGGTTGCGACCGTCGGGACTGAACTTCAACAGATTGACAACTCCTTCGTGCGTCTGAAACGAGCGCTTTACGGCGCCTGAGGAAATGTCGAGCAACTGGACGCTGCTCGCGGCAGTTCCCACGGCGAGGGTTTTGTTATCCGGCGAAAAGGCGAGGGCGTGGACCGGCGCGGTTGTGGAGAAGCTCCGGAGGTGGCGACCGGTTTCTGGATTCCACAAATGAATGGTGCTGTCGTTGCCGCCGGAAGCCAACTCCTGACTGTCGGCAGACCAGCCAAGCGCATCGACAAAGCCGCCGTGTTTCATCGTGGCCACACGCTCCCCCGCGCGCATACTCCAAACGCTGATGGCCCCGTCTCGTCTGTCGAGCGTGGCCAGGTAATCATCACGAGTCGAGACTACGAAATAGGAGTACCACTGGACACTGAATGGGATGTCGAGAAGCCATTGCCCACTGGGAAAATCGCGGATTTGAATAACGTCACCTGCGGCTATTGCGGCCAGACGCCCATCAGCCGAAAGCATGGCACCGACAAGATTGGTGGCGGTAAGGATTACTGTTTCGTTCCATCGATTGGCCTGTCTCTGGAGAAAATCCCATTCCCAATGCCGTAGAGCGGGCGGACATCGATCGAGCAGGGCGACCATCTGTGCGGTTTGACCGGCCTGCCAGGCGGTGCCAGCAAGGTTGAGTTCGGAAACGTACAGACGCTCGCGATATTCCTGATTCGCGCGGTGTTGCACAAAAATTACGACCCCTACGCCAGAGAGCAGCACGAGCAATATGAGAGCGCCTGCGGCAAAGGCCAACCTGTTCCGGCGAACGGTTTTCTGAACGCGATATAGGGCGCTGGGTGGCCGCGCCGCGACCGGTTCATTGGCGAGGTAGCGCTGGAGATCCAACGCCAGCCCGTTAGCCGTTTCGTAACGGCGCGCGCGATCCTTCTCCAGGCACTTCATGACGATCCAGTCCAGATCGCCGCGGATCAGGTGGGTAAGTTTCACCGCGTCGGTCTGCCGGCGTTGCGCCGTCGTCGTGAGCTCCACCGCAGGCAGGGTCTTGAACCTGGTCGAGGGTTTGACCGGTTCCTTTTCGCGGATGAGCTGCCGCAGCGCGTCCAGCCCGCCCTTCATCATCTCCTTCGCGTCAAAAGGCGTCTGGCCCACCAACAGTTCGTAGAGCAAAACCCCCAGCGAATAGATGTCGCTCCGGGTATCGATATCGAGTCCGCTGGTCTCGGCCTGCTCGGGGCTGATGTAGGCTGGGGTGCCGATGAACTGCTGGAACTGGGTGAACAGGGTCTTATCGGTCAGTTCGCCTTGAGTCGCTTTGGCGATGCCGAAGTCAATCACCTTCGGCACCGGCACGCCGTCGTGTAATGTGACCAAAACGTTCGAGGGTTTGATATCACGATGGATGATACCCTTCTGGTGCGCATGTTGAATGGCCTGGCAAACGAGGATGAACAACTTCAGCCGTTCGCGCATCGGCAGGGCGTTCTTGTCGCAGTATTCGGTGATCTTGCTGCCGCGCACCAGTTCCATGACGAAGTACGGCCGGCCGGTGTCAGTAGCACCAGCGTCGAGGACCTTGGCAATGTTCGGATGGTCCATGAGCGCCAGCGCCTGACGTTCGGCCTCGAACCGGGCGACGATTTGCCGCGTGTCCATGCCCAGCTTGATGATTTTGAGCGCGACGCGTCGTTTGACCGGCTCACGCTGTTCGGTCATCCAGACTTCGCCGAAGCCGCCTTCGCCGATTTTCTCCAGCAGCTTGTAACGGCCGATCGTTTGGGCCGGCTCTTCGTTTGCTCGAAAGTCGGCGCTCTTCAAAGCAAGCTCCGCAGCCATCTCCGATGACGTGGGAGGGTTGGCCTTTTGCGTCAAAAACTTCGCGGCCCGAAAATGGCCTTCAAGTAAGACGTCAAGCCGTGCGCGCAAAGCGGGGTTGTCGCGGCAGACCCCATCCAGGAAAGCCGCCCGGTCCGACGGCGAGGATTTTTGTTCTGCCATTTCGAAGAGCGCTTCTTCGAGACTCTGTTGGTCTTCGATCATCTCAGGTCGCGCCGGTTTTACATATTCTCAAATCAGTGCGTCATTTTCGAAGCGAAACGCTCAGTCATTCTCAAATTTCTTTTTTAGCTCCGCATAAAGCCACGCGCGGGCGTAAGCCCAATGCCGCCGCACGGTCGGTTCGGAAATTCCGAGGGCTTGAGCGATCTCCTCGTGTTCCATCCCGGTGAAGTAGCGCAGCTTTACAATCTCGGCCTTCTGCGGCGACTCCGCCGCCAGTTTTTCAAGCGCTTCATGAATAGCCAAAACGGTATCGTCCCCATCCTCCGTCGCGATGGTCACGTGGTCCCAGTCCACCTTATCCAATCCGCCGCCGTGGCGCACGCGTGCCTTCTTGCGCGCGCGTTCGACCAGAATCCGCCGCATGGCTTCGGCGGCGGCGCCAAAGAAATGGCCACGGCTGTTCCAGTGCTGCTCGTTTCCTCCCACCAGCCTCAGCCACGCTTCGTGAACCAGCGCGGTGGCTTGCAGCGTCTGTCCCGGCGCCTCCTGCGCCATTTTTGCCGCCGCCAGTTTCCGGAGTTCGTCATAAACCAGTGGGAGCAATTCCTCCGCCGCCTTGGGATCGCCCTGCTGCACGCGGTCGAGAATTTGCGTGACCTCGCTCATCGGGCGGAGCTTAGCGAGTCGCATCGACTCGAAAAGCGTAATCTCGCAGCATTCGCTTATGGCTGGGCAAGTGAATCAGCTCCTTCCGCACGAAGGCCGGGCCAATAAACGAAGGAATTGGATGCGCCCAGTTTGCCTTAAGAAAACGGTTTGAACTTTTTCATGACCGAGCCCATGCTCGGGACCTGGAGAGCTATGCCGCGGATTCTTGTCATAGATGATGACGCCGACATGAGATCGTTGCTTGCGCAGACGCTCCAATCGGCCGGCCATGAAGTCGTCCTGGCCGCGGACGGCAGGGAGGGGGTGCAACAGTTTCGCACTCAGCCCGCTGATTTAGTCATCACTGACATGTACATGCCGATTCAACAAGGCTTGGAGACCATCGTTCAACTTCGTAAAGAAGCTCCAACGGTGCGCATCATAGCCATGTGTGGGAAATCCACCGCCATGCCCATGCTGTCCGCCGCTCAGCGCCTGGGAGCGGTTGCAGTTCTGCAAAAGCCGTTCTTGCCTGACCAACTGTTGGCAGAGGTGGCTAAGCTGTTGTGAATCACATCACGCAAGCGCCTTGACGTGTGAGGCATGCGGGTTTGGCTTCTGAAGCTCCGGGATGACAACCATGATGGCCATCCGGTTTAAAGCGTCGCCGCTCTGGACCGCCAAAGTCCCAGGACAGAACCCGACCTTGCACCGCGGCGGCGCACCGGCAGGAAGCATTCTACCTTCTGCCTTCAAAAATGGTGGGCGCTGAGGGACTCGGACCCCCGACCTAGTCGGTGTAAACGAGACGCGCTAACCACTGCGCCAAGCGCCCCACAAGCACACAGGCTAGGCCACCAGAGGCCGTTTGACATGGAGAGAGGCGCGCTCCGCGCGCTGCGTCGCGGAAAGCCCCGGCTTGGACCTCCTTAACTCACACCGAACGCCGCATTCTCAAACTGATCTCCAAGCTAGAGAAATTCAGGGATTGAATATCACAAATCGGACGAATGACACGTTCATCAAGCAGCTCCAAGGAGAGGGGGGGTCGATGGCCAAAAAATTTGACAACGGTGTGGCACGGCCCGTTATTATCCATGAACCACGCTTGCCACCAGCTGCCCGGCCTCAGGGTTTGGGATCGTGGGAGAGCGTTCGGACTGTTAGCTAATTTATCAGGCCCCGGCTGGTTCGCGCCATTGTC
>CAYUPI010000092.1:0-16096 GCA_964446585.1 uncultured Verrucomicrobiota bacterium
AGCAGGCCGTAAGTCCAGCCGCTGTCCTGGCGAAGAAACACTGCGGTCGGTCCGACGCCCCATTTGCCTGAACCCAGCGCGCTGTCGGTCGCCGTCGGCCAGGCGAACACTGGACCGGCGCCCCAAATCCAACCGCCGCTCGTCGGCGCCTTGGGCGAGAGGAAGAAGCTTTGCACAGTGTCACTTAGGCCCCACGCGTCCCGCCCGCCACTGACTGGCGACTCCGCATAAACCACCGGAAGGATCGTCCGCGTGACGAGATTCCAATCCTCGCTGATCGAGAACGGAACGACTGGCTGAATGTTCGCCGTATAACGCATCGCGTTGGCCGAACCGATGCCAAAATCCCAGTTGTTCTGGATCGGGACTTGAATGAGGCTGGCCACCGGATTCTGGAGTTTCTTGGCGAGTTCGGCGGCTGCCGCTTTGTCGTCGGCTTCGTCGGCGCGAACCGCAACGAGCGGCAACGCGAGAGCGAGTGCGACGGCGAATCGAAACGTTCGTTGCATGATTTTTCCCTTTTGTTGACAGGAGCGAACAGGGGAAACGAAGTTTTGAGATTTTATTCTCTGTTCTCTCCGTTTCCTCGCGTTGAATCAGTGATGCGCGGCACCGGCCTCGCCTTCGCCGAAGCCTTCGTCGGTGAGCGAGGGGCCGCCGCCGATCAGCGCGGGGCCTTTACCGCCTTCGGAGGCGATCAACGGTGTGGCGTGGGCATTGGCCACGCCGGCGACCCACTTCAGGGCGAGTGGCTTCGCGGATTGCTTGCCGCATTCCTCCAGGCGCGCCTCCATCGCGGCCACTTTGTCGGGATGCGCGGCGGCGACGTTGTTTTTCTCGTAGGGGTCTTCGGCAAGGTTGTAGAGGTCCACGCTCGTGGGAATGAGCGTGCGCCAGATGCACTTCCAATCGCCCTGCCGAACGGCACCGCGGAATGGCTCGACGTTGTAGATGAATTCCGTTCGCGGCGAGGGTTTGCCTTCAGCGATTGTGTCCCAAACGTTCATGCCGTCGAGCGGTTTGCACCTGGCGGTGGAGGCGCCGGCCAAGGCGGCCAGCGTGGGATAAAGGTCCACGGCGTGAATCATTCCATCCACGACGCCGGGCTTGATGTGGCCGGGCCAGTTGGCGCAGGCGCAAACGCGGCTGCCGCCTTCGAAGAGCGTGCCTTTGCCGCCGCGATACGGGCCGTTGTCGCACGGGAGAACGATTTTGGACATGTCCGTCATCTGGCCGGCGAACGTCGCGTCGCGCGTGCCGCCGTTGTCGCTGTGGAAAAGGATGAGCGTGTTACCGCGCAGACCTTTCTTGTCGAGCGCGGCGACGACTTTGCCGATTTCGTCGTCGAGGCAGGAAACCATCCCGCAGTAGGTGCGGCGCGTCGGCTCGGCGATGTTCTTGTAACGATCAATGTAATCCTTCGGCGCCTGGTAGGGCGTGTGCGGGGCGTTGAACGTGAGGTAGAGGTAAAACGGCTTGTCCGGGCTCTGCGCGTTGATGTATTTCACCGCGTCCTTGCCGATAAGCTGCGTGGTGTAGCCTTTTTCGTGGACGGGTTTGTTGTTGCGGAACCAGTCGAGCACGCCGGCTTCGCCGTGCTCGAAATAATCCAGCTCGCCGATCACCGCGCCGTAGGCGTAATCGAAGCCGCGTTGCTTGGGCCAATACTTGAAGTCGGCATGGCCGAGATGCCATTTGCCGATGATGGCGGTGCCGTAACCGGCTTCCTTGAGGCATTGCGCCATGGTGAACTCGCTCGTGTCGAGGCCGTAACCGGCGGCGGTGGGGATGACGATCGTTTGCAGCCCGTAGCGCCAGGGATAACGGCCCGTCATCAGGCACGCGCGCGTGGGCGTGCACATGTTCTGCACGTAGAATTGCGTGAACTTGGCGCCGCCGGACGCGAGCTTGTCAATGTTCGGCGTCTTGATGTCCGTGCAGCCGTTGAAGCCGACATCCTTCCAGCCGAGGTCGTCGGCGACGATGTGGACGAGGTTGGGTTGTTTGGCCGCCGACGCTGTCAATGCGAGGCTGGCGGTGAGCAGCGTGGTGAGAACTGCGAGTTTGTTTTTCATAGATTTGTTTGGTTGAGGTTTAGGTTTGAGAGTCTTACTTCTGGCCGAACACGGTGATGTCCGTCTTGCCCTGGAGAACGCCCTCGTTTCGTGCTAGAAATCAATTCTACGAAGACTGCGCTTGGCCGCGCCCTGCAATTCAGCAAGCTCATTTTCATGTTGGTGGCCTGCGGTTCCAGTTCTTCCGAACGGCGGGAGAATTGAACAAATTCAACTCGGCGACAAGACCAAAATCGTGAGGCGAGCATCCCCATCCGTTCCACCCATCGGAGCATCGGTGTGATTTCAAGATGACTTGCATTTCCGTGGTTTGATTTTCATGCGCGTGACGTTCATCAATACATCCACTGCAACATTGGGCGCACGCGGTGTTCGCTCGTCGTTTGCATCGAGTATGCCTTTGCCCCGGATCACTCATCAAGTTCGGCCACGTCGCCCTTCTTCTTGAACGGGCCGTCGCCGGTCAGGAGCACGCCGTTTTCCTTCACGTATTCTTTCCACCGCGCGAGCAACGCCTTGCGCCTGGCGGGTTCTTGTTTGGACAGATCGCGCGTCTCACCGGGGTCGGTCTCGATGTTGAACAGTTCCCAATCGCCCGTGCCACCGGCGGACTTGAGGATGTAGCAGAGCTTCCAATCGCCCTGGCGCACCATGCGATTGCCGAAAAGCTCCTCGCCGATCCAGTCCTTATCGGTGCGGACCGCAACTGTTTTTCCGGCGAGTCGCGGCGTGAGCGATTTGCCGAGCAGCGGCGCGAGCTTTTTGTCCGTCGTCGCAGGATGCTGCGCGCTGGCGACCTCAAGGAACGTCGGCACAAGATCGGTCACGTGCATTACGCCGGGGCTTGTGACACCTTGCTTCACGCCGGGGCCGGCGATGATGACCGGCGAATGGATGCCGCCCTCGGAGGTCCACGCCTTGTAAAATCGGAAGGGCGTCGAGCCGAGCTGCGCCCAGGCGGCGCCATAGTCGCAGACAGAGCCCTTGCGGCCCCAGTTCTCTGGCCGCGTGTCGAAGTTCGCGAGGAACCATTTTCTCGCTTGCTCGTTGAAGACCGTCGAGACGAGTTGGTCGGGTTCCGTCGGCTCCGCGCCCTTGTCGGGGAGGAAGACCACGAGGGTGTTGTCCAGCTTGCCGATTTCCTTGAGATGATCGAGCACGCGGCCAATGTGGAAACGGTTGTCCGCCAACGGGAAGCCGTAGATGTAGGCTTCATTGGCGATGGCGCGCGCTTCCGCAGGCGTTAGGTTTTGTGCGTGAGCGGTCGAGGCAACGGCAATTGCTGCCACAACGGCGACGAGGGTCAGAGTCTTCGTGATGTTTTTGATGGTTATGACCTTTCGGTCTGGTTGGACGGCGATCATTTTTTTGTGTTCTCGGTTCTCTCTGTTTGCTTCTGTTTAGTCTTCCATCAGGCTCGGGTCAGCCTGCGCGGATTCAGGCCGATTCTCGCACCTCGTAGCGTGTCCTTGCCCGCAGTCCAGTTCGCCTTTAGGCTCAGGCCATGGACAGAGAAAAAATCCAGACTGCTTTGGCAGATATAAGTGCCGAGCAGGACCCGACGGTAAAAAGCCTGAAGTTGGCGTCGATTTGCAGCTCGCTTTGGGCTGAGCGCGGCGTAGAGTTGGTGGTCGTGGGAGGCTCGGCTATCGAGATCCTGACCGAAGGCGCCTATGTCTCCGGGGACTTGGACCTGTGTCATACCACGCGGACGACTTTGCCTATCCGTGAGTGCCAGGAGGTTATGGGTTTGCTTGGGGCAACAGGCGGGCCGCGCAACTGGCAGATAGCGGGCATGTTTCTGGATTTGCTCGGCCCGGCGGAAAGCTTTGCCCGCACGCCTTATCGGCGAGTCGAAGCTCCTTACGGAACCGTCCGGTTGAGGAAACCCGAAGATCTGTTGGTCGAGCGCATCGTGGTTTCTGTCTATCCGCAGGAAGATCAAACCGCTCGGGCGTGCGCCAAAATGCTGCTCTCCGGCATGCTTCGCGGACAGATTGATGTCAGTTGGGACGAAGTCCGCCGGATTGCGAACTTGCGAGAATATCGTAACTTTCAAGATTGCAAGAAACTGGTCGAAGAGACTGCGAATGAACTCAAAATCAGAAACCCCCTCGATTCCGATTGAAACAGCGATCAGTTGGGAAGATTGGTTAAAAGGACGACGTGCGCGCCGCGAGAGCAGCGGATTGGTCGCTCCCGGAGGCGTTCGCCGTAAATCG
This sequence comes from uncultured Verrucomicrobiota bacterium, assembly GCA_964446585.1. Classification (GTDB taxonomy): domain Bacteria; phylum Verrucomicrobiota; class Verrucomicrobiia; order Limisphaerales; family UBA8199; genus CAYUPI01. The sequence continues at coordinate 4,298 of CAYUPI010000092.1, forward strand.
GGTCCCGACGACCGGCGGCTAAAGAAACTATTCAAGGGAGAGCGCGGTCTGCCATTTACACCCGCCGAGAAGCTCTGACGGATGGTCGAGAGGGGCCTGGTGACGCAAAATCGTTTGCATGACCAGAGCGCCACCGGCAATCATTTGCTAAGTCGCGGGCGAATTTCTGCGTGAAGCGGTCCAGCTGTCGCCACATTTCCAGGTCCGATTTGGGCCGGCCGTGTCCTGGACGAGCAGGACGCGGCCCTGAGCCCTTTTCCAAGTCCAACGAGCGCTGCTCAGTTGCCACTGCCCTGGGTGCCGCTCTGGAGCGCTTCCAGGACCTTGTCCAGCGAGAAGCTGCCGGGCTTTTGGCTCGGTGGGAATTCTTTGAAGGTGGAGAGGAACTGAGCCACGTACTGCTGCGCCGGCACCATTACGAAGACATGATCAATGCGCCAATGCTCGTAGTCGATGCTTTCATGGTCCGCGGTCTCGAACGGGTCTGAGCGGAGGTTAAAGAGTTTGGGCAATCGCAGTGGCTTGAAAGGCTCTTGCCACACGTCAAAGCCGTGGTGCTCCTGCTCCGCGAAGACCACTTTATATTGATTGTAACGCAAGCCGACGAGCGAGCCGTCGTCGTTGAAGTAAAAGAACTCGTGGCGCGGGCTGGGCGCTTTGCCGGCGAGCGCTTCGGTGATATTGTAGCCGTCGAGATGAACCTTGAAGGTCTTGTCGCCGACTTTCATTCCTTTGAGCAACTGCTCTTTCACGTCGGCGACGCCGACGGCGGCCATGAGTGTGGGCAGCATGTCCTCGTGGGCGAAAATGTCATTGAGTACCGTGCCGGGCTGGATCACCCCGGGCCAGCGCATGAGGCACGGGACGCGATAAGCCCCCTCCCAGTTGCTGGCCTTCTCGTTGCGGAAAGGCGAGGTGCCGCCGTCGGGCCAGCTCATCTTTTCGGCGCCGTTGTCGGTGGAATACATGACGATCGTGTTTTCTTCGAGGCCCAGTTCTTTGAGTTTGTTGAGCACCTGGCCGACCATCGCATCGTGCTCGACCATGCCGTCGGGATAGACACCCAGGCCGGTCTTGCCCTCGGATTCTTTCTTGAGGTGCGTCCAGATGTGCATGCGAGTAGAGTTCCACCAGAGGAAGAAGGGTTTGTTTTCCTTCTTCGATTCTTCCATAAAGCGCAGCGCTTCCTTGGTGAACTCCTCGTCCACCGTTTCCATGCGCTTGATCGTGAGCGGGCCAGTCAACTCGATCTTTTGCGTCCCGTCCGGCTTGGCCCAGCTATGCAGCACGCCGCGCGTGCCGAATTTCTTCCGCATCTCCGGGTCTTTGAAATAGTCCGGGTGCTCCGGCTCCTGCTCGGCGTTGAGATGATAGAGCGAGCCGTAGAATTCGTCGAAACCATGGGCGGTGGGCAGGTGCTCGTCCCGGTCGCCGAGATGGTTCTTGCCGAATTGGCCGGTCTTGTAGCCTTGCGCCTTGAACAATTCGGCGATGGTTACGTCGCGCGCCTTGAGTCCTTCCGGCGCACCGGGCAGGCCGACCTTCAACATGCCGGTGCGGAAGCCGACCTGGCCGGTGATGAAGCACGAGCGCCCGGCGGTGCAGCTTTGCTGGCCATACCAGTCGGTGAAAAGCGCGCCCTGTTTCGCGATCCGATCAATGTTCGGCGTCTTGTAACCCATCATACCCTGGTTATAGGCGCTGATGTTCCAGTAACCGACGTCGTCTCCCCAGATGATGAGGATGTTGGGTTTCTTGTCCGCCGCCTGGGCCGGGGCGAGCGCGCCGAAGAGCGCCGCGCCGGCCGTCAGCCCGACTACGCATCGCTTCGTCGCGACGAGCAGTGACAAGCCGTAGTGTTCGAGTTTTCGATTTGATTTCATGTTTTCGGTTTTGATCTGATGCTCTGTTTGCGCGCCGCTCGCGTCACTTTTGTTTGTGGTCCGCGTTGAATGGATCCGGGCATCGCGCTCACAACCGCAGCGCCGACCGAATAGGGTCGAGCTGCGCCTGGGCGTCCACCGGATTCCGGAAGACAGCTACCGCTCCTGACTGATGAGCGCGCTCGTGGGGCTGTTTCGTCGGCTTCAGTCGAGAGCGCGATGACCGGGATGCTCTGGCGACGGCGCTGCAAGGCTATCTGAACGTCGTCGCGAGTCAAGCCCGGCATCCGGATCGTCAGACAGGCAGGAGGTTCGCTTGCTGGCGCAGCGCGGTCGAGGGGACCTCACCACCCAATTGAAACGCCGCAGTCGCCTCGGTGAAATCGTTGGCGACGGCGCGAACGGCCGAAGTCTGTTCGCCAGAAACCTTGATACAGTTTTGCGTGCCAGGTTGAGCGCACAGGCCTTGGAGCAAACAGCCGCGGAGATTGCGCAGCCAAAAGCCGGGCTCGACTCCGGAAGGCGCGGCAGCCGAACAACCACGAAGCTGCACGTTGACCGCCCGATCGATGATCACCGCCGGCCGGGCCTCAAGCTGCTCCAGGTGAAGATGCATATTCTCGATCACGAGTGTGTCAGCGTGGCGGCAGAAAAGGCCGTACGCAGGGAGCACGCCGAACATATCGGCGTCCGGGTACTTCGCTTCCAGTTCGGGCACGTCCTTGCTGGCCTGCTCGGCCGAACCGCCGCCGCGGGTCGAGATTCGGACGTTGCTGAGGGTGATTTTGCTTACGGCATGACCGGGAATTCCGGTGATCGAAGAGGCACGACTTGCACCGGTGGCACAAATGTCCGCGATAGAGACGTCATGCAGGGAACCGGCGGTCGGCGGAGCCTGCGCCCGGCCGCGGTTGCCCAGGCGCACGAAGATGGGCGTCTGGATATCTGCCATGACAATGTTGGAGACCGTGACGCGCTCGAGGTGTCCCCCATCGACCATTTCGAGAGAGATGCCGGAGTTGGGGTTCCGTCTCCATAAGTCGGGCCGGCCGAACATGGCGCAGTTGCTGACGGTGATGTTCTTGAAGTCGCCGCACGATTCAGTGCCGAGCTTGAAACAGTTGCAGGCGGTTGTCAGGACGCAGTTCGTGACGGTCAGGTGCTCGGTCAAGGCGGGGCGACCCAGCGCGAAGCTGGCCTTGGGCACGATCGCATCGTCCCACGACTCGACGTAGCAGTTGGCGATGCGCACGAAGCGGCACGAATCCGGGTCAATTCCATCGCAATAACCGTTGAGGATGGTGACCCCGAGAATGTCCACGAATTCACAACCTAGCAGGCTGATGTTGTAGTTTGGCGAATTCCGGATGGTGATGTCGCGGACGGTGACGTGGCGGCAATTTTTGAATGCGAGTGGCTTCGGGCCGCCGCGTTTCGTCCGGTTGCCCTCGATCATTCCCGGGCCGGCCACCGTTACGTGTTCGACATCCTGACCGCGCAACAGCGCATAGTGAAAATCCGTGGTCTCGTAGTCGTCCGGCGGATGAAAAGATAATTTCTCGTAAGGCTCGAAATCCGCCTTGTCCGGGCTGAACACCAGGGTTGCGCCCGCGTCCAGAAAGACCGTGACATGGCTCTTGAAACGCACGGTGCCGGAGAGGTACCGGCCGGGCGGCAGATAAACTGTCCCGCCGCGAACGCCGGCGGCGTCCATCGCCGCCTGGAGCGCTTGGGTGTCTTTGGTCTCGCCATCGCCCTTGGCGCCGAATTGGCGAACGTCGAATTGTGCGTCGCCCGCGGGGGGCGACATTTTCTCCGCGGCCAATGAAGCGCCTGCCGTTGCCAGGGAAATCGGGAAGACGGCCGCTCCCGACCGTAACAAAAAATCCTTTCGAGATAAATTCATGACCTTGGGTCGGAAGCTATTCAGGCGATGGTCCTCCGTCCAGATTCTTTCCAGCGCTCACCAGGCAAGATTTGTAGCCGCCGACGTGAGGACGGCGAACTCGAGTGCCAGCTAAAGTCCTGCCTCCTCACCTCGGCGGCTACGGTCTTTTCTCGCGCGCTATTGAATCGGCCCTGGACGCTCGCCGGTTTTCTTGCCGCAGGCTTGTAATCCCGTCGGTCATCTGCTACAAATGGCCTGACCATTTAGCAGGAAAGGCGATGACTTGGCCCTAATGAAACGAAACGATCTGCGAGCACCACATCAGGGGTTCACGCTCATTGAGCTACTGGTGGTGATTGCCATTATCGCCATCCTCGCCTCAATTCTTTTGCCCACGCTCGCCCGGGCCAAGGAACGCGCCAAACGCACCCAGTGCATTAGCAATCTTAAGCAAATGGGCTTCGGCATGGTGATGTATAGCCAGGACGATTCCCACGGTTATCTGAACGGGACACATGATGATGTGGACGACGATCTCACCTGGCTTTATCCAGAATATATCCCGGCGGCAAAAGCCCAGTCGGTTTTCGTCTGCCCCTCGACGCAGGATTTCATCGGGACCAATGAAACAAAGCACCCCATGAACGGGCGCACAGTGTTGGTTGATATGCTGCACCAGGCCAATATGAAGTACGCGCGAAGCCCAAGCACCTACGACGCAGACCTTCGCGGCGTCAGCTACGAAATCTATGGATTCATGAACAACGACGGCAGGACCTCGTCGTCGCATTATTATTATGGCCAATGGTTGACCACTGGGGGGATCAAAAAGTCCGAGCGGACCGTTTCTGCCTATACGCACAAAAACACACCTTTCGGCTTAAAGGGCACAAGAATCAGTGCGACTCAGATCTGGCTGATTGTGGATGGCGACCGGAATCCGGGCGGCGTCGGGGCTATCAACAATTATCCTGATAAAAACGACGACCACGGAGCCGATGGTGGCAATGCTTTGTTTTGCGATAGTCACGTCCAATGGGTCAAAGGCGGGAAGAACTACATTATCGCTTATGAAACTGCTCAGGACGAGAACCGCGCGAATCCGTAGAGAATTGGAGTGATGGAGTGAGGGAGCCATGGAGTATTGAGCCTGACCGCCGTACAATACTCTAGTTGTTCAGCACTCCATCGCTCTGTTTTGAATCATGCGCTCAGAAACCAATCCTGACGCTTTCGATCCCTCGGAACGGCTGGCAATAGACGGCGGACCGAAAGCGAAGCGCACGCCTTTTGCGCCCCGCAAACGGCATGGCGAGTTGGAGAAGCGCTATCTGGGAGAAGTAATCGACAGCGACATGCTGTTTTATTTCCTCGGCACAAAGGTCCACGAATTCCAAAGGCGATTCGCGGAGATGTATGGCCGCAAGCATTGCATCGCCTGCTCCAGTGGCACGGCGGCCGTTCATATTGCGCTCGGCGCGCTGCAGTTACCGCCTGGCAGCGAGGTCATCACCTCCGCCATCACCGACATGGGTAGCCTGACGGGGATGCTCTATCAGGGGCTGGTTCCCGCGTTCGCGGATGTGGATGCTAACACGCTCAATATGGACTCGGCGTCGGCGCGGCGCTGCATCACCGAGCGCACGCGGGCGATCCTCGTGGTCCATCACAGCGGCCTGGCGGCGGAGATGGACGCGTTCCTCGAACTCGAGCGGGTGTTCAAGCTGCCAATTGTGGAAGATTGCGCGCAGGCCTACGGCACGGAGTTCCAGGGACGCCAGGCGGGAACGATGGGGGCCATCAGCGCGTTTTCGCTCAATCACTTCAAACACATCACCTGTGGCTCCGGCGGGATGGTGCTTACCGATGACGACCGGCTGCGCTACCTGGCCTCGCTGTTCCTGGACAAATGCTTTCAACGCGAAGAGAAGATCCGGAATCCATTCTTTCTCGCGCCAAATTACCAGATGACCGAATTACAGGGTGCAGTGGCGCTGGCGCAATTGGAGCGCGTGCAGGAGATCACCACCCGCCGCAATCAGCTCGGCACGCAGCTAAATGAGTTGCTAGGCCAGATCCCGGGCGTCTCGCCCCAGTTCGTGCCCTCCGGTTGTCGCCACAGTTATTTCCTGTACTTGTTCAAGCTTGACCTGGCATTGCTCGGTTGCACGGCGCGCGAGTTTGCCGCGGCGCTGGCGGCCGAGGGCGTGCCAAACGAAGCCTATCAAATTACCGGCGGTCGACCCGTGTACCTCTTTGACCTCTTCCAAAATCGCTCGGCCTTTCCGGGCAGTGATCGCCCGTTCGGCGAGCGCGTTTATCGTAGGGGTGACTGCCCGGTGGCCGAGGATGCATTCGACCGCTGGATCACGATGAACCTCTACGAAAGCTACAGGGAGCGGGATATCGAGGAGATTGCCTTTGGCATCGGCAAGGTGGCGCGTTTTTTCGCCCAGCGCAGATCGGCTGCACCTCCAGCCCTCGTCGCAAACCGAGCGTGATAACCTCCAAACTCAAAGCCCCAAGCTCCAAAATCCAAGCTCCAGAGAAGCTCCAAACATCAAGATCCAAAAGCCCTCCGGGCGTGGGTCAGTCGGGACTTGGAGCTTCTCTGGAGCTTGGATGTTGGAGCTTCGGATTAGGCGCCGCACCGAATCAATGATGATCCGATGACTGCGCCCTCACCTCGCCCGATACTCCGCCTGCGTTGGTGGATTGGCGGCCTGCTCTTCGCCATGACGGTCATCAACTACATCGACCGCCAAACCATCAACGTTCTCGCTCCCATTCTGAAGAAAGAGCACGCATGGACCAACTCGGATTTTGCCCTGCTGCTCATCTCCTTTCGCGTCGCTTACACCATTATGCAAAGCGTCAATGGCCGCTTGCTCGACCGCTTTGGCACGCGCTTGGGCCTGACGGTCAGCGTCGCGTTTTACTCCGCCGTCCAAATGCTGACGACGACAGTTAAAGGCCTCACGAGCTTCTGTGGGCTTCGCTTTCTCTTGGCATGTGGAGAGGCGGCCAACAACCCGGGCTCGACCAAAGCCGTGTCCGAGTGGTTCCCGGCCAAAGAGCGCGCGTGGGCGGTAGCGTTGTTCGACAGTGGCTCCGCCATAGGCGCAGCCGTCGCCCCTTTTTTGGTGTTGTCGGTCTATCACAAACTGGGCGATTGGCGTCCCGTCTTTCTAGTCACGGGCAGTCTCGGAGTAATCTGGCTGGTGTTTTGGCGACTGCTTTACCAAAAACCCGAGCAGCACTCGCGCCTGTCCGCCGTGGAACTCGATTTTATCCAGCGAGGCCGCGGGACCGAGTGCGCTGAGGACTCAACACTGCCGCGGGTCGGATGGCCAAGCCTGCTGAAATTTCGGCAGACCTGGGGCATTATCCTGGGCCGTTTTCTCATCGATCCGTACTGGTTCTTCGTTGGCGATTGGTTCGCGTTATATCTCGCCAGCAAGGGTTTCGACCTCGAAAAAAGTATGCTGGGTTTCTGGGCGCCGTTCCTCGCCGCTGACATCGGCAATTTCTTCGGAGGCGGTCTGTCCAGTTTTTGGATCAGGCGCGGATGGCCGGTGGGCCGCGCGCGTCGGGTGGTGCTGCTGATTTTCGGCCCGAGCATGTTGGTGCTGGCTGCGGCGGCGTTCACCTCGAATTATGCGCTCCTGCTGGCTTTGTTCGCGTACGCGACCTTTGCCTATGCTTCGTGTTCGACTATGTTCCTCTCTTTGCCAGCCGACGCTTTTCATACGCGCGTCGTTGGCTCGGTCAGCGGGCTGGGCGGGACTGCGGCGGGCATTGGCACTATTATCACGACTTTTCTCATCGGCAAGGTCACTGATCGATTCTCTTTTGAGCCCGTAGTCATCACGGCCTCGATCATTCCTTGCATCGCCACCGTGCTCTTCGTAACCATGGTCCGCGCTAGCAAGCGCGAGGATCCCAATAAAGTGTTGTTACAGTTCTGAGACGTATTCACGCGCCGGAGCGCGCCCGTCCCGGGCGCAGCAAGTTCCGCCTGCCCCAGTACACAGGGACAACGCAACGCTCCTCGACCTACGTTTGTTGCTGCGCCCGGGGACGGGCGCACTCCTGCCCGGTCGTCCCCGGCAGCACCGCGGGATGCGAAATTGCTTGATGGTGCGCCAGGGACTTGGTATAGGTGCGGCATCAGCGCAAATGTTCGCCAGCATTGGCGCTTCGTGCTGGCAACTTGGTGGTGGTGGGTCCCCTGGCCGAACGACTCTATGAAAACAGACCACAGGACAGGCTACGCAAGGCCGGAAGGAATGGCATTCACGCTGATCGAGCTGCTCGTTGTCATTGCGATTATCGCCATTCTGGCAGCCATGCTCCTGCCAGTGCTGAGCAAGGCCAAAGAAAAGGGAAAACGAATTTCCTGCCTCAGCAATTCCCGGCAGGTCGGCATTGCTTTCCAGATGTATCACACCGACTACGGCAAAATTATCAATCCGGGCGTCAATGACATAACGGACTTCAATAGCCAGTATGCTCCAGACAATCCGCTCAAGAATCTCAAACCATACGTCGGAACCAGAGATCCCCTTGGCAGACCGCAGATTTATATATGCCCAAGCGCCCAACCAATGAAAAAGCCAACCTACGCCCCCACCCCGTTCAGTTGCACTGATCTAATCATCAGCCAACTGGTCCTGGTCAAGGGGTGGGACAAGGTCCGCAATCCTGCCCGGACGGTGTTCATCCAGGAACATTACGTGAACATGAACCTGTCCGGCTATGAACCTGAAGGAGAGGGTAATACTTACGCACAATGGCACACCTGGACCGATTCCAACTCCTACGAATGGAGCGGCCCTCCGGGCCGCGAGCATTACAACAACCTGCATCAGCAGGGCGGCAATCTTATCTTCTGCGACGTCCATGCCGAATACCGGAAGAACAAGCAGACCTCCAGTCTCGACTGGGGCTTGCTGGACGCAAAGGGAAATGATTCGCCCTGGCAACCCAATGAAGCCCATTCACGCGCTCCTTACTATTACAAATAGGCGCAGGAGTTGCGACAGCAACATGACAAAGCCAGCCAAAATCTTCTCTCAGCTCGCAATTCTTGGATTTGCTTGTCTCCTCCTGAGTTGCCACAGAGAAACCCGTGTGGACGCGACACGATCCCTGGAAGAGTCATTCAAGGCGTCTGAACCCAACGTCAAGGAAGCGATCGCGACGGCCACACTTAGCTTGAAAGCAGGGAACTATACGGACGCAGCTCGGGTGCTGAATCCGGTGTTGACCGGACAAGACCTCTCGCCGGCTCAACGGGAAGCTTCCGGGCTTTTGTTCGAGCAAATCAATCAAGCGCTGACCGCGAACCCCGGCCTCGACTCCAAGGAGCTTTACGAATTGCGGGTAAAATTGCATCAGGCTGCCATCGGCGCGTCCCGATTCTGAGCCTCTCCTGTTTCAGTGGTCGGAAGCACAAGGCTCAAGCGGAATGGCGGGGGAGTCAGGGAATTTGAATCTGATAAAAGGCAAGCCAGCCCGTCGGGCTGGTGGAACCCACGTCGACTTCGCGTGAGCGGTACCAACTGACGTGGCCGTCCTCGAAGAGGAAGTTCCCGCCTGCAGGTTGGCCGCCGGCGAGCACATGGCTGGAGAGCGGGGACGAACCGCCCCACCCGCCAGGATTGATTTTCGCACTTGTGCCATCGGAACCGACGGAGCCCGCCGCGAGTTTGATGTCCATCAAGATGGGAGCGTTTTTGAATGCGCCATCCAACTTTTTCTTGCTGGCCCAACCACCCAAGCGCTGGCTGTTGTAATTCCAGGTGGATATGTTCGTGCTGCGGTGCGGTAAATAAAAGAAGCCGCAAAGAACGCGTCCGTTTGGATCAACGTCAAATGAATCCGCATCCCGAAGGTAGGTCTGCGTGGGGCAAAAGATGACGTGAAACTGGTCTTTGGTGGCGCCTTGCTTTTGTCTCACGAGGTCATCTGCCCAGAATTTTTGAACGATTTTACCGCACCAGCTAACATCCACGCCGTCGGTATTATCAGGGAAGAAATTCCGGTTGTCGTTGGCATAGACGCCCAGCGCTACGCCCCACTGGCGCATGTTGCTTGAGCAGAGCGCCTTCTTGGCCGAGTGTTTGGCGCGGGCCAACGCCGGCAGCAGAAGCGCCGCCAGGATCGCAACGATCGCGATGACCACCAGCAGTTCGATCAACGTGAAGCCGGGGTTGGGCTTCGTTTTCATAAGCTGAATGGATGATCACTTGATCGGTAGCCTTGGTGCCCACGCGATGCAAGTGCATTCGGTTCTCTGCGTCGGCTTTTTCGCCCGAATAGACCGAGGAGCGGATTATGAGTTACCCGAGGTGCTTGAATTCCTGAACCCGGCCGGATCAAGGGCGTTCAACTTGTGCATCTTGACAGCACTCTTGCCTTGATAAACTGGTCGCCCGGTGACTTACAATCTGGCTGCGCGACAATTGTTGTACTTCGCTCAGCACTTTCTGAATATGTTCGCGCATAGCCTTCGCCGCCCCGTCCGCATCCTTGTGCTCCAGAGCGGCCATGATCTTCTCATGATCAGTATATCCACCACCACCGCCGAAGCGCGCAATCGTGGTCAGCCGGCTTTTCCAGCCCAAGTCTGCCAGAGCCTCCATCAGCAGCATGAGAATCTGGTTTCCCGCAGCGCGTGATAAGATCCGATGAAAATCGGTATCAAATGTTGCCGCTTCTTCTGTTGTTCTCGCTTCCTTGAAACCCTTCTGAACTGCTCTCAACGCAGCGAGGTCCTCCAACTTGCGGCGAAGGGCGGCCAGACGGGCAATTTCGGGTTCTAAAAGAAACCTCGCCTCCGAAAGTTGTTTGAGACGAGTGAGCAGATCAGGCAGCCGGAGGGTAATTGAACGCGTCAGGGGATGGTGCACGTGATCCACGACTCTTAACCCGCTTCCGCGCTCGACCCGCAAGAGCCCCTGCGATTCAAGACGTTTGCTGGCCTCCCGTATGACCGTCCTGCTCACCCCGAGTTCGACGGCCAGGTCCCGCTCCGAGCTAAGGCGATGGCCCTTCGCTGCCGGCTTTTGTATTTTCTTAAGCATTTCCTCAGAAACTTCATCCAGCAAAGATCCTCGCCGACGACGTTCTTTTGATAATAAATGCTTCCTGGTCAACTGTTCCAAATCGCCAAGCACATGCTGAATATGTTCCCGCATGGCTCCCGCGCTTCCGTCGGGATCCCTTCGCTCGAGGGCAACGATGATTTTCTCATGCTGGACAGCACTGGAGCGCAGCCTCGCGGTTCCGAAGTGCCCAAAGGTGGCCATCCGGCTCTTTCGGCTTAGCTCTGCCAATGCATCCAGGAGCAACCGCAGAATTTGGTTGCCAGTTGAACATACCAGGACACGATGAAACTCTGTATCAGACTTCACCGCCGCTTCTGTCGTTGTCGCTTCCTTGAGCCTTTTCTGGATCGCTCTCCATGTAGCGATGTCCTCTAGCTTGTGTCGAAGGGCCGCCAGACGGGCAATTTCCGGTTCCAAAAGAAGCCTCACCTCCGAAAGTTGTTCCAGACGTGTTGGCAGATCCGGCAGCCTCAGGGAAATAGACCTGGTCAGTGGACGGTGGAGATTGTCCATCACTCTCAACCCCCTGCCATGCTCGATCTGAAGGAGCCCTTGCGATTCCAACCGCTTCGTCGCTTCGCGTAGGACTGTTCGACTCACCCGCTGCTCTTCGGCCAGCTCTCGCTCGCTCGGAAGCCAAACGTGTCCTTTCCGTAGCCCCTGCTGGATGCGTTTGATCAGGGCCACGGAAACTGTTTCAATCAATGGCCGAGGTCGTTTGCCAGCTTTGGTTCTTAAGCGCAAGGTTGAGACTTGTTTCATCTTGGCAGCAGAACAACCAGTGTTTACACGTCGGCAGAACCGTTGCCAATCGTTTTGTTTTCCGACTTCGAACTCTCCGGCGTCCACAAAACTTTGGAGGGGTAGCGTCAAGAGTTCTGTGTAAAAGCTGAGAGCGGGTGACGGGACCAATGGT
>CAYUPI010000093.1:0-16039 GCA_964446585.1 uncultured Verrucomicrobiota bacterium
GCACGGGCAAGTCGTATTTGGCATAACCTTCGAGCAGTTCATTGACATAGGCGGCCGTGTTGACGTCGTCTTCCCATAACCAGCACTCCAGCGCCCAGGGCGGCGACAGGGGCACCGGACCATTGCGGGACTGGTTGTTTGAAGCGCCCCAAACCGGGAGCGTATGGATCAGACTGATAAGGACGGACAGAAGCAGCGAAAATAACATACTCGCCACGCCGAAATATCGGCTTGGCTTCCGCCTTGCAGGCGCAGTTGTCATGGCATGATTCTCGAATTGGTCAGAAGCCTGGTCAAGGCACTTCCCGAGATGGTCAGGTATTTGGACGAACAAGACCTCGGCGTGTAATCGATTGAACTGGCCCTGTCGGTAAGCCACGGAAGTAATACGGCCTTTGCGCGGAGGCGCGCGGCAAGACGCTAGCTCTGTCGCTCCAATTCCGGAATCGGCTCGCCGCGGGGAAGAATCAAGTTGGGCCGCCCGGAAAAATCGGGAATGGTGATGTGCCCGGCGTCAATGCCGAGGTGGCGGTAAATCGTCGCCAGAAAATCGCCGGGCGTGCACATCCTTGATACGACTTCTTCACCATGCTTGTCCGTAGCGCCAATCACGCCGCCTGTCTTGATACCGCCGCCGGCCCAAAGATTGGAAAAGGCGCGCGGCCAGTGGTCGCGTCCCGGCTGGACCGTTCCCGCTGCTGCGCTGGCCACGCCGCCGCCGCTGCTGGCCACTCGCTCGATGCGCGGTGTGCGTCCAAATTCACCCGTGACGACCACCAGCACCCGTTTGTCCAGACCGCGATCGTAAATGTCTTCAATCAAAGCCGAGACCGCCTGGTCAAAATAGGGCGAGCGGAATTTGAGCGCGTCGAAAACGTTGTGATTGACGGCGTGATCGTCCCAATTTGCGACGCGGCCGCACAATGGACCATCAAAAGTCGTGGTGATGATTTCCACACCGGCTTCGACCAGTCGGCGGGCCATCAAGCATTGCTGACCCCATTGGTTGCGGCCATAGAGGTCACGAATGCGGTCCGGCTCGCGGCTCAAATCGAAAGCGTCGCGGGCAGCCGGGCTGGTCAAAAGGCTCAACGCCTGTGCCTCAAAATCGTCGATGGCCCGCATGGTTCCCGACTGATCGACGGCCCGATCCAGACGGTCGAGGCTTTGCTTCAGGCGGACCCGGTCGCTCAATCGCTCGCTTTGGGCCTGGTCTTTGAAACCGATGTTCGGGACTGCAAAGTGTGGGTCGTTCGGATCGCCGTTCACGGTGAAAGGCCCGTAGGATGGACCGACGTAGGCCGAACCAGCGATGGTGAAGTTGTCATATCTCGTGACCGGATTCACGCCGACGTAGTTCGGCAGTGGCCGCGTGCGGTCGGCGCGCAAGAAATTGGCCACGGTCATCCAATCGGGGAAAATGGGTTTGTCCTTGTCCATCGGATCGGGATCGCCAGTGAGCATCTGCAACGAGCCAGCCGGATGCCCGCCGCCCGTGTGCGACATGGAACGGAGCAATGTGAATTTGTCGGCGATCTTCGCGTGGCGTGGCAGCAACTCGGAAATGTGCGTGCCCGGAACACGCGTGGAAATCGGACTGAAGACGCCACGAAATTCGCCGGGGGCGTCAGGCTTGGGATCGTAGGTTTCCAAATGCGAAGCGCCGCCGCGCAGCCAGACGAGAATCACTGCGGTCCTGGCTGTCGGCTTCCCAGTCGTCGCCTGCGCCCGCAATTGGAACAGCCCGGGCAACGATAGCGTCGCGAACCCGGACAGGCCAATGCGCAAAAATTCGCGGCGTTTGATGGGACCCGGACAAATGCTCGGAGCATTTGGTTTTCCGTTCGACGCCATGACTATTCGACTGAATTTACCTCTGAAATCTATAACCTGCTTGAGACAATATCGCGAGAGTTATTTCCTGTTTCCGCTGCCACCAGTTTGAATTGTCACAGCGCGAGAACATTTTCAGGGACGACGAAGACCGGGTTAAGTTCTTGTCCACATTGGGCGAGGCTTTCCAGTTGGACTTACCTTTCCAATTTGCTGAGTACTGAGCGCTCGACCACGTGAATCCGCGCCAGCTTTCCCGAATTATCCATCACTAACACCAAGGGCAAACCGCGGGCAGCTTCGAGGAGGTCTTTTTGCTCCTGGCTGGCACCAGAAGGAGCTGGTAAAGGCTGGGATATGGATTCCTCCATCGTCTGCACTTTCACGAACTCAGCCGGGCGCGTCGCCTTCGGGGCGGACTTCGGGGAGGACGGTTGGTGGACGAATATAGGCGGCGATCCAGCCTTACTCCGACCACGCCAAAGCAAAGGCAGGGTTTGCCAACAGCACACGCCAACCATAGCGATGGCCAACCCCCGAATTAACCGGTGGTGATGTCGAGCCCGCCGGGCGCTAAACCGCCGGGCTTCGCTTGCCGCCAAGGCGGGCAATTCTGACGCTTCGTCAGTGAGGCTTTTCAGGAATGGATCGGGAGTGTCAGGCGGTGGATTCATTGAATGCGTAGGATGATTTCGCGCAGTCTTTGACGTAGCCGCGCGAGGCGGTGCTCAATCGTTTTTGGCGTCGTGCCGAGCTCAGCAGCGAGTTCCGAGGTGGACCAACCATCGCAGTATTTGCGACGGAGCAACGACGCATCGTCAACGGGCAATTTTGCCAATGCCTCTTCGGCCACGGCTGAGGCTTGCCTGGTAGAGGGGTGCCACGCGGTCTCATCTCCCGAATGCAACGTACGCCAGTGGGCGAATTTCTCCAGGAGGACCATGCGGCGTTTAACGTGACGCCCATGGTCCATCGCCGCGCACCGGACCACGCAGCAAAGCCATCTCCAGAAGTCCGCTTCCTCGGCGAAGGCTTTGGCATGCCGGGCAATGCGCAAGTATGCCTGCTGGACGACTTCGCTCGCAGCCGACGGATTGCCAGAACAATGGGCGGCATAACGCAGCAGCGCCAGGTAGTATCGTTCGTGGAACCAAATCCAAGCCTGATCATCGCCGTCGGCCAAGCGGCGTGTCCAGTGTGGCAGCTTACGCTCGACGCATCGCTCATTGATCCCGCTTTCCATTTCGGCAAGGAAATGCCAGGAGGCATATGTGCGGTTATTTTTCACCTGCGAGCCGCTTCGCCGATTGGACGAAAGCCTGCTCTGAAGCCTGGACGAAGCTCTCGATTCCCGCAACCCCATCCTCAGTCCCAATCAGAACGACCACCTTTTGGTCGGCGAGCGGAGTAATTCGAGTTGGTAGATCCAGGTTTTTCGGGGGTCGGCTTCGCGTGACTTCACTGGATTTTTCGGCGTATTCACGCCTCTCCACGTCGATTGTTTCTGCAGCCTTCACCAAGAGTTGGATCGTCTCTTTTCCGGTGAAGAGATAGGGAGCAGCGACCGCACGAATCCTGACGGTTGACGCTGCGTCAGCCGTCGGTGTGCCGATCCGCCATAAGTTTCCCGCCAAGACGGGTTTGGGCACGATGAACGCGAACTGGTCAACGACTTCCACAGTGAGAGCGCCTTGACTGAGGAAGGCGATGGACCGCGCCATCTCGGTCAAATTCACATTGAGAATCTCGAAAGGTGGCAACCCCACGTTCTCAGCCGATTTGGTCATCACGAAGTTGTCGTTCGTGAAAGCCTCCTTCCAGACTTGCTGCAGGCGGAGCATGGGGCCACCGTCGAACTTCATGCTGTAAAAAGTCCCGCCATTCGACATTTTCTCCATCCGGGCATTGGCGGGCTTGTCTTTCGTTGACGACGTTGGCTGATCTGCCGTCTGAGCGAGGAGCGTGGGGGCGAGGGCTAGCGTGGCGAGTATGGCCGCGGCCGCCAAGCTCAGCGATCGGACGCGATCACACCGGACATAAGTGGCATTCTTCATAGCGTTGATTTCGGTGATGCAACAAGGTTTAAGTTTTTTGCTGATAGGCAACGGGCACTTGCCTCCACCCTGGAAACGCCCGCCGCGGCAGTCATCCCCCAGAAAAGTTGAAGACTTGAGGTGAGCCAGGGGTTCGGAACGAGGGACATCGCAAACCTGGCGAACCTGGTTGCACCTTCTGCCTCATGACCCACCCTGTCCGGCGGCTCTCTGTTGCCTCATGCAAAAATTTCTGTATTACTTCTTTTTTGTGAACCTGAAAGGAATTCGTGAAAGTTCGTGTAAAACTCTTTCTCTGCGTCCCTCTATGAAAACGACCCCCTTTTCTCCGATTTTATTATCGATGTTGATTTGTGGACTTGCCGGAGCACCGGAAGCAAAAGTTCTTTTTTCGGGCGAAAAGAAGCAGAACAATCTCGTTTCGGAACTGCTTGAAGCCGCTTCCATTTCGAAGACCCGCAGCCCACTCACTTTTACGCGTTCGAGCGATGGCTGGATTTTCATTTCTGCAAACTATAAAGGCCGGGGGACCGTCCGCATCATTCTGGACAAGGCAAATGAGCCGGTGATTGTCCATGACGCTGATGGAGGCATGGTCGGTGAAGGGATGCGCCATGTGACCAAAGGCAAGCACACGCTTCACGTGGAATGCGCGGGAAGCATTCGCGTCGAGAAACTGGTGGTGAAGGCAATCCCCGAACTCATGCACTGCGGTTTGGGCTTCAATTCCTCGATCAAATCGTATCCGACTTACGATATGGAGTTTCTCAAAAAGGACATTCTGCCGAACGTCAACATCCTGCTTGTGCCCCATAATATACAGCTTCCTCAGCCGGTGATTGATGATTGGCATCGGCAGGGGAAATGGTTAGTCGCGGAGGTCGGGAAAAACGCTGCGGGTAAAACTGCCGATGAGAATTTCGAGTTCTACGCCAACTTCTTCAATACGGCCCGGTTTTTGGACGGGCTGATCATCAACGAATTCGGGATGAACAGGAAGTCGGGAACATCAAGCCCCGAACGCCAAAACCGCGCTGCCCAGCGGCACCAGCCTTACGAAGAGGCATTCAAAAAACTGCGTGCCGACGAACGTTACAAGGACAAGCAGATGTACATCTATTTTGGCGGCAGCGGAAATGTCGTGAATTACGACGACACGGGCACCAACTTCGTGCGAACCCTGGTGGACCTCAAGTATCCCATCGCGCTTGAGCGCTACCTCTTCGAGCGCTCGAGTGAGGAGAAGTCCAAAGTAGCGCTCCAGGCCTTCATCGACGGCATCGCGGACTGGGAAGCAAAAGAGCCGGGTGTCAAAAAGCAGATGGTCATCGCGTTCGGGCTTTTCTCCATGCCGCCGGGCGGCATCAACAAATGTCCGGGGGTCGATTACCACGTCTGGATGGACCAGCAAATGAATGTGGTGGCCAGTCATCCGGTGCTGTCGGAGCTGCGCGGCCTGAACTGGTGGACGTCAACACTCGCCGACGAGGAGACGGTGCGCTGGGTTGGAAAACTATACCGGCATTATGCCATTGAAGGCCGTACCAACCTGTTAACCAGGCCCGACCCGCTTTCCCTCCCGCACATTCAGAATGCTGATTTCGAGAAAGGGACCGAGGGGTGGACACTAAAATCTGCAGAAAACGGAAGCATCGAAGCCAAAAGTTTTCCGCGATACGGGAGAATCGAGGGCCGCTATATGGGACTCGGCCGGCCCGCTGATCCCGAGCATGTCGGCGACACGTTACTATGGATGAAACGAAGTGACAAGGGACCCAACACATTCTCCCAGACCATCAAGAACCTTCAGCCCGGAAGGCTTTATTCGATGAAAATGTTCTCCTGTGATTACAATGATTTGACGAATCAAAAAGCAAAGAAAGTGGAAGAAGCCAACAAGTTTGTCGGCACGGTCGAAATTGAAGGTGTCGATGTGGATGGGAAAAGGTCATTTACCGAAATGTATCCCTCCGGCCCGGAGCCCAAGATACCTGTCTGGATAACGTATCATTGGAAAGTATTCAGGGCGCGGGGCACAACTGCGCGATTGACGGTCTCAGATTGGTCGAAAGAGAATGAACAGGGTAACTCGGTTGGCTTGGAACAAACGTTCAACTTTTTAGAAATTCAACCCTATCGTGAGTGAGGAACAACCGGGACGGCTGGTGGTTACATTTCTGAATGCTAATATCACTTGTGAGCCAGGCCAGGCCGGCATTGCCTTGTTGACGCGCCCGCCTCGAACTGCGAGTTTTAGTCGGCATATGCCGGAAGCAGTCGCAACATCTCACATCTGGCTCGATTCAGAGGGCCGCGCCTGGATAGACAAAACCAATGTCAAAGTGATCGAGGTTGTCCTTGATCACCTGGCTTATGGCTGGAGCCCGGAGGAAATGCATTATCAGCATCCCCATCTTTCTCTGGCGCAGATTCATGCCGCGCTGGCGTACTATTTCGATCGTCAAGCTGAATTCGACGCGCAGGTGGAAGCAGGATTGCGACGGGCAGAGAGAATGGCAGGGGAGTCAAAGGATTCACCACTCCGGCAGCGTCTTCGGCGGCTCGGCAAGTTGCCGTGAGCGTTTCGCTCTACATGGACGTTCATGTTCCCGCTCCAATTACGCGCGCTCTCATTCGTCGTGGCGTAGATGTGAAGACCTCGCAGGAAGACGACACAGCAGAGTTGGAAGACGCTGAGCTTCTCGACCGAGCAACTGCACTTAGCCGAGCTTTGTTCTCCAGGGACGAGGATCTGCTGGCCGAAGCGACCGCCCGGCAGCGCGCTGGAAAGTTCTTTGCCGGTGTCATTTATGCACACCAACTGCGAGTGACAATCGGCCAATGCATCAACGATTTGGAGATCATCGCCAAAGCTGGCAATCTGGAAGATCTGCACAATCGCGTGGAGCACTTGCCGCTGCGTTGAAACGTTTTACCGTCCAAAGTATTTAACAATTCAGCTCATTGAGTGGTAAAAAAGTACGGGTGTCCCGCCATTAAGCGAGTATCGTGCTGGTAATCGAATGACAGAAGAAAAGGACCCGATGACGAAGCAAAAGCTACGATTACTGCTGTTGCTGATGCTCGGATCGTTTGCGCCTGGCTCGCTCGGTCGCGCCGCCGGCCTGCCGGAAACTTCCAGGATGAACGTCCTATTCATCATTGTCGAGGACTGGAGCGCCCGGACCCCCGGCTGCTACGGCAACAAGATCTGCAAGACCCCCAACCTGGACAAGTTCTGTGAAACCGCCCTGCGCTTCGACTCAGCCTACGTTCAGGGAGTCGCCTGCAATCCCTCGCGCTCGTCGTTCCTGTCAGGCCTGCGGCCGCTGACCACCCAGGTCTGGAACAACAACCAGGTCATGGGTGACCGTCTGCCGCCCGGCACGATCACCCTTCCGGAACTGATGAAGCAAAAAGGCCTGACTACCGCGGTGATCGGCAAATTCTTCCACCAGACCGAATATGCCAGGAAGCAGCTCATGGCTTTTGATCGCATAGAAAGCTACCAGCCGCCGCCGGGCTGGAAAGGCCCCGGCCGGATCATGACTTTCCCTCCGGCTAAACGGGTGCGGGAACCAGCCAAATCCAACTTCATCGTGACGAATGATGAATCTCAACAGGGACAAAAAACCGGCAATGGCGAGGACAAGAACTCCGGTGCCGGCAAAAAATCTGCCGCCCAGGCCGCCGACAGGCGCGCCCTCTCGGATCGTTACGGCGACTCAGGCTTCGACCAGCAGGACGAAGGCGATTATCACAACGCGCAGATTGCCTGTGCCCTGCTGAAGGATTTCGCCAGGGAGAAAAAGCAGTTCTTCCTGTCGGTGCACCAGTCGCGGCCGCACACCCCGTATATCGCGCCGAAGAAATTCCTCGATATGTATCCGCCGGATCAGATCCCCGACCCCCCAGCGCCGCGCGAAAGCCTCGTGCGCGATCCGTGGCCCCGTCGCATCACCGGCGGCAATCCGGATATCTTTATGCAAAAGCCGGCGACGCCGCAGCAGACCCAGGAAGCCATCGCCGCCAACTACGCTTGCGTCACGATGGTTGACGACCACATCGGCATGATCCTCAAGGCGCTCAAGGAACAGGGCCTGGCCGACAATACCATCGTCTTTATTATGGGCGATCACGGCGTCCATCTGGGCGATCACGGCTTTTGGTCCAAGTATTCCATGCACGAAGAAACACAACGCACGGTGCTGTGGGTGCGCGTCCCCGGCGCCCCAGCCAACGGCAAGGTCTGCCGCGAGTTCGTTGAGTTCGTTGACTTTGTTCCGACCCTCTGCGATCTGCTCCAGATCGACGCCCCGAAAAACCTGGAAGGCATCAGCTTCAAACCGCTGCTGGTCGACCCGGCCACGCCGTGGAAAAAAGCGGTCTTCCAGGTCGCCGCCCCGGATGAACAGACGGTGCGAACAAAACAGTATCGCTATATCAAGATGGAAAAACGCCCGGTGCCCGAGGCTCTTTACGATGAAGAGAAGGATCCCTGGGAGACAAAAAACCTGGCCGGTGATCCCGCCTATGCCAAGGTCCAGGCCGAAATGGCCGCGTTGCTCAAGTCCGGCTGGAAAGCCGGCCTGCCGGAGAGCGTGAGCAAGTAAAAAGAAAAAGCTCGGGAATCCCAGCGTTGACGATACTCATGCCCGGCCGGCGATTTGGGGGGCGCAACCGCCGTGCTGCAGTCATTTCGGACCTACGGCTACGGCGGAGGCGCTCCGGGAATGAACGGGATTCTGCGGGTGTATCCGGAGTCGGGCGAGTCGGTGATCGTGTTATGCAATCTGGACAGTCCTTCGGCGTCGCGCATGGGAGATTGGCTCCTTGCCCGCATGCCACTGAAGTAGCGCAATATTAGGAGCGAGGGTCGAGGGCGATGCGGCGTTGGAGAAAACCCGCCGCACCCAGGCATGGTTTGGAACTAGATGAGGCGCTTTCTTTGTTACGCGAGGCCGTGGACCATTTACAACATCATTTCCTGCGGCGACCGGTGTGTGTAGAGTTGGCTGAACAAGTCACCGACTTCCATGACACCATCGCACGATCGCGAAGCGGCCCTTCTGGCGCAGGCGCTGGAGAAACCTGTCGCTGAGCGCCGCGCGTGGCTCGAGGCCGTCTGCGGAGAGGACCGCAGCCTGCGTCAGCGGTTGGAAGCTTTGTTGGCCGCGCGCGAACCGGCAGAAAAACAGCCGACCTCACCGTCTGAACCTACCGGCAGCTCCCTTACGCTGGACCTGGCCGAGTTTGCTCTTGAGGAAGGGGTGGGCCAGACACTGGGGCGCTACAAGCTGCTGGAAAAGATTGGGGAAGGTGGCTACGGGGTAGTCTATGTCGCCGAACAGGAGGAGCCGGTTCGACGCCGCGTGGCCCTGAAGATCATCAAGCTGGGCATGGACACCCGGCAGGTGGTGGCGCGATTTGAGGCGGAGCGGCAGGCACTGGCGTTGATGGATCATCCCGGCATCGCCAAGGTCTTCGACGCCGGCGCCACCGATAACGGGCGGCCGTTCTTTGTGATGGAACTGGTCAAAGGCATTCCCATCACCCGTTACTGCGACGAGAAAAAGTTCGTGACCCGGGAGCGGCTTGACTTGTTCATCTTAGTTTGCCACGCCATTCAACACGCTCACCAAAAAGGCATCATCCACCGCGACATCAAGCCCTCGAACATCCTGGTGGCGGTGCAAGAAGGCAAGCCGGTGCCCAAGGTGATCGACTTTGGGATCGCCAAGGCGACGCAGCAGAAACTGACCGAGAAGACGCTGCATACGCAAATGCAGCAATTTATCGGGACACCAGCCTACATGAGTCCGGAGCAGGCGGAGCTGAGCGGGCTGGATGTTGATACGCGCAGCGACATCTACAGTCTAGGGGTTTTGCTGTATGAGTTGCTCGTGGGCAAGACCCCCTTTGACGCCCAGCAGTTGCTCTCGGCGGGGCTGGATGAGATACGGCGCACGATTCTGGAAAAGGAACCGGCACGGCCTTCGACGCGGTTGAGCCTGATGGGGAAGGAGGAGTTGACCACGACCACGCAACGTCGTGGGGCGGAGGCGTCCAAGCTAATCAGCCTGTTGCGAGGGGATCTGGATTGGATCGTGATGAAATGCCTGGAGAAAGACCGGGCGCGGCGTTACGAGACAGCCAACGGCTTGGCCGCCGACCTGAGGCGGCATCTGAACAACGAGCCCGTCACTGCGCGTCCGCCGAGCGCGGGCTATCGTTTGCAGAAGTTCGTCCGCCGGCACAAGGGGCCGGTGGTGGCGGCGAGTCTGGTGCTGCTGGCCTTGGTCGCGGGCATCGCGGGGACTACGTTCGAGTTGATCCGGGCGCGAAAGGCACGTGCAGCCGAAGTCCAACGAGCCGAGGGAGAACGGCAGGCCAAGCTGGACGCCGAGACGCGGCGGTCCGAGGCCGAGGCACAGAAGGTGCGGGCCGAGGCGGCTGAGAAGACCGCCGGTGAGCAGCGTAAATTGGCCCTCGAAACACTCTACACCTTGGTCACCGATGTGGAGCACAAGCTGAGCGACAAAGCCGGCCTGAGCGATCTCCGCCAGTCTATCCTGAACACCGCCATGGACGGCCTGAACAAGGTGTCGCGCAGCGCCGAAACCGCCGCCCTGGCCGACCGCAGCATGGGAGTCGCCCTTCAGCGTATGGGAGACGTTCTCGAGGGTTTGGGCAAATCCGACGAGGCTTTCCGCCAGTATCAATTGAGTCTGAAGATCTTCGACCGGCTGGCCCGTGAAGCGCCGAAGAACGACTGGATCGACTGGAATCGGGCGATCAGCTTCGACAAGCTGGGCGCATTTAGTAAGGAGTATCGCGGCGACGCCACGGCCGCGCTGGACTACTTCAAGAAGTCGCTGACCCTGCGTCAGGAATTGGCGGCCCACATCCTGACGCCTGAAGTGACCGCGGCACAGCGGGGCCAAGGCCTTATCGTCTCCTACATCAAGCTGGCTGAGCTGAGTATGAGACTCGGTGACCCCGCAATGGCTCGCGTATACAGTGCGAAGGCGCAGGATGCGGTCGAGGGGCTATTGGCGACCAATCCGGGCGACGTGGCCGCCACTCATTTCCACTCCTTCGCGTACTACTTTCTGGGTATCGCATCAGCCCACTTAAACGACTTGGCCGCCAGCCGCCAGTTCTTCCAGAAATGCCTCGGCCTGCGGCAAGAAGCGGTGAAGAACGATTCCTCAAGCGCGGTTGCCCAGCGTGAACTCGGCGCGGCCTATGAAGCTCTGGGGGATATGGAAACGGAAAAGCGCAACGGCTCCAAAGCGCTCGAGTCGTATGGGCGAGCCTTCGAACTTTTCGAGGCACTACAACAGAAAGATCCCAGCAGCGCTGAGGACCAGTGGTATCTGGCCGGTTCGCATTATCGCCTGGGTTGCGCGAAGTCACTGGTCAACGATGGCAAGGGGTCAGTCCTGGAGTTCAGCCAATCGCTCAAGTTGCGGGAAAACCTGGCCAGGACAGATCCCGGCAGCGTTCAGGCTCAGACCGAGTTGATGCTGGCACAGTCCCGCTGCGGCCAGACCGCCCAGGCAGCCACCACTGCCGAGGCCGTTCGATTGCGGTCGCCCAAGGACGCCGGCGTGCTCTACACCGTGGCGTGCACCTACGCTCTCTGCGTGCATTCAATCGCTGGCAGGAAGGATGCCCAGACGCCGGAAAATCAGGCTCTGCGGGACAGCTATGCCAAATCCGCTGTTGAATCCCTGGAACAGGCCATTGAGTTGGGCTATCGGGATGTGGAAGCCCTTCGCTTGAGTCCAGACCTGGCGCCGATCCAGAACGATCCACGCTTCAATAAACTGCTGACGAAACTACGCAAACAATAACCATACTTGGAATGGCTGACTGATTTCAGACATGACAGCTCGGTTGACGACATTTGGCCCGTACCGGTTGTTGGCTCGGTTGGGCAAGGGAGCAACCAGCGAGCTCTATCGCGCGACGCGAGGGTCCGACAACCATGAAATCGCAATCAAGATCCTTTCGCCGGCAGCGACCGAAGATGGCGAATGGCTGGGACGATTCGAGCGCGAGGCTCACGTGATGCTCCGGCCACAGCTTTCCACAACAGCTTTATCCCGACTCGCTTCCTGACCCGGCGGTGTTTCGAGGGAATGGCGCTGGGTAATTCTTCACTCTTCCCAATACGGCAGGATGAGGTAGTAGTTTCCTGAACGATTTCCATGATTCCTCCTGACATGCGAGAAGAGTGGGTTCTCCGCCAGGCGCGGGAGCGGCCGGCTGCGGAACGCGCCGCCTTCCTAGACGGGGCGTGCGCAGGAGACGTTGCCCTGCGCGAGCGACTGGAGAGGCTGCTCGCCCTGGACGACCAGTCGGATGAGTTGCTGGCCAACGGTGCGGCCGCGGCTACGGTGCGAGCAGCCATCAACCTCGACCTTTCTGACTTTCGCGACGAAGCCATTGGTCAGGCGCTCGGCCGTTACAAGCTGGTGGAAGCAATCGGCGAAGGCGGCTGCGGCGTGGTCTATGTCGCCCAGCAGACCGAACCTGTGCGGCGTCGCGTGGCGCTGAAAGTGATCAAGCTGGGGATGGACACCAAGCGGGTGGTCGCGCGGTTCGAGGCGGAGCGGCAGGCGCTGGCGATGATGGATCATCCGAACATCGCCAAGGTGCTCGATGCCGGGGCCACCGACACCGGTCGCCCATTCTTCGTCATGGAACTGGTCCGCGGCATCAAGATCACCGACTACTGCGATCAGAACCAGCTACTCACCAAGGAACGGCTCGAACTGTTCATCAAAATCTGCCAGGCGATTCAGCATGCGCACCAGAAAGGGATCATTCACCGGGACATCAAGCCTTCGAACATCCTGGTGACCCTGCACGACGGCGCCGCCGTTCCCAAGGTGATTGATTTCGGCATCGCCAAAGCGACTGACCACCAGCTTCTGACTGACAAGACGATTTTCACCGCTTTGGAGCAATTCGTTGGCACGCCCGCTTACATGAGTCCGGAGCAGGCGGAGATGGGCGGCTTGGACATTGATACACGCAGCGACATCTACAGCCTCGGCGTGCTGCTGTACGAGTTGCTGGCGGGCAGCCCGCCATTCGATCCGAAGGAATTGATGTCGCAGGGCATCGATGCCATGCGCCGGACGATCCGCGAGAAGGAGCCGGTGCGCCCGTCAAAAGTAGTTGAGAGGCAAATTGAGTCGAGAGCTGAGAGACTCGAAGGGCGCGGGAACGGCGGTTCGACTCTCAACCCTCAACTCAAGTCACTCTCTACTGATTTGGATTGGATCGTGATGAAGTGCCTGGGAAAGGATCGGGCGCGGCGCTACGAGACGGCGAATGCCCTGGCGATGGACATCAATCGACATTTGAACGCGGAGCCAGTCGTGGCCCGGCCGCGGAGTCGGCTGTATGAATTTCAGACGACGGTCCGTCGGCACAAACTCGGCTTTGCGGCGGCGACGGCACTTATCCTTGTGCTCACGGCCGGTGTCCTGACCAGCACCTGGGAGGCGACTCGCGCCAACCAGCAAAAGCGTCTCGCCGAGGATAACCTGATCAAAACTGAAAAGGCTGAGAAGGAAGCGACTCAGGAGCGAATCCGTGCCAACCGCGAGACTGAAGTCGCACAGCAGAATCTCTATTACGCACAGATGCACCTGGGCCAGCAGGTGTGGCGGGAACATCGCGGCTTGCGGAACTTGCATGACCTTCTCGCCAAATGGCTTCCGCAGTCTGGGTCGCCCGAGCGCCGCGGCTGGGAATGGTTCTACCTCAACTCGCTCCCGTACCAAAACGTACGAACCCTGGCGGAGGGTGAGAGCAACTTTGATGAAACTGTGAGCAGTGACAGGTACTGCACCGTGGCGTGGCACGTTGCCAGCAACCGACTCGCCGCAGGCACCCCTGACGGTTTAATCCGCATCTGGGACGTTGGTCGCGAAGAGGTGACCTTGGTTCTGAGAGCGCCGGCGCCTGCGGACGCCTGGCCTGGGGTCGAGTGGATCCGGTGGAGCCCGGATGGCGACCGGTTGGCGTCGTGCGGCCAGGATGGAACGGTCCATGTCTGGGACGCACGCTCCGGACGGGAACTCCACGTACTCGGAGGAGACCAGTCCCCGGTCCTTTCAATTGCGTTTAGCTCCGACGGCACCCGCCTGGCCGTCTGGGGAGGGAAAGGAGCCATCAGGATATGGGACGCCAACACCGGCCGTTTGACTTCGGAGGTCACCCATCCGGGTGGTGTCGCCGTAGGGGCCTGGAGCCCGGACGATAAGCACCTCGCCACGGGGCATCTCGACGGGACGGTGATCGTCTCCGGCACTCAAGCTGGCGACAATATGGTTACGCTGCGGGGCCATGTCCGTTCCATCCACCGTCTGGCGTGGAGCCCCGACGGGGCCCGACTCGCCTCGGCGGCTGGAGATGCTACCGCGAGGATCTGGGACGTTACCTCGCAAAAAATGGTTCTCGACCCGCTCCGGCACTCCCACGAGATCACAGCGATCGCCTGGGCGCCCGATGGACTGAGACTGGCGACTGGCAGCGTTGATGAGACGGTCAAGATTTGGAACGCGAGCACCGGCCGCGAGACCGTGACGCTGCGGGGGCCTGTTCAGGCGGTCACCTCATTGTCATGGGGCCAAGGCGGTCACCTGGCCTCGGGTTGCCGTGACGGGAGCTTGAGGATCTGGGACTCGCTCCGGGATCAAGAATCGAACGTGTTGCCGGGACATGCTGGGCGGGCGACTGGCGTGGCATGGAGCCGGGACGGCAAGCGGCTGGCGTCGGGTGGCGACGATGGCAAGGTCCGAATCTGGGACCCGGCCACTCGCAAAGAGGTTCAGACCCTCAAGGGCCATGATGCAGGCCGGGTCAATCAAGAGTTCGGGCTGATTCGGTCGCTGGCCTGGAACCAGGACGACACGCTCCTGGCATCGGCGGGCCTGGATGGCACGGCCAGCGTCTGGGAGTTGGCGAGCGGCGAGGAGGTTTTCGCCCTGCCGGCCGACCATGGATCGGTCTGGTCGCTGGCGTGGAGCCCGGACGGAACCCATCTGGCAGCCGGCTCAGTGGATGGAACCATTCGTTTGGTCGAAGGGCTCAAGCACACTCCGAATGTCCATGTGTTCAAGGCCCATGAAGCAGGTATCCGTGGGGTCCCCTCTCTGGCTTGGAGTCCAAAGGGGGATCGCCTGGCCTCCGTGGGCAAGAAACAGCTCATTATTTGGGATCCGGTTCTTCGTGTCGAACGCGCCCGCATAGAACATTCTGCGAATTTCTCGGCGGTGGCCTGGAGCCCCGACGGCAAGCGGCTGGCATCGGCCTCGTCCGCCTCAGTAGGCCGCGTCGTCATTGCCTGGGATGCGGCGACGGGTCAGCAGCTCTCGACCATGCGCGGTCATAACGACAACGTGGACGCCATCGCCTGGAGCCCGGACGGCAAGCGGCTGGCATCGGCCAGTCTCGACAACTCCGTGCGGGTTTGGGATCCGGTCACCGGCGAGGAGACCATCGTACTCCGAGGCAACGCCGCAATGTTTTACGGCGTCTCTTGGCACCCCGACGGCGCGCAATTGGCCGCAGCGAGCAGCGACGGGCAGATTTGGATCTGGGACGCGACGCTCGGTTTCAAGCGGGATCCGACACAGAGGCCCGCGCCATCTTCACCGCCACCGCAAACCAGGCCATAAGCCCATCCCGCGAAGAAGCCGTGTTTGCGGCTGCGCTGGAGAAACAGCCGGAGAAACGATCAGCCTTGCTGGCCGTACGTGGTTAGCCTTATTTCCGCATACTGTCCCAGACCGGCTGAGCTAGAAATTCAACGTCGCCGGTCTCAGGCAACGTAATAACTGCGTTGATCCAATGAGATTCCCTGGGAATGGCTGCAGAAACACTTGCGGCACGACCAACCTAGTTTCAGCAAGAGCGCTGCCTTGCAGGCGCAATTCACTTGATATTGCGATTTCATGCTCATTGATGCTCCGCGACGGCCAAAAAAATTTGACAACGGTGTGGGAGGGCACTTTATTGTCTATGAACCACGCTTGCCACCAGCTGCCGGGCCTCTGGGTTTGGGATCGTGGGGGAGCGTTCGGACTGTTAGCTAATTTATCAGGCCCCGGCTGGTTCGCGCCATTGTC
>CAYUPI010000094.1:0-15544 GCA_964446585.1 uncultured Verrucomicrobiota bacterium
AGCAGGTGTTCGAGTCGATGAAAGCCGGCGCTACGGGTTATCTGGTCAAGCACGTCACGACAAAAGAAATCCTCGCCGCGATTGTTGACGTGCATGGTGGCGGCGCGCCGATGTCCGGCCATATCGCGCGCAAAGTCGTTACGGCCTTTCGCCAGCCGGCCCCTGCAGGGCTGGCGGAGTCGCAGCTTTCACTGCGCGAAGAGGAAGTCTTGCGGCTCCTGGCCCGAGGCCATCGGTCGAAGGAAATTGCCGACGAACTGGGAATAGGAGTTGGCACAGTTAATACTTACGTCCGCCACATCTACGAGAAACTGCACGTTCGATCACGGGCCGAGGCGGTTGCCCGGTTGGCGGCGCGGTGAGCTCTTGCAGGGCGTGTGTGAAAAATCGTAGCGAGCGGTACCGCGGCTCTGGTCTCAAAAAAACACGATTTCCACACCAAGTTGCGCGAGGAGCCAATTTCTCCTCATTCGACACGGCCGGGCGAGCCTGCTAATTTGTTCCACCTATGACGGTCCTGCAGAATCAAGTTCCCGAGTCTCCGGCGCCAGCCGAGACGGCCTGCGCGCCCACAGATTTCATTCGCGACATCGTGGCCGCGCACGCTGCGGAAAAAAAATATCCGCAAATCCATACTCGCTTCCCTCCCGAGCCTAACGGTTATTTGCACATCGGTCATGCCAAGTCCATCTGCCTGAATTTCGGCCTCGCGCGGGAGTTCGGCGGCACCTGCAATCTGCGCTACGACGATACCAATCCAACCAAGGAGGAGGTGGAGTATGTGGACTCGATTTTCGAAGATGTCCGCTGGCTGATCGGCGGCTGGGCTGACGATCGGCTCGGTCTGAAGCCAAAGGGACAAACACCCGAGTCGCAGGCTGTGAGTGGTAAAGCCGACTTTTATCTGCCTGCTGCGCTATCAACTAACAACGCTCAACCATTAAATGGTCTGGAGCCATTCTACGCCTCCGACTATTTCGACCAGCTTTACGAGTACGCCTTGCAACTCATCCGGAAGGGGCTCGCCTACGTGTGCGATCTTTCACCGGAGGAAACTGACAAATATCGCGGAGCCCCGGATCGTCCTGGGAAAGAAAGTCCCTGGCGCAATCGGTCCGTGGCCGAAAGCCTGGACTTGTTCCGGCGCATGAAGGAGGGTGAATTCCCCGACGGAGCACGAACCCTCCGGGCCAGGATCGATATGACCTCGCCTAATGTCTGGATGCGCGATCCTCTCCTATACCGAATTCGTCACGCGGAGCATCATCACACGGGAAACAAATGGTGCATTTATCCGATGTATGACTTTGCGCATTGCCTAAGCGATTACATCGAAGGCATCAGCCACTCGATCTGCACGCTCGAGTTCGAGGTGCATCGACCTCTATACGACTGGATTCTGGAAAATCTCGATCTGCCGCGGCCGCTGCCTCGTCAGTACGAATTTGCGAAACTAATCCCCAACTACACCATCGTCTCCAAACGCAAGTTGATCCAGCTCGTCAATGACGAGGTCGTCGCCGGCTGGGACGATCCGCGCATGCCCAGCATCAGCGGCCTGCGGCGACGGGGCGTCACTCCGGAAGCCTTGCGCGATTTCGCTTACAATATCGGCGTGACCAAATACAACAGCGTCACTGACATCGCGGTATTCGAGCACGCCGTTCGCGAGGACCTGAATCGGCGGGCATTGCGCCGGTTGGCCGTGTTGCGGCCAATCAAAGTCATTCTCACAAATTATCCCGACGGCAAAGTCGAAGAGCTGGACGCGGTCAACAACCCGGAAGACCCGAGCGCTGGCACGCGCAAGCTCCCGTTCAGCCGCGAACTGTTCATCGAGCGTGATGATTTCATGGAAGCGCCGCCCCCGAAGTATTTCCGCCTCCGGCCCGGCGGCGAGGTGCGGCTCAAGTACGCCTACATCATCAAATGCGACGAGGTGGTGAAAGATGCGCAGGGCAATGTGGTCGAGTTACGCTGCACGGCGGACCTGGACAGCAGGACAGGTGGCCCGACTGCCGGCCGCAAAGTGAAAGGCACGATCCACTGGGTCACCACCGCACATGCCGTTCCCGCCGAAGTCCGACTTTACGACCGCCTCTTCACCGTTCCTGAGCCGGATGCAGAGGGCGACTTCAAGAAGCATCTAAATCCGCACTCGCTGGAAGTCGTCACCGCCCGATGCGAGCCGAGCCTGAAGGACGCTAAGCCCGAGGCGCGCTATCAATTTGAGCGCCTGGGTTACTTCACGCTCGACAAAGACAGCACACAGGACAAACCGGTGTTCAATCGCACTATCACGTTGCGGGATACCTGGGCCAAAGAAGCGTTGAAAGGCTGACCTCCGCAGGCTAGGCCCGCGCAGAAAATCGGCGTCCGCCAAGGAGTCGGGCCGGCAGAAACAACAGCGCCCGAATGAAAGCCAGCATGGCTTCCACCACAATCCCGAGTACCCGAAACGGGATCGACAGCAGCCAGACAATCGGGAACAAAACCAGCGCCACCAGCAACAGCGGCCAGCACAGCACCCAAATAATCAATCCGCAGAGCAATAGCAATAGGACATTCATTCAGGTCATACCTTACTGCGATTTCATTTGGCTTGCAACTTTTCTTCGACCGTGCTCTGTTATGCCATCGCACACGCCACCGAATCCTACTGCAGCCTCCTTATGAAATTCAAACTCATCACCGCCCTTGCCGTCCTGTCGCTCTGGTTCACCAATTCCCGCGTATTCGCGGCCGATCCGAGCAGTGCCCAGGACGAGCTCAAGGAGGTTATCACCAAGGTCCAAGACAAAATCAAGGAGGGCAAAAAGACCGAAGCCGATCTCGCGGACGAACTCAAAAGCTTCGACCAGTTGCTGGCGAAACATAAGGACGAGAAGACCGACGACGTCGCTCAGATCCTCTTCACGAAAGCCCAACTTTATCTCCAGGTGCTGGACAACACCGACAAGGGCATCGCGTTGATCGAACAATTGAAACGAGATTTTCCCGACACCAAACAGGGCCAGAACGCGGAGAAAATGATCGAATCGATTAAGGACCAGGAGGCTGCGAAAAAAATTGCGCGCTCGCTGGTCGAAGGGGCCAAGTTTCCAGATTTCAGTGAGAAGGACGTCGCAGGCAAATCGCTCTCGATCGCCAATTACAAGGGTAAAGTCGTATTGATCGATTTCTGGGCCACCTGGTGCGGACCGTGCGTGAGAGAATTGCCAAATGTGATCAAAACGTATGAGGCGCACCATGCAAAAGGGTTCGAGATCATCGGCATCAGCCTCGACAAAGATCAGGAAAAGCTCACCAACTTCACCAAGGACCAGAAAATGTCTTGGCAGCAGTTTTTCGATGGCAAAATGTGGTCCAACAAACTGGCGGTCAAATACGGTGTCAACAGCATCCCCATGGCTTACCTGCTCGATGGCGAAGGCAAAATCATCGGCAAGGGTTTGCGCGGAGACGATCTCGAAGAGGCCGTTGCCAAAGCCCTAGCCAAGAAGTGATTTCCATCCAGTCGTGGCGGACCAGTCGCTAAAGGAGTTCGTAATGGATCAACTCCGCGCCCTGCCGGGCGTGCGCGCCCGGGCCATGTTCGGCGGTTATGGTCTCTACCAGAACGAGTCGTTCTTCGGCATCCTGCTCCGCGGCCGGCTCTATTTCAAGACCGATGAAAACACTCGAACCGCCTACACAGAACGAGGCATGGAGCCGTTCGTGTACGAAAAGGGACGGCGGATTGAGTCCATGAGTTACTTCGAAGTCCCGGCCCAAGTTCTGGAAGACCGCGAGAATCTCGTGGCGTGGGCGCGGCTGGCCATTACCGTAGCCTCCGCAACCGCCGGCCAGAAGCGTAAGACCCGCGTTGCTCGGCCCGGGCTTGCTCGCGGGAAATCGCGCCGCTGACGGTCTCTCACACCAACTAAATTCAGCAAGAATCGGGTGGGAGGCAGATCGGATCCGCGCTAATGTCTTCGCATGATGACCCAACCGAGCCAGAGAAGCGAACCCGAACGGCTGACACAAGCCGCACTGGACTAACGGCGAATTGAAAACGCGATCGGCTTCCTGCACGAACATTTCCTCGAGCAACCCGACCTGCCAACCGTCGCGCGGGCGGCCCATGTGAGCGAGTTTCATTTCCAGCGGCTGTTCACACGCTGGGCCGGGATCAGCCCGAAACGCTTCTTGCAGTTCCTGACCATCGAACACGCCAAGCGCCAGTTGGCTGAGTCCAAAGCCGTCCTGGAGACCGCGCTGGATTCAGGCTTGTCCAGCCCCGGCCGCTTGCACGATCTGTTTGTCTCGGTCGAGGCCGTTACACCCGGCGAATTCAAAACCCGCGGCGCCGGGCTCAAGATCGAGTACGGATTCCACCCGACTCCCTTCGGCTGGTGCCTGCTCGGAACGAGCCGTCGCGGGATTTGCTGGTTGAGTTTTGGCGGCGAGCAATCGAAACGTAAACTGGCGGGCGAGCTGCGAGCGCATTGGAGGGGTGCGGCCTGCGTCGAAGAACCTGGTTCGACAGCACCCGTGGCCTGCCGCATATTTTCCGCACTCAACGGCGAGAGAACCGGCCTGAGCTTGCTAGTGATGGGAACAAACTTTCAGGTCAAAGTCTGGGAAGCGCTGCTGAAAGTTCCGGCCGGCTCGCTCACGTCCTATGAGACCATCGGCCGCTCGCTCGGTTGTCCAAGCGCGGCGCGCGCCATTGGCTCGGCCGTCGGCCAGAACGCGATTGCTTACTTGATTCCTTGTCATCGGGTGATTCAGAAGTCGGGGCTGATTGGCGGTTATCGGTGGGGTCCCGCACGCAAACGAGCCATCATCGCCTGGGAAGTCGTCCGGGCGGCGGCCTAAGCGGCAGTAGCCACGGAGCGGGCTTGGGGCGCGCTCGTCCTCTGTTGTAGGGGTTGGAAATGGAACAACTGAGCGCCGAATGCGGGTAGATCCAGGTAGAGACCAGGGGCCTTCAAAGTTTCTCCGTTGTGCTCATAATGCTCGTCACCGAGCAGGTTTTTCATCAACCAATCCTGCGCCTCGAGCCTCGGGACCGTCAACGGCACATAGCACTGGCTGGGTTTAGGAGCCAGGTTCACAACCACCAAATCGAATTCCGCCCTTTCCCCCTGCCACTGCACGACGACGAAGTTTTGCGCAGTTGGATTTTCCGCCCAGGCGGCGCGAGGGCGAACCAACTCTCCTTTTCCGCTTCCAACGTTAGTCCCAGGCAAGAGGTTCAGGAGCTGCTCATACCAGGCCGCTATTTCCGGCTGCAAGGGCTCCAGCATCCTTCGCCCGAGTTGAACCGGAATGCGGCGGCGCGCGCCCGTAAGCTGGCCCTCGTGCAAGAAGCGTATTCCAGGCAACCCAAGAAGTAACAAAGCCGCCGCCCGGTGCTCGGGCAGTGAAAGCAGCGATGCGATTCGAGGCTCGTCATGGTTTTCGAGAAAGTGCGCGCTGTTAGTCAGCAGCTTCCGCGGGCTATCGAGCAAATGATGTTGAACACGGCCGCCGTCGTGCGCGACGATTCCATCATACAACGCCTTGTCATACGTGTAATCGAATCCCAGATCGAGCAAGCGGCCCTCCAAACCCCAATAGCTCTCTGCGAGAAACAAGAACCCTGGATTCGCCGTTTTCACTGTTGAGATCGCTGCTTGCCAAAACTCCGCGGATGTCTGTTCGCCCATGGCGGGAAATCGCTCCCAGGTTCGAGAAAAAATATCCCGTAACACCAGCATAGCCATGTCGCAGCGAAGGCCGTCGCACCGGTTGGCCAGCGACTGAAGCAGCTCGATCATGGCAACTTGAGTCTCGGCGCAGCGGTAGTCGAGCTGGGCCGTATCGGTCCATGGGGCGAAGTAAGGATCTTTCCCATGGGCCAGCCACAAAATGCCGGCGCCGGCCTGTTGCGAAAAGGTCTCCGGCGCCGGGCCCGAACCTTGCACGAACAACTCCGGCCTATCCTTCAGCCAGGGATGGTCCAAGCCAAGGTGATTGGGCACAAAATCCAGAACCAACTTAATGCCGAATCTCTGCAATTTCTCCCGAAATGCCTTCAACCCATCTCCGCCCCCGAGTTGTTCGGTGACGCGGTAGTCGGCGATGGCGTAAGGGGAGCCCTCTACGTCAGCTTTCTCCCAATCGGGAAGAGCCTCGGAATAACTCTGGCGCAAGGAATCGTGCGCCAGGGCTTCGGCGCGAGCCAGCGGTCCCGTGCTCCATGCGCCCATGAGCCAGACATGAGTGAATCCGAGCCGCTGCCATTGCTCGAATTCTCGGTCCGGCACGTTTTCCAGTGTCACTCGATGGTCGCATTCGTCGCTCAACTGGCGCAGCCAGCAGCGCGTATTGATTTCGTAGAGCACGGGAAACATCGGCCGAAGCGCTCCAGCATGTGTCGTATAGGACGAAACCGGGCACCGCGCTTTGATTCCCAGGTTCGGTGCCCTGACATCACGATCTAGCTATTCAGCACCTTGAGCGCTTTGGGCGCGTTCGAGACGCGCATGATCAGCAACCCTTTCTTAGCATCGGAGGGAGTCGCGCTATAGCAATACTCAATGTTGACCTTGGCGGCCGCCAGTTTATGAGCAATTCGCGCCAATTGACCCGGTTTGTTGCTCCCATCGATCATCAGCACGTCGTCCTCCACCACGAGCGTGCCATGTTCTTCAAAGACGTGAAGCGCGCGGCGGTAGTCGCTGACGACCATCCGGATCACGCTGTGGTCCACCGTGTCGCTGACGGCAATGGCATAGATGTTGATCTTAGCCTCGGCCAGCGCGTCGGCGACGCGCGCCAGCATTCCCGGCCGATTGTCCAGAAAGATCGCCAATTGTTTGGTGATTTGCATAGGTCATCCGAGGGTAGGGAGTTGATGATGTGGACGAAGTCACACCGCATACTAGCCGATGACATTCCAATCGCCAAACGGAAACCACAGACTACGTCCATCGGCAGTGAAGGAGTGCGCCCGTCCCCGGGCCCGTCCCCGGGCGCAGCAACTCAGAGTGGGTCAGAGCGCCTCAAAATTTCAATTCGCGCTTCCGCACGGCACATTCTGCGCCCGGGGACGGGCGCACTCCGCCATCTGACCGTCTTATAACAGGGACACCGCCACGCCTGCTGCCGCCGCTGCTCCAAGCAGGGTGAACGCCACGGTTTCCCAGAACTCAGTCCATTTCCAGGCCATGTAGTCCGGCCGGTACCAGTTTTCTGCCTGATGGAGGTTGGTCTTCCGGACTCGCCGGACGCGAGTCCGGGCCAGTCGCGTCCTCGCCACGGCGGTGGGCAGACCGCAATGGCGGCGAACAGCGCTCGCCTCGAGCGCGGCAGACCTCGAAGTCGGCAAGTGCATGAAGGGACTGCGCATCGTGTTCATACATTTTGGCGTAACTATCAAATAGACGATTTGATGGTTACACGAGTCTCGTAACTTGTCAAATGCAATTTTGGGGGTTACAGTACCAGTGGTATGAACGTGACTCCGGGCTCAAGCGCCGCGCCGCCAAAGCGATTTCATTTCGTAGGCGGGGCGTTGTGCCTGGACTTCTGCAATTCCATGGGAGGCAAGCGCGAGCGCGTGGCCAGAGAGTATCTGCATGCTTACACGGATTTTCTCTCCTGGTCGCAGCAGGCTGGCCTGGTGGAAAGCGCTCAGACGGAAGCCAGGCTTCGGGACGCCCGGCGTCGGCCGGCCGAGGCGGCGGCGGCGCTTAAACGGGCGATTTCGCTGCGGGAGGCCATTTATCGAATTTTCCAGGCAAATGCCCGGAGGAGAAAACCGAACGAGAGTGACCTCGTGCAGCTTAACGCGGAATTGAGGCGGTCCCTTCCTCGCCTCCAGATCGCGGCGAGCAAGCATGGTTTCGGCTGGGAATGGCGCCGCGAGAACGGCGCCTTGGACGAGCCCCTCGGCCCGATTGCACGGTCCGCTGCGGAATTGTTGGTTTCCGGCGAGTTACTCGAGAAAGTCCGGCAGTGTCACGGCGACAACTGCGGCTGGTTGTTCCTCGATTCGAGCAGGAACCACAGCCGTTGCTGGTGTGATATGCGCGACTGCGGGAACCGAGCGAAAGTGCGGCGCCATCGTTTGAAGCATCAGCACGACAAAAGACGAAATCGTTGAAGTTGTTTGAGTGCAGGAGTCGAGGTAGCCGAAAAATCCAAAATCCAAAATTGAACAGAGCCTCCTCACGTCGGCTCCTACAATGTTCAGAGGAGCTCCTTGGCGGGGTGGGTCACTTGAAGTAAGCGCTGTACAAGAGCCTGAGCGTGATGGCGAACACGACGGTGATGAAGATTGGGCGGATGAATTTGGTGCCGCGCGTGATGACCATTCCGGCTCCCAACCGGGCGCCGAGAAGCTGCCCCACGCCCATGACGAGCCCTTCGACAAAGAAAACGCGACCAGCCAGAAGGAAGAATGCCAGGCTGCTGAGATTGCTGGCGAAGTTCATCACTTTCGTGCAGCCAGTGGCCTTGGTCATGTTGAAGCCGAGACCCAGCATGAACGCCATCGTCCAAAACGTGCCCGTGCCCGGACCGAAATATCCATCGTAGAACCCTATAAGCAAACCGAAGATCAAATCAAACCATCCTCGCTGAATCTGCGGATGCAGGTCCCGCTCACCCAGCTCGGGTTTCAGCAACATGAAAAGAGCCACAGCAATCAGGAGGATGGGGATAGCCCGTTTGAGGAAGGTCGGGTTGCCCTGCTCCACCGCTAGAGTGCCGCAAGCAGCGCCGACAAAGGAAAGGAGAAAGCCTCGCCCACATTCTCTCAAAGGAACCAAACCGGCCTGGGTATAGTGCCAGGCGGCGCTGCCGGAGCCGAAACTGGCCTGCAGCTTGTTCGTGCCCAGCGCCTCTTGTGGCCCGAACCCAAAACTCAGCAGGACCGGCAGAGTGATCAGGCCGCCGCCACCGGCAATTGAATCGACGAACCCAGCCGCTAATCCGGTCACGAACAGAATCGGCAAGCGCCAGGTTGCGAGCATGGGGGAGGGTAGAATGGGCCAAAGGGGGATGAAAGCTCCAAGGTCCAACCTCCAAGCTCCAGAGAAACGTCAAACTCCAAAAACCAAGTCCGTCAGCTCGCGCGCGATTTGGAGCTTGGCGCATGGAGCTTCTCTGGTGCTTGGAACTTGGTGTTTGGAGCCTTCCTTCCCGTGGCGCACCAACCGATCAGGCAGCCGATGACGGCCAACGCAGATATGCTCGCCCCACTTTGGAAGGCGCGGTCTTCATAAACGAGACGCACCTGATGCCGACCGCCGGGCACTTGGATTGCCTGGAAGGCATAGTTGGCCCGCAACAAAGGCGTGGAGCGAGCATCCACATAGGCGCGCCACGGATGATAGTAAGTTTGTGAAACGACCAGCATCGAGGGCGCAGCCGCCTCTACCTCCACCTCCACGCGCTTATTTTGAAATCGTGACGAAATAATTCGGGCGCTGGTTTGATTAGTGATTCCAATCAAAGGCTGCGCCTCCTTCAGCAGACAGACCACTTTGCTGGCGTCAAAGTTCGTCGAGAAGACAGCGCTCAACATGCCAGCATCGTCGAAATAAAACGGGCGCTGCCCCGCCGTCACCAGCGGCAGGAAATTCGCGCGCGCCTCCCAACGGGGGAATTCTCCCGGCGCGCTGATTTGCGAGACGGCCATAAAATCCGCCAGGCGTGTCAACACGAGATTGGTCGAGCCGTAGAGCGCGGAGAGCAAGTCGCCCGATTGGCGCGGTGCCAGTGAGAAAAAGCCATCCACCTTCGGCACCTCATCCAGCAGGTTACAATCGGCGAAGTAGCCGAAACGCTTGACCAGGAAGTTGTCCTTCGGACTGCTGACCGCAAACTCTCGGAATTTCTGCGCGGCAGCAGGAGTCAGCATGGCCCGGGATTGGAAGATCTCGGGTTGCGGCTGCATCGCCAGTTTCGCGCGCGCCAGACCGGGTTCGTAAACGAAGGTTGGCACGGTCGGATTCTGGTTCGGTTCATGTGTCCAAACATCCACCCAGGAGAGCAGCAAGAGCAGCAAAGGCAGGAAAGGTTGGAGCCAGGCGAATGAAGCCCCACCTGGAACCGTTCCGACGCACTTTTCCCCCTCACCCTTGCCCTCTCCCTCAGGGAGAGGCGCCGCCTGCGGCTTCCGGCCGCTCGGCCTTAGCGCCACCAGGAGCAGCGTGGCGATCACAAGGAGCCCGGCCCGGCTTAAGCCGTTCCGGAGCGTCGCTCCATAGTCGTCCCCGGGGAACGGAGAAAGACGCGCCCAAAAGAGAATGCAAACGATGAGCAACAGGAGCGCTCCACCCACCAATAACAACAGTCGGTCAAATGAACGTGCCTCTTGGGAGCTTCGGCCCTGCCATTGTGCAAAGCCAAACGCCGCCAGCAACGGCATGGCGAACGTGACCAGAATAAGGAACTTCACCGGATAGGTCATCAGGCCCATCTGAGGAACGATATGGCGCAGCGCTCGATAAACGATGCCCTGATCTCCCATCGCCAGTAGGAACGCCACGGCTGTCGCACTGCCGAGCAACCAAACCCGCCACTGTCGTGACGTCCATAGAGCCATGGCCGCCAACAACAGCACTCCCACACCGAGATAATACGATGACGTCCAGGCCTGGCTCTGCTGGAAAAACAGCCCCATGTTCCACACTCGACCGAATACCATCGGCACGAGCAAATTGGCCCAACCCCAGGTCGGCATCGACCAACGTGTGTCGGCATACCCTTGCTCGCGCTGCGAGTGAGCTGCGAGATCGAGGAAAGGCGCCAACTGCACCGCGGCCAAGGCCGCCACTAGCACGACGACCGCCGGGAAGCGCCAAAATTGCGCGAGCAGAGTTCTGCCCCTGTTCTGCCGAGTGCGCCCGTCCTCGGGCGCAGCAGGGTCGATTAATTCCTGCGCGTCCGATTCTCCTGGCGCGGCTGGCAATCCGGAAGCTGCTGCGCCCGGGGACGGCCGCACTCCGCCACGCCGGAAAATCGCCTCCACGAACTGCGCGAGCCAGAGCACGGACAGCACAAGCCAGGTCAGCAAAATCGTCTCCGGCCCGCCCGCCAACATTTGCAGCACGCTGAAAACCGCGCCCACGATTAGCTTCCGTCCGCCTTCCTGCCAGGCGCGTTCCACAAACAACACGACCCACGGCATCCAACTGAGCGTCGCGATGTGGCTCGGCCACATGAGCAGGTTCAAGGAAAAGCCATTGAAGGCGAACACGAGGCCTGCCACGGCCGCTGCCAGCCGGTTGCCCGTCCACCGGTGCGCCAGGAAATACATGCCCAGTCCGGCCCAGAACAGGTGCAGCAGGCAGAAGAAACTAAGCGACCAGCTCAACGGCAGCAGAAGGTAGATTAACGCCGGCGGATAGAGCGGCATCGTGTTCCATTGTGCCAGAAACGGAACGCCGCAATTGTTGTACGGATTCCACAGCGGTAGTTCGCCGCGCCAGAAACATTCACGTTGAAAGTGCGCCAGTGGGTAAGCGAAAAATCCGAAATCGCGGACGACGAAAGTCTGCAACCCGACTACGACTTGTGGAAACGCCGCGAAAATGAGCAGTCCAAATACCAGCGCAAATCGGCCGGGCGTAAGCCATTCACCTGATGGCGCCCAATCGTAATTCTCGGTCGCCTCGTCGTGCTGTCTTAGTTGTGGCTGCACGGCGTCAACGATAGGATCGTTGAGCCCATTCCGTCCATAGTTGGTTGGAGTCTTGAGTGAAGTTTTGAAAGATTCAAAAATTCCATCCTAAAAAATCAACTTGCGACTGGAGTAAGGGGCGACTAAGTTGCGCGCGCGAAGTGAAACCCCACAACTTTGCGCAGTCCAATGCAAACCAGCGCGGAAATTGGCTACAATTCAAATATCGAGGGAGATGTTGTCGTCACGCGCCGCGCCGCGGCGGTGGAGTGGCTCAGGAAACATCTCGACGACGGGGCCAATTGGGGCCGCAAAAACTCGCTTTGGCCCATGCCGATGGGCCTGGCCTGCTGCGCGATTGAGTTGATGGCGGCTGGCGCCAGCCGATTCGACATTTCTCGATTCGGGGCAGAGGTGATGCGGTTCTCGCCGCGCCAATCCGACGTGATGATTGTCGCCGGCACGGTTACTTACAAAATGGCGCTGGCCGTGAAGCGGATTTACGAGCAAATGCCCGAGCCGAAGTGGGTGATCTCAATGGGTGCTTGTGCTTCGACGGGGGGGATGTACCGCAGCTACGCGGTCCTGCAGGGAGTGGACCGAATTCTGCCGGTGGACGTCTATGTGGCTGGCTGTCCGCCGCGGCCCGAAGCGTTGCTGGACGGGCTCTTGAAGCTGCGCGATAAAGTTGCCCTGGAACCGACACTTGCGACGTTGAAGAAAGTGGCATGACCGCGCTCGACCTGGCTAATCAATTGAGAGCACGGTTCGCTGGCGCGTTCTTAGAGCCGGCCGAATTTCGAGACGAAATTACACTCACGCTCCTGGAAGCCGAGCGAATAACGGAGGTCTGCTCTTACGCTAAGGACGAACTTGGATTCGATTATCTGCTGGATATCTCCAGTGTGGACAATTACGGAGACGAGCCGCGTTTCACACTGGTTTACCACCTTTATGGCTACAGTCATCTTCGCCATCTGCGCCTGAAAACGTCGATCAGCGAAGAGAAATCCGACGCGCCGACCGTGACAGGTGTCTGGCGCGCCGCCGATTGGCATGAGCGCGAGATCTACGACTTGATGGGCATTCGTTTCCGCGGCCACCCCGACTTGCGCCGAATACTAATGTGGGAGGGTTACCCTTACTTCCCCTTGCGCAAGGATTTTCCCTTGGCCGGGAAGCCGAGTGACATGCCGGAGGTAGCCTTTACCGCGCCTTCGCCGATGGCGGGCGGGCCGTTCGTGACCATTGCCGGTGGAAAGGACTCAATTGCGCGGGAGCCTCGCGTCCGCATTCCCGATCCAGAGACGCGCGAAACGAAAGCGTCTCGCGTCAGCCGGCAGGATGGCAAGGCACCGGAAGAGCACAGGCAGAGACCGGATTCGAACTGAGACAGAAAATCGCAGCGATGGCCCAAATTCAAGAAATCGAATTCAAAGATGCCGCGGCGCGAGTCGCTGCCGCAAAGGCGACTGCGGATTCGCGAATAACCGGCCAGGAGATAGAAGATCTTCACGGCGAAAAGATGGTGCTCAACATGGGGCCATCTCATCCCGCAACGCATGGCGTGCTACGTATCGTGCTGGAATTGGACGGCGAAATCATCACGCGCGCAGTGCCGGACATCGGTTATTTGCATCGCGGCGATGAGAAGATCGCTGAGAACATGACCTACACCCAGTTCATTCCGTACACGGATCGGCTGGATTATCTTGCGCCCCTGGCAAATAACGTTGCGTACGTTCTGGCGGTTGAGAAATTGCTGGGGATCGACAAGCAATTGCCGCCACGCTGCCAGTTTATTCGCGTAATTTGCAGCGAGCTGGCGAGAATTTCGTCGCACCTGCTTGGCCTGGGTTCGTACGCGATGGACGTGGGGGCGATGACCGTTTTCCTGCACACATTCACGGAACGGGAGAAAATCTACAACTTGTGCGAATCGCTGACTGGAGCGCGGTTTACCACCAGCTACACGCGCATTGGGGGTCTGTCCCGGGACCTGCCG
Organism: uncultured Verrucomicrobiota bacterium; assembly: GCA_964446585.1. Classification (GTDB taxonomy): domain Bacteria; phylum Verrucomicrobiota; class Verrucomicrobiia; order Limisphaerales; family UBA8199; genus CAYUPI01. The sequence goes on from CAYUPI010000094.1 coordinate 13,665, forward strand.
CCTGGCTGGGTCGAGCAATGCCGCAAATTTTGCCACGAGGTCCTCGTCAACATCGATGAAACCGAAACGCTCCTGACCCGCAACCGGATTTTTGTCGATCGCACGCAAGGGGTGGGTGTCATTTCCAAAGCGGACGCCATCGACTACGGCCTGAGCGGGCCAAACCTGCGCGGCAGCGGGCTGGATCATGATCTGCGCAAGGCCCAGCCCTACCTGGTATATGACCAACTCGATTTTGACGTGCCGGTCGGGTCCACGGGCGACTGTTATGATCGTTACCTCGTGCGGCTCGAGGAAATGCGCCAGAGCGTGCGGTTGCTGCATCAGTGCCTGGACAAACTGCCCGACGGACCGGTTAACGTGCCGGACACTAAAATCGTCCTTCCCCCCAAGGACCGTGTGCTGACCCGGATGGAGGAGCTGATTCATCACTTCATCAATGTCACCCAGGGCGTGAATGCTCCGGCCGGCGAAGTGTATTTCGGTCACGAAAATCCGAAGGGCGAGCTCGGCTATTACATCCACAGCAAAGGCGGTGGGACACCTCACCGGTTGAAAATCCGGTCCCCTTCATTTGCTACCCTGAGCATCTTGCCCAAAATGTTGCCCGGGCACTTGGTGAGCGACGTGGTGGCGATTCTCGGCTCGTTGGATTTCGTGATGGGGGAGTGTGACCGATGACCGAGGTTCATCCCGCCGAACCCATCTCGAATCCGTTGTTGGACCAGCCCGGTTTCGCGGTGCCGGCTGCGCTCGAGGCGGAGATAGACGAATTGATTTCTCATTACCCACAAAAGCGCAGCGCCACGCTGATGTTGTTGCACTCGATACAGGAGCGATTTGGGTATATCTCGCGCCAGGCGGTGGAATGGATCGCGGCAAAGCTGTCACTGCAGCCAATCAACGTCTATGAGCTGGTGACCTTTTATCCGATGTTGCATCAGCGGCCTGTGGGCAAGTATCACCTGCGCGTTTGCCGCACGCTCAGTTGCGCGCTGGGCGGCGCCTATCAACTCCACGAACATCTCTGCGAGAAGACAGGCCTGGATCCTCACGCGCACGGACCACAAACCACCGGGGACGGCAAATACACCGTGGAGTTTGTCGAGTGTCTCGCCAGTTGCGGCACGGCGCCGGTCATGTTGTGTAACGATGCATTTCACGAGGCTGTATCGCTCGCGAAGGCGGATGAGATCTTGCGCGAGTGCCAGTGAATGAAATCAAAAAGAAGGCGAGTAACCCATGCTGAAAGATTGGCCAAAGGTCTATCGAAACCTCAAGCGGCTCCGCGGGCTGAACGAACACGAAAAGGTGCTCTACGCACGCAGCCTCGCGGCCACACCCGACGAAAGGTGGCAGATGAATGTGAATTTTCTCCGCTCGCTCGGCTTATGGGGGCGCTCATCGCTGAAAAAATTCGATTCCAACTTGTAGGTATGGCTGCCGCGGTTCTCCAGGGTGTTCCGGTCGCTACGTTTGACGTGGACTTGTGGGTAGACCTGCCCGGACGCCAATACCTCCGGGCTGTGAATGTCGCCCTAAAAGTAGGCGCAACGCAGGTTCGAAATACCGTAGTTGAGCTGGCTGATGGAACCCTCGTAAATTTCATCTTTGAGGTAACCGGCCTGAGAAGCTTCCCAGCCGAGTTGCGAAGGGCCAAAATGCTGAGATTCCACGGTCTGAGCGTGCCGGTGATGCCGCTGGAATTGATTCGCAAAAGCAAGGCAGCTATTCAGCGCCCTAAGGATGCGACCCACATTCATTATATTGACGAAACGTTGCGGGCATCAAAGGCGAACAGGAAGAAACGGAAGGGAAAATGAACTGGCTGCCCGACATGGATTTGAACCATGACAAACAGATCCAGAGTCTGCTGTGCT
>CAYUPI010000095.1:0-15248 GCA_964446585.1 uncultured Verrucomicrobiota bacterium
TGGTGCTGCTGGGGTTGTTCGGTGTTTGGGTGGTGCGTTACTTCGTGAAGCAGCATGAGCGGCTGCTCGAAGATCATAGGCAATCGCGAGAGTGCTACCAGGAGAGTTTGCGAGGCGTGGTGGCGGAGCAGAGCGCGACGAATGCGAAGCTCGTGACTTGTCTGGAAAACAACACCAAGGTTTTGGGCCAATGCAGGGATGAGCTCAGGGCCAGGCGAAAAAAGTTGAGGGTTGAAAGCTGACAGAAAAAACGAGCGTGCTGATGCGCGCAGAATTGGAAAGGAAACAGATACCAATGGTGAGCAACAAATGCGTTAAGTGTCTTGTCGCCGTAATTCTATTTGCGGCTGTGGTGGTGGTCGGCGGCTTGAGCGGGTGCTCGACGCTGGACCGAGCGTACAATCAGGAGGTGACCTGGACGAATGCGCCTGTGGTGCATGTGTTCACGAACACGGTCGTGGTTACAAATACTGTTCCGGTGGTAACGGAGCGGACGAACATTGTTTTCGTCACGAATGCGGTCAGTGGAGCTGTGTCTGGCTACGCGGCTCGCGAACCCGTGGCGACGAACATGGTCACGGCGGTCGTGACGAATTTCGTCCCGGTGTTCATGACGAACGTGGTGGCCGTGCCAGTGCCTAATTTGGTCGAGAAGCCGGGAGCCACAGCGACAATCGATGCGACGGGATCGATCATTAACACGTTCATGCCTGGCGTTGGGAGCATCGTTGCGCTTGCGCTTGGAGGACTATATCACGGTTATCGGCAGGTTCGGAATCGCAAGGTGAACGAAGCGCTCGTGCAGGGCGTGGAAACGGCGCGGGCGGTTCTTACGACTACGCCGCAGGGGCAGGCCGCTGACGCGCAGTTAGTGAAGTGGCTGATGGAGCATCAGAAGGAGGCGGGTGTTTTCGCGACAGTCTCAACGTTGGTGGATCAGCTCAGCGATAATCCCGTGGCGAAGATCACTGCGCAGGAGATTGCCGACAGGTTGAAGCAGGCGAAGCCGCAGGCGGCATAAGGAAGGAAGGGCTGATTATGAAGAAGCTGTTACGGCTCGTGTCCTGCGCGCTGACTTTGAGCGCTGTAATCTTAGTCGCGTTGAAGACCGCAACTGTGCTGGCGCAGACCGGTGCCGGCAGGCTGACTATACAGCTCACCAATGTCGTTGATGAGCCAATCGTGGATTATGACGGGGTCGTCGCCCCCATGGTTCCAGCGGAAGGTGGCACATTCGCGGTGCCCATTATTTGTTACTGCGGGGTGGCGGTCGTGCTTGGAATAGAGGGTTGCGATACCAACTCTTTGCGCATCGAAAGTTCCAGGGAGCTTACGAACTGGTTCCCGTTTCCGCAGCCAGGCTTCCAGTTGAGACTCGGGACCAACTCGCCGGCCGTAATTCCGATAACTGGGACAAATCAGTTTTTTCGGGCGGCGGGGGAATGATGCAAGGAAGTAACATGGCTCCGTTTATTGTTCATGATCGGCGATGGCCCGCGTGTGTTGGGGTGGAGGAGGCTGCCAAGATTTTCGGGTGGCCGCTCTATTTCTTCCCGCTGTTGATCCGCTCGGGTCATCTCAAGCCACTTGGTAAGCCAGCTCAGAATGGCCGAAAGTGGTTCGCCAGCGTCGAGCTTGAGCGTTTGGGCCTGGACAAGGAATGGCTCGATAAAGCAATCCGGATTGTCGAGAAGCATGTGCACGACGCAAATCTAAAGCAGAAAGGCAAGGAACCGGTGGTCCTTGCCTCTCAGGTTGCGCTGCCGGCCGCTTAGGCCGCGGCCGTTGCGTTTTCGGCTGCGCGTTTCTCGTATTCTTCCAGGGAGGGAATCTTCACCAACGCTCGTTTGGCGTAGGCACGATGAACGGCTTTCGAGCAGTGACCCAAAGCTTCCTGGGCGAAGCGTTCAGGGTAGCCAGCAGTTTTTGCTCGCTCGGCCCATGCATAGCGATAGCTGTGGAGGGAAACTCCGCTTATTTTCACCAGACGGCAGCGACGGATAAACGCTTTGGCCCTATCGGATTCCTTCATCCCAGCGATGTTGGGAAGAAGGTAACCTTCGCTTGGGAGGTCGCTCAGAATTTGTTCCGCTTCACCACCGAAATGAAGCTGCACGACTGTGCCGGTTTTCATTCGTGAAAAGCTGATCACTTTTTGATTCCAATCGACATTCTCGGCCCGGAGGGCGGCGACGTCGGATTGAGAGCCGCCGACGTGCCAAAGCATCTGATAGTAAGCGCGCCACTCCGGGTTCTGCTCGCCGGCAAGGATTGCCTGGTGCTCGCTGAGTGTGACGGCTCGCTTCTCTTTGAACTGAATTTTCGGCCATTGCCGGCGCACGATGATCGGAGTGGGGAGCCAGTTCATATCGAGCGCGAAGTTGTGCAGGCGGCGCAGGAAGATGTTTGTACAGACCGTGCCCCGATCGAGCATTGCGATGAAATGCTCAGCGCGGGTTTCTATCACTGGGAGGTTGCGGATGAGGTCGAAGGGCTTTTCCCTCATTCCTCGCACCCAGCGAGACTGAGCTTCTCCTCTCTTTGTTTTCGCGGCTTCGTCCATTACGTTCTGCCAAGTGCGCGAGCTGAATGCGAGATCGCTGTGCTGCAGGTACACTCGAGCAAGCCGCAGGTTCATGGCCGGCTGCTTATGTGCCTCGTTCATGCCGAGCAGTAGGCGTTGGGCTTCTGCGCGAACTTTTGTGTTGAGGCTCTGGAAGTTTTTGGTGCTGTTGTCGAAGGCGTAGTAAACGCTTTTTCGGCGGAGGAACAGTCGATAACGATCTTTCATGTTCAGCGTTATCGAGACTAGCCTTTGGACCATCCGAACGATTAAGCAATTTCGGCGCAAGAACGCCGAAAGGTTGAGAGCATTGTCCAAGCAAGCTCGCAACTGTTAGCCAAAACCGTTAGCCATTGGGCTGGCCATCCTCCTAATCCTTTGCCGCAGAGACGGTAAGGACTGGAGCCAATGGCCGGGATTGAACCGGCGACCGACGGTTTACGAAACCGTTGCTCTACCGCTGAGCTACATTGGCACCACAGGCCCTGAACACTCAGGGAGGCCGGCACATGTCAGGCCATTTCACTACGGCGGAGAGCATACATGCCCGGTCGCGTGGATGCAAGCAGATGCAGAAATTTGCCTGGGGGCGCAACCTCCCCTGAGCAACTATTTGGCTGATGGCGGAGCGTGTGGTGGACCGCTCTCAGCTCGTCACTGCGAGCTGTCGCGCGAGCGGGCCTCTTACCGCGTGGACTTGTCGACATAAACCTCCCAGCCCTTCTCCGCAGGGAGAACCGGGAAGATGTCGAAAATCAGTTCCGGCCAATCCGCAGTGTACCGCTGGATAGATTCGGCAGTGTCGGTCTCGAAATGGACCACGGCGCGGCCTCCCTGCACATCCATATAACTCTGCGTGTTCTTGAAACCGGTAGGATACGTGTAGTGCCGACGACGCAACAGCAGCTCCTGAGTGGTCTTGCCGTCCCGCGGAAAAGTAACGATGGCGACGTAGTGCATACGTGGCATTATTCAAAACTCAGCCCACGATGCAATTCTTCGATTCGCAGAAGACTTTCAGGTTTCCGGCGGCGGAGGCACGTCCTGGCCGGATCGGTAGTGAATAACCTTGACCTTTTCGAGCGTCACCAGGCCGCCCTTCATCATTTCATCAAGGACTGGCAGGAATTCCTTTATCTTTTCCTCGCTGTCCACGATTTCAATCACCAAAGGCAAGTCCATTGAGAGCCTGAGAATTTTGGCGGTGTGCAGCCGGCTGGATTTGCCGAAGCCCATCGCGCCACGCAGCACGGTCGAGCCGGCCAGGTGCAGCTCACGCGCCTTAAGCACGATGGCCTCGTAGAGCGGCTGGTGTTGCCAGCGATCGGTTTCGCCGATAAATATCCGCAGCAACATGGCGTCCTGGGGCAGGTGCATACTTATTGTCCTTTCATTGAGTTAAGGCTCATCGCCAGGACGTGACCCAGCCAGACTCCAACCAGGCATAACACAAGCGAGAGGGCCGCATTTGCACCCGCTTTGAACCACTCGCCGTCCTCGACCAGACTGAGCGTCTGCAAGCTGAACGAAGAAAAAGTCGTGTAGCCTCCGCAAATGCCGAGCATGAAGAACTGGCGGAACGACGCCGGTGCCAGCCAGCGCCCGTCAGGCCCGGTGAGCGCGGCAAAAAGTCCGATGACGAACGAGCCTGAGACATTCACCAAGAGTGTGCCCCACGGGAACGTTTCGCCGAACCGTTGGGCAATGATGCCGGACGCCCACCATCTGGCCAGGCTGCCCAGTCCTCCGCCGAAAAATATCCAGATCGCGTTCGCCATCATCCTGACTCTGCCACAATTCATTGTAGGAGACGACGTGAGGAGTCTCCAATTATTCTTTCGGCACAGAGACAGCCAATTTTCAAACTCCGCCCTTGACCATGCTGCGGAGCCGCGTAGGTTCACGCGCGTCACCAGAACATGAAACCGCATCTCCTTCCACTTGCCTTGCTATTCACAGCCAATCTCTCGGCTACAAATTGGCCGCAGTTCCGCGGTCCCCAGGCCAGTGGGCTGGACACCAACGCTCCGGCGCCGGTGCAATGGGAAGTTGAGAAGGGTGAGAACATTCGATGGCAGGCAGCAATACCCGGCCTGGGCCATTCGTCGCCGATCCTTTGGGCCGAGCGCGTCTATGTGACCACGGCGGTGCATCCGGGAAAAGCAGATCTGAAGGTCGGCCTCTACGGCGATATCGGCTCGTCCACCGACGTCGGACCACAGGAGTGGCGATTGCTGGCCGTGGACAAGGCGACGGGCAAGATCGTTTGGGACAAACTCGGCCTTTCGGCCACACCGCGGGCCAAGCGCCATCCCAAGGGCAGCCATTGCAGTTCTACGCCGGCTACCGATGGCCGATTCATTGTCGCCATTTTCGGTTCCGAGGGACTGTTTTGTTTCGACATGGAGGGCAAACTTGTCTGGAAAAAGGATCTCGGGCCGATGGACTCCGGCTTTTATATGGTCAAAAGCGCCCAGTGGGGATTCGCCAGCTCACCCGTCATCCAGGGGGACAAAGTGGTGGTGTTGTGTGACGTGGAAACGAACTCGTTCCTCGCCGTTTTCGATCTCAAAAATGGCAAAGAACTGTGGCGCACGGTGCGCACCGATGTGCCCACCTGGGGCACACCGACCCTGACCCGGTCGGGTTCGAAGATGGAGATTCTGGTAAATGGATGGCATCACACGGGCGCGTATGATTTCGCCGACGGCCAGGAAATCTGGAAGCTGGATGGGGGCGGCGACATTCCTGTGCCGACACCAGTCGTGGCCGATGGATTGGCGTACTTCACCAGCGCGCATGGACGGGCCCGGCCCATGCGCGCGATTCGCCTCGACGCGACCGGCGACATTACGCCGCTGCAAGTCGGGGCGACGAATGCGGCGATCGTCTGGGCCCACGAACGCCAAGGCAACTACATGCAAACGCCGATTGTGGTCGGCGACAAAGTGTACGCGTGCTTCGACAGCGGCGTGCTGAGTTGCTTTGCGGCCAGGACTGGCGTGATTGCATATAGCCAGCGTTTGGGCAGCGGCGCTGAAGGGTTTACGGCCTCACCGGTGTCGGATGGCCGGCATCTCTATGTGACGAGCGAAGTAGGCAACGTCTTTGTGGTCCCGGCCACGAGCACATTTTCGGTCAGCGCCACCAACAAGCTGGGCGAGACGTGCATGGCGTCGCCGGCACTTTGCGATGGGACGCTTTTCTTCCGGACGCGAGACAAATTAATCGCCGTGGGCAAATGACGCGCCTATCACCGACGCCATTCCTTTTTCGGCGGCTCGGGCAGGCCTTGCGCCCGCAGCGCCGTGCGAAAGTGCATTTTCGACACTTTCGACAGCCCGTCAGCGCCGTGTTTGCTGACGAATTCCCTGGCCGCGGCGTCCACGGCCGCCGACGCACCGCGCGGCAATTCCATTTCGAACTGTTTTTCCAGCGCCCCGAGTCTCGTCACAAATTCATGCCGGGCCAGAATTGAGGCCGCTGCCACCGCCAGATCCTCCTCGGCCCTATGCTTCTGCACCAACTCGATTTCGCGACCCAGGCTCATCAAGGCTTTGGCGACTGTGGCTTTATCGGAGGCAAATTGATCGCTGATAGCTCGTGCCGGCGGCGGATTCATTCGGTGCCGTTGCTCCATCAGATTTTCAATCACGCGCGCATGGCCCCAGGCCAGCAAAGTGTTCACGCTCCGCATCCTGGCATAAAGCCGGTTGTAAGCCTCGTTGCCGATCGGCACGACCGAGGTGACACATCCTGGCGTCTTCCGAATCAACTCGGCCAGCTCCCTAATTCGTTTGTCGCTGGAGATGTTTTTTGAATCGCGAATGCCGGCGTCTTTCCACGCCTGGACGACAGCGCCGTTCACGTACGCTCCGGCGATGCAGAGCGGCCCGAAGAAATCGCCCTTGCCGCTTTCATCGACCCCGAGCCGTGGCAGAAGCAGTTCCGGATTCAACACGCTCTCGTACCCAAGCCGCGCCTCTTGCAAAATCTCTGGCTCCAGCACAAATTCGATAAACTCCTGCGTCCCTTTGCCCTGCACCACGAGCTTGCCGCTCTCGTAAAACACCAGGTTAGTCTTTTCCTTCTCGGCAGCAAAACGCGCATACGGGACTTCGCGAAATTTGTAGTGCCGCGCCTCCAGCAGATCTTTTAACGCCGCCGCCTGCAAGTCGGTCAGCTTGCAGGTATAGGAACTCAACGGTTTCGCCACAGTTGTCGGATCGTAGGATTTTGCCCTACACTCCGCAACTGTGAGCGAGTCGCGTGTCGAGAATCCAGTGCCGAGTGTGCGATTCTCCCGCCTCGTGCGGAGGTTGCTCCCCTGGTTCGCGGCCAATGCCCGCGATTTGCCCTGGCGCCGCACGCGGGATCCGTATGCGATCTGGGTTTCGGAAATCATGCTCCAGCAAACGCAGGTCAAGACGGTCGTGCCCTACTGGCGACGCTGGATGCGGGCGCTGCCGAGCATCGAAGCTGTCGCGTCGGCCCGGTCGGAGCGGATTCATAAATTTTGGGAAGGCCTGGGATACTACACGCGCGCGCGGAACCTGCAAAAGGCCGCGCAGGTGATTGTTGACAAGCACGGCGGCAGGTTCCCGCGGACTTTCGACGAGGTCTTCGCGCTGCCGGGGATTGGACGCTACACCGCCGGCGCCATCTGCAGCATCGCTTTCAACCAGCCTGAAGCAATCCTGGATGGGAACACGATTCGCGTTCTGACCCGGTTGTTTGGTCTTGGCGGGAATCCCCGCCATCCGAAAGTGAATGACAAACTCTGGCACCTCGCAAAGCGGTTGGTGTTCGAGGCCGCGGCGCTCCAGGGCACCAACCACGCCAGAGCTCCACGATTCTGCTCAATGCTGAACCAATCCTTGATGGAACTGGGCTCACTAATTTGCACGCCGCGGCAGCCACAGTGCGGGATTTGCCCGGTGGCGAGTTGCTGCGCAGCTTTGAAGCAAGGCCGGGTGCACGAACTGCCGCATCAGAGCGCGCGCCCTCGATTGGTCTCGCGTCGGTTCATCGCCCTGGTCGCACGGCACCGCGGCCGGTTTCTCGTCCGCCAGCGGCCGGCCGGAGTCGTTAATGCGCACCTATGGGAGTTTCCGAATGTGGAAGTCGCGCTGCAAGAATCGGACCCGCAGAAAGCGGCGCAAAAGTACCTCGTTGCCGGGCCGGCCAAACTTGAGCCGCTCTGCACCATTAAGCACTCGATTACGCGGTACCGGATAACGCTTGAGGTCTTTCGGGCTCGGCTCCAGGGTGCTGCCAAACGCGAGCCTATGAACGCACGATGGTTGGGCCGAGGCCAATTGAGGCGGCTCCCTTTCGCCAGCGCCCATAAACGGATCTTGCCGTTGGCGATTGATTTGCCCGCGCGCGTTAGATAGCTTCTGCAAATGAAGGCGCGTTTCGCCGCGTTCCGAGCCGCATGACTTACTTTGACCACAATGCCACTTCGCCCGTTATGCCTGTGGCGCGACAGGTCTGGCTGGACGCCACGGAAAAGTTCATTGGCAATCCTTCCAGCCCTCACAGAGTCGGCGCCCGCGCCGACGCCGCGCTGACGGAGGCGCGCGAAAAACTGGCGGCGATACTCGGCTGCGATCCGCTCGACATCGTCTGGACGTCCGGGGCGACCGAGTCCAACAACGCCGCGTTACATCATTTTGCCCGAGCGCTTGACACAAGAGAGGAAGTCTGGATTTCCGCCATCGAACATCCATGCGTCCTGGAGGCTGCCCAATATTATTTCCCGCGTCGGCGGCGGCTGATCCCGGTAACGCACGATGGCATCATCGACCTCGACTGGCTGACCGTTGAGCTGGCTGAAAAGCGCCCGGGCGTGGTGGCCGTCATGGCCGCCAATAACGTCACCGGCGTGCTGCAACCGTGGCGCGAAGCGCTGGCCATCTGTCAGCAATACGAAGTTCCATTTTTTTGCGACGCGGTGCAGTGGCTGGGAAAGATGCCAGCCAACGGTTTGGGTGGATGCGACCTGGTCAGCGGCTGTGCGCATAAGTTCGGCGGTCCGCGCGGCATCGGTTTTCTCAAGTGCCCCAGCCGCGGGCGTGTCCACTCCCTGATATTCGGTGGCCCGCAGGAGGAAGGCCGTCGCGCGGGAACCGAAAATGTAGCGGGTGCGGTTGCGTTCGTGGCGGCGCTGGAGGCTCGCGAGCAGGCCATCGCGGCCGCCGAGGCCAAACCACGCCTGAGTTGGCGCCAGGAGTTTGAAAACCAGCTTCGCCAAACGATGCCGGATGCTCTAGTCGTGGGAGCAGCCACCAGGCGCCTCTGGAACACCGTCGCTGCCCTGATGCCCGAGGTCGCCTCGCACACGCGCTGGGTGGTGAAATTGGACAAACTCAGCTTCGCAGTATCCATCGGCTCGGCCTGTTCAACAGGAAAGGAGGAGCCATCGCACGTGCTGACGGCGATGGGTTTCAAACCCGCGGAAGCCAGCCGCGTGCTCCGCTTCAGCAGCGGCTGGGAAACGACTCCGGGCGAGTGGACGGCGCTTGCCGATGCGCTGTCCAAAGTCTATTTTGACGCGCATCCCATGAATACCCGGACTGCCGCATAAACCATCAATTAAAACTATGATGACCCGACGCCACGCTCTGAAAGCTACTGTACTTGCCACCGCCGCCTGTGCGGCCGGCTCCACTATTCTTCCGGCCCGCGGCCAAGCCACGGCCACGCCGCCCGCGGGACCCTTCACCTTGCCACCGCTGCCATACCCATTTGACGCGCTGGAACCGCACATCGACGCTCGCACGATGGAAATCCATCATGACAAGCATCACGCCGCCTACGTTACGAATCTGAACAAAGCCCTCGTCGATTTTCCTGAGCTGGGCAAAAAGAACGTCGAAGAACTACTTAAGGAATTGAGCACACTGCCGGAAAAAGTCCGGGTCGCAGTCCGCAATCAAGGCGGTGGCCATTTCAATCACACGCTCTTCTGGCAAATGATGAAGCGCAACGGCGGCGGGCAGCCGAAAGGAGAATTGGCCGGCGCCATTGACAAGAACTTCGGCAGCTTCTCGAGTTTCAAAGACAAACTGACCGATGCTGCGACCAAAGTTTTCGGCAGCGGTTGGGCCTGGCTGGCGCTGCAGGGCGGCGAGCTAAAGATCGAATCGGCGCCCAATCAAGACAACCCGGTGAGCCAGGGCAAGCAACCGCTGCTCGGCCTCGACGTTTGGGAACATGCTTATTACCTCAAATACCAAAATCGTCGGCCAGAGTACATCGCCGCCTGGTTCAATGTGATCAACTGGGATTACGTCTCCGAGCGCTACGCAAAATTCAAAGCGTAGGTGCGGATCTCAAAATTATAGAAGCCGGCATAAGGAATTGCGACAATCCGCCCGATGCCGGCCTATGCGCTGACGATTTTCATCGGGGCCTTCCTGCTTTTCCAGGTTCAACCACTGTTGGGCAAGTATATCCTACCCTGGTTCGGCGGCGGACCCGGTGTGTGGACTACCTGCCTGCTCTTTTTCCAGTTGGCCCTGCTGGCCGGTTACGCGTACGCATACGGGTTGTCACGCTGGCTCAAGCCGAAGCGCCAGGTAATTGTCCAACTGGTGCTTCTCGGAGCGGCCCTGGCATTACTACCCATCACGCCGGACGAGATCTGGAAGCCGCGCGGGGATGGCAGTCCCGTCATGCGAATACTTTGGCTGCTGACGGCAACGATCGGTCTGCCGTATGTCCTGCTCTCCTCCACCGGTCCTTTGATGCAACAATGGTTCAGTCGCACACACGCCGGCGCTTCGCCCTACCGCCTCTACGCGCTGTCGAACACCGCTTCGCTGCTCGCCCTTGTAAGCTATCCCTTTTGGTTCGAGGCGCACCTCACGCGCAAGACCCAAGCCCTGACCTGGGGCTGGGGACTCGTGGCATACGCTCTCGGTTGTTGTTGGTGCGGCCGGAAGGCGTGGAAGGCCGACCAGGAACAAGGGTCGAAGACTAACGGTGAATCGCTCACCCCTCGCCCCTCGCCCCTCGCCCCTCTCAAACCGCCCCCCGAAACCTTTAACTCCCCCCTCGCCACTCTCAACTCTCAACTCTCAACTCTCAACTTCCTGTTGTGGCTGCTGTGGCCTGCCTGCGCTTCGGTGCTCCTTCTCGCCACGACGAACAAGATTTGCCAGGACGTCGCATCGGTCCCGTTTTTGTGGGTGCTGCCGCTGGCGCTATATCTCTTAAGTTTCATTATCTGCTTCGATAGCCCGCGCTGGTACAAGTCGAATCCGTTCGGCTTCGCGCTGGCCGCGGCCTTTGGCGGGATCTGTTGGGCGCTCTTTCAAGGCACCCACATCTCGCTCCGAGTGCAACTGGCCATCTACTTAGCGGCCCTGTTTATCTGTTGCATGGTGTGTCACGGCGAGGCTTATCGCCTGAAGCCGCATCCGCTCTATCTGACCAGGTTCTACCTGATGATTGCAGCGGGAGGCGCAGTTGGTGGCCTGTTCGTGGCGCTAGTTGCGCCGATGCTTTTCACTTCTTATGCCGAGTTGTACTACGGATTGTTTCTTTGCGGGCTGTTGTTCACGCTGGTCCGCACACGCGAACAGATTCTCAGGGTCCTACGCCGCCGGAGATTATTCGCCTGCGCCGCACTCTGGCTCGGGTTAATTTCGCTAACCTTTGCTCTATGGGTGCAGGGGCGAAAGTCCGATCCGGACATCGTCTATACCTCGCGCAACTTTTACGGCGTCCTGACAATCTTCGAACACAAAAAGGACAAGCCCGACGATCATCATTTCCTGCTGCAGCATGGAGTCATTACCCACGGTCTGCAATTCGCCGATCCCGAGCAAGCCAAGTGGCCGACGACCTACTACGCCGAGCAGAGCGGCCTCGGCCTGGCTTTCAATGCGCTCCCACCCGGTTCCAGGCAAATCGGTGTTGTCGGGCTCGGCGCGGGCACAACCGCGGCTTACGCTCGAGCCGGGGATTGGCTCCGTATCTACGAAATCAACCCGGAAGTCAGCCGCCTGGCCACTTCGTGGTTCAAGTATCTGACCAACTGCTCGGCCGAGGTGAAAGTTGTCCTGGGCGACGCCCGGATGTCACTCGAGCGAGAGCCCCCTCAGGGTTTTGACTTGCTAACGCTCGACGCTTTCAGCAGCGACTCGATTCCGGTGCATCTGCTGACGCGCGAGGCTTTCGCGCTCTATGAACGGCACATGAAGACGAATGGCATCATCGCCGTTCACATCTCGAATCACTATGTCGATTTGCAGCCGGTTGTCACCAGCCTAGCCCGTCAGTTCAATTACAAGCTTGCCATCATCGACTATGACGAGCTCGAGGGGGATTGGTGGCTCTATTCCTGCACGTGGATGCTGCTAACTCACGATGAAGGCATCGTTAACGCGCCGGCGATTCGTTGGGCCGCCACGCCCCTGCGGGCGAACTCGATCAGTCCTCCGCTTTGGACGGATGACTTCGCGAGTTTGTTTCAGGTGCTGAAATAGGTCTTGGATCAGAGTTGGTCGCTCCGCAATAGTTTGACACCAGCCCGCTTCAGTTCCGCGAGTGCTTCGGTGATATCTGACGGCTGCAAATTAATTCCTCGGCAAGCGTCTTCGATCACTGAGGTCTTGAAGCCGAGTACACCGGCGTCCAGAGCGGTGAACTTCACGCAGTAGTCGGTAGCCAGGCCGCAAATGAAAACCTCATTCACCCGTTTGCTTTTCAACCAATCTCCCAGACCGGTAGCGCGAAGATGACGGTTATCGTAAAACCCACTGTAACTGTCAATTGTGGGATCGATGCCCTTTTGGAACACACGAGCGATTCGCTCCCGAACCAAACCTGAAGCAATCTCAGCACCTCGGGTGTTTTGCACGCAATGGACCGGCCAGAGAGTCTGGCTCATTCCGTTCAGCAGGATTTGCTCGAACGGTTTTTTTCCGGGATGATTCGACGCGAAACTGCCGTGGTTGGCGGGGTGCCAGTCCTGTGTGGCGACCACAATCGGGAATTTTTGTTGCAGCCGGTTCGCGACCGGAATCACTTCGTCTCCTTTCGGAACGGCGAGCGCGCCGCCCGGCAGGAAATCAATTTGGATATCAGTCAGGATCAACGCGTTCATGCTGCGTCGGCTTCTGCCTGCCTTGAAGGATCAGCCGCGTCTTCAGTTCGTGCAATCCTAACTCTAGGCCAGCCGGGTACGTATGTGGGTTGACCAAGCGCTTGATGCCTACGTGCAGCATGGCCAACTGGTGCCGCGCTCGCCCGCGAGCTTCGGCCAACGAGGGCCGCGGGTAAACCAGTCTGCCTCCGCGAAAAACAGGAATGAGCAAGTCCTCCCAAGCGGTGCCGGGCGGGAAGTTTTTTCGACGGGTCGCATCCAGAGGATCCACGATCGTGAAGCTCTCAGGCGTGGGACGACTGATATCGTAAATGGCGTCCCCCACGAATTCATTCTCCGAGCGAAACCGGCGCACCTGGAGAATGCCGGGATTTGTGGACTTGGTGGCCTGTTCCGATCGTTTGACCTTTGGCTGCCATGCGCCATCGGGCAGGCGAATGGCGGAGAGCTTATAAACTCCGCCGAGCGCCGGTTGGTCGTATGCCGTCACGAGTCTCGTGCCCACACCCCACACCGTGATCCGGGCGTCTTGTTGCTTCAGGCTCTCGATAATGTGCTCATCCAGATCATTGCTCCCGACGATCACAGCATCCGTGAAACCGGCTTGGTCGAGAATTTTGCGCGCTTCGATGCTCAGGAATGCCAGATCTCCAGAATCGAGCCGGATGCCGGCTAGCGTGTGGCCCTGCTGGCGCAGTCGCTCGCCGATCTTAACAGCCTGCCGGACACCTTCCAGCGAATCATAAGTGTCCACCAGAAAAATGCAGTTGTTCGGCAGAGCTGTGGCGTAGGCCGCAAAGGCCTCCAACTCGGTATCAAACGACAGGACCCAGCTATGGGCATGAGTGCCGGAAACCGGAATGCCAAAGGCCTTCCCCGCCAGCACGTTGGAAGTGCCGGCACAACCGCCCAGGTACGCCGCCCGGCTGGCCGTCAGCGCCCCATCGCTGCCTTGAGCTCGCCGTAGTCCGAACTCCACCACGGGTTCGCCTCTCGCGGCCAGACAAATGCGCGCCGCCTTCGTGGCGATGAGCGAGGGAAAGTTCAGCAGGTTCAGCAAGAGCGTTTCCAGCAGTTGCGCCTGGAGGATTGGGCCCTGCACGCGCAGCAACGGTTCGTGAGGGAAGACCGCCGTACCTTCGGCCACGGCGTCCACATCGCAGGTGAAGCGCAGTTTGCTCAGGTATTCGAGAAAGGCCGGCTCGAACAACGGCCGCTGATCGCGTCCTTGAACCGTCGCCAAATAGGCCAGGTCGTCGGGCGCAAACCGGAACTCCTCAAGAAAATCGATTACCGCCTCCAGGCCGCAGGCGATTGTAAAGCCACTGTGGAAGGGAGCGACGCGAAACGAGACGTGGAAGGCCGCTTCCTTGTCCATCGTGCCCGATTTCCAATAAGCGCACGCCATCGTCAATTGATAGAGATCTGTCAACAAAGCGCGCGATTCGCATTGCTGACTCATCGACTGAGAATGCTTGGTCATTCCGCTGCGTACGCTGAAATCATGCATGGTTTGAGTCAACTGGAATTGCTTTCGCCGCTGGCTTTGCGGATTATCTTGTCCCCGTGCCTGAACTGCCTGAAGTCGAAGTACTTGTCCGCCATCTTTCTCCGCTGCTCCGAAACAAACGGATCCGAGCTGTCGAACTGCGCCGCCCCAAAGTGCTCCTGCCGACCTCGGTCCGTCAGTTTAAGCACGTCGTGCGCGGGGCGAGATTTTTCGGATTAACGCGGCGCGGGAAATACCTGGTGTTTGAGCTTCAGCCCGCAAACGGCACCGTTCCGATTATCATGCTCGGACACCTTGGAATGACCGGCCGCATGTATTTGTTGCCGGCAGAAGCTCCGCTTCCCAAACACGCCGCAGTCATCTTGTGCTTGGGGCACGAGCAATTCGTATTCGAAGACACACGCTACTTTGGCAGACTAACGCTGGACTGCAGCGCGCTGACAAAACTGGGACCGGAACCTTTGGGGCCGGACTTCACACGCGAAGCGTTTGCCCGCGCACTGAAGCGCTCCCGCCAGGCGATCAAAGTCAAACTCCTCGACCAAACGGTATTAGCCGGCCTCGGTAACATTTACGCCAGTGAATCGCTCTTTCGCGCCGGCTTGGCGCCGACGTTGCCTGCCAGCCAACTCACCGCGGAGCAGGTTAAGCGCCTCCGCAAAGCCATTCGTGGCGTCCTCACGAAAGCCATTGAGTGTGGTAGCACCGTGCCGCTGGACTTTGATGGCAGCGCTGGCCGTGACGGCTTGTATTACTTCGGCCGGGCACGCGAAGCCGAGGACTCCGACACTGAACGTCTCCAGGTTTATGACCGTGCCGGAGAGTCTTGCCCGCGGTGTGGTGCCCTCATCCGACGCCGCGTGCAGGCGGCTCGGAGCACGTTTTACTGCCCGCGTTGCCAGCGACGATGATGTCTTCAGGGTTAAGCCGCCACCGCACAGATGGGATGCGGCAGAATGCGTTTGACCGGGGCGAGATTGACTAGTAGATTCTGCTCCCTCTGAGCTTCAGAGTAGCTCGATGGTAGCGTCCCGAATCGTCGGGAGTAACCGGCGAGC
>CAYUPI010000096.1:0-14895 GCA_964446585.1 uncultured Verrucomicrobiota bacterium
GCCGGGACGTTGAATCGCAGGAGCGGCCGGTGCAGCGTGAGCTGCCGGTGCCGGTGCTGTCGGAAGACCTCCACCCGCGCCGGTCGGGCCGCCTGGCGGAAGAGTCGGCAGCTTGATCGTCGGCGCCGCCGAAGGCTTGGGCGGCAAATTGATGCGGACGGTCTCCTTCTTCGGTTGGACTTTGCCCGTTTCTTTCTTTGGTGGAACTGCTCCTCCTGGAGTGTTCGGAATGTTGTCTGCCATATCGTCTATTTTTTCCAAGCTAGGTCGGGCGCAGACGCGTGTCAACCGATTATTCAGAATCTTAATCTTACTCCTACTCCTAATCGTAATCCTGCCCTCTCTCCAGGCCTGGAGAGATTCCGCTCCCGATTCAGGTTAGCGTGATGACCGCCAGTGCGACTATCTGCGACCGAATTTCGCCGAGATCAGCGCCGCTCGCGACGACCTCCGCCGTCCCGACGCGCTCCGCTCCAGCGTTGCGCGCGCTCCTCGCGGGCCCGGGCGACGTTCACCGTCAACGATCGCCCCTGAAATTCCTGGTTATGAAAGCGCTCGACGGCTTTGCTTGCCTCCTCTGAAGTCGCGTATGCCACGAAAGCAAAACCGCGCGATTTTCCCGTGACTTTGTCCAGCATCAAATTCACCGAGGTCAGGACGCCGGCCTGTGAAAAATATTCCTGAAAATCGTTTTCTGTGGTTTGGTAGGACAGGTTGCCCACGAACAGCCTGTTTTGGTTCATAGACTCGCGTCTCCGCAACGAAATCGTGTGAGGATGACTGCGCCGCCAGCAATCCCTGATTGTCGAATTCCTTCGGCTGCTTAACAACCTGTCTTCCAACACAGACACACACGTTCCCCGAGCGGACGAGGCCACTCTTACCAGAGTAATTAACGCCGTCAACTTATTTGGAGGACGGCGACTAATGACCGAGAAACGAATCATTGGTCACGCTTTCTCTTCGATTAATTCACGCCGAGCCCCGCTGAGAAGTTGCTCGATAAAAGTGGTCGAGTAAACGCCCCTACGAAAATTAGGGTCCTGCAGAATCGCCTGTTGGAACGAAATCGTCGTCTTCACGCCGGTGATCATGTATTCGCCAAGAGCGCGGCTCATTTTGTCCATGGCTTCGCGCCGATCGCGGCCGAAGGTGATGAGTTTCCCGATCATCGAGTCGTAGGCCGAGGGAATCGTGTAGCCCGCATAGGCGTGGGTATCGACCCGCACCCCGCGTCCACCCGGCTGAAAGTACATTTCGATGCGGCCCGGGCTGGGCCGGAAATCATCGAACGGATCCTCGGCATTGATCCGGCATTCGATGGCGTGGCCTTTGAACTGAACATCGCTCTGCGAATGCCGCAGGGGCTCACCCATCGCGATCATAATCTGATAGCGTACCAGATCGAGACCGGTGACTTCTTCCGTGACTGGATGCTCGACTTGGATGCGTTTGTTCATTTCCAGGAAATAATACTGGCCCTGGTTGTCCACGAGGAATTCAACCGTGCCGGCATTCGTGTATTTGGCTTCCTCGGCGATTTTGATGGCCGCCTTGCCCATCCGCTCGCGGAGTTTCTTGAAGCGATTGTCGATGAGCGGGGACGGACATTCCTCAACCATCTTCTGGTTGCGGCGCTGGATGGAGCAATCGCGTTCGCCAACGTGGATGATGTGTCCCTTGTTGTCGCCCAGGATCTGGAACTCGACGTGATGCGGGTTCTCGATCAGTTTCTCGATATAAACGCCCGAGTTCCCGAAGGCTTTTTCTGCTTCCGTGCGAGCGGTGTGGTAACCTTTGACCAGGGAAATGTCGTTATGCGCTCCCCGCATGCCTCTGCCGCCACCGCCCGCGATGGCCTTGATCATCACCGGATAGCCGATGCGCTTGGCCACCGCCAAAGCGTCCTGTTCATTATCCACTGCCCCTTCCGACCCGGGTGGAATGGGCACTCCCGCCTTCTTGGCTAACGCACGGCTGGCGGCTTTGTCTTCCAAAGCTTTCATGGCCCGTGAGTTCGGTCCGATGAACCGGATGTTGCAGCTCTCGCAGACGTCGGCAAAATGGGCGTTTTCTGCCAGGAAGCCGTAACCCGGGTGCATGGCATCGACGTCGGTGATTTCCGCGGCGCTGATCAGCCGGTCGATGCGAAGGTAACTCTCGCTGGCCGGCGCCTTGCCAATGCAAATGGCCTCGTCGGCCATCTGCACGTGCATCGAGTTGGCGTCGACCTCGGAATAGACCGCCACTGTCCGGATATTCAACTCCTTGCAGGCGCGAATGATACGGACCGCAATCTCGCCGCGGTTTGCGACCAGGATTTTTTCAAACATGCCTCAGCCCTGTTTAAAGGACATCCGTGGTTCTCCCATCACGTTGGACGCAATTTGAAAAGAGGTTGCCCGAATTCCACTGGCTTGGCGTTCTCCACTAAGACCTCGGTTACGATCCCCTTTGCTTCCGCCTTGATTTCATTCATCACCTTCATTGCCTCGATGATACAGACCACTGTATCCACGTTGACCTCTGTTCCCACCTCGACATAGGCCGCCGCCTCCGGCGATGGTGCGCGGTAGAAAGTCCCGATCATCGGGGATTTGATCTCTAGCTCAGCGGCGGAGGCTGCTGCGGATGGGACCGCGGCAGGCGGGGCGTGAATCGCTACGGCAGGCGGGGCATAGCCGACCACCGGCATGTCTTCGGGAATGCTAATCGAGGCTCCCCCATTCACTCCACGCTTCAACCTGATTTTGAAGTCCTGCTTTTCCAACTCAAACTCGGAAATCGAGTTCTTTTTCATCAAGTCGATGATGGCTTTGATGTCTTTTAAGTCCACAATGGTTTTATCGTTAATGTCTTCCCAAACATCTCGCCAAACTCGCTTAGTTAGCAAAAAAGCAGCAGCCGAACTTCAGGCTCTGCTCAGGAATCCTAACTCAATTGGCTGGGATGATACTGAGCGATCGATACCCCGTCAAGCGGTAAGTCTCATACGTACCTCCTCGCTAATACCGTTCAAGACGCACAGAACAGGTCGATCTAGGCAATCTAAGCCCAGCCTGTAACGTTAACGGAGGCTTCGAGAGCCAAAAGGTACGAATCTGGCCCGAACCCTACGATCTGGCCGCGGCAGACCGGTGCGATAAGCGACTTATGACGAAACTCCTCGCGAGCATGGACATTGGAGAGATGGATTTCAATTGTAGGGACGCCTGAGGCAGCAATGGCATCCCGCAAAGCAATGCTGGTATGCGTATAGGCTGCCGCATTGAGCACAATCACATCGAACTGTCCTTTGGCCTGCTGGATCCAAGCGACTAATTCGCCTTCCAGATTGGTTTGGCGAAAATCGAGGTCAACCTTCAGCTCTTTTGCTCGGGTTCGCACTTTTGATTCGATGTCGGCCAGCGTGCTCCGGCCATAAACTTCCGGTTCTCTTTGTCCGAGTAGGTTCAGATTAGGGCCGTTCAGGAACAGGACATTCATTCCGGGTCGGCAAGCTAAACAAGCACTTGAGGACTGTCGATTGGATTTTACCGCCGGGAAGGCCTGCCCGGGCATCCTGCCGACCAGCCGAGAAAGGTAAAGGCGGGCCAGGCCAACGCTGGAATGTACAGCCCGAACTCAAAGAGGCTTTGCAATACCCAGCCCAGCAGGCCTAGCCACACCGCGAAGGCCAGCCAGCGATCTGTGTGTTCGGAGTGGGTTGCCTGTTCATTGTTGGGCTTAGTTTGCAGGGGAAAGATGCTGCTGAAGCTCCAGACCAGGCCACCGAGAATGAAGCCCGCGTAGCTCAACAATCCCACTACGCCTGAATCCGAAGCCTGCTCCAGATAATCATTATGCGCCAGCCGGGACATTTCCGCCTCGGGGTGTTTAATTCTTTCGTAAGCCAGCCCGAACGTCCCTGGGCCGCTGCCGAAGAGCGGGTTGCTTCTGGCGGTTTGAATCGCCGCACGCCAATAATCGAAGCGGGCGCCGACACTTGTCGCGCCCTTCTGGAAAAAAGTGGAATACCTCCAAAAGAATCCTGCCAACCCCAGGATCAGCACAGCCGCAATCAGGAGTATCTTAAGCCGGCGTTTCCAAGGCAGGAACAGGGCCGCGACGACTGCGAGCACGAGCAGCAAAAGCCACCCTCCCTTCGAGCGAGACCAATACAGACATGCCAGTGCGCCCGTCCCCAAAATCGCCAGCAGAAGTCCTCTTGCGCCCTGCGTAAACTGTCGTCGCAGGGAATACAGGAAGGCGAGGCTCGGCGGTAACAGCAGGAGGATTACCCCGGCAAGTGCGTTCGGATAGAAGAGCGTGGCCCAGATTCGGTCGCTCAACATTTTTTTCAAATAACCAGGCGGGATATCGGTCATTGTTGGATAAACGTAGAGGAAGAAATAACGGCGCGAGGCCTCAAGGCCGCCGAAGTGCTGGTCCCAGCCGACAATCAGAACCAGGGCAAGGCCGCTGAGCAGTCCCAGCCAAAACCACAAAAGCCGCCGTGTTTGAGTGAGGCAGAAAAAGCCTAAATAAAAGCAGACAACGCAAGAGACGAAATGCTTTATGGTGGCTTTGGTCAACTCGGCATCCACCGTTTGAGTCGCCGCCACGAACTGCCAACCCAGCCATAGCAGCGGCAATGTCAAGAGCCACCGGGGCGCGTGAGGCCTCGGCTCCATGCCAAACAATCCGACAAACGCCACCAGGCCCAGGAGCCACCAGCCCCAACTCATCGGCCATGGATAGCCGAGCAGGAATTCATAAAAATTGTTTGGGATGCTGACCCATTTTTCCATGATCGGCGGGTTGCCAAACTTAAGCAGGGACAGTCCCAACAAACCGCCAAACAGAGCAGCGAAGACGCTACGAACCCGTTCTTTATTGCCGAAGGACGAAGCGCTGACTGAATCGCCAACGACCGCGACCGGCGGCCACTGCGCGCTCGAACGGCGGTTCGTGGAGGACCTCATTTCAGCCCAGCTACAAGTGCAGCTTAAGCAAGCCCACCTCCAGTGCCAATGCCTCTTGGACGTTAGTCGCCAGGAGACGCTGAAGCTGTTCTATAATCTGCAGGTTTTCCATTGCTTCAGCGGGTGAGACCCGCTGCGCCACTTGGCTGGCAGTGGCCATTTCCGGGAAGCTCAGCAGCTCGGTTGCCGTCTGCGGTCGCTGATAACCGCCCTCGGCTATGCTCCCTCCTCTGCCGGCGCTTTTGCCTTCGCCTGACGTCAGTGTCTGCAACCAAACTTCTCGCAGCCACTCTTGCAGCAGTCCCAGCCAATCGGCTCGCTGCCGCCGATACTCCGCCTCGATTGCCGCCTTCAGTTCGTCCTCCCACTTCTCATGCCATTCCTTCTCCGCGTCTGGATAGCGCTGCAAGGGCGAGCGCTCGGTAAGGGCTTTGTCGATCGCTTCCCGCAGTTGGTTCAGTTTGCGCAGCAACACGTCTATCAAACGGTAGCGTCCCAGGAGACTCTTCTGCTCCGCGGCCGCCTCCTCGCTAAAGGCTGTGAGCCAGGCCAACTGCGCTGCGTCCGGCCGTCGTGGCCCTTCCCCGGCGAAATTGAGCCGCAGACACCGGGACAAAATCGTTTCCAAAATGCGCTGTGGATCAGTCGTCAACAAAATGAAGATCGATTTAGGAGGAGGCTCCTCCAACGTCTTCAGGAATGCATTCGCTGCCTCAACTTTTAACCGATCGGCCGCCACGATAATTGCTACTTTGTGTTCGGCTTCCGTCGGCTTGAGCTGAATCTCGCGGATTAACTCGCGTATTTGCTCGACGGTAATAATGCGGGACTTGGATTCGGGACGAATCCAATAAGTGTCCGGATGATTGTCCAGTTCGATCTTCCGGCAGTTCGGGCAGTTGTCACAACAATCGATAGACACGCCGCTTTTCGTCACCGGTTGCCTGCAGTTGAGGGTCTTGGCTAGCGTGCGCGCGACGGCCTCGAGTTCATCGAGATGATGTCCTGTGAAGAGGTACGCGTGTGCCAGGCGCCCGCGCTCCAGCGACCGCTGGAGCAACTCCAAGCCCTGGTCTCGCAGCTCAAGATCTTTGAACGCCATTGCTGGCGGCATGGTGAGCCAACTCGGCAGCGCGAACAACTCAATTCAGCCCACTCGCTCTGGATGGGAATAAATATTCATTCGCTGATCACGGAGAAATCCGATGATCGTTTGGGCGCTGTCCCGCGCGAACTCAACCGCCAGGCTCGAAGGCGCGGAAATCGCGCAAATGATCGGAATGCGCCCTGCCAGCGCTTTTTGCACAATTTCAAATGAGGCGCGCCCGCTGACGAGCAGAACGTGAGAATCGAATGGGAGCAGGCCCTCCAGGAATCCGTGACCAACCACTTTGTCCACGGCATTATGGCGGCCCACATCTTCGCGAGCAACGATGAGCCGGCCCTTCGTGTCGAAAATCGCCGCAGCGTGCAAGCCACCGGTTCGGGCAAAAGTTGCCTGCGCCGCCCGAAGGCGGGTGGGCAATTGCTCCAGCAATTTGGCAGAAACCTTAAGCGTGCATTCAACCGGCGGAAAATGCTGGTGCACGGCCTCGATCGAAGCTTTGCCGCAGAGACCGCAACTGGAACTGGCGAAAACGTGCCGTGTTAGCCGATCGAAATCGATTTCCACGGCGGGAGCGAGGAACACGTTCAGCGTATTTTCCGGTGCACCGCTCTCCAAACACGGAGCGATTTCGATGATCTCCTCGCGCTTCTCGATCAGGCCTTCGGTCAGCAGGAAGCCGGCGGCCAGTTCCCGGTCGTGCCCTGGCGTTCGCATGGTGACGGCGACGCTCCGACCGCGCACACGAATTTCCAGCGGCTCCTCATGCGCGACCGCATCTTGCGCGGTCTCGGTTCGCTTCCCTCGGGAATAATGGAGAACTTCTGCCGGGACAGCCCCTGTCGAATTGCCGCTGGGTTGGACTGCGTGAGGTTTCCTGGACACGCTGCGCCCTTCGCGTTCTACGGCTGCAGTTTTTCCACCCTCACGCGTGCATTGTAATCGGGCACGCCGCCGGCCTCGTCGGTGATACCGCGACGGACGATGGCATTGCCTTCCGGCCAGTGGATTTGCAGATTGCCACGGGCCATGGGCGCCAGAAACACCCGAGCTTCAAACCGCCCCACTTCGTTGATGAGCGCAACGCGCTGCCTTTGGCGCAGACCGAGCTGGGCCGCGTCCTGGGCGTTCATCAACACGGCATCCCGTGGTGCGCCGTTGATCGGGTCCACCTCCGCATAGACCAGGGAATTGAACTGCTTGCCGCGCCGCGTTGAAACAACAAAAGTCTCGCACTGTCCGTTGTGCCCGACTCGCCGCTGCTCTTCGCGCGGCGGCGGCAGCGGCACTGGGCGAAAATGGGCCTTTCCGTCCGGCGTCGGAAATTTCCAGCCGGCGCACAAATGTTGCCCGCCATATTGCACAGCCTCTCCGCTGGCCTTCAAGCTCTCCACGCCAGCATAGAAAGGGACGGCCCGGGCAATTTCTTCACGGATCTTCCAGCCAGTCTCGCAGCCCAGCAGGTGCGCCCGCTCCGGACAGGCCGCCGCAGCCAGCTCGCGCAGAATCTTCCACTCGGCGCACGCCTCGCCAACCTGGCGCGGAATTTCCGGACTAAACATGATGCGTCGTTCCGTGCTGGTCTCAGTGCCCCCGTCGTCTTGCTCGTAACGCGTCTTGGCGGGAAGCAAGATCACTTCCTCGCGCGCTGGAATGAACATCTGGTCGGTGAGGATGATGTCCTGGTGCACTCGGAGTGGCACGTTTGCGAGCGCCAAGCGGACATGTTCAGGCTCGGGCAGTGTTCGCAGAAAATTGCCCCCCAGGCAGTAAAGCATGTCCAATTCCCCGAGCGCACAGGCCTCCACCATTTGCGGCGCCGTTAAACCCGGCTGGTCTGGAACCGGAAAACCGTACAGCCGCGAAAGCTCGGCGGCGTTTTCGGGATTGATCGGTTTTCCACCTGGATACGCCGTCGCGTACGCACCCATCTCAGCCCCGCCCTGGACCGAGGAATGCCCGCGAATCGGCATCAACCCGCACTTATCCCGCCCTACAAACCCTTTCGTCAGGCCGAGATTCAAGATCATTTGAACGGTATCAGAGCCGAAGGCATGCTGGGTGATTCCCATACTCCAGACAAGGACAGCCGTTTTAGCGTCGCGGATCAATTCGGCGAGCTCCTGCATGCTGGAGCGGCTCAGGCCAGCCCGAGCTTCGAGCTGGTCAAATTTCAGATTCGAAAGTTGAGATTTCAAATCGCCGGACCCAGCCGTGTGTTTTTCAATGAACTGTGCATCGACCCAGCCTTGTTCGAATAAAATCTTGAGCACGCCGGAAAGAAACGCGATGTCCCCGCCAGTAGAAACCGGGAACCAATAATCCGCAAGGTCCGTCCCGAAAATGGCGCTGCCGACCGCCGACGGCACCCAATAGCGCTCCATGCCTGGCTCACGGTAAGGATTGACGAGGATGACTCTAGTGCCGAGTTTTTTGGCCTCATGCAGGTACTTCGTGGCGACGGGTTGATCATTGGCCGGATTCGCGCCGAAGAAAATTACCAGATCCGTCCCATACCAATCCTTGTAGCTGCAAGTCGTGGCGGCGACGCCGAGGGCATGTTTCATGGCGGCGGTACTGGGCGAATGACAGAGCCGCGCGGCATTGTCCACATTATTGGTTCCCAGGAACCGGGCGACTTTTTGGGCCACGTAATAGATCTCATTCGTGAGGCCGCGCGAAGTGAGAAAAAACGCCAGGCGCTCGGGCGAACTGACGCGAATCTTCCGTGTGATGCGTTGGTAAGCCTCGTCCCAGGAAATCCTGCGGAAACCTGCCGCATCTTTTTCTCGCAGCATCGGGTACGGCAGCCGGCCCAGCTCGCGCAAGTGCGCGTTGTCGAGCGGTTGCAGTTGGGTGAGGTCCTCCAGTCGGCGGACATCCAAAGGCGGCATGGTGTTGAGCCGCAGCAGATTCAGCCGCGTCATGCACAGATGGATCCCCGAGATCGTCCAATCGTGGAACCCGGCGACACCCAACGCGCATCCATCGCACACGCCCTGGCTCAGGACCTTCCATGCGTACGAAAGGTTGTCACGATTGTCCCAGGCGGCCTGAGCCATTCCGCGGAAATGCTTCGGCTTAACCTGGCCCAATCCAAACGGGATGGCGGACTTTAACCTGGCTCGCCAGTCTTTTTGCAGTTTATGCGTCACTTGCCGAATGCGTAGAGTTTGGTTTTCGTCCGCAGATAGAGCCTGGTCCCCACCAGCGCCGGGGTAGCAAATACACGCTCGCCAAAGTCCGCACGATGCAGCGTTTCGGGCTTGTCTCCCCCGGCCTTGATAACCGTCAACCGCCCTGGAACCGAGGCCAGATATATCCGGCCATCGGCTGCGACCGGCGACGCGTAATACTGGTCCGCAGCCTCCAGACGCTCCTGCAAGTAAAAAGCCCGGCCGGTTGTGGCATCGAAACAGGAGAGCATGCCGCCATCGCGCAGGAGATAAAGCTTTCCCTTGTAGAGCAGGGGGGAGGCCACGTAGGGCAGTCCGCGCGTGGACTTCCAGGCCACATGCAACTTGGAGATGTCGCCCAGACCGTTGGGTTGGATTGCCAGGAGAGTATTCTCCGCCTTCGCATCGTTGGCTTTGACTTGATCGTAGTCATCTTTGGTAATCTTTCCGTCGCGGTTCACGTCCAGTCCGCGCAGGAAGTCGCGGCCGGCGGCGGGCACTTCCTTGAGGCTAATCTCGCCGTCGCCGTTCTTATCGTATTCGGCCAGAAACGATTCCCAGGATGGCCGCGGCGAATCACTCTTGCCGGGAGACCAGGCCGCGAAGAACAGCAGGCCCTCGCCTGTCACAGGCGTGGTGCAGGCAAAACCCGCGACGCCATGGACGCTCCAGCGCTCGAGTCCAGACTTGAGGTCATAGCCATTCAGGCGCACCGAGCCGGGCGTAACCACCTGGTCCGTGCCGCCATTGCGCCAGAGAATTGGCGTTCCGAAGCTGCCGTGGGCTTCAGGACGTGGGGTTTCCCAGATGGTTTTGCCGGTGGCGAGATCGAGCGCAAATAACGACGAGCCCTGGTCCTGATCTCGGCTCAGGATCACGCGGTTTCCGGCAATGACCGGCGAGGTGCCCGTGCCAAAGCTGCCGGCGCTGCGGGCGATCGGCAGTGGATGCCGCCATAGTTCCCCGCCCTGAGAGTCGTAGCAAACCAGACCGAACGAGCCGAAGTAACTCACAACGCGCCCGCCTTCGGCGGCTGGCGTGGACGCGGCCGGACTGCCTTCGCTGTTGTGAAATAATTCTAACTGTTCCACGCCGACGGAGTTGGCCCAGACGAGCCGGCCCCTATCGCTGGCATAGCACCGGGTTTGAAGTTGGCCGTCGGTGATCGTCGTCAGAAAAATCATCCCACCGCTCACGCACGGGGAGGACGGTGACCAGGGTACGGGAACACTCCACAAAACACCGTTAGTAGGGCTGATCCGGAGCGGCGGCCGGGCGTCCAGGGCGACGCCCGAGCAGTTTGGCCCTCGGAACTGTGGCCAATCTGCGCTGGATGCTCGCGCCACGGGTGCTGCGATGACAAAGGCGGCAATTAGGAGAGTGACCAACAGGGGAACAATGTTTTGTTGCGCGCGCGCGGCAGGGGTGAGCCGGCCCGAAGCAGCCACCGGAGCTACCAGAGGCTCGACGGGCTGCGTCTGCTCAACTGGCTCACTCCGTGATTGGCCTTCATCCGCCGATCCCGGCCAAATCCGAAAGCCGCCATGGCCGAAGAGCGAGATTTCCCACGTGCCCCAGATGCCTTTGCCTTCACGGAATCCGCGATAAGCGACCTGGTGGGCACCGATATAGCTTTTGGTCCAGTAACACTCGCCACTCGCTTTATCGTAGCGGCCCTTGATGAGAAATCGGCCAATGTCATCGTTGCCTTCGCCGGTCATCGAGCCGTTGGCGAAGGTCAAATCCATATCCATGCGGTGACGGTCGCCTGGCCGGTAATTGTAGAAGCCCATCCATGGACCGGAAGGATAAAGTTCGTCGCTCATGCTGGTCTGCTGGACGGGCGGTCGCCCTTGGAAAACCGACGATCGTCAGGCAGCTCTATCATTAGCCGACGACCATTGGACATTCTTTGAGCCGACCTTACGCCGCACGCGGCTGATGCCTGCCTTTGAACGTTAGCTCAGCGATGCCGGATTTGTCCAGTTCGCCCAGGCCTTCAGCCACCATGCGATCATATTGCTTCTTGGTGGCTGCGGCCAAAGGCAGGTTCATGTCCTGCCCCTTGCCAAGTTTAAGGGCGATACCGGAATCCTTCGCCGCGTGGGCGGCGGAGAAAAAGCAAGAGTGGTCGCGGTTCTGCATGTCTTCGCCGTCGGTTTCGAGCACGCGGGAATTGGCGCCGGTTTGCGAGAAAACCTGGCGAAGTATCGGCAGATCCAGGCCGAGAGCGGCGCCGAGGCCCAAACCTTCAGCCAAGGCCGCGGTATTGATGTTCATGACCATGTTGACCAGCGCCTTGACTTGCGCCGCCTTACCGCAAGGACCGACGTATCGCATCGAACTGCTGAGCTTTTCCAGTATCGGCTTGGCGCGCTCGAACACTTCCTGGTTGCCGCCGCACATCAGGTAGAGGGTGCCTTGGCGGGCCTGGTTGATGCTCGAGGCCATGCAGGCCTCCAGTGATTGCGCGCCGGCTTTCTCAGCTTTGGCCTCCACCCAGACGTGCACGTCGGGCGTGATCGTGGCGCAATTGATAAACAACTTGCCTCGGGCCCGGCTCAGCAGGCCGCCGTTGAAAACTTTTTTCATCGCCTTGTCGTCGGTGACGACCGTGATGATTACATCGGAACTCTTGGTGACTTGCTTCAACTGTTCCGAGGCCTGGCAGCCCAATTCTTGCGCCAGTGCCTGCGCGGCGGCGGCATTGACATCATAGACCGCGCTGATCTCATAGCCGCTTTCTTTTAGACGACGCGCCATGTTCGAGCCCATCCTGCCTACCCCGACAAATCCGATCTTCTCTGCCATAGTAGTTGCCTTTCGTTGATGTTGGTTGGGCGGAGCATATCACAGATGAATGCGCCTTCGACACTTTTTTCTTTACGCCGGGCGCGAGGAAAGCCTGGCAGCTCGACAGCTCGTTCTTCAGAGACAATGCTGTGTCGATGCCAGTCCTGGGCCGAGTTGCGAGTACTGGGAGGAGGCGCTGGCCGGCGGCGGTGCGGGACGAACGGCTTCCGGTCAGAAGTTGAAGCTTATTCCCAAAGTCGCGAAAATTGATTCGCTCAACTTCACCTCAACCTGCCGACCACCGTAGGAATGGTTGAAATTCTGCAGCTCCTGGTATTGGGCACCCGCGACGACGCTCCAGTGCTGGGAGAACTGCCACGAAGCGGTCGCTCCGAAGTAAAAGCCCCAGAGCATTTCGTCGGCGTCGCCACTGCCGGAGATTGTGGCGCCGGGTACACCATTAATGTTAGCGGTTTCGTGCCAGGATGCGCTCCCATGCACCCAGCCGCCTGCTACGCCGCCGGAGAGCGAGACTTTCAGGTGGCTGCCCAAAGGCGCCTCAACGTAAGGTCCGAGCCGCAATCCAAAGATGTCAGCGTCAAACTGGCGATGGCCCTGAATCGTGGCGCCGCCAATGACCGTCGTGGTGGTGGGCGTGCCGGGAGTGTCCCCAATAACGAACCCAGGTCCCTCGAAACTCCCCTGATAGGGAGCCGCGGGAGTGGCCTCCGGCGGCGTTGTGCCTGGCGTGAAGGGGAATGGGTACGTAGTGCGCATCACGTTGGCTGGGAGAGATTGGCCATCACTCAGGGAAAGGTTGAGGTAGTTCCCGGCGAGCTCGAGCCCAAAGCTGATGCTCCCCTTGGCGCAGAGCTTGCGACGATACACCAACTCAGCGCCGTAGCCAACCTCGTTCTCCAGCGTCACAGAAGGAGAACCTCCAACAAGCCCGCTGCGGCTCAAAAGGATGTTGTTGCCGGAGATTTGCTTGGAACTGTCGTCGTAGCCCCAGTACCACGTTTGCCCGCCGAAATTGCCGCTGCTGTCCGGAAGCACGTAACCATCGTCGTAATTGTAGGCCCCGCCGTTCGGCGTCCTTCGGACTGTGGCAGTCGGCGATGGCAGAGCGCTGAGCCCTTTGAAGCGCGCAGAGATGTTAAACCCAATGCGGGCGGACAGCGTGAGCCGGTTCGTTTCAATCTGCTGGGCCCGGGCCGCGGCCGAGGCGCACAAAAAGCCTATGAGCAGGACGCGCCAGGAATGCTTCACTTGTTTCATAAGCGTGGTCAGGGATTGGCCGGTGCAACAAATACACGATACATTCGGCTGGGGAGTGACAATGGCTTGCTATCCGTCTTGGGTGGGCCGTCGTCGTACACCTGCGTCCGCGTGGCATTGGCAGTTATCGAAGGCGTCGCAGCCTTCCAGGTCGCCATATTGTCATCGCTGTAAATGAGGGTGTAAACCCGGCCCGGAACCGAGGCGAACTCGATCACGAACCGCGGATCGCCGGCGATGCGCAAGTCCAGGAAGGCGCGGTCGATCGGCACGCCTGCCGCCGCGTTTGTGCCGGACAAGCTGGGCAGCACCGCTTGCGCTTCGAGTGTGTTTGTGAATGGCTTCCGGTCGCCATCGTAAAACTCCAGAATGATATGGACGGTTTGGCCCGGGTCCAGCGGCGCATTGTACTGAACGTACGGCCGACCGCCGTTCGTGCCTGTGGCGTTGTAGAGATACACGTTCGTGCGCAGACCGGCGACAAGCAAGCGCACGGCCGCGGCAGTGGCGTCGCCCGTATTCGTTACTGTCACGTTCTGCTCGAAGAGGCCCGTCTGCGGATTGAAGACGTTCGTGCCCGACATGATTCCGAATTGGGGCGCTGTCACCACGACGAATACTGTCCCCGTGCCGGTCCCGCCCAGGCCGTCCGCAATAACGTAGAAGAAGGAATCGGTGCCTGAGTAATTTGTGGGTGGTAGGAAGGTCAGGTTCGTGGCTGTCGCCGTAATCGTGCCACCGTGCGCACTATTTGTGCTCACGAAAGAGACGGTCAATGCATCGCCGTCGAGATCATAATCGTTGGTCAACAACAGGCTGAACGGCACCGTCAGTGGAACACCCTGCACTGCAGTGACGTTGTCATTAACCGCGACCGGCGCGCGGTTGACGTTGGTAATGCTCAGGCTCACCGTCGCCACTCCCGAGTTAGTCAGTCCATCATTGGCTCGATACGTGAAACTGTCCGCTCCGTAGTAATTGCTCACCGGCGTGTAGGTGAACCCGCCATTGGCTGCCAGACTCAATGTCCCATGCGCCGGACCGGTCACCAATACCGCCGTCAGCGGGTCCACGTCCGCATCCGTATCGTTGCTCAACACACCCGGGCTGCTCACCGTCAGCGACGAGTTCTTGTTCAATCCGTAGCTGTCGTCATTGGCCACCGGCGCCCGGTTGACGTTGGTAATCGTCAAGCTCACCGTCGCCACCCCCGAGTTGGTCAGTCCGTCATTGGCCCGATACGTGAAACTGTCCGCTCCGTAGTAATTGCTCACCGGCGTGTAGGTGAACCCGCCATTGGCTGCCAGACTCAATGTCCCATGCGCCGGACCGGTCACCAATACCGCCGTCAGCGGGTCCACGTCCGCATCCGTATCATTGCTCAACACACCCGGGCTGCTCACCGTCAGCGACGAGTTCTTGTTCAATCCGTAGCTGTCGTCGTTGGCCACCGGTGCACGGTTGACATTGGTGATCGTCAGGCTCACCGTCGCCACTCCTGAGTTGGTCAGTCCGTCATTGGCCCGATACGTGAAACTGTCCGCTCCGTAGTAATTGCTCACTGGCGTATAAGTGAATC
>CAYUPI010000097.1:0-14883 GCA_964446585.1 uncultured Verrucomicrobiota bacterium
ACCAAGAGTGCGGATGAGATTCTAAAAAATCTAGAACGCTTCGCCGCGGAAACGGCAGCAATTGAAAAACAATAATTATACAAGAAATCAATGACTCAGGAGACTAGTCGTCCGGCGCCACCAGCGTTACCTCCCGCGACCACTGGGAAGTTTCGACCACTTTGCCGTTTTCCAGGGCCTTCCGAGACGCGAAAGCCGTAGCGGTGCCAGTCACGAAGCTGGCATTCCCTTGAACCGCGTGGACCGTGACGAGCGGCGCAACACTTTCAACGCCACAAGCCACCGTCAGGATACCTGTCCCGACCGCGCCGGTGCTCCCCTGAGTCACCGTCACCTCGATCTGCTCGGTCATGCCTCGCTCGCACGGTGGGCCGGGCTCCGTCACGATTGTCAGTTCTATGGCCCGAGCGTTTTGGCTCAGTTGCGCCTGCGGCGCAAACGCCTTGGGTCTTTCGTAAGTGTCCACGGTAACGGCGGCAAAACTGCCCCGGACGAGCAGGAGTGAACCGAGCGCCGCGAGCATCGCAATGCGGCAGGTTTGATTCGTCATCCACTTTGTTTTCATGGTCTTTCAGCCTGGTTGATCAATGCAAGGGTCTGTACGTACAAACAAGATTTCAGGACGATTGGAAACATGAGGCAGCGGTCCGTGCGAGCCCTGTGCCCACTGTCCCGCAGCCTGCCCCAGACGGGACCGCCGTTGCTTACAATTGTTTCGCATGTATGTAATTGTCGCCGTACCTGGGATCTGACATAGTGGCGCTCAGCAACACGGGCCGCGAGGGGACCAGCGGGCCGGGCTCCCTCGCAAGCGGCGCGTGAATCCAAAATCGATGTGGAAGGACTCAACTGAAGGAAATCCATGAAAAACAGCGCTGTGATAATTCTGCTGGCCGCTGCGGTGGCATTCGGCGGCCTGTATCTCCGCGAACATTCAAAGACCCGCGAGGCCGGCGCCACCGCGGCGGCGTTGCAGGAGAAAGTGTCCGAGCTGGAGGCACGGCTGTCGCAACAAGAGAGCCGCGCGGCCGGCCTGCAAACGCGCTTGCGCGATACCCGCGACCGGGTGGTGGCGAGAGCGGACGAAGTCACCCAACTGCGGCAGGTCATCACCAACCGTGCGCAGGCAGACGCTACGAACAAAAATCCCATGGCCGAGATGTTCAAAGGCGTGGGCGAGATGATGAAGAATCCGGAAACGAAGGAGATGATCAAGAACCAGCAAAAGGCGGCCCTGAATGGAATCATCGATAAGAGCTATGGCGCTTTTTTTGCGCAATTGGGCCTGACGCCAGAACAGTCTGCCGCCTTGAAAGACTTGATCCTCAACAAGGGACTGGTCGATGCCGGGACTGGGATGTCGCTCATTTCGGAAGACATGGACGCTACCAACCGCGCGCAAGTCCTGGAACAAACCAAAAATGAAAAGGAAGCCATTGACGAGCAGATCAAACAAATGCTGGGCGAGGACAATTTCAAGCAGTTCCAGAGTTACGAAAAATCCGTGCCGGAACGGATGACAGTCGGGATGTTCCGCGACCAACAGGCGGCGGGAACTGCTGCGCTAACTCCCGACCAGGAAGCGCAGTTGGTCCAGTTAATGGGCGACGAACGACAAAGCTTCAAGTTCACTACGGACCTGTCCGATCAATCCAGACTTACGGGCGACTTGGCCGGCAATCTGACTGAGGAGAAGGTAAGCCAATATCTGCAGGAACAGGAACAGCTTCACCAGCGCTACCTGAGCCGTGCGCAAACTGTCCTTTCGACCGACCAGATTGGTTCATTCGACAAGTTCCTTTCGGCACAGCGCCAGATGCAAAAATTGGGCCTCCAAATGGCCTCGAAAATGTTCGCGCCTAGGCAGGGGGCCAAATGAAAATTAGCCTTTAGCCTTCAGCATTCAGTCATTATGGTTGCGCCATGGATTCCCGCGAAGCGCTGGTGGCGTTGAACCTGATCGAGCACGTCGGCCCGATTCGCGTCCGGCAGTTGCTCGAACATTTTGGTGAAGCGCCGGCCATCCTGCGCGCGTCCAAACAGCAACTGCTCCAGGCAAGGAACATCGGCGAGGAAACCGCCGAAGCGATTGCAAACTGGGAGAAGAACGTCGATCTCGGCGCCGAACTGAAGCGCATCGCTGAGTTCGGCTGCGGGATTGTGACTCAGGAGGATACAGAATATCCGGAATTACTGAGGCAAATTTATGATCCGCCCATCGTTTTGTACGTCAAAGGCGACCTGCTGACTAAGGACAAGAACGCCGTCGCCATGGTGGGCTCGCGCCTGACGACCCATTACGGCAACGAAGCCGCCCGCAAACTGGCGTACCAACTTTCTTACGTCGGTGTCACCGTCGTCAGCGGCGGCGCGCGCGGGATCGATTCGGCCGCGCACCAGGGCGCTCTCAGCGCCAGGGGTCGCACGATTGCCGTGCTGGGTACGGGCATTAACCTGGTCACGCCCTCGGAGAACGCTGAGCTGTTCGAGCGCATTGCGGCCAATGGCGCGCTCATTACCCAGTTTCCTTTCAACCGCCCACCGGACAAGCAATCCTTCCCCATTCGCAACCGTATCGTTGCCGGCATGACGTTGGGCACGGTGGTGGTGGAAGCCAACCTGACCAGCGGCGCGCTCATCACGGCCAATTTCGCCGTCGAATATGGCCGGCAAGTGTTCGCCGTGCCTGGCCGGATCGACTCACCGCGCAGCAAAGGCTGCCATGAACTTATCAAGAAGGGCGCAAAGCTCTGTGAAAGCGCCGAAGATATCCTGAGCGAATTCGAATACTTGTTTCCCGCGAGCAACCGCCCCGCCACCCCGAACGAAACCGGTGTCCTGCCGGCGATTGAACTCTCAGAAAACGAAAAGAAAGTGTTTGATGCGCTCGACCACGAGGAAAGAAACATCGATGAGGTGATCCGCCACAGTGGTTTGCCGAGCTCGGCTGTTTCCGTGGCGCTGCTGGGTCTGGAAATGAAGCGACTTATCCGCCAGTTGCCGGGAAAGATATTCGTGAAAAATACTTGAAGCCCGGCCCTCGCAGCCGCCCGGCCTTTCCGACGAAATAGTATGGACCCGACCCACATCTCCCGGCGCGGCTTTGTCAAAGGCGCCTCGGCGACGGCCGGCGGGTTGACGCTGGGAGCGCTGCCTTGGCCATTGTTCGGGAGACCGATCAATGAGTCTTCCCGCCTGTCTGAAGCCGACCTGCCCAAGGGCAAGGCACCCCTGCCGGTACCGCTTCCACACTTTCCGGATCGGCTGCACGCATTTGTCTGGCGTAACTGGCCAATGGTGCCAATCGAGCGCATGGCTAAGGTGGTCGGAGCCAGGCGAGTGGACATTGTGCGCATGGGACGCGCCATGGGATTGGGCGCGCCGCCGCGCATCAGCCGTGACCAACGCGCCCGTTCCTATCTCACCGTCATCCGGCGCAACTGGCATTTGCTGCCCTACGAACAGTTGCTCGAACTGCTCGGCTGGACCGCAGAAAAACTTGCCTACACTTTGCGCGAAGATGATTTCCTGTTCGTCAAGCTCGGCAGCCTGAAACCCAATTGCGAACCGTTGCGCTACAGGGCTCCTGACCAGGGTGTCCTTCAACAGGAAAGGGAGATTGCGCAGATACTTCGCGAAGAATTTCCCGAGGGCGTGGACGCAACGAGCGAGCCGCTTTTCGGTTTTATCCAGCGTCTATCACGGAAGGTCGCAGCGCCAGTCCAACCGACCCCCTTCGGCCAATTGAAATTCTGCTACTCCTATTTTGCTCTCTACGGCGATCCTTTGCTGGAGCAGGAGGCAGAGCCGTATCCGGAAGGATACCTGGCCCGTCTGGCCCAGGCCGGAGTCACCGGGGTCTGGTTGCAGGCAGTGCTGTATAAGCTCGCCCGGTTTCCCTGGGATCCCGAGAGGAGTGCACAATTTCAGACTCGGCTGAAAAACCTGCGTTCGCTGGTCGCTCGGGCGCAGAAGCATGGCATTCGCGTTTTTCTGTATCTCAACGAACCGCGGGCCATGCCGCTGCGCTTCTTCGAGGCCAGGCCCCATTTCAAAGGCGTGGTCGAAGGCGATCACGCGACCATGTGCACGTCCCTTCCGGAAGTGCAGCGATACCTATCGGATTCGGTGGCGGGAATTTGCCGCGCCGTGCCCGGCCTCGGCGGCTTCTTCACTATCACCGCCTCCGAAAACCTGACAAATTGCTGGTCGCATAACCAGGGCGCAAAATGTCCACGGTGCGGCTCCCGAGCACCGGCGGAGGTCATCGCCGAAGTCAATCGCTTCGTTTGGGAGGGGGTCCAACAGTCAGGTGCGTCAGCCCAACTCCTGGCCTGGGACTGGGGCTGGGACGATTCCTGGGCCGCAGAAGTGATTCGGCGGTTGCCCGACGGAGTCGCGCTCATGAGCGTCAGCGAATGGCGGCTGCCGCTGGAGCGGGGCGGGATCAAGACCGAGGTCGGCGAGTATTCCATTTCCGCTGTTGGACCCGGGCCCCGGGCCAAACGCCACTGGCAACTGGCCCGCGAGCGCGGATTGAAGATTGTCGCGAAGATTCAGGCCGGCAATACCTGGGAACTTTCCGCCGTGCCTTACATACCCGCGCTTGAGAACGTAGCTCGTCATGCCGAGAACCTCCGCGCTGTCGGCGTGGATGGCCTGATGTTGGGCTGGACGCTCGGTGGCTATCCATCGCCAAATCTGGAAGTGGTTTCAGAGACTCTGGCCGGCGCTTCGGCCGCGACGGCCCTTCAGCGCGTGGCCGAGCGCCGCTTTGGTTCGCCGCTAGCGCCGGCAGTCGTGGCCGCGTGGCGCGCGTTCAGTGCCGCTTTCAGCGAGTTTCCCTTCCACGTCGGCGTGCTCTATTCCGGACCGCAGCAGCTCGGACCGGCCAATCTGCTGTGGAGCGAACCGACGCGCTATCACGCCACCATGGTCGGGTTCCCGTACGATGACCTCGATGCCTGGCGCGCGGTTTATCAGCCGGAGACCTTCATCCAACAGTTCGAGCGGGTGGCGGACGGATTCGACGCTGCCCTCGACAGCCTCCGGCGCTCCGCCGCCGCCACCGCCGGGCCCATCGCGCCCGCGCACCGCGCTGCTTTCGACGACGAATGCCGCGTGGCTGAGGCCGCTGCGATTCATTTTCGCAGCGTCGCAAACCAGTCGCGCTTCCTGCTCGCCCGGCGCGCTGTCACTGCGGCGCAATCGGCCAATGAAGCTGCGCCTCACATCGCTACTCTCGAAAAGCTAATCAAAGCACAGCTAAGCCTGGCACGCAGGTTGTACCGCATCCAAGCGCGCGATTCTCGCATCGGCTTCGAAGCCTCCAACCAGTATTACTACGTCCCCATCGACTTGCTCGAGAAAATGCTCAACTGCCGCGACCTTCTCGCGCGCTGGTTATCGCAGCTTCGTGTGTCATTCCACCGCTAGTTGAATGTCAAGATCCACTCCGTTCATTTTTTGGCCAGGGATTCCAGTTGACATTCCGGCGTGCAGAGGCACGTTATTGACGAAGTCACACCGTAAAACCAAAAACAGGAAAGCTATGAAGAAAACGTTTGCAGCAATCGCTGTCCTCGCAGGCTTGGTTCTGGCCTATACCGCCAGTACCGCGTTTGCGGACGACAAAGAAGTAACGGTCACTGGCAACGCCAAGTGCGGTTATTGCTCGCTCCACGAGGGGACCGCCTGCAACACGGTGATCCAGACTGAGAAAGATGGAAAAACCGTGAAATACTACGTCGTGGACAACGACAACAGCAAGAAGCTGGAGAAGCTCGCCCATAGCGGGAAGAAAATCACGGCCACCGGCACGGTTAAGGAAGTCGATGGCAAACAGCAACTGACGGTCACCAAATTCGAGGTGGTCAAGGGTTAGCCGCGAAGACTTGCGTTTCGCACCGCCTGTGACTCGGGCTGGACAGCCCGGCACAGGCGTTTTTTTGATCCAGTGGAATTGTCCGCGGCGGCGGGGGCAGGCAGACTTTCGTTTGCCACATTGGAGATTTGAAAGAGACCGGTTACGTACGCATGTCGGAAGCCCCTCTCCCTGTAGGAGCCGACGTGAGGAGGCTCTGATCAAAGAATCCAAAATCTAAAATGCAAAATTGATCAGAGCCTCCTCACGTCGGCTCCTACAGTTTTGAGGCACGTTAAGAGGTTGCCAAGGGATTGGTAACCGCGTAACCTCAGGCTTCACGAAACCAAATATGACAGACAAATCGTTCGCTCCAATCTCCGGAAACCGAGCCATTGCCAGAGGGTCCTTCATCGCTTCACTCATTGTCACGGCCGCTGCCTGCGTGCTGACGAGTTGTTCCGACCCGGCCGACAAGGTTCAGAAGACAACCGCCTCCGACGCCAAGAAAACGGCTGCGGCCCCGGCAGCCGCAGCGAAGGAATACTCAATTCGCGCCGCTTCCAAGATAGGTTTTGTCGGCTCGAAAGTGACCCGCAGCCACAATGGAGGCTTTACGAATTTTGCCGGGAAGATCCTCGTCACCAACGGCAAGATCGCAGGCTCGCCGGAGATCAAGATTTCCACCCAGTCGCTCTGGGCGGATGACCGGCGGCTGACGGGCCACTTGAAGAGCAAGGACTTTTTTGATGTGGCGCATTTTCCTGTGGCGACGTTCACAGTAACGAGCATCGACTCGGAAGGCTCACAGCAGAAAGTCACCGGCAACCTCGATCTGCATGGCGTGACCAAGAGCATTTCTTTTCCCGCGGATATCAAGATTGCGGACGATGCCGTGGCGGTGAAGGCCGACTTCGCAATCAATCGCCGCGATTTTAACATCAACTATCCCGGCATGCCCAACGATCTGATCCGCGACAACGTAGTCATCAAACTCGATATTCAAGCGACGCCCGGCCCGCCCCAGCCGGAAGATCAGCTTGTGAATTAGTCGGCGCGCCGAATTGCCATAGCCGAGATTGTTATTTCCTTGCGCAGATTTTCCAGCCAGCAATCTGCAGGTGCGGGGTGCCATTCTGGGAGATGCGTCGTTCTTCGTGGAACGTTTGGAGTGCGACCGGCTTGCCGGCGCTATCGAACGGCCGGGGGCGCACAAAAGCGGGAGCAAGCTCCCCGCACTCCAAACGCTTCGCGCGGTTCGGCTCCGTGCCTCACAGGCCTGAGGATTCCGCAATGCCGCGCGCTCTATCTTCGCAGATTCTGAGGCTGACGTTCTCGGGCGAATCGTTCTTGCGAACGGACAAGAGTCTCTGGAGTCTGGGCGAGCAGTGATACTGAACGCCATCCTGGGTTTCCTGGCGCTGCTGAGCGGCGCACTGCTCCTTTGGCAATGGCTCGTTGCGCGGCGTTTTCCACTCCATCGGCGGCTGGCCGAGCACTCCTCTCCACCGGCTGTCAGCTTGCTCAAGCCCTTGAAGGGTTGCGAGCCGGCGACGGAAACCTGCCTGCGCAGTTGGTTTGAACAGGAATACACTGGGCCTAGACAGATTTTGTTCGGTGTCGCGTCGGGAGAAGACCCGGTTTGCGGCATCGTGCACAAGCTGCAGCACGAGTTTCCCCAAATCGATGCGCAGTTGGTCGTTTGTGGCCCATTACGCGGCGCCAACGCCAAAGTCGCCAAGTTGGCTGAACTGGAGCGGCTGGCCAAACACGAGCTTCTGATCATCAGCGACGCCGACGTGCGCGTGCCGCCTGACTTCCTCGTCAACATTGTCGGGCCATTCCGCGAGCCGGTGCCCCTCCCCCATCCGATGGGAGAGGGGTCAGGGGTGAGGGCCTGCGGCCTGGTGAACTGCTTTTATTGCCTGGCCAACCCGACGACGCTGGCGATGCATTGGGAAGCGGTGGCCATCAACGCGGATTTCTGGAGCCAGGTGCTGCAGTCGCAAAGCCTCAAACCGCTGGATTTCGCGCTGGGGGCGGTCATGGCCGTGCGCCGCCAGCAACTCGAGGAAATTGGCGGGTTTGCCGCGCTCGCCGACTGTTTGGCAGACGACTATTTGTTAGGCAATCGGATCGCGCGGCGGGGTTACCGCATTGCTCTCTCGACTGTCGTCGTTGAGTGCTGGTCCGCGCCGATGGGTTGGGGGGACGTATGGAAACATCAACTCCGCTGGGCACGCACAATTCGCGTCTGCCAGCCCGTTCCCTATTTCTTCAGCATTCTGGGCAATGCGACGCTTTGGCCGCTCGCGTGGCTGGCCGCGAAGCCTTCCACCATTTCCCTCGTCACGGCAATTATCTGCCTGGCGCTCCGCACCGCCGCGGCGTTGGACCTCCAGGCGCGGCTGTTGCGCTCGACATGCACCGAGCACGGTCCGCCCGTCACCATTTCCCGCTGGTGGCTGGTCCCATTAAAAGACCTGCTGCAAGCGCTTATTTGGTTGTTGGCATTTGTTGGCAGCCGCATTGAATGGCGAGGCGAGCGGATGCGGCTGCGGCGGGACGGGACACTGGCCAGAATTAATTGAGGAGTGGCGTTTGGTCCTTGTTTGCCGCACCGCTATCCGTGAGGATTCCAACCTAACGATGGCTTGGATGTGGAAAATGAACCTCTGCGGTGGGCACCGCCTGAGGAAGTGGTGAAATTAGCGAAAGAAGCGGGTATGACGACCGCCGAAATCGTAAGAACTATCAGCGGATGTCTGCCTTACAAAGAGGCGCTGAAGGTTGCGCGCGAATATTCACCTCTCCTCGATATCACCGTCTCCGCGTTTATGGAGTTGCGACGAAATGAGTAATGAAGTTCAAATTCCCCGAAGACGCGCAATGAGGGCTTCGCTGTAACCGCGGCGCCGCAGAGCGGCATAATCTATTTTGCCATTTTGTTTCAGCAGCTTTTCCTTGGCTGCCTTGAGCAACCGATCGCCTGCTTCCAGGCTAACCCGCGAGTACTTTTTTTTCCTTGAAGGTGGCGCGATCGCGTTTATCACAAATGTAAGATTTAACTTATCCCTCGCGCGGTCAATCTCAAATCGTCCGCACCTGAAATGGGCTGGCGGCGGCCAACCCGGCCAGGTCGCCTTCGTAGAACATCCGCCGGTATTCTTCCGTCTCGAGCAGATGTTGACGGGTTTCCTGTTGCTCGCGTCGAATGAGATATTTCAATTCATCGAGGTTTGCCGACCACCGGACGCCGTTGAAAAATTCGGCGCCGGAAAATTGCGTCTTGTAGAGGGCATTGGTGGAATAGCAGGAGCCGAGATAGAGGAACCGATAGCCGCGCTCGGCAAAGAGAGCAACTGCGGAGGTCATCATGTGCATTCCAAGATTGC
The DNA here is from genome assembly GCA_964446585.1 of uncultured Verrucomicrobiota bacterium. Taxonomy (GTDB): domain Bacteria; phylum Verrucomicrobiota; class Verrucomicrobiia; order Limisphaerales; family UBA8199; genus CAYUPI01. The sequence continues at coordinate 9,259 of CAYUPI010000097.1, forward strand.
GGCTGTAGTAATTGAGATCATAAAACGCGTAGTAGTAGTAAGCGAGTCGCTCAGGCTCCAGGTAAAGTGTGGCGGTCCCGATTTCGGCGCCTGTCGCCGCATCGGTGAACACCAAAACATGAGACGTGATTTTCCCCGAGAACAAAGCATCCAGGCGGTCGTAGGACATCACATCCTTGCCGAACTTGATGTCCGCGTAGGTCTTGTAAAATTCGCGGCGTTGCGCTGTGTAATCTAATTCGTCCCGCGGCACCAGCTTGACGGCGATTCCTTCGCCCTTGCGTGAAATGCGGCGGTTCTCGGAGGAGGGCCGATATTTCATCAGCGAAACGCGCACGTGCCGGCACAGATAGAACCGATCGAGCTCGCGGGACGAGGGCAGGAAGCCGTGCTGGAACAAATCACCCGGGGTCTCGCCGGCCTCGGGAAAGGCCCAGACCGCGTAAGGGAAAATGTAGTTGCCGTAATCGGGCCGGGCCTCGGAGAAGAGCAGCTTCACGGCTTATAGAGCCGAGGCAACCGCGCGCGCCAGCTTGCCAGGACGTCGTAAGAAACCGAGTTCTTGAGTTTGGCTACTTCGTGGACTGAGATTTCCTCTGCGCCCTGCCGGCCAATGAGCACCGCTTCATCCCACAATCGAGCCTCGGGAATGTCCGTGATGTCCACCATGAAGGCATCCATTGCAACACCGCCGACCAACGGCGCGCGGCGGCCATGAACTAGCACGCAACCCTGGTTGCGGACGCGCGGGAAGCCGTCGCCGTAACCGAGCGGCAGGACGGCGATCCGCCGCCTCGAAGCTGCCGTATAGCGCATGCCGTAACCTGCCGAATCGCCGGGTTCCAGCTTCTGAATTGCGGCGATCCGCGCCTTTACCGTCATGACCGATTCTATGCCCGGAATCCGCCGGCAAACAGCGGAGGGATAGACGCCGAACGCCAGGATGCCGACCCGAACCATATCGAAGTACGCCGCCGGCAAATCGAGGAACCCTCCGCTGTTGCACAAATGCCGCCACTTGACGCGCAAGCCGAGTTGTTCCATAAGCCGCAACACCTCCTGGAAGCGTTCGAGTTGCAGCAGGGCGAAACCTTTGTCGGTCTCATCCGATTGCGAGAAGTGGCTGAGCACTCCATCGAGAATGAGCGATTCGGTCGAGCGGATGAGTTCGAGCAGCTCACCGGCCTGGTCCCAGCGAATCCCATATCGATTCATCCCCGTATTGATCTTCAAATGAATCGTCACGCGTTTGCCTGCCCGCGCGGCCAGTTGCCCGAGCCTCTTCACTGTGAATCGATCGCTTACCGAGCAGGTCAAATCATGCGCGATGCACCAGGGTAGCTCCGATTCCTGCCGGTCGCCCAGCAGCAGCACCGGCGCTCTAATGCCGCGGTCGCGCAGAGCTATCGCTTCTTCGAGAGTGGACACTCCGAGGAAAAGCGCGCCGCACTCCAGAGCAACCCGGGCCACGGCGAGAGCGCCGTGGCCATAGGCTTCGTCCTTGAGCACCGATAGCAATTGCAGCCCTTCCGGCTTGTCACGGTTAATCAATTCGAAATTGCGTCTGAGCTGTGGCAAATCAATTTCGACCCAGGCCGGCCGTTGTGGCGGAGTCGAGGGCAGTTGGTCGTTGCCGGTGGACTCGGCCACCGCCTGGGTTTCTACGAATGACAGCTCCTCCAAAGCTGCGCCGGCCAGGTCGATTGATGACAGCGTGCTCATCCTAAGCCTTTCCCGGCGGCCATAAACTCTGGCCGATGTCGGACCGGTAATAACTCCCCAAGCTGCGAATCTTTCCTATGTTCGCATAGACCTTTTGCCTGGCCTCGTCCAGCGAATCGCCGAACGCGATGACGTCGGCGAGGCGATGGCCGGTGGCCACCAGGCCGCCGTGGCCATTGCGCGCGACCTCGTTCCACCACAAATCGCAGGCCGGAGCCCCGTCGAGTTCCACCGGCAACTGAGGCCCGCGCATCTGGACGTATGGATAACCGTAACCAGCCAGTGTAACGGAGCAGCCGAAGTTGCGGCTCGGGTTGAACCGGAGCTGCAGCTTTTGATTTTGCGCGGTGCGCAGCAGGGTTTCGACAGGGTTGGCCAGCAGACGCAGGATCATCGCTCCTGAGGTCACGCCGATGCGAATGTTGTATTCGATCACGTGCCATTTCTGTTTGCGCTGAACGGCGGTGACCTGGATCGGGCCGTGATAATTGATTTCCCGGAACCAGGGCAGCAGCGGCCGCAGCAGCTCGCGGGCGAGCCCGTATTTGTCCGTGGGATCCTTTTCCACCAGGCCGCCCAGCGGCGCGCCGGCGACGACCCCCATATTTCCGGCAAACGCTCGTTTGTACTCCTGGTTCGTCACCAGCGAATAAATTTCGCCGCCGCTGATCAGCGCTATATGCCCGGCCTCGCGCGGGCCCAGATATTCCTGGAGGAAAACGCCCTCCGCGTAATCGACGTGCTTGAGCCAGGAGCGGGTGTCCTCGAGCGATTGGCAGACAATGGTGTGGACCGGGCTGGTCGGCGAGCACAGCGGGTTCTTGATCACGAAAGCGCGCGGATGTTTCAGCAGCACTTTTTCGGCTTCGAGCCGGTTCTGGGCCACGTGCGCCTGCGGAAAGGGCACCTTGAAATCATGGCAGAGTTTGCGCGCAAAATCGCGCTCGCGCTCGATTCTCATGCCTTCGCCGGTGGGACAGAAAATGGGGACCTTATGGGCGAGTAATTCCTCTTTCCAGGGCGCCTGCGCCCAATCGATCGACATAGGCACGATCAAGTCCACCACCTGTTCGCGCAGGAGCGGCACTGGCGAGGGAAATTCTTCCCGCCGGTACGTCGGCCCCGTCAGCGACGGCGGGTATTGTCCGTAATCTCGAGTCAGGTACGTCGAAACCTTCGCACCGTTCTCGTTGAGTATCTGTCCGGTGCTGTGAGCGAACGCGCCCACCCCCATTACCAGGACCGAAGTTTTTTGATTGTTGGCGGCTTTGCTCATGCCGCGAGGGCCGGGGATTCCAGGGCTGCGAGGCGGTTCCGATTCTCGAGCGCGTGAATCAAACTCTGGAAAATGAGCCGGCCGTCCACGCTGCCCAGGATCTCCTCACAGGCGCGCTCTGGGTGCGGCATCAAGCCCGCCACATTCCGTGCCGCGTTGCATATGCCGGCGATGTTGTCGAGTGAGCCGTTCGGGTTGGCGCTCTCGGTGGCGTCGCCCCGGGCATCGACATATCGCCAGAGGATCTGGTTGTTCGCACGGAGCCGGCCCAGCGTTTCTTCGTCGGCGAAGTAGCAACCTTCGCCATGGGCGATGGGCAGGCGAAGGAGCTTCTCGGGCGGGATTTGGTTTGTGAACGGCGAGTTGGAAGTGGCCGTCTTGAGATAAACGTGCTCGCAGCGGAATTGAAGCGAGCGATTGCGAATGAGGGCCCCGGGCAGCAGGCCCGCCTCGCACAGGATTTGGAACCCATTGCAGATGCCAAGGACCAATCCGCCGTTGGAGGCAAAAGTCTGTACGGTCTCCATCACCGGGCTGAAGCGGGCGATCGCGCCCGTCCGCAGATAATCGCCATAACTGAACCCGCCGGGGATCACGACCGCGTCCGCATCGCCCAGTGAGTTCTCCTTGTGCCACAGCAGTCGGGCGGAGTGGCCAAAGACGTTGCGCAGCACGTGGACGGCATCCTGGTCGCAGTTCGAAGCTGGAAATTGAAGAACGGCGAAATTCATGCTGTGCGTAAGGTTTAGGCTCTACGTTTTACTCAGCTTGCAAATCGCCTGATTCATCAGCCTTAACGCGTAAAACGTGAAACGTAATTGTCCGCTGTCTCGGTATCACTCGATCTCGAAACGGTAATCCTCGATGACTGGATTGCTGAGGATTCGGTGGCAGGCGTCGTCCACTTGTTTGCGGGCCGTTTCCCGATCGGAGCCGGCCAACTCGATCTCGAGGTACTTGCCGACGCGGACCGCGCCCACTCCGGTATAGCCCATGTGCGCCAGGGCGCTCTGCACCGTCTTGCCCTGCGGATCGACGACCGCTTTCTTTGGTGTAATAATGATTTTGGCTTTCAAACCAAACTCACTTCGGCGGCGACAACAGGATGAAGTCGCCGCGGCGGTTTTTCCGCCAGGCGGACTCATCGTGGCCCGGATCCACCGGCTTATCTTCGCCGTAGCTGACCGTGTCCGCCCGAGTGGGATCGACGCCCAGGCGGACCAGCTCCTCCCGCAGCGCCAACGCCCGGCGCTCACCCAGGGCGCGGTTGTACTCTTCCGTTCCGCGCTCGTCGCAGTTGCCCTCAATTCGCACGGCGTCGGCCGTGTTGCTCTTCAGGTAGTCCGCCACCTTCGCAACTTTCCCCTTTTCGCCCGATTTCACCACCGAGCTGTCGTAATCGAAGTGGACGGTTTCGGCCTTGAACATTTCCGCGTTCTCGAGCCAGCCCTGGTGCGAGCTGGGGTCATTGGATTTGATGCCGGTAAGCCCCGCCGACTCGAGCGGTTTTTCACCTGCGCCAAGTGGCGGAGCGGAGCCGGGTTCGGCCACCTGTCCCGCTCGCGCACCGGGCAGGGGCGTGAGGTAACCGGGCTTTTTTCGGCAGCCGATGGTGGGGAGGGTAAGGATTAGTCCGAACAGTATTAGATTGCTGAGATTGCTGACTTTCATTTGTTTGGGTCATTGTTAACCGGGCTATTCAGCCCGACCAGAGCTTCGTGCTTCTCCAAAACGAATTCGCCCCGGCGGTTCTTCTGGTAAGCCGCCTCGTTCTGCGCCGGATCCACCGGGCGATCTTCGCCATAACTGACGGTATCCACCCGTGAGGGATCAATTCCAAGCCGAATCAGCTCTTCCCGCAAGGCCAAAGCGCGGCGTTCGCCCAGCGACCGATTGTATTCCTCGGTCCCGCGCGCGTCACAATGTCCTTCGATTTCCACCGCGTCGGCGGGATGTCCTTTAATGTAATCGGCGACGGCGGCGACTTTCGACTTATCTTCGCTCTTGATCACCGAGCTATCAAAATCGAAATGGACGGTGTCCGACTTGAAGATTTCATGGTCGCGCGGCCAATCCTTGCGCAGATTGGGGTCGCTGATGCCGGTCGAGGAAACGTCGGTGGAAGATGGTTTGTTTGCGTCGTCCGTCAACGATGTGCCTGGTCCGGATAGGGCCACTTGTGGGGCTGCTGTGCTCTTGTTGTCCAGGGGCGTTACCGAGGCGAGCGGTTTAGTTTTGCAGCCGACGGCTGCGACAGTGAGGATTAGTCCGAGAAGTGTTGCATTGCTTAGTTTGCTGATTTTCATGTGTTTGGGTCTGTTATGAACTGGGCTATTTAGCCCAACTGGGTTGTGATTGTGAGCTACTTCCCGAAAATCGGGAAACATCTTTTACTTGTTTCGTAGGCACGTCAAGCAGGCAGAGGGTGCGTCCGCCTCCATGGCGCCGCGCGAACACCACGGTCCGGGAATTCGGCGCCCAGGACGGATCCTCACCCGCCACCAACTCGAACACTTTGCCTCCCTGCGACGGCACCACGCAAATCTCAAAGCCTCCCATCATCGCCGTGAACACAATCCACTTGCCGTCAGGTGACCAGTCCGGTTCGGTGGGATTGAGCACGCCGA
>CAYUPI010000098.1:0-14407 GCA_964446585.1 uncultured Verrucomicrobiota bacterium
GCGGTGAATAACTTTTATGAAAAAACACTTTTCAACACAGAGAACAACTCCTGCTAATCCTGCTTTCGTCGTGCTGGTGGAATTTCCTACGGACCGGTCAGCATTTGACCGTCTTTCGCTTTTTGCCGATGGCACCGCGCTTTTCAGCTTTTCCAATGTAATCGGGGGCAAAGGGGACCTGGCAGGAGGTGTTGCCGACATCGACGTTCACAGGGCCGATTTTTTCGGCAATCTGAACGGCGAACTTGCTCAGTGGCTGGACGTACGTGCCAACTGCGATGATGAAATTGTTCATCTGGCGGCGGGTGGTATTCGGAGCCGAGTGAATCGTTTTCTGGAGGCGCTGTAAGAGTTCTTTCAGTTGTGTGAGATCGAGCTCCGAGTCCGACTTGATGGCCACCACGCTGCCCAGAGTAGCCCAACCTGCGGCGGCAACGAGGTCTTTGGGCGAAGCGATCCACGTCAACGCCATTTCCAGAGCGTGAGGACTGCCGGCGGCGACCCAGGCCACGGTCGAACCGGCGAGCGGGGCGCAGGCTTTTTCGGCCCAATGCTGGAGGTCCTTCCTGGTCATCTTCGCATCGTCGGCGATCAACCCGGCCAGATACATCGCGTCATAAACGCCCGTGTCATAGAGGTCGAGAGCCAGGCGATAATCCATTTTGATTCGTTTCTGGATTTTCTTGAGCTCCTCGATTCTTACCCCGTAGCAAGGCTCGGGGATGCCGTGATTGAACAGAACGTTGCGGTAGCTATCGCGGCCGAGAGGTTTGATTTCAGCCAAGATTTCCTGCGCGGTCATAGGATTGCTTTCATTTCGCACTGATGCGATGCCAGGGCCGAGAACGGCCCTGCTAACGCGAGTTCTCGTGCTGCCAATAGTCGTACCGACGAGTTGTTTACTCAATCCAAAAGCCGACATCCAAAATCCCTGCCGCGTTCTTCGTTTCCTTCGTCGCCTTATGTTCAAACCCATTTCTGTTTTCTGACTTTCCACGGATCCGTTCGTGGTTCGTGATTCTTGGTCTCAGACTTGTTTTGCGAGGCATTTTGGCGGATCTTCCCGCCGATGCACCATGAGCATTACGGACAACAGGACCCGACTTTGAGCGCCAAATCGCGCTCGACGTGGGAAATCCTGCGTCACGTGGCCATCTATCTGCGGCCTTACAAACTCATGGCGGCGGGTACGATCGCCTGCGCCTTGCTTTCCCTCTTGTTTTCGTTGGCGTATCCGAAACTCACGCAATTCGTCATCGACCGTGTCATCGTCGGCAAACAGGCGGACCTGCTCGCGCCGGCGATGCTCGGCCTCCTGGGCGCTTTCCTCCTCCGCGACCTTTTCAACAGCCTGCGCATCCGGATCAACAACATATTCGAGCAGAATGTGATTTACGACATGCGCTGCGAGGTGTACGCCCGGTTGCAGCGCCTGCCGGTCGGTTATTTCGACCAGCGCGCCTCGGGCGATCTGATGACGCGCGTCATTGAGGACGTCAATTCCGTCGAGCGTGTGCTCATCGACGGTACCGAACAGGGCAGTGTGGCGCTACTGAGTATCGTGTGCGTGACCGCCATTCTGTTTGCCACGAGCCCGCTCCTGGCATGGGTCGCGATGGTGCCGATACCCATTCTGACTGCGGGCGCGCTTTGGTACACACTCAGCGCTCATCGCCGCTACCGCCTCCAGCGCGAAGCTGCCAGCGCCATGAACGCCTTGCTGATGGATAATCTGCAGGGTGTCCGCCAAATCAAAGCATTCGGACGCGAAAAACATGAAGACGGCCGCTTCGCAGTGCGGGCCGACGGTCTGCGAAAGGGAACGCTCGCCGTGATGCGAGTTTGGGCTGCTTATTCGCCGGCGATGTCTTTCGCGGGAGCGCTGGGGATGGCCCTGGTGTTATGGCTCGGAGGTCACCAAGTGGTGGATGGGCGGATGACACTGGGGCAACTTATCGGCTTCCTGTTTTATCTCGGACTGTTTTATGAGCCGATTGCGCGCCTGCACGGATTGAACCAAATGGTCCAGGCGGCCCGCGCCGCCGGCGAACGGGTGTTCGATATCCTGGACACTCCGGAGGAACGCGCCGTTGAGCCGCCCTTGCCCAGTCTCCGCGGAGGGCGCCCGTCCCCGGGCGCAGCAAGCCGCAATACGGGAAGGGCTCCGGAAAAATCCATTCCACCAGCAGATGGTGAAGTTGCTGCGCCCGGGGACGGGCGCCCTCCGGTCCAACCCGCCGTGCCCGCGGCGTTGTTGAATTCCGCGCTCCGGGAACCGGTTCGCGGCGACGTGGTCTATGAAAACGTCGGCTTCAGCTACTATCCCGACCGCGTCGTCCTGCGCAATATCAGCCTCCACGCCCGCCCCGGCGAAATGGTAGCGCTGGCTGGCCCTACCGGCGCGGGCAAATCGACGCTCGTCAACCTGCTGCCAGCCTTCTACGAATTGAGCTCCGGTCGCATCGCCATAGACGGTCAGGACATCAGCGGCATCTCGCTTCAGTCCCTGCGCTCGCAGATCAGCGTCGTCAGCCAGGAGGCCTTCCTTTTCAATGGCACGATTCGGGAGAACATTCTCTATGGGCGGATCGAGGCTACCGAGGAAGATCTCGCCGCCGCTTCGCGTGCAGCCAATTGCCATGAATTCATCTCGCGCTTGCCGCAAGGATACGATTCGCGGGTGGGCGAACGCGGCGTAAAGCTCAGCGTTGGCGAGAAGCAGCGCGTGAGCATCGCCCGAGCCCTGCTGAAGAATGCGCCAATTCTGATTCTCGACGAGGCCACCGCCGGCGTTGATACCGCCACTGAAAGGCTGATCCAGGAAGCGCTCGAACGCCTCATGGCCAATCGCACCAGCTTTGTCATTGCTCACCGGCTGAGCACGATTCGAAAGGCGGATCAAATCCTGGTGATGCGTTACGGTCAAATCATCGAGCGCGGCACGCACGAAGAGCTGGTGGCCTTAGGCGGTTTGTACAGCAAACTGGCCCGGATCCAGGGGACCACCTTTATCGAGGAAAGCTTTGAGAGGCTGACTGAGGCGGTGGCGGCAACGGCCACGGCTTAAGGCCTGTCTGAGAATTGTAGGGGCCGGCGTAAGGAGGCTCTGACTGAAAATCCAAAATCCAATCTCCAAAATCCAAGATTGATCAGAGCCTCCTTACGTCGGCTCCTACACTTAATGGGGCTTTGAAAACATGCGCTTAATGATACGGTAGAAGATCGGGATGAATGAGCTCGGTAAGTTCCTTTTAATTATTGGGCTGCTAATAGCGGCGGTTGGTGCACTGCTCTGGTCAGCAGTCGGCAAGGGCTGGCTGGGACGGCTGCCGGGAGATATTCACTATTCGAAAGGAAACTTCAGTTTCCATTTTCCTATCGTTACGTGCATCCTGCTGAGTCTGCTCCTCACGCTCGTCCTCTGGCTCTTCAGAAAATAAGGAGATTGCAGGGATCAAGACGGTTCAGATCCACCGGGACACAGATGCGTGAAATTGACGCATTTGGCGTGGAAATCACTCGTGGCTTGCCTGCGGCGCTCGTGGATCTCGCGCTTTCCAACGAAACATTTCATTGGCAGCAGCTATGCTCAGAACGATCTCATGAAGCTGCCGAGGTGATTCATGAAGATTCGTTCCCACTCCTTTACTCTCATTGAACTCCTGGTCGTCATAGCCGTGATCGCGTTGTTGGCGGCGTTACTGTTGCCTGCGTTGTCCACAGCTAAGAAACGCGCGTTAAGAAGCGGCCTGAGAACAAGTGAAGCCCTTCCGAACCCGTCAGAAAGACAGGAGCCAACGAGAGCTGCCCAGGGGAGAGTGCCTCAGCGACCTCTTGCTACTATCAAGAGCTTCGCCGTGACGGTGTCGCTTAAACCGGCCTTGAGCGTGGGCACCTATCAGCCAGAATCAATCTACACCGCGCAACTCACTGCGACAATACAAGCGTTCACTCCGGACAGGAAAGGCCAGTGCGAAGTGCTTCTTCCCCTGCCGCCGCAGATTATCTCGCTGGCTGATCTCGAGGTGACCGTCAACTCACAACCGGGTGAGGTGGAAATCCGCGACGGCAAGCTGGTTTGGTACGGCACGCTGCCCGCCGAACCCACTTCAATGACCATTGCCTACTCGGCTGTCGGCAAGGGCCTCTACAACCTCCAACCGCCGCCCGGTGGAGTTCTGGACTTGTTTCACATCGATCTGACGGCCATCGGTTCGGATGTGCGGATGCTGGAGTTGTCCCTCCAGCCGACCAAGTACGTCCGAGGCAATCGGCAAACTGTCTATACCTGGGATTATAAGAACCTGCTGTTAGGCCGGCCAATATCACTGGACGTGCTCGGCATTGCGCCGATTGATCGATTGGGGGAGCTTACCTGGCTCGCCCCGGGTAGCGTCATCATTTTCGGGCTGGTGCTGGGGCTTTTCGCGCGCGCCTTCAATATCCAGAACATTGACCGTTGGATGCTCCTGCTGCTGCTTGGAACGTTCACGGGGGCTTATCCATTGATGTATTTTGCCCAAGAGTTCATGCCGCTCAACGCCGCGATCATGGCGTCAGCCATGGCGGTGCTGCTGATCATCGGGACACGCTCCGCAACGATTATGGGCCTGCGCAGAGGGCTCCTGGTTACAGTCTTACCGGCTACGCTGATGCTGGTTTTGACATTGCTCGCCGCGCTCCACTCGCGGCTTCAGGGGATCCTGATGACAATCGTGGGGATTGCATTGTTCGTTCTGGGAATGGTGCTCGTTCCCCGCTTGAAACTGGAAATTGGGCCACTCATCCACGCAAGAGTCGCCGAGGCGTGACAGGCGTTGCCGGCAACGATGTGGCCCCGGCCCGACCACCGTTCCGCGGGAATATTCTGACAGGAACGACCCGGTTCGCTATGTTCCCTGCTGTGAAAGACCTTAAGAATCCGGGATGGATTAAGTTGAAAGGGGCCCTGTTCCTCGCATCCGGAATTGCCGCTGCGCTGCTTCTCTTTCTTGAACACCCGACCTGGCGAGTGGTGGTTTTGCTTATTATTTCGATCTGGTGCTGGTGTCGCTTCTACTACTTTGCCTTTTATGTGATCGAGCATTACGTCGATGCGGACTATCGCTTCTCAGGGCTGGGCTCATTTGCAAAGTATTTGTTAAGAAAGCGCCGCTGACCCACCCGGCGTTGGCGAATGGGCCATGAGCCCGTGCTCGAGAGGCAATCGTATTCTTGGCTACGGACTCAAGTGGCCTAAAGCGAGGAGTCCGTAAAAGGTGCACTCGCAGTCCAAGTGGTCGTCGCCCCAATGGCCGTTAAAGCCGCCGTCATTGACCCACTGCCCTCCACGGTCGAAGGGGAAATAAGGGATCTACGCGGAGGAGGTGCGTCCCCTACTTAGTTTCGTTGAATAGTTCGCGCCCGATGAGCATGCGGCGGATTTCACTGGTACCCGCGCCGATCTCGTACAGCTTGGCGTCGCGCCACAGCCGGCCGGTGGCATACTCGTTGACATAACCGTTGCCGCCCAGGCACTGGATTGCTTCGCCCGCCATCCAGGTGGCCTTTTCCGCCGCGTAGAGAATCGCGCCGGCGCCGTCTTTTGGCTTCAGCTCATTCCGATCGCATGCCTGGGCGACGGCATAGACGTAAGCGCGGCAGGCATTCATGGTCGCATACATGTCCGCAAGTTTGCCCTGCATGAGTTGGAATTCGCCGATCGGGCGGCCGAACTGAGACCGCTCGTGGACGTAAGGCAGCACCGTATCCATGCAGGCGGCCATGATACCCAGCGGTCCGCCGGCAAGCACGGCCCGCTCGTAGTCCAAGCCGTTCATCAGCACTTCCACTCCGCGGTTCTCCTTTCCCAAGACGTTGGTCGCGGGCACCACGCAATCCTGAAACACGAGCTCGCAGGTGTTGGACCCGCGCATCCCAAGTTTGTCGAGCTTTTGGGACGTCGAGAAACCCGGCATACCTCGTTCGATCAGGAACGCGGTGATGCCATGCGCCCCGGCATCGGGATTGGTCTTGGCATAAACCACCAGCGTGCTGGCATCAGGGCCGTTGGTGATCCACATTTTGTTTCCATTCAGGACGTAGTCAGTTCCCCTGCCCTTTCGCTCAGCGCGCAGCCGCATGGAAATGACGTCGGAACCCGCGTTCGGCTCGCTCATCGCCAGGGCGCCAACATGCTCGCCGCTGAGGAGCTTCGGTAGAAACTTTCGTTTCTGTGAGTCGTTGCCGTGGCGCCGGACCTGGTTGACGCAGAGATGCGAGTGCGCGGCGTAGGACAAACCGACCGAGGCGGACGCCCGACTGATCTCTTCGATCGCGATGACGTGGGCGAGGTAGCCCATGTTTGTGCCGCCGTACTCCTCCTCGACCGTAATCCCATGAAGGCCAAGCGCGCCCATCTTTCGCCAAAGGTCGGCGGGAAAGTGATTGGTGCGGTCGATCTCAGCGGCGCGCGGCGCGATCTCGCTGGCGGCGAACTTGCGCACTGTTGCGCGCAGCATGTCGCTGGCTTCGCCGTGGTGGAAATCTAGAGTGGGGAAATTCAACATCGGTGAATTAATGACTGGTTCGTTCTAGCCTTACGTCGGGCAGGGCACGTTTGGTAGCCACGCTCCATTCTGCCATCGACCATCCCGTTATTCAACTCGCCCAGCGAGGTCGCTTGGTTTCAGAGCCGCAGCAATTCCTTTATCTTGCCTTTGATTTGCTGTTGCCGTTCCCAACTAATCAAACCTTGTGCAGAGTAGAGTCGTGATTTTTCGAGCGGATAGAGGTAATCACACTGGCAAGCGGTCGGAGCCGAGAAGCCGTCAGCAGCATCGAGCTGAACGTCCATTATGCTCAAGCGTCCCCGCAACGTGAAACAAGCGAGTCCGTTGACCATTCGAAGGTTTTGGGCGTCACAGCGTTCCTGGCCGCTGATGACGACAAACCAATGGTCGGCTTGAAAATCCGCGGGGCGGGCTTTCCAAATCTCCCATTGCCGGATTCTCATCGGTCTGGACGCGTCCTGGCCTTTCCGAAGGTCTCCTCAAGCTCCAGCCGTTCCCTGGGATAGTTTCGGTATGCCGCAGCGAAATAGCCCTCGGGTCTTGGGGCCTGGAGACGATTACGCACCACCGGTAATCCAGCTCGAATAGCCATCCGGAGCACTGTGGCTGGCTTCTCGCGCGTCACAGACACCGTTTCCTTTACTTCCGCCGCTAATTCGTCGTCGAGATCGATACTTGTCTTCATGGAACCATTTTGCACCCAGTAGGTTCTGGAGGCAAGCGCAGTTTACCCTGAGTTGCACGTACCTTTGTGCACAAAACAAAAGACTTTCACGCCCGGGCGCTCGCCAATTCTTCGTTCGTAGCCACGTTCACAATTTTGAATTGCTCGGCGTGGAGCGCCGGGTCGGCGCGGAAGGAGAGCTTGCCGAAATAGCGTTTCTCAATTTCGATCAAGTGCTTCTCGTCCTCAGTTCGCAAGCGCTCGAGGATCGTCGGGTGCACTACGATTCGCAACTGGAAGTCGGATTCGTCCCGAGGGCGTTTCTTGAGGATTTCGTTGAGCTTGCGCTGGATTTCGACGCTCATGGTAAGAGCGCTCTTGACTTTGCCACGGCCCTTGCAGTACGGGCAATCGTCATAAACTGCAGCGTGCACGCTTTCGGAATGGCGCTGGCGCGTCATCTCCATGAGCCCGAGCTGCGAGATTGGCAAGACGTGAGTCTTGGCCTTGTCCCTGCGCAGCCCCTCTTTGATCCGCTGGTAAACCGATTGCTGGTCGCGCCGCGATTTCATGTCGATAAAATCGAGCACGATCAGGCCCCCCATGTTGCGCAGTCTCAATTGGCGGGCGATTTCCTCGGCTGCTTCGAGGTTGACCTTGAGAATGGTTGATTCCTGGTCTTTGGTGCCTTTATGGCGCCCGGTGTTGACATCGATAGCCACCAGCGCTTCGGTCTCGTCTACGACGATGTAACCGCCGCTCTTGAGGTGCACCTGGCGGGAGAAGGCGTCTTCCAACTGGCGGGTGATGCCGAACCGGTCGAATACGGGCTGGGGCTCGGAATAGGTTTTGATCTTATTGGCCGAGCGTTTCGAGATTCTGGAGATCATCTCCCTCATGCGGTCGTAAGCCTTGGAGTTGTCCACCACGATGCGCTCGACGTCCTCGGTGAGGAAATCCCGCACGGTGCGCTCGATCAAATCGGGCTCCTGGAACACGCAGCTGGCAGGCGGCTGTTTCTTGATGTGCTCCTGGATGTCGCGCCATTCCTCCAGCAGTAACGCCAGATCGCGGACAAAATATCGTTTTTGCTGTCCCTCGCCGACGGTGCGCATGATGACGCCCATGCCGTCCGGGATGGCCAATTCGCGCAGGATTTTCTTCAATCGTTGGCGTTCCTGTTGGTTTTCTATCTTCCGAGAGATGCCGCTCTGGTCGGAATTGGGGAGCAGCACCAGGTAGCGGCCAGGCAAGACCAGGTTGGTGGTGATGCGGGGCCCTTTGGTGCCGATCGGCCCCTTGGTCACCTGCACGATGATGTCGCTGCCGGGTGGATAAACGCGAGGGATGTCTTTTTGGGTGATTTTCGGACGGTCACGACGCTTGCTTTCGCGTTCGACGATTTCCACGCCGCTGTCAAAGTTGTTCGGCACGATGTCCCAGTAATGAAGGAAGGCGTTCTTCTCGAAGCCAATATCAACAAAGGCCGCTTTGAGCCCGTCTTCGAGGTTGCGGACTTTGCCTTTGAAAATGCTGCCGACGAGGCGCTCTTCGCTGGTGCGCTCGATGTTAAATTCCTCGAGCTTGCCTTCTTCGAGGACCGCGACGCGGGTCTCAAGGCTCTCAGCATTGATGATGACCTCTTTGTGGATCTTTTTGATAGGCTTGATGAGGCGCTGGACCTTCTTGACGAGGTTGGTCGCCGCGACGCGGATAGAATCCACAATGCCCTTGGGACGTTCCTCAACAGGCACCGGCTGGAACGGCTTTTCTTCCTGAACTTCGGCCGGTGTATCAAGGTGCGGCTGGCGGAAATCCCGTTTGGGCCCGGGTGCCTGGGCCACTGTATCGTGAGGCAAACCCTCCGGCGGCAGGCCGGCTGCGAGGTTTTCGGCTCGCTCAATTTCGCCGGTATGCCGGTGATCGTACACCTTTTCATGAACGCCGTGGCCGCCGACGGCTTCAGCGCGGGCCTGGTTGGCCTCGCGCTCAGCGCGCTGGGAGCCATGGCCCAGCCCGCCGCTGGGACGAAACCGCATCCCGCGGCGGCGTCGGGAAAAACTTCTGTCACTCATATTAAATAACCCTTTCGATAGATATAAACGTTTTGCAGCAAGCCCATGGCGATTAACGAGCCGATCACTGATGACCCGCCGTAAGAAAGCAGCGGCAGTGGAATGCCCGTCACAGGCACGATGCGAATGTTCATGCCGATATTGATGAACACGTGGCTGAACAGGAGCGTCACAACGCCCACTGCCAGCAATTTGCCCAGGCGATCGCGCGCCTGGCCGGCGGTCCTCAGGCCGGTGAACAGGACCAGCCCATACAGCGTCAGCACAGTTATGCTGCCGACGAATCCTTTCTCCTCGGCTATCACGGAGAAAATGAAATCATTGTGCGCCGCGCCCGGCGGCAAAAAGCCCAGCGCAGTCTGGTTGCCTCGATGCCAGCCTTTGCCCCACAACCCGCCCGAGCCTACCGAGATGAGCGCCTGCCGCACCTGGTAGGATTTTTGCGCCTGGACCTCTTTCGCGTGGGCTTTCTCAGCCGGGGAAGCATTTGGTAGAGCAAAATCAGTCCCAAAATAGACCTGCAAACGCTGGCGTTGATAATTCTCGAGCTTGATCTGCCACCAGCCCGGTGGGGCTTCCAGGACGTCCACCAGGAACAAGCCCGCGAGAACACCGATGCCGGCAAAGAGCCGCAGCAAGTATTTCCGCGGCGTTCCCGCCACGAACAGCATGACCAAACCAGTGGGCAGGAGCACCAGCGCCGAACCGAGGTCCGGTTCTTTGAGAATCAGGATGAAAGGCAATACCATCATTCCGATCGCCTTCCAAAAGATCAGAGGCTCGCGCAGTTCGTCCTGAGGCCGGCTCAGGAAATTGGCCTGAGCCAGGATGAACGCCAGCTTGGCGAACTCGGAGGGTTGCAGCAGGAAAAATTTCAAATCGAACCACCGCCTCGCTCCGGACCGTACCGTTCCGAAAATCAGCACAAGGGCGAGCAGGACAATTCCGCACCAGTAGGCGACCATGGCCCACCTTGCCAGGGTCTGATAGTTGATCAGACAAATTGCCACCGCAGCCGACAACCCGACAAAGTACCACACGATTTGCAGCAGCCACCGTTGTTTGTAGAGAGGGGCCGACAGCGCCGATTCCGTCACCATTGTGGCGCTATATACGAACAACACGCCTACCACCATCAAACCCCACAAGGCGGCGATCTGGACACGGTCGATTCGCGACCGGCTTTCGCTGAAAAGCGTGGTAAACATTCTAGTTCGCCTGAGCCATAGCGGCCGTTCCGCTTGTACGACTTCTTTCCCGTTCGAGCAGGGCCCGATAAATGTTTCCGGCGATAGGGGCGGCAACGCTACCACCGCTACCCGCGTTCACGTCGATTTCGACCATCACCAGGACGACATACCGTGGTTGATCGTAAGGGGCAAATGAAGCGAACCAAACGGTATCCGCGGTGGTCTTGTTCTGCGAATTCATCACTTGGGCGGTGCCGGTCTTGCCGCAAATCCGCAGCCCGGGCACCGCGGCTTTAACGCCGGTGCCTCCGCGGTCTTCCACGTCGTCGCGCATGGCATCAACTACAATTTTTAGGTTCTGCGGCTTGACCCCCAGGTGATCGCGAACTCGACCCGCTTCAAAATAGTTGGTGCGGACAATTGAGCCTATCTCCTTCTGCTCCGTGCGTAAGACCAGCCGGGGCCAAAGCACCTTTCCGCCATTGGCGATGGCGGCGGTCATCACCGCCATCTGCAGCGGCGTCACCGCAATGGCTCCCTGGCCAATGCAAATATTAGCAGTGTGTCCATCGTACCATTGAGAGTGAATTTTTGCGAAGTCAGGAAATTCTCCACGAGCTTCCTGCAGGGTATGCAAACCAAATCCGTGGCCAAGGTGCAAGCGCTCGCCGAGCTTGATGATGTTTTCAATGCCAGCTTGCAGGCCATTGCTGATAAAGTAGGTGTTGCTGGAGTGAATCAAGGCGAGGCGGAAATCATAATCACCAGTCGCCGCGAGGTCTATAATCCGTCTTGAGCCGACATAAATGAAACCGGGGTTGTGAACAAGAGCCTTTGGATCGGTTCCGGCCTCAAGGCAGGCCAATGCCGTAATTATCTTAAAAATTGACCCGGGCGCGTAGCGTTCATAGGTCGCTCGATTGATCTCAGGGCGCAAATGGTCATCACGCCTTCGACGAGCTTCTTCTACAGTCAACCCTTCCAATGAGTCATTAGGGTCGAGCGTTGGTGAAGAGGCGAGTGCTAAAACATCGCCGTTCTCGACGTCCATGACCACAGCCGCTCCTCGTGTTGCTGGTCCGTAAAACATCTGCAAAGCGCGTTCAACCCGCTGTTGCAATCTTAGATCAGCAGCCAGTACCACATCTGCGCCTGGCTCGGCTGGTTGCCAATTGCTCTCGCTCTGCCGATAGCCAATGTTATTGACTACCACGGATTTGACTCCTGCCTTGCCATGCAACTCCTTGTCAAAACTGGCTTCCATGCCAACCAATCCACGATAATCAGGCAAGCGATACGAGAAGAAGGCATCCTCTCCTTCAATCGAATCGTTGTTTCGCCGCACGTAGCCCAGCAAGTGTGCTGCATTACTGTGATAGGGATAAACCCGCGTCGATTGCAGCTCCAAATCAACCCCCATCGGACTGGTGTATTGCTCTTCGAAGAGTGCAATCTGCACTGGAGACAAATTCGTAAGGATCGGAAATGGCAAAGCAAGCGTTTCTAAATAGTGCTTTTCTAAATTGGTCGGATTGATCGAGACGGGCACAGGGAGCCGCAACATTTGGCTGACGCGCTGCGCGACATTGCAGGCCACGGCGTAGCGGGCCTGTTGCCGGAGAACTTCTTTCCGTTTGGCAGAAAGAACAAACGCCTTCTTCTCTTGCTGGTTCAATTTGCGGCCGAGACGCCGTTGCTCCTCCGCCAGCTTCCGCTGCAATTCGCCGCGGGCGGCGGCGAACTCTTTCGCATAGGCGGCGTCGAAATCTTTCTGCAGTTCTTCCAGGTAAAGACTGACGTTGTAAGATGGCCGATTTTCCGCCAGCACGGCTCCATTGCGGTCGAGGATTTTTCCGCGCACGGCAGGAATGCGCACAGTTCGGTACGACTGCATTTCGAGATGCGCCTGATAATCGCGGACCGAAACAATTTGCACCCACCACAGCCCGGCTGCCAACAACCCTAGCCCGGCCAGGATCACCAGCGCCAGCGCCTGAAGTCGCGGCTCGTTCTTCCTTAGCTCGTCGAAAATCAGCATGAGAAAAAATGGAATGATGGAGTGATGGAGTGATGGATTAATGGCAAAGAACGCGCGTGGCCATCCTCCGCCACCGCTCCAGGACTCCAACACTCCATTATTCCACCGCTCATTGTCGTCCTCTTCTTATTTCGCGGTCTGGTCGAAAGCTGAGCTCGGCGACAAGCACGTTGCCCAGGACGCGATGCAGCCAGCCGAACAACACGAAGAACAGTGGCGTGGCCAGGGCGCCGCCCACACTCATCACCAACAACTGCCAAAGGGTTCCCCAGCCTAACAATGGTTGCAGCGAGGTCGTTAGCAACAGCAGCAAGGTGAGAACGGGAACTGCCGCGCTCGCCCCCAGCCCAATCACGATCCTCGCGAACATCTGCTCACGCAGAATTAATTCGCGACAAGCATGGATCGCGATGCCGACCGCCAGCAGCGGCAACACGCTGACCCCGAGCGGATTGGCCGAAAGGGAATCCAAACCCAGACCGCCGCAAATCGCGAGCAGAACGACGGTGCTCAACCCGGCAGAGAGGCTGGCATAGACCATTAGGGGCGGAAGCAGATCGATTTGCGCACCGAGCAAACGATGAATGCCCTGGAAGGCGGCCTCCCAAAAAACTGCGAGGAAAGCGGCAAACAAAACAAATACTGTATCCAGCGACTTCATAGGGAGTGACGAGTGTCGCGGGTCGAGAGATAAGGGGGCTGCGGCTCTGCACCACTCGCCACTCGCCACTCGCCACTCAACACTTTTCTTTTCATGGGAACCTCACCAACACTTCATCGAGCGTGCCAAAATTGGCGCCGAGTTTCACACGCGCGACGCTCACGGAGCCATACTCCGTCGAGCTCGTATCGAGAATGCTTCCAATCGGGATGTTCTCCGGGAAAATTCCGCCTTTCCCGCTGGTCCGGACCAGTTGTCCAGGCTTCAAATTCGCGTTCCGGGACAGAAAGCCCATCTCGACAAAGCGCCGGTCGAGCGGGCCGGCGGCGCCGATGATGCCAGTGTCACCGGTTGGATTATCGACTCGGGCAGCGACTTTGCAGTTGGGGTCGCCCAGGAGCACGACCTGCGAGCGGGCCAGGCTGACCTGGGAGATGCGTCCGACGAGAAAACCGTCCGGGTCCAGGACTGGCAGATTATTGCTGAGGCCATCACGCGTGCCGAGGTCAATTTGAAGTGTGCGCCACCAATTGGCGGGCTCGAGCAATACTACCTTGGCCGGTTTGACCTTCAACCGGCTCTGTTGTTGCCAGGTCAAGAGCTTGCGCAGATGCTGGTTTTCCTGCGCCGTTTTTTCCGCTTCAACTATCTGCAAACGCAACTGCTGGTTCTCCCGTCGCAACGACTCATTCTGCCGCAGCAGCTCGCTGCGTGGCAGGAGGGCATCGGCGCTTCTTTCCACCAGACGCTGAGAAGTGGTCGCCAGCCCAAACAACGGCAGGAACAGGCTGCCAATGCCCAACTTCAGACGGGCCGTCGTCTGGCCTGGCAAATTCAAAATCGTCAGTGTCAAAATTACAACCAGTCCCAAAGCGATATAGTGCTGCCGTTTGAGCATCTAAGTCTCGAGTGGTACGCGTCGAGTGGCGGTCGCAATGTCTTCTCTCGACACTCGACACTCGACACTAATGCAGTCAGCATCCGTCACGTTTTACGTTTCACGTTTTACGTCGGATGATAGGAGGGAACTATTTGGAGTTGTTGGAGACTCGCTTGAGAAACTGGAGTTCTTGCAAAACCCGGCCCGTGCCTTCGGCCACGGCGCTCAACGGATCTTCGGCAATATGGACCGGCAAACCGGTTTCCTCGGCTACCAGCCGATCAATGCCGCGCAACAACGCTCCGCCGCCGGCCATCACGATGCCGCGATCGACAAGATCGGCGGACA
>CAYUPI010000099.1:0-13324 GCA_964446585.1 uncultured Verrucomicrobiota bacterium
TCCCAAGTCCAGAGAAATTCAAAGTTCAGCGGGGTTTTTCAGCAACCTGTTAGCCGAAACTGGATGCCTCGGTAGGGGGCTTCCCTCCTTTCGATGTTGCCGCCTCTGAAGGCGAAAGCGGGAGCTTGCGGTGACGCTATGCATCAGGAACACGTAATGGACGGGCCAGGGTTGGCTGCGTTATCCAGATCCAGCCTTAGTCAGGAAGCTCACCATCGGCGGCGGCTTCGATGCTTTTGCAGGGACCGCTCCACACCTGATTCAGAAATTATGAAACTGCTCAGAGCAACCACCCGGCTCTGGTTTTTTGTTGTTATATTGCCCTTCGCTATGCCCGGCCAACTATGCGCACAAACCGTAGTTTTGTCGGAAGGATTCGAAGGTAATTTTCCTCAAGACAACAACTGGAGCTTGGGTAATGACAATCCCACGGGCACCGCCTATTGGAAGGATGTGCCCGCCGGCTTTGGCACGGTCGGCGTGCATTCGGGACTTTGGAAGGGATATTGCGCCGGCGTGGGTTATGGCGGCACGACCCTGCATCCCACCTACCAAGACAACATGATTGCCTACATGAGCCGCCCCCTGGATTTGACCGGCTACGGTTCGGCGACTTTGAGTTTTTGGTACAACGTTCCCGCCATTGAGACCAATTACGATCATTGCAACGTGTATGTGGCCAATAATCTCGTCTGGACGACCACTACCTCGACGCCCAACTGGACTTTTGTCAGCATTAACCTGGACAGCTACGTGGGGATCATACCGATCTTGAGATTCGAGTTCACCAGCGATTCTTCAGTGGTTTACGAAGGCTGGTACCTGGACGACATCCTGGTGACGGCGCTGCCTCCGCCGCCCAACGACATGTTTGCCAACGCTCAAGTGCTCACCGGCGGCTCAGGCACCGTGACCGGCAGCAATGTCGCGGCTACCCTGGAATCAGGAGAGTCTCCGCTTGAACTGGGAACCTCGACCGGCACTCATACGGTCTGGTACCGCTGGACGCCAGCGGTCAGCGGCCAATACTTTTTCCGGACCGGCGGCAGTTCATTTGACACGATGCTCGGCGTGTTTACCGGAGATAGTGTAACCAATCTCACTCTCCTCGTCGCAAACGACGATGCTGAACCCAATAACGCCAGCCGCGTCTCGGCCTATTTCACGGCAGGCACGACCTATTTTATTTGCGTTGATGGTTACCTGACAGCCACCGGCAACATTGTTCTTAATTGGGACCAGGACTTCGCGGCCACTGTGATCACTTTCGACGATCTGAGTCCGGGCACGACGGTATCGACCCAGTACCACACCAATGGCGTAGATTTCAGCGCTAACAACGGGAATGTGCTGCCCAGCATCCAAACGGCCGCCCTGGCCGAATCAGGCAGCCTGGTCGCTCAACTGAATTGGACCGGTGAGTTTGGCGTGCCGACCGGCGGAGGTAATTTCACCTCCTACAAACAGCATGTGCGCGTTTTTGGCGGTTACCTGCCCGACGGCAGCTCCAACTCGGCGCAGCTTACCCTGTCGGCTTACGACGTCGGTTCTCAGGTCATCACGCAGACCACGGCGACCGTCACCGCGGGTCGCGGTTTTTTCACGTTGCTCCAGGCCAATTCGCCGCAAACCAACATTGCTTCCTTTCGCGTGGCCGCCAGTGTCGCCGACCAGAACAAGCCTCTGGCCATTGACAACCTGACCTTCGACCAAACACTCCTTGGCCAGCCGCCGGATTTTGCCCTCTCCTCGGCGGCGCCCGGATTGAGCGTCAATCAGGGTTTTTCGGTCACCAACTTGATCACGGTGGTTCGTTTCAACGGTTCCACGGGCCCGGTGCAGTTCAGCGCCAGCGCCCTGCCCGCCGGCGTGACCGCTTCTTTTTCCCCCAACCCGGCCACTGACAGCACCAGTTTGGTGCTCGCCGCCGACACCAACGCGGTGCCCACCGGTGCTTCACCTATCCCCATAACCGTTATCGGAAATCCCTTGAGCCCCAGCGTTGGCGCAGGACTGCGCACGAATCAAATCCTCCTTTCGATTCGGGCCAACTTCACCGTCAGCCTTAACCCCAATGTGGTGGATGTTCCTTCCTGCGGGATGAGTACCGGGACCGTCGCGGTGACGCGGGACATCGGCTTTCACGGAGTAGTCACGCTTAGCGCAGTCGGTTTGAGCAACTTCTTTCAGGCCACTTTTAGCCCCCCGTCAGTGGATTTCCACGACGGTGGCCTGGTGAACTTTAGTACCATTACCCTGCAAGCCAGCGACGTCGCGACCAATCAATACTTTCCATTTCGGACCGTGGCCACCACCGCGTCATTGCCGCCAGCCTCGGCGGTGGCAGTCATTCACACCACTTTAGGCCACATCGACAGTGTCGTGCCGAACGCCGGCTGGGCTCCCCAATCGCTGCAACCGGGCAGCGAAATCGTCATCAAGGGCGCCGGCTTCTGTCCCGGCTCGAAGGTTGAGTTTGCCAATCTCAAAGCCATTGTTGACCCCGATTTTATCAGCGCCGACGGTTCGGAACTGCACGCGCGCGTGCCCCGGCTCGGCACCGATGGAGCGTTGCTTGTTTTACTGAAGAACGGCGGGACGATCTATTCCCCTTCTAATTTCAAAGTCCAAACCTATCGCAATCAGCGCGGCTACGCGTTCTGTAACTCGTCCAATTTTCAATATCAGGTGGGCGGCTACAACTTCAGCGACTGCGTGGAACTATTCGGCTATAATCAGACCCACTTGTTGGGCACAGGCATTCCCGACCCGTTGGCGGGGGTGTTTGTTCTCATCGCCAACGCAGCACTGCAAGACGGCCAGTGCTTTGGCTTCAGCCTCTCCAGCCAGCGCCTTCTGCACGGGGACGTCTCCTATAATTCTTTTCCATTCCAATTTGGCCTGAGCACGCCGACGCCTTGGGACTTGCTCGGCCCGGGCGACTGTGACGCCTATGGTGCCGCGTCCCCGCAATTGACCCACTATGTCCACATTCAGCATCTGGCCCAACTCAGCTCCGAGCAAGCGCATTATTGGCTGGCCAGCGCTTCCTGGAACCTGACCCAAGCCGGGAGTTCGACCATCTACAACCAGGTCGCCGCCGCTTTAAACGCGGCGGATCATCCTTTGATTGAAATCTTCAAGGACCTCGCCAACGGCCACGTATTGGTCGCTTATGATCTCGAACCCGGGGCGGGGCCGAACGATTATTACATTGACGTCTATGACCCCAATCTCCCGTTTCTGACCTCCGAAAACGACGATTCTTCCGGCGACGCCCATCAAGCCAGCGAACAAAACAGCCGCGTCCATGTGACCGCCGATAATCATTGGTCCAATCCGCATAATGGCGGGCTCTGGAGCGGCGGTTTCAATAACCTGGTGGTATTGCCGTACAATGTGGTGCCGGTTCAGCCCACGCTGCCTACCAGCCTCAATGGACTGCTCACGTTTGTGTTTGGCGGGAGCGCGCAAACCGTGCAGTTCGCCGACACCAATGGCCACACTCTTTTCATGCTGGACGGTTCGATCAATACCAACGCCGTGGCCAGCCTGACCAATGCGATGCCTTTCGCGCCGCTGTCCGATGGCAGCCCCGGCCCCGCCGGTTTCATTTTTGCCACGACGACAAATGCGTCAGGCGGCACGTACATAAACGATTTTGTTCACACACTTCGCGGGACGGGCTCCGGCACCTACGCCCACAGTGTTCTTGGGCGCGACTTTGCCACCCGTATCACGGATATCAGCGCCAACAGCAATACCCTCGACATGGTGACGGTGAGTTCGCAAACACCGGTCGTTCGCTTCCAGACATCTGACTCCAGCAAACTGCTTAAAGTTCAATTGCTCGCCCGCGCCACCAATGGCGCCGTCCATACCGCGACCTTCTCGACCACAACCTTTGCCAACACCGGTGACAAGTTTAGCTATGACCAATCTTCCGAGCGGATGCTGTTCACCCACGCAGGTCCCGCCACCGCCTATAGCTTCACGCTGTCTCAAGCTGACCAGAACGGTAATCCCACCGTGTTTGTCTCCGCGAATCTCTTAATCGGCGCGGGAGATACCGCCATCATCAGCCCCGCTGACTGGCAGAACCTCGCCACCACCCCGGTAACGCTCACGGTTATCAATGCGACGGGCCAAAGCAACCAAACGTTCCTGGCCACCACGCCGCTGTTCCTGGGTTTTGCTGCCGACGGTTTTCACGGCACTTTTCGCGGGCACATCGGTCTGCAATATACCATCCAATTTTCCGGCGACCTGACCAACTGGTCTCCGCTGGTCACCGTGCCGTGCCTGGACGGCACCGTGCCGTTTGTCGATTCAACCATAGGTCTGCCGACCAAACGTTTCTATCGCGCTCTGGGTTTGTGAAGCGGGAAAAGAAATCACAGACTCAGTCATTCGTGGCGCCTCCAACGACAGATAGCTACAGCGCAGGGGAGCCGCGACCAAGCAGGTCGAACGCACTTAAACCGCAGAGGCGCGATACTCCCGGAGGTTCTGTTCTCTTTGTTTTCTCAGTGTTTATCGCAGCGCAAATGCTCGGAATCGATCAATTTGAGCAACATTTCGGAAAGCACAGGTCGCTGTCTTCTCTGCGTTTATCGCGCCTCTGCGGCTTTATTGGCCGTCCTGTTTGGGTGCGGAACCGCTGCGCTGAGTCTCGGCGGTTTAATTTCCCGCCCAGATTTTGCGCAGCTCGAGAAGAATCTGCCGCACACTAATACAGGTGAACACAAACCCCCAGCATTATCTGTATCCAAAAGTGTACGTGGTAATCTTGTTCCTGCTTGCGTTTTACTTCCATTCAATAGGTCAAGCCCATCCGTGGCAGCGCAGCTTCGGCGTCGTCAACATCACCCCCAACGAACAAAGCGGTGAGACCAACCAAAACTCCGAGCCCAGCATCGCCGTAGGCACCGGCAACGACACTGGCCACCTGGTCGTCCATACCTTTACTCTTACCCAGGCCGGTACACCTGCCGGCCTCATCTTCACCACCGTGGACGGGGGGCATACCTGGACCAATACCCAAACGCTCAACACACCCGCTGATTACGACGCAACAATCGCCTACGCCTCGCTGTCCCGTTGGTATATGGCGATGATGCCGTGGGCGGACAATCTTCAAGTTTGGTTCTCCTCGGTCCCGTTTGCCGGCCAGCCTTTCCACACTGGCGGTGCGGGAGTGATCGGCGGAAGTCCCGACCAACCCTGGTTGAAAGTCCTGAACGTGGACAATGAGGACCATATTTACGTTGGCTTTAACGACCTGGAGCAGATCAATAACGGTTCGCCCGCGACGGCCAGCGTCGAGTTCTCGCTCGACGGCACCCAGAGTTGGAAGCGCACCATCATAGAGAAAGCCGTCCCCGGGGGTGGCCAGGACTCACCGGCAGTGCGGTTGGCCATATCGGAGAACCCCGCGTCCTTCGGCAGGACGGTTTACGCTCTGTTTCAACGCTGGCAAAGCTTTGACATGAACACGTTTGACTTCCGCGGCGACGTGGTGCTCGTGCGCGACGACAACAGCGGCCTGAACGGTTTTGGCGACTTGCCCAACAACGGCACGTTGGTCGCCCAGAATGTTCTGCTCCCCTGGACAGACCGGTCCGGAAACGGCACGTCCCTCGGAATGCAGCGCCTGGGCGCCGGCTGTGACGTGGCCACCATCCCGTCTTTTGACGGGCAGGACGAGGTCTATGTCGCCTACACCGAAGTCGTCAACAATTCACCTTTGATCCGCGTCCAGCACTCCAGCGATTCCGGTCGAACCTTCCAGCTTGTTTACAGCACCAGCGTCGCCTCGAGCCTGCCGGCGCTGGCGATCGCCTCGGACCACACCGTCGGGCTGCTGTTCGCCGCCAAGGTCGCCAACAACCTGGAGGTTCATTTTCTCAAGGCCTATGACGGTCGCTTCAACCAGGTAAACAGCCTCAATGAGCGCGTGTTAGCCCGGTTCCCGGACAACAATCCCAACATAGTTTACAACCCTTACATTGGGGATTACTTCGGGCTGACGGCTTCCGGGCACGACTTTTATGGCACCTTCTGCGCCTCCGGCGCGCCGGACCCGAGCCGTTTCCCGAGTGGCGTCTATTACCAGCGCAACGTCACCGCGAACGGAGCGATCACCAATAACCTTTGGCTGACTTCGCCCGGCGCACTGGCGGATCTCAGCCGCCATTTGCTCGCCCCCTCCATCGACCCATTCTTCTTTTATGACCTTGCCCCCCGCTTTCTCGCCCGCCACGAAGTTGTTTTTTCCTGGCGGCGTCCCTCCACCGCTGACCCAACCGCCGCCCTGGTGCTGACCTGGCCGGTGCTGCCCTCGGGCTACCCGCAGTTCACCTTGGAAACCGCTTCCGTGCTCGGGCCAACGGCGAGCTGGGCGCCCGTTCCCACCAGCCTGATCGTTCAAAGCAACGGCGATTTCCAGGCCGCAATGAGTGCCTCCCAGTCGCAGCTATATTTCCGGCTGAATCAGCAGGCGGCCAGCGGGTATTTCCAACTCTTGGCCGCGACGGGCGACCACGGCTCGCTCAGCCCAGGCGGCACGTTGCTGGTGGGCGGCACGCAAAACCAAACCTTTACGGCCACACCTTCCAACAACTATGCCGTTGGTAATTGGTATGTCGATGGCGGGTTTGTGCAATCCAATAACTCGACGCTTACTCTAAGCAACATCACTGTGGACCATTCGGTGCTGGTAACTTTCGCCGCCTCAAATGATCTCGCGGTAACCTTAGCGGGCGCGCCGCATCCCGCGCTGCTAACCAACAATCTGACCTACGTGATCAACGTGCAAAACACCGGCCTCAACCCGGTTACGGGTGTCACGCTCTCCAACGTCCTGCCGCCGTCGGTCAGTTTCGTCGCGGCGACCGCCAGCCAGGGCAGCGTCACTGGTTTGGGCACCTCGAGCCTGGTCACCGGCAGCCTCGGCACGCTCGCCCCCGGCCTCTCCGCCACGGTCACCATCACGACCATCCCTTACGCCGAGGGCACCATCACGGACACTGTGGCTGTGGCCTGCGACCAATTCGAGCCGGACCCGGCAAACAACATCGCGACCGACATCACCAGTGTGCTGGCGCCCGTAACCATCACCGCCCAGCCCGTTTCCCAGTCGGCGTCTGTGGGTGACACTGTCAGCTTTAATGTCGGAGTATCAGGCACGCCGCCGTTCTCGTACCGCTGGGCATTTAACGGTGTGGCCATTGCCGATGCCACCAACGCCATCCTGACACTTACCAATGTGGCTGCCGCCTCCGCCGGCGCCTATGCGGTCACCGTGTTTCAGACGCCCGGCCCCGAGGATGAATTCGAAGCCGATAGCCAACCAGCCTCTCTCACCGTGTTCACTCCCGGCAGCGCCCAGACCACGGCTGGTACGGCGTTGAGTTTCAACGGGACAAATCAATATGTCAGCTTCCCGGACGTAACTCACGCTTTGGCCCAGGGCACAATCGAATTATGGTTCAACGCCAGCTCGTGGAGTTGGACCGCTGCTCACGACGGCCTTTATCTTTGGGCCGGGACCCAAGGTGCTCCCAATACTTCTGCGGGCGATGGGATCGACCTTGGAACTCACAACGCCTTTTCCACCACGGGAGAACTGATGTTTGGCATTTTCGAATACGGCTCCTTCAACAACTGGCACTGGGCCAGGAGCGGCATCGTGCCATCGCCGGGCGCATGGTATCATGTGGCCGCTACCTGGGGTATTGCGGGGCTTCAAATCTACGTCAACGGTGTCCTCGGCGGCACTGATCCCTACAGCGGCCCGGCGCCCGCTTACACGATTGCAAGCCTGCTCGGCTGCTCGAGTTGGCCAGGCAGCTTTTTCAACGGCCAGATTGATGAACTCCGCATCTGGAACATCGCGCGCACGCAGTCCCAAATCCAGGCGAACATGAACCACGGGCTGTCATTGCCGGCGGCCAACCTGGTCGCCTACTGGCGTTTTGACGAGGCTGGCGGTACGACTACGCTCGACTCCAGCGGTCTGGGAAGAGACGGTACTCTCGGGAATGGTCCAGCGTGGGTCACCTCATCGGCGCCGTTTGGGCCAGGCGCGACCACTCAGCCCGCGACGGACGTCGGTTCCGGCCTGGCGACGCTCAACGCCACGGTCACTCCCAACGCCGCCACCGCTAATGTGTGGTTCGACTGGGGCTCAACAACCTCTTACGGCGCCTCCACCAGCGCGATCAACCTTCCGGCCGGAACCAGCAGCGTCGTCGTCTCCCGGACTCTGACGGCCCTGGCATCAGGCGCGACCTACCATTATCGTGTCAACGCTGCCAATGCCCTCGGCACCAGCACCGGCGCGGACGCCCAGTTCATCATGCCATAGACAATCTTCAACAATGCGTTACCTACGCGATCACCCGCGCAGAGTGGCGGGCGAGGACGCCAGAGGGCAGAGTTAAGTAGCGAGCGCCAGGGAAACTAGACTGGTTTTCATCGGGCTTGGAATGCTGGATTGATTGCTCACGTCGAGTCTGTCAACGACCGAGCATAACAGATTTCGTCCAGGTTATCCAGCGTTCTGTAAATCGGTCGGTTCTTCGAATCAACTATCAACCAAGAACCCCTTTACACTCGAGTTGGCGGCGGCACCAGGAGTCGGAAAGACGTTCGTGGCGTGTTGGGCTGATGGCGTTGGTGAAAGTGAAGTTGCCCATCCAGTCAAACTGCGAGTAGATGCTGACCACCCAGTTCGTCAGCAGCAGTGCGGTGTTGGTGGAAGTGTCCACAAGAAGTATGTTGGTCCACATCAGGGTCGAGCCGAGCGACGGGAAATTGACGTAAATGAACCTAATCAAAGGAAAAATAGTTGGCTTGTTTTGGCGTCACCGAGGCTCCAAGCTGAATCCGCACAGTCATTACTATGAACGAGCCCGCCATTACGCCCGAGTTGGTGCAGAAATACAACCTTACGCCCGAGGAATATCAGAAAATCAAAGGCATCCTCGGCCGCGAACCCAGCTACACCGAGCTGGGCATTTTTTCGGTCATGTGGAGCGAGCATTGTTCTTACAAGAACAGCCGCGCTTTGCTCAAGACCTTCCCGACCAAATCTCCGCGGATTCTGGTCGGCGCCGGCGAGGAAAACGCGGGCATCATGGACATCGGCGACGGCCTGGCCATCGCGTTCAAGATCGAATCGCACAACCACCCCAGCGCGGTCGAACCGTTTCAAGGCGCGGCCACGGGCGTCGGCGGCATCATCCGCGATATCTTCACCATGGGTGCGCGGCCAATTTGCTCCGTCAATTCACTGCGCTTCGGACCGATTACTGAGGGGGGTGCTCAACATAAGCCTACCCCCAATCACCAGGCGGCGATGCGGACAAACCGTCGTCTGTTCAGCGGTGTAGTGGCCGGCATCGGGCATTACGGCAATTGCTTCGGCATCCCGACGGTGGCGGGCGAGGTTTATTTCGACAAGTGTTACGAAGGCAATCCGCTGGTGAACGCGTTTTGTCTGGGCGTTCTCCAGCACGAGCAGATTGTGCGCGGACGGGCCACGGGCGTGGGCAACCCGGTGTTTTACGTCGGCCCGGCTACCGGCCGCGACGGCCTTGCGGGCGCGGCCTTCGCTTCGCAGGATCTGACGCAAGAGTCCGCCGACCAACAACGCGGCGCAGTCCAGGTCGGCGATCCATTCATGGAAAAACTTGTGTGCGAAGCCTGCCTGGAACTGCTGGCGACCGGCGCTGTAGCAGGCATCCAGGACATGGGTGCCGCGGGCTTGACTTGTTCGACCTGTGAGACGGCTGCGCGCGCCGGCACCGGCATCGAGATCGACCTCAAAAAGGTGCCGCAAAGGGCCCTGAACATGACGCCCTACGAAATCATGCTCAGCGAATCACAGGAGCGCATGTTGATTATTGTCCAAAAGGGACGTGAGGAGGAAGTGAAACGACTGTTCGATAAATGGGATCTGCCGTGGGCCGAAATTGGCTTCGTGACGGACACCGGAAAGATGGTCGTCCGAAATAACGGGGCGGTGGTGGCCGACATTCCAGCAAAAAAACTGGCCGACGAAGCTCCGGTTTATCATCGTGAAGCCCGAGAACCCGCGTACCTCAAGGCAGCCCGCGCCGGTACGCTCGCAGAAGTGCCTGATACCAAGGACCCAGTAAACGAGCTCAAACGATTACTGAGTTGGCCGGTCATTGCTTCGAAGAATTGGGTTTACCGTCAATACGACCAGACCGTGCGCGACGGCACCGCCGTTTGTCCCGGCTCAGATGCGGCTGTGATTCGCATCAAGGAGGATTCGCTGCCAACCCTGGCGGAGCCAGAGGTCACGCATCACGCACTCGCCACGCCGGAGTCGGACAAAGGCGGGTCACGCGTCACGGAAAAATTCATCGCCCTGACGGTCGATGGCAATGCCACTTACGTTTATCTGGATCCTTGCGAAGGCGGCAAGATCGCCGTGGCCGAAGCCGCGCGCAACCTCGTGTGCAGCGGCGCCCGGCCGCTCGGTGTGACGGACAATCTGAATTTTGGCAATCCTCACAATCCGGAAACGTTTTGGCAGCTTCGAGAAGCGATCCGCGGCCTGGCCGAGGCGTGCCGGGCATTCAACACGCCGGTGACCGGTGGCAACGTTAGTCTCTACAATCAGAGTCCCAACGGCCCGATTGACCCGACGCCGACGGTGGCGATGGTCGGACTGGTGGAAGAGGCGGAGCATATCACCACGCAATGGTTCAAGGACGAAGGCGACGCGATCATCCTATTGGGTGACATCGTGGATTCCGGCGACCCCTGGCTCGGCCTCGGCGGCTCGGCCTATTTGCAAGCTGTTCATCGCTCAAAGAGAGGAATGCCACCAAGGTGTGACCTGGCCAAAGAGAAAGAACTGCAATTGGCCCTGCGCGCGCTGATCTACTGCGGCCGCGTGAAAAGCGCGCACGATTGCAGCGAGGGAGGGCTCGCCGTAGCCCTGGCGGAAAGCTGTATCAGCCAGCAAATCGCGCGTGATACGCCGCGGCTCATCGGTGCGGAAATTCGACTGGCGCAGCCGGGCACAGGCGAGGCCTCGGCGCAATCGACCGGGCCGGGCGGCGGTCGTTTGGACGCGCTGCTCTTCGGGGAAACACAAGGCCGAATCGTCATCACTGCCAGCGCCCAGGACGCGGTCAAAAGCGTCGAACGCGCCAGGCTCCTCGGAGTCTCGGCGCAGCGGATCGGCACAGTCGGCGGTGACAAGCTTGGCATCAAGACGGTTAGCGACGAGTGGACCTGGCCCGTGACAGAACTGTACGACGTGTGGTGGAATTCCATTGCGCGGGCCATGCGCGAATGATCGACCATACATTTTGGCACTTCCACCGCGCTTGGAACCGTCGTGGCGAAAACGAAGTGGTCTTTTCAGCAAAGCTCGTGTACCTTCACAGAAGGATTTTCAGAATAATGGGGCGGAGCCCCAGCTCCGAAACGGCGCGCTCTCCGGTCAAGCTGGTGCTTGTTCGAGGCGTGACCCCGTTGTTGGATGTTTCAGTTTTGCGGGCCGGTTAAAAGTTAATGCAACACTATCCAAAACATTACTGCGGCGTCTTCGGCGTTTATGGCCATCCGAACGCCGCCGAACTGACGTATTACGGCCTCTACGCGCTCCAACATCGCGGACAGGAAAGCGCGGGCATCGTGACTTCAGACGGCAAGCAGCTTTACAAACACAAGGGCATGGGCCTGGTCTCACAGGTGTTCACCTCGGCTGTCCTGCACGAGTTGGTCGGCCACATTGCCATCGGGCACACGCGCTACTCGACCACCGGTTCGTCGCACCTGGTCAACGCCCAACCCTTGACGGCAAACTGCGCCCGCGGCCAAATCGCCATCGCACACAACGGCAATCTGACCAACGCTGCCCGGCTGCGGGATGAACTCGAATCGCGCGGCTCAATTTTCCAGACCACCGTGGACAGCGAGATCATCCTTCACCTGATGGCCCAGCCCAGCCTCAACGGCCACGGCAACAATCTGGTCCAAACTCTTCGCAGCATCGAAGGGGCGTACTCCCTGGTGATTAACACCGAGAACGAACTCATCGGCGTGCGCGATCCCCACGGCTTCCGGCCGCTGTGTATCGGCAAACTGGGCGAGGCCTGGGTGCTCGCGAGCGAGACCTGCGCGCTGGATTTGATCCACGCCAAATTCGTGCGCGACGTCGAACCGGGAGAAATCGTGGTAATCAACCAGGACGGCTTAAGCAGCACTCAAGCCTTTCCCGAACAGGAACGGCGCGCGTTCTGCATATTCGAATACGTTTATTTCGCGCGGCCGGACAGCACGATAGCCGGGCGCAACGTCTATAAGGTCCGGGTCGAACTGGGGCGGCAACTGGCGCGCGAGTATCCGATCGACGCGGACGTGGTGGTGCCCGTGCCCGATAGCGGGAATTGCGCCGCCCTGGGCTATCATCTGGAATCCGGCATCCCTTACGAGATGGCATTCGTGCGGAATCATTACGTTGGCCGCAGCTTTCTTCAGCCGACCCAGTTGATTCGCGATTTCGACGTGCGCGTGAAGCTCAACCTGATCACCGAGTTGGTGAAAGGCAAACGCGTGATCGTGATCGATGACTCGATCGTGCGGGGCACCACGTGCAAGGCCCGGGTGAATAATCTGAAGGAAGCAGGCGCCAAAGAGGTCCATGTCCTGGTCAGTTGTCCGCCGCACATGAACCCATGCGTCTATGGCATTGATTTTCCGGACCGGAACAAGCTGATGGCGGCCAATCATTCACTCGAAGAGATACGAAAATATCTCAATGCCGATTCCCTCCATTACCTTTCCCGGCAAGGCATGATTCAGGCAACGGGTTTGCCGGCCAACTCCTTCTGCCTGGCATGCTACGATGGCGATTACCCGGTGCCGTTCGATCCTTCCACCGACAAGCACGTCATCGAGCGCCGCAATGGGCGGCGGCCTGGCTTATCCGACACGCTGGCCAAAGAACGCGCCCAAATTAAGCTGCTTTGACAAGCTTACTCCTCTCGGCGTCACTTGCCTTTCCCCGCGCTGAGACCGATTGCTGGGTCGAGCCCTTTATGTTCGTGGTGCCAAGGAGACGCCCATTCCGTCCCTTTTATCCATCCACAGCGGCACCACGCCATCGCCTCAGTTGATTGGTCTGCGGGATTCCTTCAGCGAGATAAGTCGGCCATCCTGAACACACGGGGCTCCCAGGACTGCTCAATGGGAACAAATGAAACGAGCACCCCTGCTGCGCCAGCTTTTTGCGCTTGGTCTAACTGCGCAGCGATCTGCTGCGACGTCACGTCCCAGC
>CAYUPI010000100.1:0-12305 GCA_964446585.1 uncultured Verrucomicrobiota bacterium
ATTGTCCCCCAAAGTTTTGGGTCTTAACTAAGCGCCATTCCGGTTTGACCCCTTTCTCGGCCGTCCACGAATCCCATGTTGATCGAGCCGGGCAATATTCCCGAAGTCAGGTTGCGCGGCGCGGCGGAGGCCGGCATGTTTCCGTGCCGCGCAATGGCGCAAAGATATATGCCGTAGCCGCCTTCAGCCAGGTAAGGTTCGTAAAGGTTTCGGGAGGGAGGATCCTTTTCTCTGGCCTCGCAACGAAACTGGATGCAATCGAAGAACGTGGGGGTTTGCGCCGGCTTCTGAACGGACGTGTCTTTGTTGAAATAATCGGCATCCCTACTTTCGGCAACACTACCGCCAAGGTTACCGTTGATCCCGTAGCTGCCACTGATCAGCGGCCCAGACGCGGATTCCAACCAGAACCATCGGGCGTCGGCTCGGCCCAACCACGAAGGAGCTCGCGGCTTATTGGGGGTCGAAGGACAAAATCGAACCGCGGCCACCTTGGCATCGTACTTGGTTAATGCCGGCATCCACCAGCTAGGAGTAGTAGGCGTCGTCCAATACTCGAAAAATGTACCAAAGTCAGCGGGAACGAAGCGCCCTCCGTTGTCGCTGGCGTAGATAAGACCAACCATGTTCAACTGCCTGACGTTGCTCAGGCACTGGATCTGTTGCGCTCGGAGTTTGGCCCGCGACAGCGCGGGCAAGAGCAGCGCCGCCAGAATGGCGATGATGGCAATGACCACCAGCAATTCGATCAGCGTGAACGCCGGGCGCGGCCACTTCGGCTTCCAGGGCTTAAGCAGCGTTCGCATGAGAAATCTGTGAGGTGAGTTTTCTCATCAGGGTTTAGATGTTATTGAGTGGCGTACGATGCCCAGGCGTGGTCGGTCAACCAATGGATATCCTCGTTATTGGGCGAAGGCGTGTTTACCCAGGAGTTCGAGGTGGGATCCGCAACCATCACGTTTCGAATAGGGATTTTGGTTCGCGCATCCACCCACCTATGCAGTTCGACATGACCATCGGCGAAGGAAATCACCCCGCCGCCATTATGCTGGCTCGAAGGATAATCAGCGAAACTCGCCTCGGCTGCGTTGGCTGCGCTCCATGCGACGACAGCATTTCCATTATCAAATTCGGTGTCGCCGATATAATCCGGATGCTTATCAAAACAGATTGACAGAATCGATGGCTTGCGAATATCGGACATTCGGGATGCATCATAAATCAAGCTGTTACGACGGGGACCCAAGGGTGTTCCGACGCGCCAGTTGATTCCGTAACTTCGTACCCGCGGATAGACAGCCCCCATGATTTTCACCGTCGTCGGGTCGGAGGGGCAATGATAGACGCCGGCGGCTGAAATGTAGGGCGCGAAGGCGGCATATTTCGCATTCACCAAAAGTTGAGTATTGGTATTGACCGTGCTGGAAGAGTAATCAAGGACTCCCTGCACCCACGGTAGGGAGCCCCCAAGGTTACCACTTAACACGAGTCTGTCCTGATTGTCACCGGCATAAAGTTGCCAAGCCAGTTGAATTTGCTTGAGATTGCTCAAACAGCCTAGGGCACGCGCCTTGTCCCTGCTTTTGGACAAGACCGGTAAAAGCAATGCGGCGAGTATCGCGATGATGGCAATGACCACCAGCAGTTCGATGAGCGTGAACCCCGGGCGCGGCGACTTGGGCTTCCAGGGCTTAAGCAGCGTTCGCATGAGATCGATGAGCGGCTATCCAAAAAGCGGCCAGCAGGTCTGAAAAGATTCGACTCCAAGCGGACGAATGTTAGGCGGCCTGGTTGTTTCCGGGTACCTCTTGACGGCAGCTAATATAGTGCGGTCGGAGAGGCGATTCTGCCAAAATCCGAGAGCGCTTGGACCAGCATCATCTTCACTCATAACTCCTGTTGCGGAGGCCCCGAACCTCAGCCGGCCAAATTACGGCTCAGGAGGAGGTCGCTTATTAGTCGAATCCAGGTTTGATTTTACAACAACGGATTCCCGTTTAGTTTTGTAAAGTCTGGCCAATTTGGCTGATAAGGTTAGCAGCCTTAGAGGAATGCTGCATGTCCCCAAAGTACGCGACATGAACCGGGAGCGCGGAGGGGATTTTCGGAGCAGCGGAAGGCTCGGACCCTGGCTCCGGATTAGCGGGATGGTGATGAGTTGGGGTGCTGGAGGCCGCGCTGGCGTGGGTTTGCCGCGGAACTTTCTGTATCTGGCCTGTATGGGCTTGACGGTTTTTGTCCGAACGGACGACTACGTGCTCGATCGCCCCGACCACAAAACGCGTCCACCTGCACGATCAGGATCGTGCGCTCCGAGCTGTTTCTCCCATCTTGCGTTACGGGCCTGCTTCGGGCAAAGTCACCCGAGAGCAGAGAAAGGCGCTAACCTATGTCACTCGAATTCGAACTCCAGAAATTCTCCAAGGAAATCAAGCTCAAGGACGGGTCCAAAAGCAAGCTGCGACCGTTGCGCAAGGATGACCAGAAGGCGTTTCACGAATTCTTCCTGTCTGTGCCTGAGGCCGAGCGCATGTTCATCAAGCATCGCGTCACCGACCCTGAAGTCATTCGCGATTGGTGCCAGAATATCGATTTGGGCCGGAACCTGCCGCTGCTGGCGCTCATGGACGGCAAAATCGTCGGCGACGCCACCCTGCACCAGCAATTGGGCGGCTGGAAGCGGCACATCGGCCGGGTCAGTGTGCTCGTGTTACCGAATTACCGCGGCCGCGGCCTGGCGCGCGCTCTCATCGCAGAGATTGTTGACCTCGCCCGGCACCTTGGACTTGAGAAAGTGGAAGCGGAATTTATCGGCGACCAGGAGGCGGCCATCAAAATGTTCGCCATGCTCGGCTTCAGCAACCTCTTGCGGTTGGAGGATTACGTCAAGGACATGCAGGCCATTAAACACGATTACGTCCTCATGGGGCTGGATCTGAAAACGGACGAGGAGTATGCGGGGATGGAATGACGAGAGAAGCTCCAAATTCCAACCATCAAGCTCCAGAGAAATACCAAGCACCAATTTTCAAGACGCACTCTCATAGTTCCAGCGCGAGATAGTTTGGGATTTGATATTTGGAGCATTTCTGGAGCTTGGTGGTTGGTGTTTGGAATTTTCTGAATGACCCCTGAAATCTGCCCCAACTGCGGCGCGGAAGTGCCGCCTAAAGCGAAGGCTTGCCCCGAATGCGGCTCTGACGAGCAGACAGGTTGGTCCGAGGAGGCCCACGCCGGCGGGTTGGATTTGCCCGACCAGCATTTCGATTATGACGACTTCGTGAAGCGCGAGTTCGGCCGCGAGGGCCCCGTGCCCCGGGGCATGCATTGGTTTTGGTGGATTGTCGCGCTGCTGGTCCTGGCCGCCATTCTATACCTCTGGCTGCGCTGAGGTTATGCACTGGATGTTAAGCCTCACGTTTGCAGTGGCCCTCTCGACGGCGACTACGATCGCGAGCGATTGGCCGCAATTCCTCGGCCCGACCCGCAATGGCGTTTACTCCGGCGCCGGTTTGGCCGAAACCTGGCCGAAGGATGGCCCGCCGGTCGTTTGGCAGAAAAAAGTGGGCCAGGGTTTCAGCGGACCAGTGGTCGCTGCAGACAAGCTAATCCAGTTTCACCGGATGAACGACCAGGAAATCGTCGAATGTTTCGAAGCTCAGACCGGCAAATCGCTCTGGCGCTTTGGCTATGCCACGGCTTATCGCGACGATTTCGGTTTCGATGAAGGACCGCGCGCGACGCCCGCCATCGCCGATGGCCGGGTTTTCACTTATGGCGCGGAAGGCGTGCTGAACTGCGCCGATTTGGCGACTGGTCGGAAGTTATGGAGTGTCGATACCAAGTCGGAATTCCACGCGCCGAAGGGTTTCTTTGGCATCGCCTGCTCGCCCCTGGTCGAGGGCGAGGCCGTTTTGCTCATCGTTGGAGGAAAAAGCGGAGCAGGGATAGTGTCGTTCAACACACGTGACGGGAAAGTGCTTTGGAAGGCATCGGATGACGAAGCCAGTTATTCATCGCCTGTCGCCGGTCCAGTCGGTAGCCGGCGGTGCGTCTTCTTTCTAACACGTAGCGCCCTCCTGGCTGCCCAACCCGCGGATGGCAAAGTCCTGTTCCAATTCCCATTCCGGCCGCCGATGCGCAATTCCGTCACCGCGGCCACGCCTTTGCTCATCGGCGACACGGTTTTTCTGTCGGCCAGCTACGGCACCGGCGCGGCTTTGCTCCAACTCTCTGAAAGCGCTCCTCGAAAACTCTGGGCCTCGGACGATGTGCTTTCCAATCACTACGCCACAAGTGTCCATCTCTCTGGTTTTCTCTATGGCATCCACGGCCGTACCGATCCCGGCTTCGAGCCTTCCGCCAGCCTCAGGTGCGTCGAGCTTAGGAGCGCCAAGGTAATGTGGGAACAGCCGGCTTTCGGTGCCGCAACGCTCATACTCGCAGGAGACCAATTGCTGGTTCTAACCGAACGTGGTGAGCTCATTCGCGCGCCGGCTTCTCCGACAGCGTTCAAGCCCAACGCCCGCGCCCAAATTCTGCCCAACCAGGTCCGTGCCCACCCTGCGCTGGCTGACGGTTTATTCTACGCTCGCAGCAAGGACAGGCTGGTTTGCGTCGATCTGCGGAAGCGGACGAATTGATTAGCCTTGAACAGGAGTGTGGTCTCTCTAACGTTTCGCGCTACTAGTCCCAATGGCCACACTGACTCAAAGCCAGGCCGCAACCGCCAGTCAACGCCTCATCTCGGTAGATGCTCTGCGCGGGTTCGACATGTTTTGGATCATCGGCGCGGATTCGCTGGTC
This sequence comes from uncultured Verrucomicrobiota bacterium, assembly GCA_964446585.1. Classification (GTDB taxonomy): domain Bacteria; phylum Verrucomicrobiota; class Verrucomicrobiia; order Limisphaerales; family UBA8199; genus CAYUPI01. Next base: position 4,807 of record CAYUPI010000100.1, read on the forward strand.
GCAGCCCTCAACCGGATGAGCCACAACCCGGTCACGAGCTTCCTGGCCAGCCAGCTCGAACACGCCGAATGGGAAGGATTCCATTTCTACGATCTGATCTTCCCGCTGTTTGTCTTCATCGTTGGCGTCTCATTGGTATTTTCGCTGACCAAGACCACAGAGCAAGCGGGCCGAGCAGAAGCGCTCAAACGCATCGTGAGACGCGGAGTTTTGCTCTTTCTGCTCGGCATCTTCTACTCCGGCGGATTCACCAGCTCCTGGCCGGACATTCGGCTCATGGGCGTGCTCAATCGCATCGCTCTGGCTTATTTTTTCGCCGGTCTCCTCTTTTGCTTTTTTCGGCCGCGCGCCCTGCTCGGGATCTGCGCTGGACTGCTTATTGGATATTGGGCGTTGCTGAGCTTCGTGCCGATCCGCGATATCCAACTTACGCGGAGTAATATCGCGCGCCTCGCGGAGCAAGCGGGTGATAGTGAGACTGCGGCGTATTTCGCGAATCCAGGTTCGCCAAATCCCTCCACCGTGAAGAACAGCCTGGCGTGGGCTGGTGCGCACAAACTGTTTTCAAGCACCACCAATCGGGTGAGCGGCAAGTACGGCAAAGGACTGAATCTGTCCGACCACATTGATTTTCAGTACCTGCCCGGAAAGAAGTATGACACCTTCTTCGATCCTGAGGGCTTTCTCAGCACTATCCCTGCAGTCGCCACTTGCCTGCTGGGGGTGTTCGCCGGCTTGGTTCTGAAAACTCAGAGCGTTGATGAACGTCGCAAGGTGCTCTATTTAATCGGTTTCGGCCTCACGGGAGTTGCAGCGGGCTGGGTGTGGAATTTCCAATTTCCAGTGATCAAAAAGATTTGGACCTCCTCCTACGTCCTGGTTGCCGGCGGTTACAGCGCAGTTCTGCTCGGGCTGTTTTATTGGGTGGTTGATGTCTGTCAGCAGCGTGGCTGGTGCCAGCCCTTCGTTTGGATCGGAATGAATTCCATCACGATTTATCTGACGAAAAACATCCTGGGTGGTTTTGGCAGGGTCGCCGCGCGACTGGCCGGCGGCGACATCAAGAGTTTTTTCGACAACCAGGTGGCCGCCGGCCTCGGGGACCTCGTCGTCGCAGTCGTCGGTCTGCTGCTGGCGTTCTGGTTTGTGCGCTTCCTTTACCAGAAGAAGATCTTCTTGCGATTGTGAAACGGCTTGGCGACTTGCTTAGGCGCAGAGGCGCGATGGATAAAGCGCGCCCAGCCGCAACAGGAAAACAGGGGAGAGTAACAGAGGAATACGCGGAATACGCGGAAAGGAAGCAGGCCAGCGGTCGGATTTCTGCGTATTTCGCGTGTTTCGCGGTTCAGCCTCGGTTGCGGCCTGGCCGGGATGTGGGCATCGCAGCTCTGTGGTGGCTCTCCCTGGTGTTGGCCTTCGCAGCGGTGGCAGGACCGGAATCGAGCGAAGATTGGCCGCAGTTGCTCGGCCCGCGCGCTAATGGAATCTCCAGCGAGACAAACCTGCTCGACCACTGGCCCGCCAGCGGCCCGCCCGTGGTCTGGGACATGAAAACCGGCACCGGTTACAGCGGACCGTCCGTGCGCGGTAATTCTCTCGTGTTGCACCATCGCATCGGCGATGAGGAAATCGTCGAGTGCTTCGAAGCTGCCACAGGCAAGTCCCTTTGGCGCCACGCCTATCCCAGCCATTACGTCGATCCTTACGGCTACAATAACGGGCCACGCGGGACGCCGCTGCTCACCGCAGAGCGCTGTTATACTTTTGGCGCCGAAGGCAAGTTGCTCTGTCTCGAGTTGGCGACCGGAAAACTGCTTTGGCAGCGCGATACCGGCGTGGACTGGAATGTGCCGGCCGCATTTTTCGGCGTCGGCAGCTCTCCGATCCTGGAGGGCGACCGCTTGCTGGTGATGGTCGGCGGCCAGCCCAACTCGGGCATGGTCGCTTTCGATGCGCTGACCGGCAAAACGCTGTGGGAAAGTGTCGGCCAGAAAAACTGGGAAGGCCAGCCGATGATTGGCTGGCCCGGCCAGCGCACGGTCAAGTGGCAGGCCTGGGAGAAACAGGCCAGCTATGCCACGCCGGTCGCCTGCACGATCCATGGCCGACGCCAGGTTCTTTGCCTGATGCGCCAGGGCCTGGTCTCACTCAACCCCACCAATGGCGCGGTGAACTTCAGCTTCTGGTTCCGATCACAGGTCACGGAATCGGTCAACGCGATGAACCCAGTGGTGGTGGATGATTTGATCCTGATTTCGGCTGCGTACTACAAGATCGGCTCGGTTCTGCTGCGGGTGAAACCCGACGGCAAAGGGGTCGAAGAAGTCTGGCGAAGCACCGTGCTGGAAACGCATTGGACCACGCCAATCTATCACGATGGTTTTCTCTATGCCTTCAGTGGCCGCAATGAGCCGGACGCCACCTTTCGCTGCGTGGAGCTGAAAAGCGGCAAGCTCATGTGGGAGCGGCCCGAGCAGTGGCAGCCGCACAGCACCGGCCAGCCAACCGTGTACGGCCGCGGCTCGTGCATTCTCGCGGATGGAAAATTGATCGTTCTCGGCGAGGGAGGATTGCTTGGCCTGTTCAAGCTGAGCGCGGAAAAGCCGGAAGAGATTTCGCGGTTCCAGGTCCCACAATTGCATCATCCGTGCTGGGCCGCGCCGGTCCTTTCGAGAAAGAAGCTCTATCTGTGGAGCGAAGATCGCCTGGTCTGTCTGAATCTTGCGGGGCCGTAGCCTCGACCCGAATCAGCATTAACCACAGATGGACACCGATGGACACGGAATTCCAAGATCCAAATGACAAACAAGCTCCAAATCCTGCTCTGCTATCGAATCTGCGAGTATCGGAAGCAGTCGACATCATGGTCGTTGACCATGCCCACGGCCTGCATGAACGCGTAGCAGATAGTCGAGCCGACGAATTTGAATCCCCGCCTGAGCAAATCTGCGCTCATGGCATCGGACTCCGGCGTGCGCGCAGGCACGGCTGATAGCTTCGTCCGCCGGTTTTGAATCGGCTTGCCGCCGACAAAACCCCAAATGTAAGCGTCGAAGCTGCCGAACTCCTTTTGTACTGCCAGGAATGCTTTCGCGTTTCGAATCGCCGACGCGATTTTGAGCCTGTTCCGGACGATGCCCTGGTCGGCCAGCAGCGCACGGATTTTGCGAGAATTGTATTTCGCTATTTTTCGGGCGTCGAAATTGTCAAAGGCTCGCCGATAGTTCTCGCGTTTGTTCAGGATGGTGGACCAGCTCAGGCCGGCCTGCGCCCCTTCGAGAATTAGAAACTCGAACAGCAACCGGTCATCATGCACGGGCACGCCCCACTCGGTATCGTGGTACGCCACCATGGATTCAGACTTTGCCCAGCCACAACGCTTCATAAACAATAGGAGAAAGGGTCTTACAAGCTATCGAGCGGGCTCTTCATGCCGAGCCCGCCGGTGCGCAGCACATGAGTGTAAACCATCGTCGTCGAAACGTCCTCGTGCCCGAGCAGTTCCTGCGCCGTGCGGATGTCGGCTCCGCGCTGCAGGGCGTGGGTGGCAAAGCTGTGCCGAAACGTGTGGCTTGAGACCCGCTTGGATATTCCTGCGCGGGCCGCGGCCGCTTTGATTGCCTTTTGGATAGTGGCCTCATCGACGTGGTGCCGCTGGATCTTGCCCGAGCGCGGGTCTGTGGATCGGTCCCGCGCCGGAAACACGTACTGCCACTTCCATTCATGGGCCGCCGCGGGGTATTTCCGTTCCAGCCCGGCAGGCAAGTAAACTGACCCATAGCCCACCTGCAGGTCGTTCTGATGAGCCAGCCGGACTCTTTCCAGATGCTCCTTTAGCGGCTGGATGAGGCCCTCAGCCAGCACGGTGAACCGGTCTTTCGCTCCCTTGCCGTCCCGCAAAGTGAGCTGCTTCATCCCCAGGTCCAGATCCTGGACTCGTAAACGCAGTGCCTCAAGCAACCGAAGGCCGCTGCCGTACAGCAGCTTGACCACCAACTGCGGGGTGCCCGACATAATCGCCAGCACGCTCCTGGCCTCTTCAACGGTGAGCACGACAGGCACGCGCACGGGTCGGTCGGCGCGCACAGCGTCGATGTTTTCGAACGGATGGTGCAGTACCTCCCGATAGAGAAAGAGCAGCGCATTAAACGCTTGGTTTTGGGTTGAGGCAGCAACCTTCCCATTGATCGCCAGGTCGCTGAGGAACATTTCGATTTTCGCTTCGGCCGGAACCAGTTCCTCCCGCGAGCGCATCCCATGAAACCGGATGTAGCGGCGGATCCACTCCGAATAACTTTGCTCGGTCCGTATCGCGTAGTGCTTCAGCCGCATCACTTCCCGAACCTGGTCCATCAGTTTGAGCTTGGGATTGGGAAGGACCGCTGCCCACAGTTTGCCGGCACCGCCGCTTGGTCCAGGTCCCTTCGACCCTTGACTGCTCGAACCTTTGCCCATAACTTGAAGCAGAATGCGGGGAAAACATCCGGAGCCCGATTCCGTGTTTCTGGGCTATTATCTACATAGGCCGAATTCTTTCAATGTAATTAAATAGTTGGACCAAGTAGCCTATGGACACTCTCGATGCTTCTCCGCGTAAACTTCAGGTAGGCGTCTGGGCTGGCGTTGTAGTCGTTGCTATTGGCCTCGGGGAATTCGCGTTGCAGTTCCTACCCTTTGGTGATGGCTTTGGTTTTTCCAGCGTATTCATAGTGGGTGGTGTCGCCCTCTTTCTCGCTGGCCTGTGCGGAGCTTTCTGTGGGTTTTCATTGGTATTTCGGCTGCGAGGCTTTCCTCGCTTGGTAGCAGTCCTGATTGGGTTGCTCTCGCTTTACGCTGTTATTCGTTGCGCGGGGTTCATGTGCTGGTCTATTGGTTTGCCATGAGGCGACGGTCCAACAACAGCATTCAGCGGATGCGAGCCAGCCGTTTATGTCACTTGCAACCCGACCGTTCTCGGCGGCTGGCTCGCACCGCTGATGCTGGGCGTTAAGCGTATGCACGTCGAAAGGGCATCCCGAGGATTCGTTAGTGCGGTCTTGGAGTGGCTTGGCACAGCGCTTTTGTTGCTGGTACCAGTGCTGTGCGCTTGGCATACCATTGAGGGCCTCAAAGCCGGAAAGATTCTCTCGCCATATTCCCGCGGTTCGGTGTTCTTCAGCCAGCAGGATGATGCACGGAGTTTTTGGATTGTCATTGCGCTATACGCAGTGGTGGGAGTCGTCACAGCACTGATTGCAGTGCGCATTTTGAAGGCACTATGGAAGCGTTGGCAGCATTAGCGCTTAACCAGGCGGCTCCAGGCAACGGCGCGATTACGGTCTCGTTCGATGCCGCACGCCCGGGACGCGCCGTGCCTGAGCCGCGATGTTCGGCGTGACGCATGGCACCCTCACTTGTCAAACGGAGAGGATTATGAATAAGAAAACCATCACCTTGGTATCCGTCACCGTGATTCCGGCGATGCTCTTGTTATGGGTCATTGAACGTCTCCTGCTCCTGCCCTACGACGGCCAGTCACAGGATTTAGCGCTCAAAACTGTCGACGTCGTGGCCACACTGCTTGCCTTGCCGGTGAGATTGTATGCTTTTTTCGTCTATCACGACCATGGTTCCTGGCCGATACCGGTTTTGATTTTGCTTCTCGCGATGAGCTGTTTGATGTGGGGGATCATCGTCGAGAGGATGGTCTGGCTTTTTTCCAAGCGGAACACGGCGCGGTGAGTTTTGCCGAACCATTCACTGGAGCGAATGCGGGCGGGCCACGTCGGTTGACGATTTTGGCACTGTGGGACGCCCGCATCGCTCAGTTTTTTTGCGTTGGGCGTGAACCTATGAGCACGGGACAGCAATTACGGTGGCGAGAGCCGTGGTTGTTTTCGCTGCGAATGCGCGACCGAGGTGGGTGGAAGCGGAAGGGTTGGCTGATCATCGTGGTCTTTGTGGCGATGATGCTTGGGTGGTATTTGGATCAGCGATACGGCAAAGGTCTGCGCATCGGACTCACAGGCGCCATCTTCATGTGCCTGAGTATCGCGGTGTTCGTGGGATTTCTGTCCGACCTTGGCTTGTCGGAGGTTCAGGCTACTGATGACGGTGTTGCTCGCGCGTTTTACGGACATGGTGTTGGCGCTTCCCTTTGGCAATACCAGGACATTCTCACTTTTTCATTCATTCCGCGTGAGAGTTCTGGGAAGCCGTTCGGTCTGTTGATTCTTGTGATGCGTACGAGCATCGCAGTTCTTGGTGTTCCGGATCGGGTCTCTCGGAGCGAGCTGGTCGAGTTCTTCCGGCGCCATGGTGTTCGGGAAGCACAAGAGCCCAACCAGCCACTGCAGGCAACAGCCGCCGCGCCGGGCAGTTGACCGCTTCATGAAACTCGAACATCATCCTTGCAGTTCACGTCCCGCTCCGGCGGCTGTGCCTGAGTGGAGTCGTTATCTGCTTGACTAGCCCTGACGGCGGATGTCCACCACGGTCCAAAAATAGAAAGGAAAATATGAACAAAGTGATCCATGGAGTCATTCTCGTCGTGTTCGGCGCGGCATGTTGGTTCCTGTCGATGATAATTCTAAAGTTGCCTCTGATGGTCCTGCCAGCGGCCGCTAGGCTGAGTGCGGTTACTGGCGAACAGGCCCACTTGCCGGCTTTCACCCGCCTTTGCATGGCCGCAGGACCAGTCCTACTCGCCGTGTTTGCCCTGGGCGCGCTGGTCTATTGCACTTACGTGTGGGTGCGCAAAGCAGGGAGTCCGGTGCGCTGGACAGGGTTTCTGGCGGCCACGATGTCTGGGCTGGTTCTGGTGTTACTGCCAACGGTGGTTGCGATCTACATCCCGCTCGTGGACTTCATTAACCGTTTAGCTCCCGGTGTTCCGAAATGATCAGATAACAAACCACTTCGCTCGACGCCACGATGACGCCCTGTTCGTGTTGCAAGTCGGGGGCGCGGCGCGAGTGAGTTTTTTCGTTAGGCGGATTCGCATCATGACTTGGAAACAGCTAGATCTGAGATTCAGCGAGTGGTTCTTGAAGCCACTGGTGATGGTCGCGCCTTACTTGCGCACGAACTACTGGCTGAATGGCGACACCTTTACCTTCAAACGCCCATTCAGCAGACCTGTTTCCTTCAGCATTCACGAGCTTGATGAGATTGGAGTTGAGACGACCGACCAAGGCCCTTTCGTTGAGGATGTTTTCTGGATTCTCAAGCGCGGAGGCATGCGGCTTCGCATCGGCGATCCGCATCCAGTTTTCAAGATGCTCATGGATCGTTTCGGTTCGTTGAAGGGTTTCGATTGGCGCCCCTTCATCGAGGCTCAGAGCTGTGCCGACAATCGTTACTTTTTGTGCTGGAGACGGCCACATGTGTCCTCCTAACTTGCGCTCTGCACTGGAGGCCCGGACGGTGCTCTGTTTCTATATCGTACGTCACTGGCCGGGCGCCAGTGAGAAGCTGTGAAAAAAATGCCTTGCATGTAACTAGCTATATGGCTAGTGTAC
>CAYUPI010000101.1:0-12138 GCA_964446585.1 uncultured Verrucomicrobiota bacterium
CTTCCCAAGTCCAGAGAAATTCAAAGTTCAGCGGGGTTTTTCAGCAACCTGCTAAGAGCGCCTTTGGGAAATCGGTTAGCATTGTAGGAGCCGAAGTAACGAGGCTCAAATTTCCTTTGGACATCGACGGCTTTGCAAGAGATAAGAGCCTCGTCACCTCGGCTCCTACAATTTCAAGGCACGCACTAAGCACTACAGCCGGGTAGATCATTTCCCCATCAAATGCTCGAGCGCCATCTGGTCGAGTGCGGCATAGTTGCGATCGACGATGAGCTCTTGCGCCCTGCTCTCGTTCCAGGTGCGGGACTTCTCAACCAGCCGGAGGAAGGTGCGGCGGCTGTTGTCCAAATGAGCCAGCCAATGCTCAACCTTGGTGGTGCGGAACGGATGGACATCGAAACATACGCACTCACCTTTTCGGCCGTAGCCATTGCGCTCCAGGGCACGGACCTGGTTGAAGGCGACGCGGAGATTTGAGCTGCCGAAGGGTTTATCCTGATCGAATTTCAGACCGTTTTGATCGTTAAGATGGAGCGACCAGAGCTTGCCAAAGGCCATGGCAAAATCGATTTCGTCCGCCGGGTCCAAGCCGGCGAGTATTGCGTGCGCTGACTCGATCAAGCAACCAACTCGTTTCGGATCTCTGGTCAATTGCGCAATCGCCAGCGCATGACCAATCGTGGGAATGTACGCCTGGTCCATCGGCTCATTCGGTTTGGGTTCAATGGCCAGTCGAATAGTCTTGCTATGCGCCAGCATTTTATCCAAAGCCTCGACGAGCAGCTCGACGCTGCGCCGGCCGTTCTTGGATTCCCGCAGATAAGTCCCTTCGCGCGCCAGCCACAGTACCAGCAAGTCCGAGCCTAGATAATGGGCGATGTCGATCGAACGGAGGGAGCGTTCGATGGCGTACCGGCGGCATTTCGGGTCGTTGCTGGTGTAAGCCCCATCGATGGTCATCGGGCTGAACCACAGCCGCGGCGCAGCCATTTCGGCGATGATGCCGGCGTCGTCAAGCTTCCTTTTGAGTTCCTTGGTTTCCTTCCGGATTTGCGCATCGCTTTTGCCGTCGATATCCGGGACCGCGTCGTCGTCGTGGAACATCATCGCGTCGAAGCCGAGCTTCTTGAGCTGCTCGAGCTTCCAATCAAATGATTGGGCGGGACGCGTCGTCGGGCCATAGGGATCCTGTCCTTCGCTCAGGTTCCACGGGCCGAAACAGAATTTGTATTGGAGTTGTTTTGCCATAGTTATCGCGCGAACTTACCTGTGCCGCCTGGGATTGGGAATGAAAAATTTACCGTGTTGCTTCGTGCCGCCGCATGATGTAAGGACATCGGGCATGTTCGGGCGATGAGCACACAGGAGCAACCATCCGAGAGCGGCGTCCCGGGTCGCGTGGTTTTTCTCGACGGGCGCGGCGAATTGCCGATGCTCGAGATTAGCACGGCCTGGAGCATGGCGGAGATTTATCTTCAGGGCGCGCACGTAACGCATTTCCGGAAAAAAGACGAACTGCCCCTGCTGTTTTTGAGCCAGTGCAGCCGGTTCGCCGAAGGCCAGCCGATTCGCGGAGGTGTGCCGGTGGTGTTTCCGTGGTTCGGTCCGCGCGAGGGAATGGGGCAGCATGGTTTCGCGCGACTCAAGACCTGGGAACTGAAGGAATTTGCGCCCGCGCCCAACGGGAGCGTCAGCGTACGTTTCCGGCTGCCGGATTGTCCAGAGGCTTCCGCCTTTCCCGCGTTCACGGCGGATTACGTCGTGACCGTAAGCGAAACGCTAAGACTGGAGCTCGCAGTTACGAACAACTCCACCACAGACGAGTTTTTATTCGAGAATTGCCTGCACACTTATTTCGAGGTGGGCGACATCCGGACAGTTTCCATTCGCGGACTGGGAGGAGCGGCCTATTTAGACAAGGTCGCAAATTTTGCGCAGAAATCGGAAACGGGCGATTCCATCCGCATCAGTTCCGAAGTCGATCGGATTTACGTCAACACCAGCGCGCCGATTGAAATCGTCGATCCGGGCATTGGCCGGAAGATTCGCGTCGAAAAGCAGGCGTCGCTTTCGACAGTGGTCTGGAATCCGTGGATCGCCAAAGCGCAGCAAATGCCTGATTTCGGCAATGAGGAATACGAGCGAATGGTCTGCGTCGAATCCGGAAATGTCAGTCTCAACGAGATTCGGTTGCCGCCCGGCGAAGTCTCGCGTCTGATCGTTGAACTGAGCAGCGGGCCATTGCAATAGTCAACGCGCGGCCCTCCTTCAAAAGTGGAATGTCGGCTCCGCGTCCACGCGGCGCAGGAGAAGGTCAGAGACGCGGCTGCTGGGCCGCCATCGCCGCCACCGCCGCGAGCGGAAAGATCTCATCAAACTGGCTATCGACAAATTTTACCGCGATCTGAACGCCAGTAAGAGCGTGGTGCTGAGCAAATTCGAGGGCTTTCTGCGAATGTTGAAAATCAAAAGCCTCCTCTGGACTCGCGGTCCAGTCACCCAATCCACGAACGTAGAGCCGGGTGCGCGCGTGCTGCAGCAAAATTTTCATGGTTGATACTCGTTATGGGTTTTCGTCGACCCGTGGAGGACGGAGAACGGCCAACCGAACCGTCCCCATCCCGACATCGGGACAATCTAATTCTAGACACTCAGCCTCCTGTGGCAAGTCTTTTTTCGGCTCGGGAGTTGTACGGATAGTGCCGGCTCAACCAGGCCGCGTGGGCTGCACCTCATCGATCGTACACAAGCGTTGTCGAGTCGCGTTATCAGCACCGAAACAGCTCTCCGCGCTGAACCCCGAGAAAGCGGGGCACCCTGGGTGGTCAGCACACGCCACTCGCCACCGACCTTTTGCGGCCAATTACTGCCCAGTGATTACTAGATGCCGATCGGTTAAGCAGAGGTTTTCTCAATTTGACCGAAGCCTGCCACGAGCCTTAAGGTTGAGAACGCCAATGACGAACCAGCGTCCTGGAGCGGACGCGGGCGGTTTTTGTCTAATGGTGGGGAAATGAACTCGGAAAAATTGTCACGACGGCAGGCTATGGCTCAAGCCGGAGTATTGCTTGGTGCGGCTGTTGTGGGCGAAGAGGTCGGGGTCACCGCCGAATCCGCAAGCCCGGCGACGCAGAAGGAGGGCAGGCCGTTTCGATATTGCCTGAACACCTCCACAATTCGCGGCCAGAAACTTGGGTTGCTCAAGGAAATCGAGCTGGTGGCCCGCGCGGGCTATGATGCCATCGAGCCATGGGTCCGTGACATTCAGGATTATGTCCAGAATGGCGGCAAATTGACGGAGTTGAGAAAGTGGATCGACGATTCCGGACTGATGGTGGAGAGTGCGATCGGTTTTCCCGAATGGCTTGTCGAAGACGATGATCGCCGCGCCAAAGGACTGGAGCGAGCGAAACGCGAGATGGACGTGGTAGCGCAGTTGGGTGGAAAGCGGTTCGCCTGTCCACCGGCGGGAGCGACTGATCTGCCCAGGCTGGACTTAATGAGAGCCGCGGAACGATATCGCGTCTTGCTGGAGGCCGGCGAGCGGATCGGCGTGGTGCCACAGCTTGAGCTATGGGGCTTTTCCAAGAACCTGGGCCGGCTGGGCGAATGCATCGGCGTAGCGATGGAAACCGGTCACCGGAATGCCTGTGTGCTGGCGGATGTATTTCACCTGTATAAAGGCGGATCCAATATTGAAGGCATGAAGCTACTTGGCGGCGACGCATTGCAAGTACTGCACATGAATGATTATCCGAGTGACCCGCCGCGGGAAAAGATCGACGACAGTTACCGGGTTTATCCCGGAGACGGCACGGCACCGCTCGTCGAGATCCTGCGATTCCTGCGAACTACCGGAGGCCAAAAAGTGCTGTCGCTGGAGGTGTTCAACCGAAAGTATTGGACAGAGGACGCATTGGATGTGGCGAAGACCGGCCTCGCCAAAATGAAAACGGTGGCTGCGAAGGTTTGAGGTCCTGTGAGTAATCGTAGCTGCCGAGGTAAGGGCGTGTTGCCGAAGGGGCGCGAACGCCGCAAGGTAGGGCGCACTGTTCTCAGGCCTGCGGAGCCGGAACCAAAGAAGGTAGGGCGCGGCGTCATTAAGGGGGCCAACCGTGACCGAACCGCGCGAAGCGCTTGGAGTGCGCGGAGCTTGCTCCCGCTTTGGGGCGGTCCCCGACGGTCGAAAGCGCTGGCCAGCCGGACGCACTCCAAACGCTTCGCGAAGCACGTGGCGGATCCCGTTGCTGGTATGCCTCATTTGCAGATTCCACACCGGAAAATCTACGCGAAAATGACAGATTTTCGGATGTATGTATCCAGCGCGTCACCAAACTCGCCAGAACCTGAGCAAAATCGTAGGTTGGGACCCTGTCGCGGCGCGCTGGGGACAGCGCGCCCCACCCTCGAGCGATTTGGGCAACACTCCCGTAACGCGGCGGAATTCCAGACAATTCTGTATGCCGCCTTCGCCTCGTTACCTCGGCTCCTACAATGCAAACCGATTTTCCAAACGCGCTCTAAGACTCTTGACCGAATCAACACTTCTCGGCACCAATAGCCAAATGATGAAGCAATTAATCTCAAACCTGGTTCGGCCCTGGCTCGCGGCTGTGTTGATTTCAGTCAGTTCGGCGGCCATCGCGGGGGATTCCTCCACGCTGCTGGCCAGCGTGAGCAGGGTGGACTTGACGCCTCCGTTGTCGATGAAAGCCGCTTTAGGCGGATACGGCGACCGCGATAGCAAACCTGCGACTGGGATTCATGATGCCGTTTGGGTCAAGGCATTGATGCTGGCGCAAGGAGAGAAAAAGTTCGTGGTTGTCACGGCCGACACGCTGGCATTTCCTGCCCAGTTCAAGGCTGCGGTCGTGCAGCGATTGTCGGGGGACGGTTGGAACGCCAATCAAATCCTACTTCTCCCCAGCCACTCTCATACCAGCCTCGACATGATGGCGCTGCACCCGGGCAACGTGTTCGAAAACAAAAAAGTGGGCCTCTTTCACAAGGAACTCTACGAACATACCGCTGAGAGATTGGCGCAAGCGGTCCGCGCCGCCGGGAAAAACATGGTGCCTGTTCTGGCCGGCTCGACGACTGTTACCGTGCCCGATCACAATCGCAACCGTCGCCATGGTCTGACGCTCCATGACACCGCCCTGATAGTGACTCGAATTGAAACGGCGGAGGGAAAGCCTCTCGCTGTGCTGGTCAACTGGACGGCACATCCGACTTTCATGGATGAAAACGACATGATGTTCTCGGGTGACTGGCCGGGCCACCTGCAACGCACGCTCGAAGCGCTGATCGGCCAGGGCGTGACGGTGCTCTATTACAATGGCGCGGAGGGCGATCAATCGCCTGTGCCGCCGCCGAGTTGCTCCAGTCATTGGGAACGGGCCGAGCGCTACGGCAGGGATATGGGCATCGTCGCTTGGCGAGCTTGGGAAAAGATCCAGCCGCGTGAAGTGAAAGCGTTCGGGTATCACACAGAAACTATCGCGCTACCCAAGAGGCAGTGGCATCCTGACTTCATGAAAACCGGCGGCGCTGAATACGGACTGGACGACGCGAAGATGCAAGGGTTCGTGGACCAACTAAACCCGACGCAAACGCACAGCACCTGCCTGCGGCTCGGGGACCTTGAGATTCTAGGAGTGCCCGGCGAAATGGCCGCCGAGTTGGGGATTAAGATCAAATCGAAGGCGCAAGAGCTTACAGGCGCCGGCGCCGTAACGATCGGCGGCCTTGCCGACGAATGGGTGAGCTACATTTTGCCGGCAGAGGAGTACCACAAGGGCGGTTACGAAGCCAGCATGAGTTTCTACGGAGAGACACTTGGTAGAACAATAGTTGAAGGCGTGATTCACTGCGCCCAAGGATTGAAGTAGGTTGGGTGGCAAGGATTCACAGAAAGAGATTTCAAGCGGTCCTTGACATTTCCAGAGACGCCGTTTCTATTACGCGCCATGAACTCACTTGCTAACATTACTCCAGGTCAACTTAGACAGGCTGCTAACCTTAAGGAGAAGATCGACAATCTTCAGAGACAACTCGCTGGACTCCTCGACGGTGCTGCCCCGGCAGCCGATGGTCCGGTCCGGGGAAAAAGGAAAATCAGCGCGGCTGGGCGGGCGAGAATTGCCGCCGCGGCTCGAGCCAGATGGGCGAAGTTGAGAGCAAAGGGCGCGGCCAAAGCTTCGGCACGGAAGCCGCGAAGGAAAATGAGCGCCGCCGCTAGAGCAAGGCTTGCGGCGATCGCTCGAGCGCGCTGGAAGAAGGTCAAAGCAGCAGGCAGGACAGCGCTATAAATACTGTGCGGTTAGACTGCTTCTGCCGGCTGCCGCTCGTATTTGGTCTGGCGGCCGGCGGGATGCAGTGGGCAATTCTCGCGGCTGATGGGTTGACTTTGTCGGCGACGAAGCAGCCACCGGGATCAAAACCCAACGTACTCCTGGTTATCGCCGATCAATGGCGAGCACAGGCATTTGGGTTTGCCGGCGATCCCAACGCGCGGACACCTCACCTCGACCGCCTGGCGCAAGAAAGCTGCAACTTCTTTAACGCCGTTGCCGGCCTGCCGCTCTGTTGCCCCACGCGCGCATCTCTGCTCACAGGACGGCGCCCGCTGACGACCGGAGTGTTCCTGAACGATGTGCCACTGGCAGCGGATTCCGTCACGCTGGCGAGGGTGTTGAGCACAGCGGGTTACGACACCGGGTATATCGGCAAATGGCATCTTAACGGCGACGGTCGTTCCGGCTCCATCCCGCCTGAGAGACGGCAAGGGTTCGACTACTGGAAGGCATTGGAATGCACGCACGATTACAACCATTCCTATTATTACGCCGACGGACCTGAGAAGTTGCTCTGGCAAGGATACGACGCCATCGCACAGACGCAGGACGCGGCGCGTTATCTTCGAGATCATGCCCAATCGAAGAAGCCATTTTTCCTGGTACTGGCCTGGGGTCCGCCGCATGATCCTTACCAGACGGCGCCGGAGAAATACCGCTCGTTGCATTCGGCGGAGGGACTCAAGCTGCCGGCAAACGTTCCGGAAAAACTTCGCGAAAGCGGCCGCGCCCGCATGGCGGGCTACTACGCCCATTGCTCAGCGCTGGACAATTGCGTGGGTGAGTTGCGAGCCGTGCTCAAGGAAATCGGCAGCGATCGGAACACTCTGCTAATCTTCACTTCGGACCATGGAGATCTGCTCGGCGCTCACGGCGGTTGGAACAAACAACAGCCGTACGATGAGTCTATCCGCGTGCCGTTGCTCCTTCACTTGGGTTCAGGCGACGTGCAGGCGCGCAAGCTGGATGCCCTTATTAACTCGGAGGACATCATGCCGACTATTCTTGCACTTTGCCGTGTCCCAATCCCAAAATCAGTCGAAGGGCTCGATTATAGCAGCTACATCCGCGGCGGCAGGGATCCGTCGGACGGAGCGACTCTGATTAGTTGCGTCGCGCCGTTTGGGCAATGGACGCGCAAAATGGGCGGCAGGGAATATCGCGGCATCCGAACCCTTCGCTACACGTATGTCCGCGACCTCAACGGCCCCTGGCTGCTGTTTGATAATGAGAAGGACCCGGGCCAGCTCGAGAACCTTGTTGGTTCGCCGGGCGCCGCCCCGTTGCAGAAAGAGCTGGACGCCACGCTCAGGAAAAAACTGGCGGACGCGCATGACGAGTTCCTGCCCGCAGGGGATTACATCCGGAAATGGGGCTACACGGTGGATGAAAATGGAACGGTGCCTTATGAGCCTTGAAGAACATTGTGGGAAAATAAGCAAGGCAGCGTCTCGTCTCGCCTCGTAGCCGCCGACGTCAGTCGGCGCTGCTCGGTCCTTCGATGAAGAAACGCGCCGACTGACGTCGGCGGCTACGAGCCTCGATAGACGCACCTGGCGGTGCACGTCTCAGCAACAACAACCTCGGTCATCAATGGCAGCCTCGGTTTCATTTTGTTCCAGATCCAGACCGCGATATTCTCGCTCGTCGGATTTTGCAGGCCGGGGATTTCGTTGAGGTAAAAATGATCGAGCATTTCGCATATGGGTTTGAAGGCCTTTGAGATGTCGGCATAATCCATTACCCAGCCCAATTTTCGATCGCATTCGCCTGCCACCACAATCTCGACTTTGAAGCTGTGGCCGTGCAGGCGCCGGCACTTGTGCGTGCGCGGCAAATGCGGCAAAAGGTGGGCCGCTTCAAACTGAAAAGTTTTTCTTAGTTCCATCACGCTTCATCTTTCCCAATCCGTCCAGGTGATCAATTCCCCGAGAGCTGAGCGGCCATCATGTCGCCAGGGCAGCGATGGATTTTGCATTTGGCCGAGCGGGCAAACACGCATCACGCCCCAGCGCGCCAGTGCGGTGGCCAGCGCCTGCGCTCTGTCCTCCGGAGCGGCAATACCGACGGTGGAGACTTTGCCCCGCACACTATCCGCGCTCTGCAAGGCCTCGCTCAAATTCGTTACGCTCTTGACGTAAATGAACCGGTTAAGGCACGAGACTTGGAACCGGGGATCGGCTTCGAAAACTACCGTCCAGGCGGTCGAGTTTTTGCTGCACCATTGACGTGTGTCCGGGGAATGGGCGGCGCGCACGTCATAGAAGGAACGGCGCGACGCGATGGCGGCGGCGGCTTCGAGCGGCAGCTCCCCCCGGGGTTCGGATTCCTCCCTCCTCGCCAGTTCTTCGGCCAATAGCTCCGCAAATTGGTCGGGCGATATCTGCCCGCCCGCTTCTACATAAACGACATGCGGCGACAAACAGCCCAGTTGATTCCACGCGGTCACATCCGCCGCGGCGCGGCCGGCCACTCGGCCGGAATCCGGCCGGCCCAAGACTCCGCTGCTGATGTAAGCGAAGCTCAGGCGATGCGCATAGGCGACGAACCGCGCGCGCTCCGGTATCACTTTACGAATGGCGGCGATTGCCTCATCGCTTCCGGTGGCCGTCACACAATCAGCGGCATCGAACATGATCTTTTCCAAATCGGCATTGCCACCGCGCCATTCGGCGATTTCCAGGCAGGCGCCCAGTTTCCTGTCGGCGTCATAAAGTGAATGCGCGAATAACCGCGGCAATAGTGAAGCGCCGGTGGCACATTTCACCAATTGCGCAGAGCGCAATAGCACACCGAGCACGATGCTCTGCAGCGCCGGAATGGGCAGGTTGCCCGCGGCGAGATGCGCCAGGAATTCGGGCGCGTTCGCCACGGATGCGCGGCTGGTCTTCTGCTCCGGCGCGCTGGCAGTCATGTCGTCGAGGCGCTGCCCATGACCCAAGTCCTGCTCGAGCAGCGCCTCAAAATTGTCCGTGGTCAACTGTCCGAAAAAAGAGTCGAGGCCGTTGGCCAGAGTGGCGCTGGAAAAACCCGTTGCCGCCGGTCCCCGTTCGAGGGCGAGCTTGCGAAAGGGAAAGGCCGGGTCGAGCCAACGGCTCGCGGTTTGGCTCAGGAGGTCAATCAGGCTTTGTGTCGAGCGGTTGGCGAGATACGTCTGCCGGTTACGCTTAAGCGTCTGGCAGGCCTCGGCGAGCATGGCGGTGCTCACGATGGCCTCAGGCGGCAGATCGGCGAGAAAGTAATTCGGCAGATTCATTGCGCGTCCGGTGTGTGCAATGCCGACAAGGGCGCGACTCCAGGCGGGGTGGCCGGCAAATGCTCGCGTTTGCGGAGGGCGTGCAGTAGCGGCAAACCGATCACCGAGAGCACGATCATGAATGAAAGCACGCCATAGAGGGGCAAGTAACTTTCCGCAACAGAATCGCCGGGACCGAGGTGCTCGATCCACCTGCCCACGAGCCAATGCGCCAGGTTACCCAACAACCCAGCAACCATAATAAACAAGCCGAAAATGCGACTTCGCACCGCGTCGGGCACGGCATCCATCAACGCCGCTTCGGTGATGGGATAAGTGGCCAGGAAAAAAAAGCCGTAGGCCAGCAGCACCGGTGCCATCCAGGCCACCGGCACGCGCGGAAACACACTCACCAACACTGCGGCTGTGAGCAACAGAATGCTCCCCCACCTCATTCGGCCATTATCGCTCAAACTCCCGAAGATCGGGTTGCTTATCGCCGATGCCAGAAAAATTCCCCCGAGTGCGAGGCCGGCGGATTTTGGACTAAACCCGTGGGCATTCTGTAGGAAAAGCGAAGCAGAAGTGCTCAGGGCGCTGCCAGCAAAGTCGCGCATGCTCAAGGCGAAGCTCGCTCCCAGGAAAAAAGCCCACAGGGCAGAGGACGGGAACAATCGAATGGCGGCAAAGCCGTTCAGCGGATAGGCGACAGGACGCTCGGGCTGGACGTGGGTGCGGCGTTCCTCGTCCGCCAGCCAGGCAAAGAGCGCCGCCGCAAGCAAACCCAGTGCGCCAAGCTCGGCCACCGGCGCGCGCCAACTTCCTGAGACCACGGCACGCCACCCGGTGTACATCGGGCCGAAGCAAAACCCAACGCTGGCGCCGACACCCACCAGGCCCAGCGCGCGGCCTTTGGCCTCCGGAAAGAGCCGCGCCACCAGGGCGGTGGCGGCCGGATGGTAGAAGCTGCCCCCAAAGCCCGCGACGACTGCACTCCCCAACGCCCAGGCGTAGTTTTGCGCCAGCGAGAGTCCAACAAATCCAAGGCCGTTGATCGCCAGACCCACTGCCAGCAGTTTCTTGCGGCTCAACCGATCGGCGAGCGTGCCCAGGGGGTAACTGGGAAGGAAATAGGCAAGTCCCATGATCGTCACCAGCAGTGTGGCCCGCTCGACGCTGTTCAATTTCAGGTCCGCCTCAATGCGCAGGTACAATGGCAGCAATGCAACCTGGTACAGGTGGGTGAAGGCGTGAAGTGTGCCCGTCAACCAAAGCGTTCTGGTTCTGTGACTTTTCTCCCCTGGCATACCGTCGCGACCTGACTTAAACAGCCATGAGCGAGCATCCGCGCAGTTCGGCGGCCTCCGCACGCCCCAGCAGCTCGAAACCTTCCTTCCTGCGAATTCCCAGGTCTTCGGTTTGAATGGCCATCACGGAATAAACATTGGCGAGGTCAAAGATTCTGAGCAAACCGATTTCGCCCTCGCCAACTTCGCCTCCGGTCTCGGGCGACACGACTTGCACTTTCGCCCAGGGAGGGAAATGAAATGGATGTTGGCTGGCAACCTCTGATCTTGTTTGTGAACCGAGGCCCGGGGACCGATCGTAAGCTTGTGAGCTGAGCTCGCTCATGCCGTATTCGCAAATAATATCCGAGGGTGGAACGCCGAGGCGCTCGGTTATCAGCGAGTGAAGTTCCGCTTTCGGCAATGAACGCGAAAGCCCCTTGTAACCGCCGGTTTCCAACACGAGCGATCCGGGCGGAAGCTCGACGACGAGTCTTTGTGCGGCCAGGTAGTCGAGCACGTGCACGAAAGAGAAAGCTGTCCCAAGAGCCAGAACACGCAGGCCGTCCTTGCTGCATTCGTTCAAGACTGCAACAGTCCTTTCCAAATCCAGGCTCCAGCCGCCCTTCGGTCCGGTTCGTCCCAAGAACACCGTGTCGCCGACACCAAAGGCACGCCTTAGCGTATCAAACATGTGAACGAGTGAGGAATGCTGGGCTTGAGCCGGTGGTGGTGTCAGTATCACCAGGCGCCAGTCGCTCGTGTCCGAATTCTTACCTTGGGAGTTAGCAATGGGCGGCCGTCCGCCCGGGAAAGCCGCTCGAAAGAACCACGACAACAACGAAGTCTCATAAATGCTCAGCGATTGCGCATTGTGAAAATGCCGACTGGGCCGCTGTCCGGTCGTGCCACTCGAATGGAAAACAGAAGTGCGTTCCCGACTCGGCAGGCACGAAAGGTCGAGCTCCTTGAAGGCCGTCGTCGGCATTACCTGGATTTCCTCCCAACGCTCGATTGTCAAGGTGGAAACATTCTGGGACTCGCAGAACCTTCGATAATGCGAGTTGCGCTCGAACTGGAGTGCGAAAAGCTCCAAGGCGAGGCGCTCAAACTCGAACTCCTGGTCAGAGTCAGCCCCGGCGAGGGAGAAATCCATGAATTCCCGCAGCCGGGCAGTGAAGTTGCTGAAGTTGGAATCAAGACTCATGCGGTTTTTATTTGTCCAGGCTGGTTTTCCGCCACAGCCCGGAAGCAATATGTA
>CAYUPI010000102.1:0-11941 GCA_964446585.1 uncultured Verrucomicrobiota bacterium
GACGCTCTCGGTTGGTTTGTCTCTTGTGGCTACAGTTTTTGTTGAAGCGCTCTAGTGGTTGATGCGTCCGGCTCTGCTCCCCCGTTTCCTCATGTTCGAATCCGTGTTCATCCCCTCTTATCCGTGGTTAAAACCTTCTCCGCTACCCCTTCCAAAATTCGCCTCCATCCGCCTGTCTTCAATCAACAATCAACCATCAACCATCCACTTCGGTTGCGGCTTTGCCGCGCTCTGCCCTCTGCATTCTGCACTCTGCACTTAACAGACGCCCCATTCTCCTTTCTCCATTCCTCTTTCTCCACTTGATCTCGGGAGCAGCGCGTCGGCTATAGCCAGGTGGCCGGAGTCACAGACCTAGGCCGCAGCAGACGTCGCCAGCTCTGCACTGAGTTGCTCAATTTCAATCTGCAGCCGGCGAATTTCCTCCAACGGCCCTTCGGCCAGAATGGCGAATGTCCGCGCCTGCGATGGCAGATGTTCCCGCCGCAATGACGCCAATGCCTTGGTCATAAGCTCCAGTTGTTCCACCGTCTGCTCCAAAATCAGTTCTTTGGTGCTTGTCATAATTGCACTCGCAGGAGGCCTTTGCGCAGGTGCGGCATCTCACGCACCCGGCTGAAGAACTCAGTGAAAGTATAATAAAGCTCTGAATCACGCCGCGCAAGAACGACATCGAATCCAAACCGCTTTCGGAGCAGAGGGCGGGACACAAGGGCATATTGTGAAACGGACAACTCGGCCTCGAAATCGTGCTCAGAACTTAACACAGCGAGCAGATCGATATCGTTCGGAACCGCCTTTGCGGTTACAAAGCTTCCATCCACCAGGACCGCTTCAAACATTCCGCTTTGCTTCATTGCGTCAATGAGCTCTTCAAGTTTGTTAAAGAGCCGGGGGCGCTCTTCAGTTCCCTGAAAATTGCCGAAACGCTCGCGAATTTCCCGCAGCGTACAATCATGAACGCCGGTAGGCAGTAACCCATCGGCGGTTAAGTCAGGAATAGGCATATCCGTTTTTGACAGCCATTGCCGCAAATCCAGAATATGCTATGAAAGATGCGGCGAATAGCCAGACGCGGCATAGACCGGCTGACCAAATCGCCGCGAAGCTGGAGACATGAGCCGCATTCGTGGAAAGCATACTGCCCCGGAGCGGGTCGTCAGGCCCGTCCCGCACGGGATGGACCCGGACGGCTGGATTGGTCTCGATCCCTAAGCTTGTCAGGACCCGTGAACCCGTGCTGCTCGGATTGCGTTGCCGCGCGTTGCAGCCCAGCGGAGGAACTTTTTTTCTGTGCCATTGGCGTCGCGATCCGGGCTTGGTTCGTCATCAGTTCTTGGTGGGGTGCGCAGTTACGAGCCTCGGGGCGGTCTCACCAGTCTCGACGATCCAGACGGAGCGGATACAGGGGTTGCGTCCGTCCGGGGAGTGGCATTCGCATTCAATGATGTATTTGACTCCATATTCTGAGTCCTTGCGGTCGGTCACCGGCTGGGTGGCGGCGTGCTTTCGGAGTGAGGCTGCAAGCTCGCCGTGGTGGTTTACCTTGAAGCCGTGTTCCATGAAGAACTTGGCTTTGCCTTTGCCCTCTGGGTGATCGAGCGACAGCAGGTAGTCCGTAATCTTCTCAGACTCGACGTATGCTTCGCGGGCGTTCGGGAGTTTGGCGGTCATTTGCGGGTGACGGGTCTAATGCTGGACGGGGAAAGCGTGATGACCTTGGAGCCCTCCGGTGTGAGAAACTCGACTTCGAAAGCTTTTGCGCTGCGGTAGATGTGAACGACCGTCCCGGATGCTCCAGCCTGGAGTCCTTCCTCGGGCATCGCGGAGAGAAGGGCGACTACATCGTGCTCGTGAATCTGAGGGATGAAGGGTGGTAATTGGGCGTCATCGGTCGGCATGAGGATGGTCACCGCGAGCGGCCAGACAGCCCCTTGCCAGTGGCCTTGCTCATCTCTGACCTCCGCTTCTAGCTGGGTACGGAGCAGCTTATCTTGTGCGGTGACTTGTTGGAGGAATTCCTTTGGGAGATTTGGCCTCTCAAGCCGCTTCTCCTCCAGGGGCGCCCAGAAAATTTCTTCTATGACTTTTCCGTCGGACGAAATGTCCGCTGCAGATAGCTGGGAGGGAGAGAGCGCGAACACACGGAGGCGGTGGTTAAAGAACTGCTGACCACTCAGGTAAGCCGTCATGTAGGTCAGGAGCAACAGCGGCTCGGATTTTCCGGCGCCGAGCAGTTGGACGTAGTCACGGTTGTACGTCCTGATTCCTAGCGTTAGGCGGGGGAAGTCTTCCGCGTTGGCCGGCGTTCTAAGTGATGCCAAGGCGAGGCTGATGAGCGGGTGGTTGATGCCTCCTGTTCGGTTCCGAGTGACTTCTGAAGACTTCGCGGCTGCCTCCCGGTCGAAGACGACCCAGTCGATCCCCGCGTCTCCATCTCCATGGTGTATGCGGTAGCAGGGGCAGGCGACTTCCTCCGCTATAAAATGCTGAGCGGCGGGGTCGAACTTTATGCGGGTGTAGTTAAGGTCTTTGCGGATGCGTCTGATTTTGTCCGCGGATTCGAGCAGGAGGGCGAGCTTTTCCATAGTAGCTCTGCCTTTGTCCTCCGTGGTCAACTGCACCCGGTGCTGCTGTAGTTCATTGTCAACATCCTGGACAGCGCGCTTTCCCGCCAACACTGCTTCCGCGATAGCATCATCGTCGCCGCGCTGCCCGCTGAATAGCTCGCGTAGGCGCTCCAGAGGGATGCCAGCGAGGATCCGCCTGAAATACTCGGCGCGTTGGTTCGGGTCATCCGCAAGGGCGCCGACGATAGTTGTGAGGCGGTCGATGAGTCGCTGGTAGATGTCCGCCTCCATTGATCCCTGGAGAAGGATGGTGTCGACGATCACGGTATTGATGGCGCCGATCCGGTGCACCCGTCCGATGCGTTGTTCCAGCACCATTGGGTTCCATGGCAAGTCAAAGTGAATTAGCCGCCGGGCGACCTGCAGGTTTAATCCTTCACCGCCAGCTGCGCTGGAAACCAAGACGCGGCGACCGAGGGTTCCAGGGCGGCGGAACTCTTCCATTTCCCCCTTCCGGTCAGCGGGGTCCTGCCCCCCGACGATAATGCTGAAAGGGATCCGCCTCTCCTCGAGGAAGCGCTTGATCTCGTAGACGGTGTCGACGCTTTGGGCAAAGACCACGTAGGGTTCGTCGGCCTCCTCCAGTAGTTTCCCCAGTTCCTGAAATTTGGCTCGAAGATCCTCTTGCTGGAGCAAGCGCGCGTATTTGTCGAGGAGTTGGCCCAGTCGCCGCTGGTCTTCCTCGCTCGTCGGCCCCGGAAGGCCGGAACCGACAGCCTCGCTGAGAGTGCCTGTATCTGTATCCTCCGGATCTTCCTCTTCCTCCTCGCGGACCGCACCAATGAGGTAGTCCAAGAGGCTTTCGGGGCGCTCATTGGCTGGCCGGTTGCGGTATGGGACGAGGAGGCCGGCCCACCCTTCCATGCGGTTTCGGTTGCCGGCCTGAGAGAAGTTGCGGAGATATCGGCGCAGAAGGTATGCGAAGCCGGCCCTAGGCGAGCTTGCGGCGTATTGCAGGGCGTTACTCTTCACGAAGCCGATTGCGCGCTGTGCGCCCTCCTGAAGGAGCCAGTCGAAGTAGTCAGCGATTTCCGAGAGCAGCGTGTTGTACTCGTGCGGTATCGCTGCGAACCTTGGCTCACGGATGTCCCGTTTTGGAAATAGGGGCAGGCCGTCCCAGTCGAGGACTCCTTCCTTGATCCGGTAGATCACTCGGCCCCGCAGAGCGCGGCGCTGCTCGCGCGGTGGAGCCCCGCGTTCCAAGCCGAACAGGAGGCCTGCGAGATTCAGAAAGACCTCCGGGTTTCCCTGGTGCGGGGTGCCCGAGAGGAAGTAAACACGGCCGTCCTCGGCCAGGTGCTCCCGAAGGATTCTTTCCACGACTCGAAACCACTTCTGCGCTTTGGTGTCCTCCCCCGTCCCGTACATGCGCAGGCGATGGCACTCATCGACAACTACTACATCCCATTTGGTGCCCTCCAGCCGTGTTTCCCATTCTCGTCTGAAAGCAAGCCGGTGCAGGGAAGCAACCACTCTGCGGTCGGAATCTGGACCGCCGAGGCGTGCGGGTGGGTATTGAGTCTCATCGAGCGCTCGGTTGCCGTAGATGTAGAAGCGGTCGGACCGCAGGCGATCGAAACCCATGTTGGTGAACTGCTCCGCTACGTTGGGGACCAGACCCCCGAGCGTCACGTACAGGACGCGGATGTCCGGGTCGGCGGCCTGAAGCCTCTCAATGAGCAGGCCGATCTCGACGGTCTTTCCGAGGCCCACTTCATCAGCGATCAGCATCCTCCGCGGGCTCTCGCGGCGTGTGAGGTACTCGACAAGGCTTTCCTGGTGCCGCAGCGGCAGAACGGGGATGTTGTCAAGCTGGCCTTGCCGGTTTTCAGCCTGCAGCCAGTAGGCACACAGCCGACGGAAGTGGCTTGTGGATTCTGCGGCGCTAGGCACCTGGCCGCCGGCAAGATTGGCGGCAGGGGTGGGTAGGTCGACTGCCTCGGCTTGTGCGATGCGTGGGTTCGGCACTTGGATATGGGCTGGGAGGCGCTCGGGGTCCGCTGGGGATATGTCGGAGATGGCGAGCCATTGAGCTTTGCCAAAGATGTCGCCGCCGACGGTCTGTACTTGGGCGATTCCCCACGCGGGGCGCTTCTTAAAGGCTACGTACTCAGGTGTATGATTCATCGCGTTCTCGCCTCCACTCGCTTCGGTTTCTGGCGGGGGCACTGGCTTACTGCGCTGCCACCACTTCTCGAACGTCCGCGATAGTGTGTCCAGGGCGTCTTGTGCGCCGGGCCCCTGGAGACCGACAGACATCTCCGTGTGGTGCGGGGGGATGCTAAGACCGAGCGCAACGCCGGTCAAGTTTGCAGACCCGACGACGCCTGTGTGCTCATCAAACAGGATTACTTTCGAATGGAACCAGCCTTCCTTGCCGGGCGACGGGCCAAGGGCAGCTGGAACGGTCCGCCATTCGGCGTATCCCTCGCGCATGAGTTCTTCGAGGCCTGTTGGTGCTGATGCGGGGTTGGTTTGGCCTTCGTCAGAAAGGATTCGGAGGTGGGCGTGGAGCAGTCGCGCCAGAGCGACCAGCCACAGCAGTCCTGGCGTTCCAACGGCGAACGTGGCGCACCTGATTTGCCGGACTGGGAGACGTGAGGTGGCCTGCTCGACCCAGCTTCGCAGGCCTGATCCGTTTTCGAGGACCCAAATGCATTGTCGGGTGTCGCTCACTGTTTTTGCGTGTGGAGATTACATCATCCTGCAAAACGTTAGCTGTGGGCTCACTCTAGGTCACAAGGATTAAGGTTGCACCATCGTGACGTTGCAAGTGCGAAAAGCGTTTCGCGGGCCACTTCTTCCGTGACTGAGCGAGCTCATGGCGGGGCTCAGGTGTGACATTATATGGCACGGCGGCTATCATGCCGGCCACGATGAAGAAGAACCTCAGAGCTAGAGAGTCGAAGGAATCCTATGCGTAAGCCTCAGAGCACTGTCTATTCGTGGCCGGCAATCGAGCGGATGATCCAGATTCATCGGCTGCTCGAGAACAACGAGTACCCCAATTGTTCGAACATCGCTCATGACTTCGTGATGTCGGTCCGGACCATCAAGCGCGACATTGATTTCATGAAGAACCGGTTGAACCTGCCGATTCAATTCGATGTAAGGCGCAATGGCTATTTTTTCACCAAACCCGTGCCGCATTTCCCCCAGATGCCGATCTCCGAGGCCGACACGTTCGCGCTTCTTCATTGCCAGCAGCGTAATCGAGCGGGCGCCGTACCAGAAGCCACACCAACGAAATCGTGAAAAAACTCTCCGAAAGAAACCCTCTGCTGTTCCCGAGCGGACGGAGCCGCAACCAAAGTAGCCCGGTATTGTCCGCGCCTGCGGGACTTCATCGCCGATTTGCCACCGCAAATCTTGCATAACTAATTGTGCATCAACATCTTATGATTAGTCCAGCCATTCCTCACATTGGTCCCACTCATTTCATCAATCCATCAATCCAGTTATCCACCAATCCGCCTCTCCCGCCAATTACTCTTCCACCATTCCATTTTTCCACTTCTTCATTCCGGAAACCTCTCGGAAGCCTGTGGAAGGCTACGGAAGGTTGTGGTAGGCTGTGGAAGGCAAGCGGTAGAGAGCGCAACTTGCCATCACCACCACGGAGCGGGGACGGCCTCGTTCCCGGTGCCACCCGGTGCATGGTTGCGGTTCGGGGCCGCGCTCCGGCGATTGGGTAACACTCCCATAACCAGCACTGAGCTCAAGAAGCCAAGCCAATAGCCAAAATCCAAGATTGATCAGAGCTGCTTTGAAACGCCGGAATATTCTGGTCCTGGTCCTGTTGGCGGTGGCCGCAGTCGCTTGGTTGATATGGCGGCTGAATTCTTCCGATGAACCGGTCTATCAGGGAAAGCCGTTGAGAGCCTGGCTGGACGAAGCTTATCGGACCAGGGACCTGCAATCGGTGACCAATGCCGTCCGCCAAGTGGGAACCAATGCGCTGCCTGTCTTGTTGAGAATGGTTAAATTCAAGGATGGCTGGTTGGTGCAGCAGATCCAATTTCTCCCGAACTCCCGCGACATGCTCCCTGAGCGTTTGGCGCGGGATTACCACACCATGGCAGTGTGGGGATTCAATGCTCTTGGACCGACCGCCAGGCCGGCTGTGCCGGCATTGGTAGCTCTGCTCGATAACCGTGATAATGCTGTCCGGGCCACCGCTGCCTCGTGCCTTCGTGCTATCGGACCACAAGCACAGGAAAGCGTGCCTATTTGGATCAGGTGCCTAGCCGACCTCGTCCGGCGAGGGGACCTCGGCGGTGGAGATGGGGCCGCGCTCGCGGTGAATGCGGCCATGGCCTTAAGCACCTTCGGGCCTGCGGCAAAAGAGGCTATCCCTATCCTGAGCGCAGTCACCAACGGACCGACATGGTGGGTGGGAAACGCCGCTCAGTTCGCACTGATGCGGATCAAGGGAGATTCTGTGCTCCCACTCATCGACCAACTCTCCCATACTACTGACCCAGACGAGTGGTATCATAGGGCCGACCTTGTGAGCGATTTCGGGACCGATGCTGAGCCTGCCATTCCCTTGCTCCTGACTGCCTTGAGGAGCACCAATGACATGATTTCATGGAGCTCGGCTAACGCCCTGGGCAAGACACACCTGCAGCCCGAGGTTTGTGTTCCCGCGCTCATTCCGTTGCTCAGCTCCACAAACGCGAACACACGCCGAGCAGCCATCAGGGCTTTGAGCCAGTTTGGAAATGCCGCGACTTCGGCTGTGCCCGCGATTGTTCCCTGCCTCTATGACTATAGCTTGATAGTACGCTGGTCCGCGAGCAATGTTCTCAAGAACCTCGGCGCTTTGCCGCGACAATCCCCGCAAGAGGCCAACCGGCCGTAACCGACATGAATTCGTTGAGGTGCGGCCGCTTCCTTCTTGACCCGAATCAGTACGCCGAACATCCTCCAGACTGCGCATGACAATCTCGAACTGTCGTTTTTCTACGATTCTGCTGACTTGCTTCGTTATCATCGGCCAATGGCGACTTGAAGCAGCCACCCACAAGGCCAGCTCATCGGCCTCGTCGGCCCAGCCGACACACAAGAACACTATCGCGCGCAGCCCCTACCTTGGCGCGATCGTCGTGGACGCTGCGAGCGGCAAGGTGTTGTTCGAAGAACAGGCCGACGCCAGGGGCTACCCGGCCAGTGTTCTGAAGCTGATGGACCTCTTGATTATCCTGGAAAAAGTCGAGCGTAAGCAGCTCTCGTTGCAAGACCCGGTGCCGGTCAGCGCGCGCGCCTCGCATACGGGCGGCTCGCGAGTGTGGCTGGCGGAAAAGGAAACCTTCACCTTGGATGAAATGTTGTATGCGCTGATGGTCCAATCGGCCAACGACGCCGCCATCGCACTGGCCGAAAAGGTCGCCGGCAGCGCCGACGCCTTCGTGGAACTGATGAACCGCAAGGCCAGGGAATTGGGCATGAACAACACCGTCTTTCACTCCGTGCACGGCTTGCCTCCGGGACGTGGGCAGGAGCATGACGTGACGACCGCGCGAGACCTGTCGATTCTTTGCCGCGAATTGCTCTCCAAGCATCCGGACACGTTGCGCTACACCTCGACGCGCGAGCGGCCGTTTCGCAGCAATGTCCCCAATAAGACCGTCATCATGCGGACCCACAACCATCTGCTCGGCCACGTCGAAGGCTGCGACGGCCTCAAGACCGGCTACATCGCGCAAGCGGGCTTTTCCATCGCTGTGACCGCTTCGCGCCATGGTCAGCGGATTGTTGCGGTCGTGCTGGACAGCACGGACCTTAAGACACGCGACGCGAAGGCGAAGGAATTGCTGGCGAAAGGTTACGCTGCGCTAGAACCCGGCGCGACCTCCGCAGCACCCGCCTCCCAGGCGTTCAAGGGGAATTCGACGAAGAGATGAGGGTCGCCCGTGGCAACGCGCCCATCGTCGCCGCGCGGCTGGAGGTAAGTTCATGCGGGTGAATCTGATTGGTCGCAGCTTTGGCCGGAGGGCCGATCCAGGTTGGACCATTCTTTTTTCCATGCTGGTAATGGGCGCCCTCTCGGCGCGGGGGAAGGACTTCGTGCGCAAAGTGGATCTCAGCCTCGCGCCGGAGATGAAGGAACTGGCTGGACGCGCCCGCCAACTCGGCAACGAAATGTATCCAAAAGCTCTAGGCCTCCTAACGGATGAACCCGGCAAACTGCCCCGACAGTTCGATATCGTTTTCAAACAGCGGCTCAGCTCTCGGGAGTTTCGCGGTACCGGAACGCTGCCGGGCTGTGTAGGAGGATGGAGGGGAACGACAATTTATCTCGACGCTCAGTGGTTCGCCTTAAATCCCACTAATTTTGATTCCATCTTTATCCATGAAATGGCGCATGTGGCTCAACAGTATCCCCGGAAGGCGCCCTCGCACTGGCAAGAAGGCATCGCGGATTACGTCAGCGCCAAGTTACTGTGCACGAACGAATCACACTGCGCGGAATGTTCTAACATATCCCCGCATTACCGATCAGGATATTCCTGCGCAGCCGCTTTCTTGTTATACGTGGAGCAAACCCATAACTCGAACGTCGTGAGACAACTGCAAAGTGCGCTTCGCCGCGGTTCCTACAATGATGCGTTTTTCACCAAAGCCACGGGAAGAACTCTGGACCAACTGTGGGACGAATTTAAAACAACGCCTGCCTACAAACCCTCTGCCGATGAAGCGATTAAATTCTATAAATCACTCGGCTACACGAACGGAGCTACGCTCAAGCAACTGCGAGCCCGCTTCAAGCAGCAGCCAGGCGGTGCACTTACGCTGGAGGCTCAAGAGTTCTTAAGCGGGTTGGGATTTAAGCGCCAATTACCTGGTTTCAGAAAAGGGGAAAGCGGGCCTTCAACAATCCGTGTTGTGATGCCGAAGGAAACCAAGCCGGATGTGTATCCGGTGTCCAGGACATTTGATTCCAGCATCGAAGGGAAAGAAACCGTGTACCATTACGTTGTTGTCCGCGCGTCCAGGCATAGCGCTTGGAAATTGCAGAGAGCTTGGCGAACCGACCCCGAGGGGCGCCTCATCGAGGAGTTTGCGATTCCGTGAGCCGAAATGACCAGTGGCAAAGCAACGAGCGAAGAATTGGCTGTCCGCAGATTGCCTCCCTGCGGCGTGGTATCCAGAAACCTGATAGTCGCAGACAAGGCCCCTAATCGCCATTTGTTGGGCGAGTTGCCAAAAATCTTTTCGTCGCACTTGCGTCCCGGCGCACGATAGCCCGGTGGAAGGTTTCCTGTGGTTTTCCCAACTCTACAGTGACTCCCGCGGTGCGAAGAGCGCCGACATCGACTTCAACGGATTTTGCCAGGCTCTCGGTAGTATCATGGAACACGTCCAAGTCGCGCGAAGCTCGGGGAGAATCAGGGGCTTGATGGAGCACGGTGGCTCCGCCGAGATAACTGTCGGGATTGCGATGTGCCGCAATGACCCGCAGGACTTCGGCCTCGAAGGCCCCTATTGGCATAGCTTGGCAGCGATCTCATAGCCTTTATGACCACCGTGTAACCGCAGCCCTCGGATGATCAGCGGAATGGTCGCTTCGGTAATCTCCGCGTGCTCGTTCCAGGACCAAAAACACTGCGCAGAAAACTCTTTAAACGCCATGCGGGCTAAATCCAGGCGCCGCGCTCGTTTGCTCTCTTCCGTCTCGTCCATGGAGCAAGCCTACCAGCCCTCGAGGTTGCCCGCAACCTTCCGCCGCCGTGTCATCGGAGCCCCTGGTTCGGCGCTTTGGACCGCGTCGCCCTTGCCCCCGGCCCAATTCCCACGCTCTGGTGACGAACTGGACGATCGGTCTTGATTTCCTGGATCAGTTTCTCTAGGCGCCGGCCATACTCGACATAGTTCTGCTGCATGGCCTCCTCGTTGCTGGCTTTGGATTGCGAGTCGTGAAACACGACGACCATGTGCGGTTCAATCGAAATGCCAGCGTCGTATCCGCGCGCGAGGGCATCCTTGAGAATGTCGCGCACGCGGCCCTGGCCTTCACCGGGCCAATTGTAGTCCGCGTCGTTTTTGGCCGGGTTCCAGGTGGCGTCTTTGACGTGGATGTGGGCAACGTGGTCGCGCACATGCTCCCAGAATTCCCAGGCGTCCTGCCGCGGCCAGGGCTTGGGCTTTGAGCGGTCGGGATTCAGGACCGGGTTGGCGGTGTCAAAAACCCATTTCAGTCCGGGACACTTATCGAGCAATTCCAACCCGTGCTTCCAGCTCATGCCGCCGTAGTTCATGCAATTCTCGTGCACCGGTTGCAGACCGGCGTCGATAAACATGTTCGTGACGTCTTTGACGCGGCGGAAAACTTCAGCTGGGATTTTGTAATCGTCGTCGCCCGGCTTGAAGCTCATGATGCGGATAAATTTGGCGCCGACTCGTTTCATGCGCGGAATCGAGCGTTTCATTTCTGCGAGCGTGATGTCGAACGGATCCTCCACCTTCTTGGACCAGTTCATGATCGTAGAGCCGAAGCAGTAGGCGCCCACGCCGGCAGCCTCCAGCTTCTTCACGGCCTGGTCGAAGGCCGGGTCGGGGATGTCGTGGAAATTGGCTTTGGGGTAACCGGGCACCTCGACGCCGCGAGGTTCGAGTTGGTTCCAGCCGAGCTCCTGCGTGGCAAGGATCTGGCCGTCGATCGTGTTGGCGCCTTCATCGCCTATTCCCATCAGAATCATATTTCGCTAGCGATTGAACGACTTAGTGAAATCTTCGTTGGCGATTTCGACCACTTTCTTTTCCAATCTCGATTCGGCGATGAGCTGGTTCAGCTTCTTCTCATAGGCGGTGCTGTCCATCGGCAGTTGAACCGCTTGGCCGATTAGCGAGGAATAAAGCATGACGTTCGCCAGTTCGACAGAATGAATGCCCTCGGCGCCGGGCGCGATGAGTGGTTCGCCGTCGAGGATCGCATTGACAAAGTTCTGCATCAGCATCGCGTGCGGATTGGGCGCGTTGTCGAACGGGACGTCCGCGTGTGAAACCTCCGGCTTGGCGAAACCGACTTTGGCAGTCTGGCTGAACTGGATCATGTCGGTCTCGTTGCGCGTGAAGGCCAGTTTGTCGCGCTCGAGCACGAGCTTGCCTCGCGAGCCGGCGATTTCAAACCGGTTCGTGCCCGGGGCCTCGCCGGTGGACGCGACGAACGTGCCTGTGGCGCCGTTGGGATATTCGAGGTAGGCCGAAACGTTGTCTTCGACTTCAATCTGATGAAAGCGGCCGAGCTGGCAAAAGCCGCGCACGCTGGCGGGCATGCCGAGGAGCCATTGCATCACGTCCAGGTTGTG
>CAYUPI010000103.1:0-11897 GCA_964446585.1 uncultured Verrucomicrobiota bacterium
TTGGTGAACGGGGTATTGTTCGCTTTGAGAAAGCAGCCCTTCCCAGGAACGGTCTCGATGACGCCTTGGCTTTCGAGCTCGGAATACGCCTTGGCGATTGTATTCCGGTTCAGGCGCAGCTCCTCGGCCAGCGGACGGATCGAGGGCAACGGTTCGCCAGGCCGGAGCGCGCCGGACGCCGCCGCGTAGCGGATCTGGTCCACTAGTTGCAGATAGACCGGTTTGCCGGACTTAAAATCGATTTGAAACAGCATAGGTATCGACTGACATATGACAGTATGACAGTGCGGCCCAATTTGTCAACAGGAATTTTTCAGGGAATGATCCGGCTTGAACCCGTCAGCCCACCGTGCCATGCTTAGACCGTGAAGTTAAGCGCACAGTCTCCAGCGGAATCGCACCCGCCCGGGCAGCGGGGTACGTCGGTAGTGGTAAAGTTACTAGGGGATTGGGTTGCGCAGTGCGAGGATTTTCGGCAGCGCGAGCGACGAGAACTCATCGAACAAGAGGCCTCTGCAACCACGCTAGAGGACTTTCGGCAGGAATTAAAGTGGCTATTGCGCTCTGCCAGGCAACTCCAAAGCCTGCTGACCGATCCCGATTACCCGTCGTCTAAAGATGCGGAAGAAATGGCGTGGCGCCTGCGTCAGCTTGAGGATTCCTGGAAGAGCCTCAACAATCCGATGACTCAAGGTGAAGCAGAAGCGCTCTTGAATAAGCACTTTCCCGACGATCCATTGGCGAGAAAGCTCGTCCGTGGATGAGGCCCGACCTTGAGCGCCTGCTCAAGGCCATGGATGCCTTCAAACAGGCTCCGAATCGGCACGAAGATGTACGGTGCCGCGCGATTTATTAGGCTGAGTTGGAAACGGCAGCCGAGCACCTGAAGCTCGACAAGGATACCCTCGACCGAATGGTCATCCGCTACTACCCCCGGTGGGTCCGTACCAATCTTTCTCCGGGTTTTCCCAAGCACTTGGGACTGAAATAACCTGCAAAGGCGTTTTTCAACCTCCGACTTGGGAGCGCGCCTCGGCCGCCAGAGGGGTGCTTAGGTAGCGTTCGCCGGTCGAACAGGCCACTGTGACGATCATTTTGCCCTTGTTTTCAGGCCGTTTTGCGACCTCGATCGCCGCCCAGACGTTTGCGCCGGAAGAGATACCCGCCAGAATGCCCTCCTCCCTCGCCAAGCGTCGGGCCATCGCAAACGAGTCGTCGTTCGTGACCTGGATGCATTCCGTAATCTGCGAATCACCCTTCGAGTCTTTCAAGTGGAGGTTGTTCGGAACAAAGCCCGCGCCGGTTCCCTGAATTTTGTGCGGGCCCGGCTTCAACGGCTGACCGGCGAGTGTCTGAGAGATGACTGGAGAATCTTTCGGCTCGACTGCAATCGCGAGGAACGACGGTTTGCGCTGCTTGATGACTTCGTAACAGCCGGTAATTGTGCCGCCGGTGCCGACGGCTGCAACCACAATATCTACTTTGCCGGCGGTATCGTCCCAGATTTCCTCGGCGGTCGTCTGGCGATGGATCTCCGGGTTGGCCGGATTATCAAACTGTTGCGGGATCCAGGAGTTCGGCGTCTCTTTAGCCAACTGTTCGGCTTTGGCGATGGCGCCTTTCATGCCTTCCGTGCCTGGAGTCAGAACCAGTTTGGCGCCGAGCATGGCCAGCAAGGTGCGCCGCTCAAGGGACATCGTCTCCGGCATGGTCAGGATGATTTGGTAACCTTTTGCGGCAGCGACGAACGCCAGTGCAATACCAGTATTGCCACTGGTTGGCTCGATGATTACCGAGTTCTTCTTCAAGATACCTCGCTTTTCCGCATCCTGGATCATCGACATCCCGATCCGATCCTTGACGCTGCCGAGGGGATTGAAGAATTCGCACTTGAGCAGGATCGTGGCCGGTACGCCATTGGTGACGCGGTTGAGGCGGACCAAAGGTGTGCGGCCAACCGTTTCGACGATGTCGTTATAGATGCGTCCCATAAGATATTAAGTTTTGTTTTTGAATTCGCGCGCGAAACCTGTAGGGAAGATTACACTGGAATGCAAGCGCTTTTGCCGGAAGTCCACTAACAGATTTGCGCTCGCCGACGTTTGAAATTTGACCGAGGATTGCGCTCCGGTATAGTAAACGAACAATCCTCATGTACCATGAAATCAACCGCATCCATTTCGATCGTGTGCTTCCTCCTGGCCTTCTCCGTGTCAGTGTCAGCCAACGATTGGCCGCAATGGCGCGGCCCTCATCGTAACGGGATTTCTCAGGAAACAGGCTTGCTCAAGGAATGGCCGAAGGCCGGCCCAGAGCTGGAGTGGAAGGTAACGGACATTGGCTCGGGCTATTCGACGCCTGCGGTGGTTGGAGACCGGCTCTACCTGTTGGGCAACGAAGGGATGGACAATGAATTCGTCGAAGCGCTCGCGGTCAAGGATGGCAAGCGAATTTGGACCGCTAAACTGGGCCGAGTGGGTCGTCCCAAGCAGGACCCCAATTTTCCCGCCGCGCGCTCGACCCCGACGGTAGAAGGCAGCGTCCTGTACGCCTTGGGCTCTGATGGCGACCTTGCGTGCGTTGATGTCAGCAGCGGCAAAGTGCGCTGGCACAAAAACCTTCGAGAAGAGTTCGGCGGCCAGTGCGGCGAGTGGGCTTACTCGGAGTCGCCCTTGATCGATGGCGACGTTCTCGTCTGCACTCCTGGAGGGAGCCAATCCACAATCCTGGCACTGAACAAAAAGACCGGAGAAGTCATTTGGAAATGTGCCGTGCCGGGAAGTGACCTGGCTGCCTACGCGTCCGCGATCGTAGTCGAAGTTGGCGGCGTCAAGCAGTACGTGCAACTGCTGCAAAAGGGTCTCGTTGGAGTAGAGGCGAAGACCGGCAAGTTTTTGTGGCGTTACTCGAAACCGATCAGCCGCTATGGCGCGAACATTCCGTCGCCGGTTGCGAGCGCGGACTCCATCTACACTGCCTCGGCAGGCACCGGGGGCGGTCTGGTGAAACTCAAGGCGACAGCGGGAAGCATCGAGCCGGAACAGGTTTATTTCGAAGCGAAGTTGCCGACGGCTATCGGCGGCGCGGTGAAGAACGGCGACTGCCTTTATGGAACGACGGCTCAGGCGCTGCTGTGCATTGATTTCGAAACAGGTCAGATAAAGTGGCAAGACCGCGCGCTCGGCGCTGCCTCGCTCTGTTGTGCCGACGGCCGGCTTTATCTCCATGGCGAAAATGGAGAGGTGGCGTTGGTCGAGCCAACGCCGGAGTCGTATCATGAGAAGGGTCGGTTTATGCCGCCGACTCCTCCTTCGCACTCGCAGCAGATGGAGAAAGCCTGGGCCTACCCGGTCGTCGCCAATGGACGCCTCTACGTGCGCGACCACGGCACACTTTGGTGCTACAACGTAAAGGCGAAATAAAAGCGGAGGGCGCCCGTCCACGGGCGCAGCAAAGAAGGAATCGAAGGTGCTGACGACGGGCCCGACGCGTTTGGAAACGCGGAGCTCGCTGCGCCCGTGGACGGGCGCTCTCCGACACCGAGCTGCGGCGGGGTTGCAGCGACCAGCAACTCAGACTGCTCGGACGTCATTTCGTTCTTGCTATCGCAAGCGCACAGCTTATCCTGGCGTTGTCAACCACGCCAGCAAGGCGAAGTATGCTGCCCGAGCACAATCAGCAGGGCGAATCGGAAAAGCAGCACTGGTTTGCAACGACCCATTGGACGGTTGTGCGGGCTGCGGGCGACGGCGCGTCAACCCACGCTTCCAATGCGCTCGAACAGCTCTGCCGGCTTTACTGGCCTCCGCTCTATGCTTACGTCCGGAGGAAGGGATACGGCCCTCAGGATGCGGAAGACCTCACGCAGGCATTCTTTGTTCATTTGCTGGAAAAGGATTGCCTGGCGCGGGCCAACCGTTATCGCGGCCGTTTTCGCACGTTCCTCCTCTCGTCGCTCCAGAACTTTTTGAACCACGAATGGGAACGGGCGCGCGCTGAAAAGCGAGGAGGCGGCAGAACCTTCATTCCCTGGAGCGACCAATCGCCTGAGTCGCATTATCAACTTGAGGCGGCCTCGGACTCCACGCCGGACAAGCTTTACGAGCAGCGTTGGGCCATCGGCCTTTTTCAGCGTGCCCTGAGCCGGCTGCGCGAGGACCTCGCCCGCGCAGGAAAGAGCGACCAATTCGAGCAGTTAAAGGGGTTTCTGACCGCGGAGCCGGCGGCAGGCGAGTACGCCCGGGTCGCCACGCGGTTGGGGTTACCGGCCAATGGCGTGGCTGTGGCTGTGCACCGCCTTCGCCAACGCTACGGCGAACTGGTTCGTGAAGAAGTCGTCCACACGGTTGACAGCCCGGCCGACGTGGAGGACGAACTGCGTTATCTCATTAAACTGCTCAGCGGTTAAACAATCGAGCGCGCGGCGGACGCATCCAGAACGGATTTTTTGTAATTCCCTGACCGATTTCCGTTAGAAGTAGAGAAAACCTTTGGTCTCCTTGCGTCATGCCTGAGACACACTCATGTCCGCAATGCGGCGGGCCGTTGCCCGAGGCAGGCTGGGAAGGGTTGTGTCCCAAGTGCCTGGTGCGCGTCTCGCTCGAAACGCCGACGTTAGAAGAGAAAATAGAAAGCAGAAAGCAGAAAGCAGAAATTGGGGGGAGAGCCTTCGGCGATTACGAGTTGCTGGAAGAAATTGCACGCGGCGGGATGGGAGTGGTGTACAAGGCCCGGCAGATCAGTTTGAATCGTACCGTGGCGGTGAAGATGATCCTGGCCGGTGAATTCGCCAGCCGCGAGTTTATTAGACGCTTTCAGGCGGAGGCCGAAGCGGCAGCCGATCTGGACCACCCGAACATCGTGGCCATCCACGAAGTCGGCGCACACGAAGGCCAGCACTATTTTTCGATGGAGTACGTCGAAGGCAGGAACCTGGAGGAGGCCGTGCGAGAGGGACCGTTGCAGGGGCGGCAAGCGGCTAATTATCTGAAGACCATTGCAGAGGCCATCCATTACGCGCACGGGCACGGCGTTCTGCATCGCGATCTCAAACCATCCAACATCGTGATTGACCTTACAGGCCAGCCGCGCATTACGGATTTTGGCCTGGCCAAGCGCCTGAGCTCAAAGCCTCCATCCTCGTCGCTGGTCACGCCGCTGACCGCAAGCGGCGAAGTCCTCGGCTCACCCAACTATATGCCGCCTGAACAGGCCCAGGGCAAACATCATCAGACGACTGCCGCCAGTGATGTCTATTCGCTAGGGGCGATTTTGTTCCACCTGCTGACAGGCCGCCCACCTTTTGTGGGGCGATCGCAGGAGGAGATTCTGGCTTATGTAATCTACCATGAACCGATTGCGCCTCGTGTCCTGCAACCGAGCGTGCAGCGCGACCTGGAGACGATTTGCTTAAAGTGCCTGCAGAAAGAGGCGCGGCGGCGTTACGCCACCGCGCAGGAACTGGCGGAGGACCTGGGGCGGTTCCTGAGCGGTAGACCCATCCTGGCGCGGCCGGTGAGCCATGCCACCAAGGTTTGGCAGTGGTGCCGGCGCAAACCGGTGGTGTCGAGTCTGGGAGCGCTTTCACTTTTGTTGTTGCTGGCAGTGGCCATCGGGTCGCCTGTCGCCATTTTCCGGATCAATCGCGAAAAAAAGCAGGCGACCGAGAAACTTTGGGACTCCTACCTGGCCCAGGCCCGTGCCAATCGCTGGAGCGGCCGGGCAGGCCGGCGGTTCGAAAGTATGGACGTACTGAAGAAGGCGGCAGAGATTCGTCCTGCGCTGGCACTGCGCAACGAAGCCATTGGTTGCCTGGCGCTGTCGGATCTTAGGGTGGTCCGGGAGTGGCACGGCAACCGGGCCGATCCGGCGCTGGTGTCAGTGGATGCAGACCTTCGGCTATATGCGCGTTGCGAGTCCGGGGACAACATTGTCGTGCGCCGGCTTGCGGACGAAAGATTGGTCGCTCAGTTCAAATTGTCCAGCGAGCGGGTGTGGGTGATTCGACTCAGCCGGGACGGGAAATTGCTTGCTGCGGAGTACCGTCCAAGTCAATCGCGCGACGACGTGCTCACGGTCTGGTCAGTCGAAACGCAAGCTCGGATTTGGGAGTTGCCGGGTGGCATCACTCATTTTGCAGTGGATTTCAGTCCCGACTCTCGCTGTATTGCGACTGGAGACGGGAAAGGCTCGCTTGAGGTTTTCGACCTGTCGGCAGGGCGCCAGCGCCAGCGCTTTTCGAGTCAGGACTCGCCATACTGCCTGCGCTTCAGTCCCGATGGACGGAAATTGGCGGCTTGCAGCCTGGAGCATTCGACGGTGGAAATTCACGACGTGGAGAGTGGCTCAACAGTGGCGAATCTATTTCATGCGCAAGGCGTCTGCTTCCTGGAATGGCATCCTGGCAGCCAGATGTTGGCCACTGCCTGTCTGGATCTCCAGGTGTATGTTTGGGATCTGGCCCAGACGCAACGGCTTGCTGTTCTGCAAGGCCACGCTGCAGTGCCGGAATCGCTGGCCTTTAACCATCGTGGCGACTGGCTGGTCAGCAGCAGCCCTCACGATCCCCTTTTCGTATGGGAGCCACCGTCGTCGCGGCCCCTGCTTAGACTGCCACGCAGCGCCACCGGCTTGCAATTCAGTGCCGACGACGCACGGCTCCTGGCGACTGAAGGAGCGCCGGACGTTGGCCTGATCGAGGTGGCCAGACCGAGGGAATGCCGGACTCTGCGAGCGGCTGGAAAAAGGGGCGTACAACCCAGCGCCGATTTCAGTCTGGATGGACGAATTCTTGCCTCGATGGAACCGGATGGAGTGCGCTTGTGGGACACGCGCACAGCAGGCGAGCTAGCCTTCGTTCCGTTCCCTGGCGGCCACTCAGTGATTCTGCACCCTGACGGTCAGAGCTTGCTCGGCAGCGGCGCCGCGGGACTGTGCCGCTGGCCGATCCTGCGCGAGGTCCGGCCCAGCGGCACCCGCCTGCAGGTGGGACGTCGGGAGCAGCTTGAACCGCCCGGTGCATTACCATTACGCCAGGCAGTCCTTAGTCCCGACGGACTGCGGGTCGCCGTGAGAAGCTCAGCCGGGATCCTGCTCTTGGACTTGAGCGACCGCCGGCGTCAGGTCCTGGCGCAATATCAAGCCAGGTATGAGTCGCTCAGTTTCAGTGTTGACGGCAAATGGCTGGCGGCAGCCGCCTGGTCTGAGGACGAGGCCAAAGTATGGAACGTTCGAACGGGCCAGCTCGTTCAAACCCTCCGGGGAGCTGATATTGTGAGTTTGGCCTTTAGCCCGGACGGTCGTTGGCTGGTGACTTGCGGCTTTGAAGAGTACCGGTTTTGGGAAGTCGATTCGTGGCAGCCGCGCCGGGCGATCTCTCGAATGCGCGTAGGTAAAAACGTTGGTCCTGTGGTGCTGATTCGCGCGGGCACAATGATGGCGGTCTCCGCTGGAGAATTTGGAGTGGAGTTGCTCGATGCCGACACCGGCAGGATCCTGGCGGTGTTGGACCAGTCAGAACAACTGCCGGTTTGCTTTAGCCGCACCGGGGAGCAATTAGTCACGATTGACCACACCGGAGCCAATTACCTGTGGGACCTCCGGGCCGTCCGCCAGCAACTGGCCGCAATGAAGCTGGACTGGGATTCGCCGCCAATTCCGCCTCCTACGGCCACCCAACTCAAGGGCGAAATCACCGTTAAGGTTCTACCCGGCGCGAACGGAATCAAGAGCCCGGAAAACAGCGAGCCATAACCCGGGAGGCCGTGAGTTTCGTCCCTCTTCGCAGTTTCCTTTCCGCTGTCCTGTTAAGGCGTTCAGGGTAACCTCGACAGGAGCAAACTCAGAGAATGGCGTGCTCATCCGTTATTCCCCTGTCGGCTTCTGGGCTCCTGGGAGAAAGCTCAACATTTCTTGTAATCCTGAAGACAATTTCCGGTAGGAAGGAGGTGACAGCAAGAATTACGGAAACCTATGAAAACGAACGCATTTGCTTTGATTTATACCGCCACAGGCCAGATTCGATCCCGCGTTGCCTCGTCGGCTGGCCAAACGCCCAATTACGCTGCCAACCCTCAGCCGGGCGCCTGGTATGACTGGCGTCGGGATCGGTGCAGACAAAATAGCCCGTGTCAGGCATTTACGCGCATCGAGCTTGTGGCGGCAATAATCGTGTCCTGCCTGCTTGTGGCCGCTCTCTTTTTGCCGGCGTTTCCCGCCAGCAAAGCCCGTTCCCGCACGGCGGTTTGCCTGAACAATCTGCGCGAGATTGACCTGGGTCTGAGTCAGTACGCTGCTGACTTCCAGCATTTTCTTAACAGCCGGGAGTGGGGAGCTATCGCCCTGAACAGCGCCAGCGCACGATTCGAACTGTATCTGCCTCAGAATCCTGAAGCTCTCGTCTGCCCGAACAAACGGTACTCGGTCCCTACAGCTTCCCGGCCTGAAGGCCTCGTCGCCTTTGAACGCCTGAGTTATGGCTACAACGGGGCAGGCACTGCGCCCGATGGCAGAGAATTGGAACTGGGGATGGGCCTCTGGCGGCATATTGCCACTTCGCGGGTCAAGGTCCCCAGCGACATGTTAGTCCTGGGCGACTCCGGGGTTGGTATTCAGTCCTCCGTCGTGCTCAGCCCCTATGAAATCTCGAGCCTTCGGGAGTCGGCCATGCCCGACCAGCCGCAACTGCCGGCCGCACGCCACGATGGCGGCGCCAATATTCTGTTCTGCGATGGCCACGCCGCCTTCGGCAAGCAGAGCAAATGGATCGAAAGGACCCCGGAGGCGCGGCGCCAGTGGAACAACGACAACCAGCCGCATCACGAGACGTGGTGAAAACTGAAAAGAAAATTGAACCACAGATGAACACGGATGCACACGGATGCGCTGTGACCCAAGAGCAGGAGGCTGCATGAGCTGAATGGCTTTGAGCGATTGCCAATCCGCGTAATCCGCGGTTAAAGAAACAACAACAGAAACGAACGGAAATTTATGAACGACAAATTCGATGAACTGGCCAAGGAATTGGCTCAATCTGTCACGCGCCGCGGGGTGTTGAAGTCAGGACCCGATTACGTGCAAAAACCAGTGGCCCGTCTCTTCACGCTGCTCGCAATCATGGTCGTCACCGCCAATTCATCCGCGCAATCTGGCTCTGCCAGTGTCACGGGTCGCGCAGTCGAGGATTTGACTGGCGACGGGGTGAGCGCGGACGATCTGCCCATCGTCGGCCGTACAATCCGCCTGTTCCGCGACAACGGCGACGGCCTGTTCAACGCCGCCAGCGACACGTTGGTCAAGACCGACATCACGAAACGCGACGGC
This sequence comes from uncultured Verrucomicrobiota bacterium, assembly GCA_964446585.1. GTDB lineage: Bacteria > Verrucomicrobiota > Verrucomicrobiia > Limisphaerales > UBA8199 > CAYUPI01. Next base: position 9,322 of record CAYUPI010000103.1, read on the forward strand.
ACTTTCGCGTTTCGCAATCTCGCGGCGGGCACCTATTTCGTGCAGCAGGATCTGCCCTCGTTCTGGGTACAAACCGCGCCCGTAGCCTCCGAGAAAGACCGGATCATCACGCCGGCCCAATGCGGTCCGACGCCCCGGGAGCCGAATGACACGATCCCCACAGCGATTCCGACGGGCGTCAGTTCCGCCTCGCCCGGACCGTACGTGGCCTGCGGCGCAATCGGCGACAACAACCATCACGAACTCGACGTGGACATGTACCAGGTGCAGGCGGATGCCGGCAGCTTGCTCCAGGTGGACCTTGATGCGGCGGCGTTTGGCTCCGCGCTCGATACGGTATTGCGGATTTTCGACGCGACAGGTCATCCCGTGGCGATGGATGACGATGCCATCGGCGGCGGAACGGATTCGCATCTGGATTACTATGTTCTGGCCTCAGGCACTTACTACATCGGCGTTTCCTGCTTCATTAACGGGGTTTACAATCCGTTTATCGAAGGGAGCGGCGGTTTTGCCAGCAGCACGGGCGATTACACCATCGAGATCAAAGTCGTGCCCCACCCGACCGCTGCTTCTTTCGCCGTGACGCTCGCAGCCGGCGAACAACGCGCAGGCGTGGACCTGGGCAGTTCCCGGCTTGGCGCCGTTACCGGCCAGGTATTCGTGGACATCAATGGCAATGGCAAACACGACCCCGGTGAACCGGGCTGGGACGCTCAATCTGTATTTCTCGATTATCACGGCACTTTTTTTGGCTCGGATTTGACACGCAGCATTGATCTCAATGGCGACGGCAAGATTGATCCCGTCACTGAATCCGGCTGGTACTCATTCGCGAGCCTTACACCCGCTGTGTGCGTTATGCGCACGCTCTTTGCCTTTAGCGTCGGACAGGAAGGCTGGATGCAGGTATTCCCCAGCCTCGACACCACGAAAGTGCCCTGTGTCGGCATCGTTTCCAACGGTCCGCCGTCCGACCCGGGCGTGCCGGGACTGGTGCCCGATCTTACCGTGGATACCGAGCACGGTCTTTGTGACTGGTTTGTCATCGGCAACACGCTGCACTTTGGACAGGCGACACCGAACATTGGTTTGGGGCCCATGCAGCTCGTGGGCGGGCCGGACCTCGGTAACGGTTCGCAGATTGTCTATCAGCGCATCTTCCAGGATATGACGCTGAAAACGTACATTGACGTGGAAGCTGGCACGTTCACCTATCATCCCGAACACGGCCATATTCACTTCGATGATTACACGCGGTACTCGCTGCGTCAGGCCCTGCCGGACACGAACGGCGACGGCATTCCGGAAGTTGGCGACGTCGTCGCGGGCGGGCAGAAGACGAGTTTTTGCCTGGTGGACGTGCAAGTCTATGATGCCACTTTGCCCAACGCTTCGCCCGTGGCCAGCCCGTACGCCTGCGGCACGACTCAGCAAATCTCGGTCGGGTGGGAGGATGTCTATGAACCGACGACACCCGGCCAGCAAATTGACATCACGGGCTTGCCGCCAGGCCAGTACTGGTTGGAGGCCGTCGTTGACCCGGACAACCATCTGAAGGAGGCGAACAAAAATAACAATGTTGGCCGTGTGCTTATCACGCTGGGCCTGGGCGCGCCAGCGGCGCCCGCGGGCGCGTACGGGCTGCAATTGACCAGTGGCCAAACCGTGACTGGCCGGGACTTCGCCCTCTTCCAGATGATCAGCATCGGCGGCCAGGTTTTCAACGACACTAATGGGAATGGCCGCCAGGACAACAAGGAGCACGGCTTGGACGGCTGGATCGTTTTCCTCGATCTCAATGGGGACGGCGTCCTTAACAATCCCGAAGGCAACGGGCTGCCGACAGCGCTCGCCAACGAGCCGTGGACGACTACGGACAACCAGGGGAACTTCCAGTTCACCGCGCTTGGGCCAGGCAACTACTCCGTGCGCCTCGTGCCGAAAGCGAGCTGGACGCAGACAACTCCCAATCCAGCCGCCTTCGCGGCGCGCAGCGGCCAGAATGTGACCGGCGTCAAGTTCGGGCTCACGAGCACCGGCGGTTGAATGCAGAGGCGATGCGCAACAAACCAAAACGAACGGAACGGAATGAACGACAAATTCGATGAACTGACCAAACGTTTGGCCCAATCCGTCACGCGCCGTGGCGCGTTGAAGCGATTCGGCTTTGCTCTGGCAGCTCCCGTGCTGGTTTTAGTGGGGCTAGCACCTAAGGCCGAGGCCGCAGGCCACCGAGGTCAGTGCCTGGCGGCATGCCGCAAGCGATGCGCCGAAATCTATGGCGCCAAGACACCAGGATACAACGCTTGCTATGCCTCCTGCGCACCAAGTTGTTACAATTACTAATTCTCGCGCGCCGGAGTCGACTCTCAAACAGGTCTGCGGCGATTATTGCACTTCGATCTGCCACGTCAGGGGCAGCTTTTAGCCGCGGGCCAGGCGATGCAATCGTAAAAGCCGCGCCAAAAGCCTCTTCACTCTGCTTGTGCTAGCACGAATCACCGCGGTTCGCCGCAGAGGTGGCGTCAAGAGTTGTGTGTAAAAGCTGAGAGCGGGTGACGGGACCAGTGGTT
>CAYUPI010000104.1:0-11767 GCA_964446585.1 uncultured Verrucomicrobiota bacterium
TTGAACTGATGACCTCGTCCTTACCAAGGACGCGCTCTGCCAACTGAGCTACATGGGCGTGGCCAAAACTTTCAACCGAATTCATCACGTAGCCTGCAAGCGACAAAAAACCATTACCCCCGGCTTTTTCGTTAAAAAGCTCAGGAGTTGGCTTTCGACTCTTTACGGTCTGACTACAGCGCGAAAATTACGCGAATTGGCGCTCAGTGTCAACGGGTTTTGAAAGGTTTTTTCGCTGCCCAAAAGGCCCAATTTGCCTGTGATCTTCATTCCCAACAAGGCACGGAAACTGTCTCTGATCTGCGGCCAGGACACCCCTCTTTCGAGGAGAGAAAGTCGGATTTTTTCCAAACTCGAAAAGTCGGTGGCCAGACCGCACATAGCGCGAATTAGACCAGCGCCGCCTTTCTCTCATCCAGCCACTCCGCCGCCGTGCCGAGCCTGCTCCGAATCCTGGTCCTGCAAAAAGCGGAAGGCACCTTCCGCCCCTGTCAGGCTGTCCTTTCCCCTTCTCGACGCGCTGCTGCGATAACTCCGCCACCATGCCCCGACCTCCCGACGCCCGACATGGCTTGAGCATTCAGCTAGGGTGACCGCCTCCGGGCGGCGGCGGCCTGCTCTGTTATTCACCCGACGAACCCTCCGTATTACGCGGAATTGTGTCCGTTGGCCGATTCTATTAAGTTACTCATGACTGAACATGAAATATGAAATCACTAACCGTTAACGCTTTCGCAGTGCTCTTCGCCTTCGTCGCCTACTGTTGCGATTCTCCGACCGTCCCTACCGTTTATCAGATGAGCGCTGGCCAGACCCAGATCGTGCAATGGAGCTTCGCTGACTGCACCAACAGCCTCAACAATTTCACCATCGACATCGGGAAGCCTCGCTACCACAAAGGCACATTACAGAAACTCTCACCCAACACGCCCTTAACGGTCACTGCCACCAATCTCACCACGGGCGAGGTGGCGGGCTATGCAGCTCCTTTTGTGCTGACGTTCACCAACAACGTGCAAGGGGCTGACGTTGTGCTCACTATGTTTTTTCAAGGGTATCACAATACCAATAAAGTCGTTGCGGTTGAGGTCTCCACCGCGGCAACCAATTGACCGGGCTGTGTTGGCTGCGCCGAGCTTGCACCTGTAGCGGCTGTGTTGGCCCGCGTAGCGGGTCGTGTAGCGGCTCCGGGCTTAGGACGACACAGCAAAATCAATAGTTGTAGCGATGTAGCGGCTGCAGAACCCAAAGAGCGCCGGGCCTCCAGAATTCTAGTACCCTCCAGTCAGCTTTAGAATGGCCGTGACATTCAGCGCCGCCTTGGGCACGAACGAACTAGCGTCCACAAACTCCGGCAGCTTCGAGCCGTCGGCGCTGCGCTCGGAACAATGGTCGTTGTCACCCCATGGGCCCAACCCGTCCAGCGTGGGCACCACATCCCAGATCAGGTTCGCATCGCTCAAGCCGCCGCGTTCTTCGCCGCTCACGGAGCGTCCAAGCTCTTTGCCCGCCTGCTGCCATACGTGCAACAATCGATCGGTTAGAGCGTTGTGGAGCCAGGGTCGTCGTTCGTTCACAATCTCAACCTTCACCTGACAGGCGTATCCATCGACCGGACTGCGCACTTCGCCTGTGCCCGCCAGAGCCAATAAGGCCGTCCGGCCGCTCTGGTAGGCCTCGTTTGTGAACGCCCGGAATTCTCCCTCCGCGCTCGCCTCATGCGGCACGCGATTCGCCACCGTCCCGCCTGAAATCGCGCCGACGTTGAACGTCAGATCACGCGAATAATTCGTCAATGCGGCGACGCGCTCGACGGTCCTGGCCAATTGAACAACTGCATTCGCCCCATGACTATGCTTGCCCCCGGCATGCGCGCCGCGGCCCGATACCGTGATTCGCCACACGGCCCGGCCCTTGCGCGCAACGACAACCAACTGCTCATCCCCGAATCGTCCCTCCGCTTCGAACACCAGCGCGGCGACCGTCTGGCTGTCAAATCGGTGACGACAAACCTCGCCAAAATCGGGCGACAAAGGTTCTTCGGCGGAATTCAGCAGCACGTTCCAGGAAATCTCCTCGAATACTTCCGGCGCGAGCTCGCGCAACGCTGACAGCACCAGCCACATCATCACGGTCCCACCCTTGATGTCCACCGTACCCGGCCCATAAATTCGCTCTCCCTCCGGTTGCCAATGAAAATTATTTCGCGCCTCTTCCTCCGGTGGAAACACGGTGTCAAGGTGAGAGATCAGCGAAATGTTCCGACGTAAGCGCCCTCGACGCGTTAAAATCACGTGGTCGCCGAATGTTCCTTTGGCGCACGGCACGCGCTCCGCGCCAAACCCGAGCGGCGCAAAACAGTCGGCCGTGAGCTTCCCCAGCCGGTTGACCCCCTCTCGATTCGCCGTGAAGCTGTTGATCTCCACCATCGCCTTCAAGAGCCGGAGCGCCTCGGGCATTCGGCCTTCGAGGAATTTTTTCAGAGATTCGACGCTTGGCACGGGAACCAGAGTGTCGCGAGCGTTCGCGGAGGTCAACCTTGGCCGCAACGCTGCGGAGGGCGGCCGTCCTCGGCCGCAGCTACGTCCATACAAATGAAGTGCTCGCGATGTGCCATGGGTCTGAAGGAATCGCCCGTTGCTGTGCCCGGGGACGGGCACCCTCCGATGAGTCTTCAGCGTGCGTCCTTCGCCAACGGTGCCGCTCCTCATTCATGACGGCGCTTGTGTTGGTTGGCCTGACGAGTACGCTGCGCCGCCACATGCCGTCGAGCGAACTCCTCGGGCTATTCTTCGCCGCTGCGGCGGCCGGCGCCATTAACGCCGTCGCCGGCGGCGGCACGCTCATCACGTTCCCGACCCTGCTTTTCTTCGGAACGCCGGCCATCGTCGCCAATGCCACCAGCACGGTGGCGCTGGTGCTCGGCACCTCTGGGAGCCTATTTGGTTATCGTCAGCATTTGTCGGCGATCAGACCGTGGCTGTGGCGCTTTGTTCCCATCAGTTTGATAGGCGGCTTGATCGGCGGCATTCTTCTGACTCTTACCAGCAATCGAATGTTTTCGAAGCTGGTCCCGTTCCTTATCCTCTTTGCGACGCTCGTATTCCTGGCCCAGGGCGCCGTGCGCCGCATGTGGGCCGTGGCCAATCCGGTGGCTGGTCGCCAGCACGTGGCGCTCGCCGGAGCAATGCTCTTTCAGCTAGCGGTGGCAGTTTACGGCGGCTATTTCGGCGCCGGCATCGGGATCCTGATGCTGGCCTGGCTTGGGTTCATCGGGCTGGGCAACATCCACGAAATGAACACTCTAAAGACCCTCCTCGGCTCGCTGATCAACGTCGTGGCTGCACTCTGGTTCTGCTTCGCCGGTCTGATCCATTGGCCGAAGGCAGGAGTAATGACGGCCGGCGCGCTGGCAGGTTATTTTCTGGGCTCGCATTACTCCCAGCGATTCCCCCAAGCCCGAGTCCGCCAAATCATCACTGTGATTGGTTTCATCCTTTCGGTGGTGACATTCTATCGCGAATTTCTTCGATGAACTGGAGGTCGATGCTCCAAACTTATTAACCTTGGCCCATGAACCGACCAGCCTACCGCGCAGCCATTATTGAGTACATCCGGGCTCAGGCGAAGCCGCCCGACAAGTTCAGTCACCAACCCCGGCTTTATCGCCTCGCCACCCAACTTGCGGAAAACCAACCTTTCGATGACAACGTGCTGTTTGCCACCGCCTGGATGCACGACCTCGGGGTCTTTATCGGGCACCGGCCCGAAGCGCCCGCCGCCCTGGCCGAGTGGGACCACGTTGCTTATGCCATCGATAAAACGCCTGCATTACTGCGGGAGTTCGGCTTTCCCGCTAAAAAAATTCCCGCCGTCCTCGAAGCTATCCGCACCCATCTTCCATCCGCAGTGCCGACTGCATTTGAGGGCGTGCTGCTCCGCGACGCGGACATTCTCGAACAACTCGGCGCCACAGCGATTCTTCGCACCGTCAGCAAGATCGGCCGTGACACTCGTTTCGCTTGCTTCGCCGACGCCCTGCGTGTTTTGCGCAATAATGCCGCCCAGTTGCCAAATCTACTGCGGCTTGATTCAGCTCGCCGAATGGCCGAACCGCGCGTGAGGATTCTCCGGGCGTTTCTGGACGCGGCGGAGGCCGAGGCCATTGGCTTTTTCGAGCCGGAAAAAAGCATCACGTCTGCTTGACATCGATCCCAATTCTGATAGCGTCATTTTACTGCCGCGATGAAAAACACTTCGTTCATCGGTCGTGTCCCAGGCCGGAGGCAAGGGTTTACTCTGATCGAACTGCTCGTCGTCATCGCCATCATCGCCATTCTCGCCTCGATGCTTTTGCCGGCGCTTTCCAAGGCCAAGACCAAAGCGCAGGGGATTATGTGCATGAGCAATCATCGCCAACTGTCGCTGGCCTGGCGGATGTATTCTGAAGACAACCGCGATGTGCTTTTGTTCGCGACAGCTTCCGGTATCTACGTACCATGGACCTGGGTCCAAGGAGTACTGGACTATCGTCCCGGCAATCATTCCAATTGGGATGTCAATGAAGACATCAAGAAAAGCCCGATGTGGCCGTATTGTGGAAACTCCGTTGGAATCTGGAAATGCCCGGCGGACCTGAGCCGGGTGGTACCCTCCGACGGGCCGTTTGCGGGACAATCGGTTCCGCGCGTTCGAACTATGGCGATGAGCATCTGGGTGGGAGGTTGGATGGAGGCTTCGGGAGATTTAACCGATGCAAACTGCTCTGGACCTGCGTGGAGGGTCTATCACAAATTTACAGACCTGATTGCGCCTGGCCCGACGCGGACATGGGTCTTAATGGATGAGCGCGAGGATCGCATCAACTTCGGCAATGCCTTTACAGATATGACCGGCTATCCAGACAGTCCGACTTCCTGGCGCTTTCACTTTGATTATCCCGGCGGCTATCATAATCGAGCCGGCGGTTTCTCCTTCGCGGACGGCCATGCTGAAATCAAGAAATGGCGAGATGACCGCACGGTTCCTCCGATCGTCGTCGGGGGCGCCTGGGATTCCAACGAATACGTCAGCTCACCCAGGAACCAGGACATCTTCTGGATGCAGGATCGCTCGACCCGGAAAAAGTAAGGCTAAGCCTTCGCGTACACCTCCGCGCCTTTTTCGACGAATTCTTTCGATTTGTCTTCCATGCCCCGCTGGAGGGCCTCCTGCTCATTCAAACCTTGCTCGGCCGCATATTGACGCACGTCTTCGGTGATCTTCATCGAGCAGAAATGCGGTCCGCACATCGAGCAGAAATGGGCGAGCTTGGCGCCTTCGGCCGGCAGAGTTTCGTCATGGAACTCGCGGGCGGTAACCGGATCGAGGCTCAGGTTGAATTGATCTTCCCAGCGAAACTCGAAGCGCGCCTTGCTGAGCGCGTTGTCTCGATACCGGGCTGAAGGATGGCCCTTGGCCAGGTCAGCGGCGTGGGCTGCGATTTTGTAGGCGATCACGCCGTCCTTGACGTCTTTTTTGTTCGGCAGGCCGAGGTGTTCCTTCGGGGTGACATAGCAAAGCATCGCGGTGCCATACCAACCGATCATCGCCGCGCCAATCGCGCTCGTGATATGATCGTAACCGGGAGCAATATCGGTCGTCAGGGGGCCGAGGGTGTAAAATGGCGCCTCCTGGCACCACTCGAGTTGTTTCTCCATGTTCTCTTTGATGAGATGCATGGGTATGTGGCCGGGGCCTTCGTTCATCACCTGGCATCCCATCTCCCAGGAAATCTTCGTGAGCTCCGCCTGTGTCCGCAGTTCGGCGAATTGCGGCTCGTCGTTCGCGTCGGCAATCGAGCCTGGCCGCAAACCGTCACCCAGGCTGAAGCTGACGTCGTAAGCGCGCAAAATTTCGCAGATCTCCCGGAAGCGGGTGTAAAGGAAGCTTTCCTGGTGATGGGCCAGGCACCATTTCGCCATGATCGAACCGCCACGCGACACAATGCCGGTCACTCGGCTCGCCGTCAGGGGGATGTAGCGCAGCAGCACGCCGGCGTGCACGGTGAAGTAATCCACTCCCTGCTCGCACTGCTCGATGAGCGTATCTCTATAGACCTCCCACGTCAGTTCCTCGGCTTTGCCGTCAACTTTTTCCAAGGCCTGGTAAATCGGCACCGTGCCGATCGGCACCGGCGAGTTGCGTATGATCCATTCGCGCGTTTCGTGGATGTCCTTCCCCGTAGAAAGATCCATCACGGTATCCGCGCCCCATTTGGTGGCCCAGCGCATCTTTTCGACTTCTTCCTCGATGCTCGAGGCCACCGCGCTGTTGCCGATGTTGGCGTTGATCTTCACCAGGAAGTTGCGCCCAATAATCATCGGCTCGCTTTCTGGATGATTGATGTTGGCCGGAATGATCGCGCGGCCCCGGGCGACTTCGGACCGAACGAATTCGGGCGTGATCGCCTCGGGAATGCGGGCGCCAAATGATTCCCCGCCGAGATTTCGTGGTCCTATGGTCTTGTGGTGCTGTGGTCCCTTCCCCTCCCGTCCGAGGTTTTCGCGGATTGCGATGAATTCCATCTCCGGGGTGATGACGCCCTGGCGCGCATAATGGAGCTGCGTCACGATCTTTCCCGGTTTGGCGCGCAAGGGCTGACGTCGGAGCGACGCCGGAATGGGCGCGTCACTGCGGCCCGGGATCGGGCGATACGATGGCTTGGTTTCCTCGACGTCTCCGCGCGCTAAAATCCACTGTCGCCGCAGGGGCGGCAGGCCTTGCTCTACTTCTCCATGAAACTCCGGATCGCTCCAGGGCCCGGAACAATCATAGACACGGACCGGGGCATTGGTTTCCGCGCGACCGGTGAGCGACTTAGTCGGGCTTAACTCGATCTCCCGAAACGGCACGCGCACATCTGCGTGGAGCTTCCCGCCGACCCAAACCTTTCGCGAACGCGGCAGCGGCTCCGTGCTCTGCGGCTCAAACGAACTCTTGGTTGCAATCATAAAATCGGATTTGTGATTTCGGATCTCAGACTTCTCTCGGATTTTGGCCTTCGGATTTCGGATTTACCCACGGCCTGCCGGCACGAGCTGGAAGGAAACGCTCTGAAGTTCCCTTCGCCAGCATTACCTGGAGCAGGTTCATCGGGTCTGTCCCTAATATTTTCGGGACACTCTCAGCCTCTGCATCCGCCGAATGCTTTCGGAGGACGACAGGTTGGCTCCCCTGCGACAAATTAGACGTTAGGCCCAACCGCTCTGTGCGTCAAGTCGCGAACCGGCAGCGGGTTGGATCGCCTTCCCGCGAGGAAACCAAGTGGGAAGAGGCCCCCGAACCGCAAGTGACGCGCAGAATTCGAAGCGAATCAGGGGACCAAGTAACCAAGATCAGCGATCCTGTGGGCAACGGCGGGCCCTTGTGAGGGCGTCGACATGATTGGGCGCATTCATTAGGTGGAAGACAAATCGGCGTCGACTCACCTCCTCTCAGCTGAAATCTAGTCTACTGGAGGTCAATCTGGTTTTTCCTCGATAATCACCTCGCCGGAGCGAGCATTGCCGGTGAAGTAACCAAAACCGACGTTCCGGTTTTGCAGCACCGCACCGCTAAGCCTTGGGCTCAGCATGGTTCCGGGCACATCACCTAGACCGAGAAACAGGCCCTTAGCCGGATAAAATTTAACCAGCGGCGGCGAGCCAGATGTTCCTCGCAGCTCCGATGGCGTCCGGAAGATTAGCGCTTTGGTAACGCTCGAACTCAGCTCGCCCCCACTCAAAACCAGCACCGGATCGCTGAGATTGAGCGCAGGCTGATTAGGGGCAGGGGGAACGTAACGAGAAGCCAGAACTCCGATTTGGTTAGTGAACCCCTCGGCGTATGACGCGGTTCCCGGATGCCGCGATCTTATCCAGATTAACTGGCCGACGAGCTCGCTTTCGGTCGAATTTGTAAACTGCAGCCAACCCGCCAACGCCCCTCTGCCGCCGTCCGATGGCACAAAGAACGGCCACACTCCCTTTGCGGAAAGGATTGATCTCGTGACGAATTTGAAATTATCCGCCAGCCCGCCCTGAAGCAGGACGTTGCCGGCTCCGTCAACTGTCAGGGTGGCCCAGCCGTCGCCTTCCGGGCCGCTCAGGCCGCTTGAGCCTCCCGGCAACACCATCGTGTATCGTCCAGCCTGCGGAGCGGCATTCGTGCGGGCGTTGAACCCGGCCCGCTCTCCCTGAACAATCCCGCTCCAGCCCGCTCTTTCATATGAAAGAATTTGCCCGACTATGCTATCGAGTCCGTTGGTCAGTTGAAAAACAACGGTCCACTTCAGCACCTTAATCTCGCGATAGTCGATACTGAAATCAGAGTTTAGAATGGCTTCGTACTGCCCGGTTCCAACCGAAACCGGGACGTATGCAGTGCCACTGTCGTTGAACTTTCCGCTAAAGCCGGCATGTTGCTGACCGACCAAAAGCTTTCCGGAGAATTTCCCAGTGCGGGACACGTCGAGTCTGAAGTAGCCGGTTTCGCCGGGCACAACTCCTTCCTCGGGATAGACCAGGCCGTTGTAAGTCGTCTTCGCGGCGAAGAAGGGAATATTGGAGATTGCAGTGAGTGCCGGCGGGGCTGCCGCAAAGAAGGAGCCGAACAAAGCAAGGCAGAAAACGCTGCGCAAGAGATTTATGTGGCGCTTCATACTTTTGATATTACCGCCAGGCAGTTCGCGGCATGGAATCGAAAAAAATACTCCGAATATTGATCAGGCCGATGGTCGGCGGCTAGAGGTCGCCGCGGTGCGCAGCCTCGATCATCCGAGTGACGTCGCTCACGCAAGACGTCGTAGCAAATTCTGCTGAACCCCGCCAGACAATAGGACCAGCCACCACTACCACCATTTACAGACGGGAATTCCCGTCAGCCCGTCGGCAGGATTCTTAATCAACGGTCTGCTTTGCCGCTTCCTTACGATGGATTTCGAACCACTTGAGGATGTGAACCAGTTTGCTCACAAGGTAACTCGGGCGCCCTTCCATCATGTGCGAGGCATCGGGGATCCGGACCAGGGCGGTGTCTATCTTCCGGATTTTCAGAGCTTCGTAAAGCTGCTCTGATTCCGAGATCGGGGTGCGGTAATCGGCCTCGCCGGTGAGGAGCATCGTGGGGGTCTTGACATGTCCCACCAGCGAGAGCGGCGAGCGTGTCAAATACTCCTGCGCATTTTCCCAGGGCGGCTTGGTAAACCAATAGCGATAAAAATATCCGGGCATATCCGCGGTGAGGACGTGGCTGTACCAGTTAATGACGGGTTTGACGGAAACCGCGGCGCGAAATCGCTCCGTCTTGCCAACGATCCAGGCGGTCAAAACACCTCCGCCACTGCCGCCGGTGACGAATAGATTGTCTTTATCCACATAACCGCGCTCGATTACCGCGTCCACGGCCGACATGAGGTCGTCGTAATCCTGGCTCGGATAATTGCGGTCGATCAGATTGCCGAATTCGTCGCCATAGCTGGTGCTGCCGCGCGGATTAACGTACAGGACGACATAACCGGCCCCGGCGTAAACCTGGTTCTCGGAGGAAAACCGGTCGCCATAGTTGGCAAAAGGTCCGCCATGGATCTCGAGGATAAGCGGGTAATTTTTCTGCGGATCAAATCCGGGCGGTTTGGTAATCCAGGCCTGAATGGAGCGTTTGTCAAAAGAGGATTGGCAGTTGATTTCTTCAGTTTGCCCAAGCTCTTTGAAAGTAAAAAGGGCGTCGTTGAGGCGGGTGACGCGTTTGATTTCGGCGACTCCCTTGCGGCCAGTCGCGATGTCAGCGGGATGCTCCGGACGAGAATGCGTGTAGGCGAACCTTCCATCAGCGGCGACTGTGAACGTGCCTCCGCTGTAGGGTCGGCTGGGTGAGATGCCGCCAAGATCATTCGCGAGAACCTGGATTTTTCCATCGAGAGTGGCGAAGCCAATTTTGGTGTTCCCGCGATCATCGAACATGAAATAAATCCCGCTGCCATCTTTGCTCCAGACCGGTGTCTGGACGTCACGGTCCAGGTCTTTGGTCACAACTCGGGAACCGGTGCCGTCCCGGTGCATCACATAAAGCCTGGTGACTTCGTAGCCCCGATAGCGATCGTCGAAACCGACATAAGCGATTTGACTGCCATCAGGTGAAAGAGCGGGACCATGGTCGGGACCATTTCGATCTGTCAGGGACTTGATGCTGCCGTCGCTAATGGCGACTTCGTAGATTTCCGAGTTGATTGGCTGATACTCCCAGTCATCGTGCCGATTGGCTGAAAGAATGATCGCCCTGCCGTCCGGTGACCAGGCGAACGGCCCGTCGTGATCGAAAGGTCCGTGAGTCAGTTGGCGGGGAGCGCCTCCGTCCGCCGGCACGACGAATAACTGTTTGTGAGATTCCTCCAGGTAGCCATTTTCGTCGGTCCGATAAACCATCCGGCGAATCGTTTTGGGCGGTTTGGCCCATTCTGCCCCCTCGGGTTTGGGAGGCATCTCGACGAAGGGCTTCGTATCATCCGGCACGGACATGGCAAAGGCGATCCAGCGGCCATCGGGTGACCATTCCATGCCGCTGGGGGATTTGGGACAGCGGGTGACTTTTGCGATTTGGCCTGAGTCCATCCAGCGCACATAAATTTGGGCTGCCCCATCGCTGGTCGAGGCATAGAGCAGCCTTTGGCCGTCGGGTGACCATCGAGGCGAATTGTCGTTCTCGTTGCCGGCGGTGAGGGGCCGGAGGTCGGAGCCATCATGATTGACGATCCACAAGTTGGAGCGTTTCCGGTCTTTCATGATGTCGTTGAAGTTCCGAACAAAGACGATCCTGGCGCCGTCGGGGGAGATTTGCGGATCGGTGGCGATTTCCAAATCGAACAGGTCAATTGGGCGAAACCGGTTCGACGGCAGCTTGGACGACTTCGAAGCAGAGGAATCGGAGTTGTCTTTCATTGGAGTGTTGCTGGTCGCAGCAGCCGCAAAGAGGTTACATGCCAGGCAGGAAGCAAAAATCAGGAACAACTTCCGGACAGCGTGCGAGGTGAATTTCATGGGCCATTCAACTTACGCGCGAGTCAACCCGTGAAAAAGCAAAATGAGAGGGGGAAGGAGGGGGGCAGGTGCGCGACAGAGGTCTTCTGAGCACAGTCCGAGTCTCATTAACACCCCGCTTCAGCGGGGTGCTCGTTGGCCGCGAGTACCGAGGAACCGTTTTCAACGGTTTCGCATCTTGTATTTCGCCGCGACGCTACCTACATCTCCCCTGTCGCTTCATGCTTATTCACGCGTTTGGGTTCACCTGGTTTGGTCAACGCTGGAACGGCGCCCCCTCCTTACCAAGGCTGCCGCCGGCAAGGTCTCGGATCATCTCACAGAGTAGGCAGGCGAGAATGCCGTCTATATGAAGATTAACTTCGTCAATCCAGACCATGTCCATGCGTTGGTAGACCTGCCGACTAGCCTGTCCATCGAAGAGATGATGCAGCGATTCAAAGGGGAGTCGTCGCACTGGATCAACCAAGGCAGACTGGTCCCCGGCAAATTCGGGTGGGGCCGCGGGTATGGGGTGTTTTCCGTCTCCCACTCGGGCGTCGGCGAGGTGGCGAAGTATATCGCCCAACAGGAGCAGCATCATCGCAAAAGGAGCTTCACAGACGAGTTGAAACAACTGGTGGAACGATACGGCCTGAAGTGGCGCGAGGATAAAACCGTTGAAACCCGGATTTTGCATTTGGCCTGGGAGTGTGTTGCGAACTGAACCTCAA
>CAYUPI010000105.1:0-11747 GCA_964446585.1 uncultured Verrucomicrobiota bacterium
GACGCTCTCGGTTGGTTTGTCTCTTGTGGCTACAGTTTTTGTTGAAGCGCTCTAGCGAAGGCTAGCGAGAAGCGATCAGCTTCGGGGCTTGCTCAGCACCCTTGGGGCTCATGTAGGTCTGCCGGGCAGCCGCGCCTTTGCAGCAAGCCGTAGCTTGGGCCGTGGAGCAGCAACCGGATGTGCTGGTCTTGGTTGTGCAAGCTGTTTTGTCTTTAGCGGTACAAGTCTTGGAATCGCCCGCCTGGGCGGCGACGGCAAACGCCACGACTACGAGGGACAGGATGAGTTTTTTCATTGGGGCTCTTATACGCGTTTTTTGGAGGAATTCAAGTGTATTTCGCGATTTTTTGGTTCCTTTGTTTCGGGAACAAGAGTGGTGCCCTGGTACTCGAACATAGAGACAGGCTGAGATATGAAGAAGACTCATTTCACGATTCCGATGGGAAAGCTGATCGTTGGTACATGCTTGTGTGCGTTTGGGTTAGACGTCCGGGCGGTCCAAACCAGCGTGACGATCGGCAACAATTTTTTTAACCCCTCGAGCGTTTCAATCAATGTAAATGACTCGGTCAGATGGACTTGGTCGAGCGGGAGTACACCTCATTCTACGACGAGCAACACGAGCTTATGGGATTCGGGCCAGCACCCCAGCCCTTTTTCGTTCACCAATTTTTTCACGAGCGCCGGCAATTTTCCTTACTTTTGCACCGTCCACCCTTTCATGACCGCTTCGGTAACCGTCACGGCGCCCAACCAACCGCCAAGTGTGAGTATCACGAATCCGGTCAGCGGCGCGACTTTTGCCGCGCCCTGGTCAGGTATTTTGAAAGCAACGGCCACCGACAGCGATGGCTCGGTGACCAACTTGGAGTTTTTCAGGGATTCGACATCACTCGGGTCTGTCGCAAGTGCGCCCTATAACCTGCCGGTCAACAATCTGGCCGCCGGCGCGTTCACGCTCACCGCCGTCGCAACGGACAACCTTGGCGCCAAGAAAACATCTGCCGGTGTGAATATTTCCGTGGTAACACCGGTAGCCATCGCGCTGAGTGCTCCTCAGAGATTGTCGGCTACCCAATTTCGCTTCAATTACACTGCCAACGCGGGCTTGACTTACGTGGTCGAGCGGTCCGCGACCGTTTCGAACTTCGTCAACATTGCCACGAACACCGCCGGCAGCAGCAGCGTGACGTTCACCGACGGGAATGCCAATGGCAGCATGAATCTATACCGTGTGAGACGACTTCCCAATTCGTGAGACAGAACGCGTTCGGAGATTGTGTGCTGCGAGCCCCGGCCGGCCTATTTCTTGTCGGTGCCACAGTTGCCAGGGTGCAGCTGGGTCATGAGCTATGAAGGGGACTGCACCGCTAGCTCGTGGCCCGTGGCCAATGTATCGCCAGAACCCTCGACACACGGGTCGTGCGGCCGTTTTTCCTGCTGCTCGCTTCGAGCACGCGCCTTGAAAGCAGGTGGCCTCGCAGGGCCCAGCTCGACCGATTTCAGTGGCTTCCCCATTAGTCCATCAACGAATTGACTGGCGGCATGTTGTTTGCGCAATAGCTGCGTTTGGAATCGGGCTGAGTGGCTGCGGGCGACAACCGAATGTTTCTACGGCGCGGTCGGCCGGCACGAATACTGCCTTCCGCACCTTCGAGGCGCGGGGAGTCATTCGTGAGCTCCGTCCGGATACCGACAGAGTTGTCATTCAGCACGAGGCCATATCAAATTACATGGACGCGATGACCATGCCCTTCAATGTCCGAATTGGAGCTGAGTTGAAAAGGTTGCGAGCGGGCGACGTGGTGAGCTTCCGGTTGCGCGTAAGTGAGACCGATAGCTGGATCGACCGGATCACCAAGAGAGGCGGGAAAAGCGGCGATGCCGGAAGGAGCACAAATCCTTCGCCGACAACTGCCGAATCAAAGCCGATCCGGCATCCGTTGCTGGACTACCCATTCACGAACGAATTGGGAAAGGCGGTGAGTTTGAGCGAGTTTCGGGGACAGGCATTGGCGATCACCTTTTTCTTCACTCGCTGTCCGATCCCGAATTTCTGCCCACGGCTGTCACGGAATTTCGAGGAGGCGCAACTGCAGCTCAAGTCTATGCCCGGCGCGCCGACCAACTGGCATTTGCTTTCGGTGTCATTCGATCCGTCGGTTGATACGCCGTCAGTGCTGAAAGCGTACGGTGAGCAATACCATTACGATCCGAAACATTGGAGCTTTTTGACTGGCGCGGCGGACAAGATCACCGAACTGGCCCGATTGTCCGATGTGAAGATCGAAAAGGAAGGCGCGTTCTTCAATCATAACTTTCGCACGTTGATCATCGATGCCTCCGGCAAATTGCAGATGAGTTTCCCGATAGGTGGAAATCTGTCCGAGGCGATTGCGCGTGAACTGACCAGGGCCGCCGCCGTGACCAACAGGCCAGCAGAAGGTGAAGGGCTTGAAGGTGCGCCGCACCAGCAACGATAACTCCCTGTTTGCGAGATGATATCTCAGCGGACCTTAACCCCAGGATTTCCTTCCATTGTCGCGAGCAATAGCTTCCGTAGTCAGCTAATCAGCTTCCGCGCCTTCGCCAAAGCCTCTTCAAGCTTCGCGGCTTCCTTCCCGCCGCCGCGTGCATTATCGGGCCTGCCGCCCCCTTTGCCGCCTACCAGCGACGCAATTTCCTGGATGATTTTGCCTGCTTGAAACTTTTTCGTCAGCTCAGGCGAGACCGTGGCGACGAGTGAGACGGTTCCGTTGGCGACGCCGCCCAGGACCACCACGCCCTGGAAATGGCCCTTGAGGGCATCGGCAACGGCCTGCAGGGCGTCGCCGTCCGCCGCGCCAAGATTTTCCACGATGGCCCTGGTTGAGCCGACGGTTTGTGCTTTGCCGGCCAGGCGGCAGGCTGCTTCGCCCGCTTGCTTTTGCTGCATCGTTTTGAGCTGCTTCTCCAGCTCTTTTTGTTGGGCCAGCATCGATTCAATTTTGTTCTCCAATTCGCCCACGGGCGAATTGACTTTGCCGGAAAGCGTCTTGATGAGACGTAGCTCCTCATTCGCTCGTTTGTACGCTTCCAGGCCCGACACCGCCTCGATGCGCCGGATGCCGGCGGCGATGGCTGATTCAGCGACAATTCGAAACCATCCAATCTCGCCCGTAGCGCGGGTGTGTGTCCCGCCACACAGCTCCATCGAGTAGCCGTCGAGCTGATCCTTTTGTCCTCCGATTTGCACGACACGAACAGTGTGGCCGTACTTCTCCCCGAAGAGTTGCATGATGTCTTTTCGAGACTTAACGTCGGCGTAATTGGCCTCAACCCAACTCACGCGCGCATTTTCGAGGATGCGTTCATTGACGAGTTTCTCGACGTCGGCCACTTGCTCCGGCGTGAGCGGCGGGCTGCTGAAATCAAACGTGAGTTTTTCAGGGCCGACATATGAGCCTTTCTGCGCGGCATCTTTGCTGACGACTTCGTGCAACGCCCAGTGTAAGAGGTGCGTGACCGTGTGATGGCGCTCGATAGCTCGGCGGCGCGCAACATCCACTTTAGCCTCCACCGGGGTGCCAA
The DNA here is from genome assembly GCA_964446585.1 of uncultured Verrucomicrobiota bacterium. Lineage (GTDB taxonomy): Bacteria > Verrucomicrobiota > Verrucomicrobiia > Limisphaerales > UBA8199 > CAYUPI01. The sequence continues at coordinate 3,571 of CAYUPI010000105.1, forward strand.
TCGCCGGCGGCTCGTCTCCCTCAATAATATGCAGAGAAGTTAAATGCACCTTCTTCGTGTCAACAACAGGCCAAAGGTTTGCGCCAGCTGAAATTGTCCCTGTATCACCAACTTGTCCACCCATCTCTGCGTAGAATGGTGACTCCGGAAGAACCACCGCCCAGCGTTTTCCCTGCGGTATTGCAGTGAGGACACGAGATGATAATTTTATGCTCTCATATCCAACAAACGTGGTCGCTGACACCAAATCCACGCCCTCCTGAAGGGCAACAACCGTCTTCTTTTGCGCGGCGCGGGCGCGGGACTTCTGTTCTTCCATCAGCCGGTCGAAGCCGGCGACATCGACGGAGAGGTCACGCTCACGGGCCATCAACTCGGTCAGGTCGAGCGGGAAGCCGTAGGTGTCATAGAGCTTGAAAGCGAAGGCTCCAGAGATGACTTTCGTGTTCGTGTTCGTCGGGCTGAGGGTTGCGCCGCCTTCGCCTCCGACTTTGGCCTTGGAATCCTGGTTGACCTGCTGAACAACATCAAGCATTTGCGACCTTGTCAACTCATCCATGCGCAGCCGCTCGCATTCTTGGGTAAATAGTTCAATTCCCCTGTCCAGCGTCTGATTAAACGCCTCCTCCTCGCGCTGGATGATTTGCTCGATGTGGTCTTGTCTAGCGCGGATTTCGGGGAAGACATGGCCCATGGTGTCGGCTACGACAGAGACCAGCTTGTAGAAAAAGGGCTCGTGGAAACCGAGGGTACGTCCGAAACGCACGGCGCGACGCAGGATGCGCCGAAGGACGTAATTGCGATCCGTGTTGCCGGGCTGGATGCCGTCGGCGATGGCAAAGCTTAGCGCGCGGATGTGATCGGCAATAACGCGGAAGGCGATGTCGATTTTCTGCTGATCAGTGTCGCCGGTGCTGCCGGGCTTCGGCAGGGTGCCCCTATATTTCTTCCCGGAGAGCTTTTCCAGTTCGGCGAAGATCACGGTGAAAATGTCCGTGTCGTAAGCAGAAGGCAGATCAGAAAACTCCCTAAAGCCCTTCGTGCCCGCATAAAAGCCGGCGATGCGGTCAAAGCCCATGCCTGTATCCACGTGGTTTGCAGATAGAGGCGAGTACGTGCCATCGGGATTCGCATTGAACTGGATGAAGACGTGGTTCCAGATTTCGATGCAGCGCTCGGCGCCGGCATTGACCAGAACGCGCGCGGCCGGCTCATCATCTGATGGCAGCAGGTTGAAATGGATTTCCGAACACGGACCGCAGGGTCCGGTGTCGCCCATCATCCAGAAATTATCTTTTTTGCCGCCGTGGACGATGTGGATCGCGGGGTCGAGTCCTTCTTTGTGGAAAATCCCGGTCCAGACGTCGGCGGCTTCTTGATCGAATTCCGCCGGATCGCCTTTCGCCTTATCGGGGGCGTAAACGGTTGCGAAAAGGCGTTTAGGTGGAATCCCCCAGACCCTTGTAAGAAGCTCCCAACCCCAGATGAGCGATTCCCTTTTGAAATAGTCGCCGAAGGACCAGTTGCCAAGCATCTCGAAAAACGTGAGGTGATAAGTGTCCAGCCCGACGTCTTCGAGGTCGTTATGTTTGCCGCCGGCGCGGATGCACTTCTGGGTATCGGCGGCGCGCTTGTCGCTGCCCGCAATGGCGCCCGGCCATTTCGAGACATCGGGCGCGCGCTGGCCAAGGAATATCGTCACGAACTGGTTCATGCCGGCGTTCGTGAACAGCAAATTGGGCGAGTCGGGCAGCAAGCTCGCCGACGGCACGATAGTGTGGCCTTTCGATTTGAAGAAATCCAGGAACGATTGTCTGATTTCAGCACTCGTCATCGGCAGAATTATGGCTGAAGAGGTCGCATTTGGCTGTCTCTAATTTTTCTGGCCGAGATCCTTCTACGGCGTCTGCTCGGTGGCGGCTTTCATTTCCTTGAGCATCTCGCCCATCGAAAGATTCGACCAGCCGTGGCCCTTTCCCGGGCCGTAAACGATTTTTGCGTCGGCTGGTGGATCAGTCCCGCGGAGATATTCGTCCAGCAGGTGAACGGCGTTGTTCAAAAAATATTGGTCCGCATCGCCGGCGGCTATGTGCAGCTTGCCCCGAAGCTTCGGTCCCAGGGTTTTCCAGTTTTCTTCCAGCACCAGCCTCAGGTCATATTTCTTCACTTGCTCGGCGATGTCGCGGCGAATCTGGCCAGTCTGCGGGTCCCACAGCGGGATGGGCAAGCCGTCGGCGCCCCTCGGGCTGAAGACTGCGTTCCAGGCGCCCCACTGTCCACCGGACGTGGTAAAGCAGTCGCCGCGGCCAAGGAGGTTCTCGGCCCCAACCTCGCGGCGCATGGTCAGCGTGACATCACCTCTTAGGTCGCGCGCGCTGGGCCGTTCGTTGCCGTGCCTGTTCACGTAGGCGTTGTCATCGCGGTAGAGGTCCATAAGTTGAAAGGCGCGGAAATCCACCGGGTCCGGGCACGAGGCCCATGCACCGTTAAAGAAGTCTGGATAGAAAATCTGCAATGCCAGCGCCACCCATCCGCCCGTTGAAGTGCCCGAGAGTACGCGCGTCCGCGGCTGGCCGAGGACACGAAACTTCGATTCGACCCATGGAATGAGCTCCTGGACGAGCGCGTCGCCATAAGGACCATTGTTGGCCGAGTTGACGTAGTAGGGATCTCCGAACGGACCGGCGCCGTCCAGTTGCAGCAGAATGAACCGCGGCGAGTCGTCTGCCATCCAGGTGTTCCCGAGCAATTGGCTGATTGCGGAGTAACGGGTGTTGAACCCGCCGATACGTACCCAGAGCGGGTATCGGCGCGTCGGGTCAGTGGCGTAATCGCTTGGGAGCAGGATGCCGGCCCGGAGATAGATGGTCCGGCCATGAAAGCGGCTCAGGAGCGGGGATTCAATTCTGATGAACTTGACTTGCTCGGTGTCTCGTCGTAACTGCTCGGGCGGAATTTGCTGGTTTATCTCGAGCCTTACGACCTCGCCTCGCGCCGGGTCAAGGTGGACAGTTTTCGCGAGACTGAAAAGATTGCCGGACGAGGCGGGCGATCGGAGATCGCGATTTGAATCGAACAAAGCCTGGACGGAGTAATCTCCTGCGGGTAATGCGGCAAAGCTGGCGAGCGGAAAGCCAAGCGAGGTTTGATCTACGATTGCTGGTTCGTCAGGGGAGAAGCTCGTCACATCGCGCGCGAAAGCTTGCGGAGCGTCCGAGCCGGTTCGGCCCAGCGCGTTGCGTGGATTTGGGTTATTCGTTTGGCCGAGAATGACAAAAAGCCGTCCAGCTTGCTGGTTTGTAGCCAGGTCTTTGGCAAGGCTGATCTCGAAGCGAATCGAGGCGGCCATTAGCGTGAAGGTGCTGGCCAGGCAAAACAGACAACCGAACAGAGTAAAGACGCGTCTCAGCATGACGGGCGAAAGATACGTGACTTTGATACGCAATCGCGCCTCACTTGGCCAGATCGGACGCATGGCCAGTCGCAAGGGGCTGGGGCTCGCGGCACAATTTTTGAACGACCAGCAGGGCGGTTAGCAGCGAAATTCCACTGCAAATCAGGTAAGGCGAGGGAGCTGAAATATCCAGTAGGGTCGCCGCAAAAACGGGTCCGACGATTCGGGCGAGGCTGCCGGCACTTTGGGCTACGCCGATGGTTGCCCCTTGCTCGTGCGCTGGCGTCAGATTGGAAAGCAACCCAAACACCGGCGGTCGGGTCAGGCTCGAACCGATCGACAGGAGGCTGAGTACTGCCAGCAACAGGAGCCACGCACCCGTGCCACTTCCCTTAATGAACGGCATCGGCGCCAAGCCCAATGCCACCAGAAACAAGCTGTTGGCGATAACGCGCGGTTCGCCGCTTTTTTTCACAATGCGACCGATCGCCCCACCCTGCACAACTGCACCAATGATTCCGCAATAGGCGAAGAGGTAGCCGATGATTTTTGCATCCTGATCCCGGCGCGCGTCGAGGTGGAAATTTCGGCCAATCAAGAGGCCGAGCGTCGTTTCAAAACAGGTGAAACAAAAAGTGGCCAGGAAAAAGACCACCACAAGTAATCCGATTTTGGGATGACTGAGCGTGTGCAGCCACTGCGCCATCCGGGGCCGTGCCGCGACATGTTCGGAGCTCTGTTTCCAACTCTCGGGCAGAATCGCCAGCGTCAACCCAAAGTTGATCGCGCATAAGGCCGAAGCCACCCAGCCTGGCCCCTGGACTCCAGTTAAGTGGATGCTGAGGCCTCCCAGGGCGGGGCCAAAAATGAAACCCAGACCGAACGCCATGCCGATCAAGCCCATTCTTCTCGACCGTTCAGACGGCGGCGTGATGTCGGCAATGTAAGCCTGGGCCACGGTAATGTTGGCACCGCAAATTCCTGCGAACACGCGCGAGCCGAGCAATACCCATAAAGCCAGCGGCGGCTTCAGGGCTGAACCGATCGCGAACATGGCATATGACAGCGCCGCCCCGGCGGTGCTTACCAACAGAACGGGCCTGCGTCCGATCAGATCGGAGAGGTGGCCCCAGCCAGGCGCGAACAGAAACTGCATGGCCGAGAAGGAGGCCATGATCGCGCCGATCATCCATCCGCGCGCTCCCAAATTGCGTGTGTAAATCGGCAGCAGGGGCAGCACGATGCCGAAACCAATCAGGTCGATGAAGACCGTGAGAAAAATGACGAGAACCGAGGGCTTTCTCATTCGCGCCAGATGACGGCCCGAAATGGGAATTCAAAATGAAGTCGAAACCGCATCGCTAAAGTCTATTTGCGCTCGAACGCGAGTCAAGCGGTGTGGGCAGCGGCAACTCGCACTTCCGTAGCGGCGTCTCGTAAGAGCGCCGCATTCTTCAATTTTCAATTCCACCACGAAGCGCGGCGCTCTTACGAGACGCTGCTACATGGATCGGGTTGACCGCGCTCCCCGGATAGTCAATCAGCCGTGCCGGGCTGGATTTGAGCGTCCGTCGAAGGAAGCGCGCTTGAGAAGTGGACGCGGCTGGCTCAAATCTGGACAGCAAAAGACCCGCGAGTCGCGAAAAAACGCATGAACTGTCGGCTTCAACGATTGCCCCCGGGGTTGGCGCTGAACCTGCGAATAAGCGCGTATTGAGATTGCATACCGCCCGGTGTTGTAGCAAAATCGGGGCAACGCTCGCATTGGGGCGGTAGTGCCGCCATAAAATTTAAGAGCCCCGAAGGCGAAAGCGATGACTGCAAACTTGACTTGTGACACCATGGCCCCGGCCAAATCAAACAGTGTAAAGGACACGCGCGCGCGGATCCTGCTGGTGGACGATCACGCCGTAGTGCGCTTCGGCATCGCGCAGCTCATCAACCGGCAGTCGGATATGGTGGTTTGCGGCGAGGAGGAGGATGCGTCTCGCGCGATGAGCGCGATCAGTACGCTCAAGCCTGCGCTCGTCATTGCCGATATCTCGCTCAAGGACAGCAGCGGCTTGGAATTGATGCGCAACATCAAGGCGCAGCATCCGGGCCTGCCGGTCCTGGTGGTTAGCGTCCACGATGAATCGATCTATGCCGAGATTGCATTCCGGGCCGGCGCCCTGGGTTACTTGATGAAGGAAGAGGCGCTGGAAAAGATTCTGACCGCCATCCGGCGTGTGCTCACCGGGGCGATTTACGTCAGCGACCGACTCGCGGCTAAAATGCTGCAGCAACAGGTACGCGGGCAATCGGACATCAGCGAGTCCCCCGTCAAAGGTCTCAGCGACCGCGAGTTGGAAGTCTTTCAACTCATCGGCCAGTGGAAAAAGACACGTGAGATCGCCGACGAATTGCACCTGAGCATCAAGACCATTGAGTACTATCGCGAACAGATAAAACGGAAGCTCAACTTGAAAAATGCGGGCGAGCTCACCCAATACGCTACTTCCTGGGTGCAGCGCGAAATACCCACTTAAGAAGAGCTCCAAGTTCCAAGGTCCAAAAACCAAAGAAGCTCCGGGACACAAGCTCCAAATTCCTAATCAGTCCTGCCTAACGGCGAGGTGACTTTGGAATTTGGAGCTTGGTCCTTTTTTGGTCTTGAGATTGGGTTTTTGAGCTTTCCGTTGATCGGGGATTCCCCTGGCTGGCATTCCGCAATCGCACCGGGATAACAAACCTGTCCGCCCCTGATTGTTGATTCATAGGCCTGCTCTAAACTGAAGCAGGTAGAAAAGTGAGATTTGGGCACCTATGAATCGGGAACTGAATTCAGTGCGCGCAGTACGGACGCTATTGATCCAGTTATTGCTGTTGGGTGCGGGCATGAACAGTCTCGCCACGTCAATCACGTTGGAGGGTCAGAACAAGGGCGACACCAATAATTGGTATGCCGGCAATCTTCTGAATTGGGAAGAACTGGACATGATTCCCTGCCGGGTTCACTGGGTAAACGCTCAAGGAAACAATCAGACTGTCAGGCTTGATTTTCCGCACATCAATAGCGGCAATCCCGGGATCGAGAGCCTTTTCTATTTCAGCACCTCCTCGAATGTCGTGTTCGCCTCCCCACCAACCTTGTTCGCCCCGCTTTCCTCGGGGACGTGGTCTTACACGTTTACGGTTAACATTCTGGATGGACAGCCGGCGTTTGTTAATTTCTGTACTCGCCTTGCGGCCGGCGCACACCTGAACACTGGAAGTTCGCTGGCCCTCAGCGGCAAACCTTCCGCGATGGGAAGTCTCCAGGTCCATAAGCCCGCGCCGAGACCAGGCACGCCGGATCTCATGGTGCTCAAGACCGGCCCTTCGACTGCCTTGCCCGGCGATTTCATTACCTACACATTGAGTTACACGAACAAGACCAGTGGCTTGAACCCGGCCACCGGCGTGCAGTTGAGCGATACTCTTCCGGCGCAGGTCATCGTTGATCCCAACACCCTGCCCGCGGGCGGCTTGCTGTTGGGCAGTATGATCTATTGGGACCTGCCCAATCTTCCGGTCGGAGCAGGCGGGCGGATTTCTTTCACGGCCCAGGTGGCGCCCTCGACGCCCTTCGGCATCAGTTTCACCAACACCGCGCAAATCTTAAGCGCCGAGGACGATCTCAATTATTCGGACAATACCTCCACGTGGGTGACAACCACGCCTACCTGTTTTGCGCCCGTAGTAAATAGCGGGCCGGCCAGCCTGACGAATTGCGTGGGAACTACCGCCACATTCGCTGTGGATGCGTCTGGCACGGGTCTGATTTATCAATGGTACAAAGGTACAGTTGCGCTGTCCGGCCAGACTGCGAGCAATCTGGTCTTTAGCAGCGTGACCATCGGAGATTCTGGCGTCTATAGCGTGGTCGTTAGTGGAACGTGCGGCAACAGCATCAGCAACAGTGCAACCTTGACCGTCACCCCGCTGACCATCTCCTGTCCCGCCTCTACGACCGTTGTGGCATCGCCCGGACTGTGCGGAGCGACCAACGTGGCGTTGGGCACGCCGACGGTCGCTGACAACTGCGGTCCGGTGACCATCACCAGCAATGCTCCGGCGCTCTTCCCGGTGGGGACCAACAGTGTGATTTGGACAGTGACGGACAGTCATGGCAACAGCGTGAGTTGCACGCAGACAGTGATTGTCAATGATATCCAGGCCCCAACGATTAGTTGTCCGGCGCTGGTAACCGTAGCGGCATCCCCTGGTCTTTGTGGAGCGACCAATGTGGCGTTGGGCACGCCGACGGTCGCTGACAACTGCGGTCCGGTGACCATCACCAGCAATGCTCCGGCGCTCTTCCCGGTGGGGACCAACAGTGTGATTTGGACAGTGACGGACAGTCATGGCAACAGCGTGAGTTGCACGCAGACAGTGATTGTCAATGATATCCAGGCCCCAACGATTAGTTGTCCGGCGCTGGTAACCGTAGCGGCATCCCCTGGTCTTTGTGGAGCGACCAATGTGGCGCTTGGCACCCCGACGGTTTCCGATAACTGCGGTTCGGTGACGGTGACGAATAATGCTCCTGCCCTCTTCCCCGTGGGCACGAACACAGTGATTTGGACTGCAACAGACAGTCACGGCAACAGCGTGACTTGCACGCAGACGGTGATTGTCAATGACACCGAGGCCCCGACGATTAGTTGTCCGGCGCTGGTAACGGTAGCGGCATCGCCCGGACTGTGCGGAGCGACCAATGTGGCGCTTGGCACCCCGACGGTTTCCGATAACTGCGGTTCGG
>CAYUPI010000106.1:0-11148 GCA_964446585.1 uncultured Verrucomicrobiota bacterium
GGGACGAGCTTTGGGTCAGCACTTAAGATGGTGGTGGTATCAAGATGCGCTCTCGCATAGCGCGAACATAAAATGCGGCTTGCGTTACCCATTGCAGGACCATATATTGCGCGCTCTTTTTTGAGAAAAAGTTCAGCTTATGCGACGTCCAAAAGGCATCAAAACCAAGAAATCGGCCGCGAAGCGGTTCAAGATTACTGCTGGTGGAAAAGTGCTTCGTGCGCGGGCCGGCAAGCGGCATTTGCTGCAAACGAAGAATCCGAAGCGCCGTCGCGCCCTGACGGGCACTACGCTGGTCCATTCAACCGACGCGTATCGCATCAAGCAGAGCCTTCCCTTTAGCCATTGATCCGCTTGCTCTCTTTCAACGTTCAACCATCAACTACCCACTAGCTCATGCGCGTTACTAACGCCCCCGCTTCCCGCAAACGACGCACCCGGATGATTCGGGCCGCCAAAGGCTTCCGGATGCGCCGCTCCAAGCTTTATCGCTATGCCTCCGATGCCATCGATCACGGCCGCCAGTACGCCTTCCGCGATCGCAAGACCAAGAAGCGCAATTTCCGCGCGCTGTGGCAAATCCGCATCAATGCCGCTGCTCGCGCCGCCGGGATTACTTACAGCCGACTGATTGAGGGCCTGAAGGCCGCCCGGGTTGCGCTGGATCGCAAGGTCATCGCCGATCTGGCGGCGACGGATGGCGCAGCGTTCAGCGAGTTGGTCAAGATCGCCCAAAACGCTTTGCGGGCCAAGGCGGCGAAGGCTTAAGCGACACAGGGCTCGATTTTCGGTCGAGGAATGAGGGTCATTCCTAAACGCTGGCCTCCTTCGCGCCGCCTCAATCGGGCGCGAATGACGGCACGGCTGGCACACGCGCAACCTCCGGCTTCGTCGAGTTATGGCATTCCTGGACGATATTGAACCGTTGAAGCAATCGGCTCTGGCCGAATTGCGAGCTGCGGCGGATCTGTCTGTGCTCGAACACGTACGCGTCAACTATCTTGGAGCGCATGGCAAGCTCACCGCACTGATGAAGCAGTTGGGAGCTTTACCCAAGGAGGAAAAACCGGCTGCCGGGCAGGCAATCAACCGCGCCAAAGCTGAGCTCGAGGTGGCCTTGGGCGAGCGTCGGAGTGAACTCGAGTTGAAAGCCGCGCAGCCCAAGGAACCGACGGACTTCACGCTCCCAGGCCGCCGGCGCATGCTCGGCAAGCTGCATCCCCTGACGCAAGTAACCGAGGACATCGTCCGCAGTTTTCGCAAGCTAGGGTTCGTCGTCGCAGACGGCCCGGAAGTGGAAGACGAATACCATTGCTTCGACGCGCTGAATACGCCTGCGGATCATCCCGCGCGCGACACACAGGACACTTTTTACATCCAACATCCAGCAGCCGGCATCGAGAATCAAGGCTCCGGCCCTCAACCCCTCGCCGCGCCGAAGTCAGACGAAAGCGGGTCAATTCTCAACCCTCAACTTCTTCTCCGCACCCACACCTCTCCAGTCCAAATCCGTGTGATGGAGAAGCAACAACCGCCGGTCCGGATCATCGTGCCGGGTCGAGTGTATCGGCGCGATAACGCCGATGCCACCCACAATCCGACGTTTCAACAGGTCGAGGGACTCTATGTGGACCGGGATGTAACTGTCGGCGACCTGAAAGGGACCGTCGAGTTTGTGTTCAAAGAGCTGATGGGGCCAGAGACCCGTATCCGTTTCCGCCCCCACTATTTCAGCTACACCGAACCAAGCTTTGAAATCGACTTCAGCAGCGCGCTCACTCGGAAGCTGGGCAGAGAATGGCTTGAGATCGCCGGCTGCGGCATGGTGCATCCGCAGGTGTTCGAAAACGTCGGCTACGACCCGGAAGCCTGGACCGGGTGGGCCTTCGGATTTGGGATCGAGCGCATCGCGATGATTCGCTACGGCATCAACGATATCCGGCTTCTTTACGAAAACGACGTGCGGTTCTTGAAGCAATTTTGAGCCGAACAGGTGGCATTCGTGTCACAAGTGTGGATTCCAGAATTAGATTGACAGGATTTCGAATTGGACCATTTTGGAGGCGTGAAGACGACAATTGATATTCCAGAAAAAGTGCTGGCGGAAGCCATCAGGCACACCCGCGCGAAGACGAAAAAACAAGCAATTCTTACCGCTGTTGAGAAATACAACCGGCTTCAGCGCCTGGCCAGACTTAACGCGCGCATTCGCGGGTCATTCAAAGATTTCATGACCCAGGAGGATCTGAAAGTCATCCGCCAGGATGCCAAGTGGGAGGCGATGAAGTGAAGCTGGTTGATACCTCAAGTTGGATCGAGTATCTGCGTGAACTTGAATCGGAAGCGAGCGAGCGTGTTGAGGATCTGGTGCTGGCCGGGGAAGCCTCCTGGTGCGAAATGACCCTGGTGGAATTGTGGAATGGGGCCCGTGGCGCGAGAGAAAGGAGCGAACTGGCCGAATTGGAGAAAGAAATCACATTGCTTTCGGTGCACTCGCCAGTGTGGAAAACCGCGCGCAAACTGGCGCGCCGCTGTCGCGAGGCAGGCGTAACGGTCCCGGCCAGCGATATCGTCATTACAGCGTGCGCTGCAAATCATGGAGTCGAACTGGAGCACTGCGACGGCCACTTTGACAAGATACTGCCAATCGCGGCCAAGTTATGACGGACCCCACTTTATCGGTCGCCGAGCTTGCGAATCATGAAGATAACTCTTAACTGGCTCAAACAGTACGTCGATTTCGATTGGTCGCCCGAGGAATTGGCGGAGCGATTGACCATGCTCGGCATCGAAGTCGAGGACGTCCATAAACTCGCCGGCGAATTCGAAGGGGTGGTCGTTGGTCAGGTCATCACGTGCGACAAACATCCGAACGCGGACAAGCTGTTATTGTGCCGCGTCAACGACGGCAAAGGCGAGCGGCAGATCGTCTGCGGCGCGCATAATTTCAAGGTGGGCGACAAAGTGCCCCTGATCCTGCCCGGGCAGACCTTGCCCGCAAAACCAGGTCAGCCTCCGCAGACAATCAAAGTCGGTAAAATACGCGGAGTGGAATCGCACGGCATGATGTGCTCGCCTCAGGAGTTGGGACTGGGCAGCGACGTGGAAGGGCTGTTGATCCTCCGCGAGGACGCGAAAGTAGGCCAGCCTTTCGCCGAGTATCTACGCCGCTCCGGCAGCGACGTGGTCTATGACCTGGAGATTACACCCAATCGGCCCGACTGGAATAGCGTCATCGGCATCGCGCGCGAGATCAGTGCGGTGACTGGTAATCGGCTCCGATTGCCGGAGGCTTCGGCTTCAAGTTCAGCGGTCAAAGTCGAAAACCTGGTCGCGGTCCGGTGTGAAGATGGCGAGTTGTGTCCGCGGTACACAGCGCGCGTCCTTCAGGGAGTGAAAATTGGCCCAAGTCCCGACTGGCTGAAACACACGTTGGAGAAAGTTGGCATTCGCAGCATCAACAACGTCGTGGACGTGACGAACTATGTCATGCTCGAGTCCGGCCAGCCTCTGCACGCCTTCGACTACCACCTGCTTCAGGCGGGCGCAATCAACACTTCCAAAGAGGTTCACGCATCACGTATCACGCATCACGAATCACGCCCCACCATCGTCATCCGCCGCGCGGCTGAGGGAGAAAAGTTCATGACCCTCGATGGCCAGGAACGAACGCTCACCCGAGAGACGCTCATGATCGCTGATGAAACAAAACCGATTGCTCTGGCCGGAGTAATGGGTGGCCAAAACAGTGAAATCAGGCTCGACACGGCCGATGTGCTTATCGAGAGCGCCTGTTTCAAGCCGCAGAATATTCGCGCGACTTCCAAGCGGCTGGGACTGCGCACGGAGTCCTCCTATCGTTTCGAGCGGGGTGCTGATATTGCCATTTGCGATTGGGCCAGCCAGCGAGCCGCACAACTGATATTGGAGACGGCTGGTGGTCAATTGGCCGAGGGGGTGGTGGACGCTTACCCCAAGCCGGTGGAACCAAGGCAACTCACTCTTCGGCCACAAAAAGTCAATCAACTCCTCGGCACCGAGCTGAAATCGGAAGAAATGGAATTCTATCTGGGCCGGCTCGGGCTCAAAGCGGCAGGCCGCAAGCCGCGCCCGCTGGATGCTCCGACCACACTGCCGGAACCGATAAGCTTTCGGGTTCCGAGCTTCCGGGTCGATCTGAAGCGGGAAGCGGATTTGATCGAGGAAATCGCGCGGCTCCATGGCGTCGATAAGATTCCTGCAACGCCTCCCCGAGGCGCGCTCGGCGCGAATGATTACGACGCCGTGCATGACCAACTCCTGGAAGCGCGACGAATTTTGACGGGTCTGGGCTTGTTCGAGGCCCAGGGACAAACTCTGATTTCAGATGCAGCGGCAAAGCTGTCGAAGGCGGAGGGCATAATCTCATTGGCCAATCCGCTGAGCAGCGACATGAACGTGCTTCGGCCGAGCCTGATTCCCGGCTTGCTCGATTCCCTGCGCCACAATTTATGTCACAAAAACTGGAGCGTGGCGCTGTTCGAGCTTGGCAGGGTCTTCTTTGCCACGCGCGCCGAGGCGTCACACGTTGCTGGACCAACCTGCGAGGAACGGCGCCTGGCCATCGCGCTCACGGGCCAACGCGCTGCGTTATTCTGGAGCGGGGAAGCGCGGGAAGCGAAGTTCGACATTTTCGATCTAAAAGGATTGCTCGAGGAGTTTTTCGACCAATTTGGGCTGCGCGGCGTAAATTATTCGCGCAGGCCTGACAGCACAGCGCTCCTCCTTGAGTCAGCAACCATTCACCTGGGCAAATTTCAAGTCGGCGAACTGGGCCAGCTCCTTCCGCCGCTGGCCCGACGCTGCGATTTGCGGGATGCGGTGTTCCTGGCGGAACTCAATCTCGCCACGCTGCTTGCACGGCGAATGACCGGTCGATCCTTCAAGCCACTCCCGGTGTTCCCTGCGATCCGCCGCGATGTGGCCATGCTCGTGCCGGATGTAACCACACACGAAGCGGTCCTGCAGGCCGTCAAGCAGGCCAAACCCGCCAATCTCGAGTCCGTCGAATTGTTCGATATCTTCCGCGGCAAGAATGTCCCCGCCGGGCAGAAAAGCATGGCCTACGCGTTTACCTATCGGAATCCCGACCGGACCTTGACCGACGCCGAAGCCAACGCCGCCCACGAAAAACTGGTCGAGCAGTTTAAGCAGCGGCTGCAGGCCGTCGTCCGCGATTAGCTCGCGATATGAGGTCTTCGGGTCGTCCGACCGTCAGCCACAGGCGGCTCACGCCCGAAGCGGGTGTTGACGGTTCTTCAGGGGAAAATCGACCCGGCCTCTCGCCAACCCGGCGGCGAACACCGCCATGGCCATCTCGAGCGCTTTCATCCCGGCATAGCCGCTGCACACCGGTTGTCGATCCAGCCTGACCGCCGTCAGCCAGTCGTCCACCACGCGCCCGTTCGCGCGTTCCGTAGTCCGTTCGGTTTCACCCCAGCTCAACGTCGGGTCTTCGGCCCATGGGCGCCATTGATCGGTCTTGCCCTCGCCCGTCCATGTTCCCTCACGAAGCGTGTAGATCCGAGGGACCATTTCCATCTGCATTCTGACCGAGCCTTTGCTGCCGATCAGTTCCATCCCCCAAGGCCCTGCGGATGCTTTGCACTTCGATCGGCTAACGAAGGTCGCATGCATCCCGCGCGCAAAGGCAAACTCAGCCTCGATCTCATCTCCCGCCACAGGACCGATGCCTTCCGTCGCTGGATGCGCGTCCTTGAGCGTGATCTCGTGGCCACCCTGCGAAATCCGGGCAGCGCACCACAGCGGATCACCGGCAAAGAACCTCATCAGATCGAATAGGTGGACTCCGAGCACGAGCAAGTCCTCGCCCCCGGCGCGGTGGTCCTGTTTGCCGTGCGACCGAATCTCCAGCAGCTCGCCCAGCAGGCCGTTGTCGATGGCGGTCTTGAGCGCCAGAATGTTCGGGGCCAGTCGCATCTGGTGGGCGACAACGATTTTCAGCCCTGCCCGCTCCGCCACCGCCAGCAATTCGTCGGCCTCGGCCAACGTTTGCGTGAACGGCTTCTCCGTGTAAATGTGCGCCCCGACCTGCAGAGCCGCCAGCGCCATTGCATGGTGTTCGTCCGTCCAGCGTGGGGCGACGCAGACGAGGTTGGGTTTTTCTTTTTCCAACATCTGCCGGTAGTCCGCATACGATCGGAGCGCTTGTGACCGGGCCGCGGCCTGGGCGCGGCCGGCCGCGTCCGCATCAGCGACGGCTACGACCCTGACATCATCGCGCCCGTTGAAGATGAGGTCGTGGGCGTGGCCGTAATTCCCGTGACCTGTGTGACCGATGATGGCGGCCCGGAATGGTTGCCTGGCAACCGCGCCCACTTCAGCCGCGCGAGACGAGATAGCCGCTAGCGCGACCAACCCGGTCGAGCGCGCCAGGAACTGTCGGCGTGTCGTGACTGCCGACAATCGGTTCAGTCGCATATCAGGCTCGATGGGGCGACACATGGCGTCACTCAGGCACTGTCGCAGTTCTGTTCAGTTTGCTGAACCTCCGGCCATAAAGGAAATAGATTACCAGCCCTGCTGCCAGCCAAAGCGCGAACCGTATCCAATTCGTGGTTCCCAACTGGCTCATCAGATACAAACAGGTCAGCAAGCCGAGCACCGGAATTGCGGACAGTCGCTTCATGAATGAAAGCGCTGTCAGCGCTGTCGCAATCAAAATAAAAAAGATCATCGGGATTTTGTGCCTGAACAGGGCCCAGCCAGCTTCCAATTTCCCATCTGCATTCGCGGTCGGCTCCAGGCTGAAGAAAGGCTCCCACGCTTCCCTCTTGAAATAATAATAGAGAACAAAGCAAGTGCCCAGGTAAAGAAGTGGAATCAGGTACCGTCCATTAATATAGGGTGTCTTGAATTTCGGCCGGGCAGGAGGAGTCTTCGAGTTTTCCAGCACCAACACGCCACCGCAAACCAGCACAAAGGCGAACAACGTCCCAATGCTGCTCAGATTCACAACCTCGCTCAGGTTCATGAACAACGCCGGGATTGCCACGAGCAGCCCCGTGATGACTGTCGAGAATGCGGGCGTCTTGTGTTTCGGATGGATGCGCGAAAAAATCGGCGGCAGCAATCCGTCGCGGCTCATGCTCATCCAAATGCGCGGCTGTCCGAGTTGATACACCAGGAACACGCTCCCGATGGCAAAAAGGGCGCCCGCCGCCACTGCCGCGCTGAACCAGGGCAATCGTTCCTTGAAAATATACGCCAGGGGATCGCCCACGTTTAACTCTTTGTAACTCACAATCCCCGTCAGCACGAACGAAATCACGACGTACAACACCGTGCAGAAAAGCAGCGAGATAAAGATGGCCCGGGGCAGATCGCGCCGCGAGTCTTTGCATTCTTCCGCAGTCGTCGAAATTGCATCGAAGCCGATGAAGGCCCAGAAAACCGCTGCCACGCCTTTCAGGACACCCGTCAACTTGTTGGGCATAAACGGAGACCAGTTTTGGGGATTGACATAAAAGCAGCCGATTCCGATGACGCTCGCAATCACGACGAGCTTTACCGCCACCATGGCGTTGTTGGCGTTGCGGCTCTCTTTGATGCCGAGATAAATCAAGGTGGTCACCGCAAGCACGATCAAAAGCGCCGGGAGATCGGCAATCAGGTGAACGGGGCCGAACGTCGGCGCGGCACTCCAGGCCTGATAGGGGACTTTCAAATCGGAATGACTGGCAAAAATCTGAGTCAGCGTTTCTCCCTTTGCCTGCAGAGCAGCCACTGCGTCGTGCCCGCGCAAAGCAGAGAGAAAGTCCATCGTCATGTACTTCGGAATATGGATCCCAAATCCCGAAAGAAAGCCTGTGAAGTATTCAGACCAGGAAATGGCAATGGCAATGTTGCCAATGGCGTATTCGAGCAGCAGATCCCAGCCGATGATCCACGCCACCAGCTCGCCAAACGACGCGTAGGCATAGGTGTAGGCGCTGCCCGATATGGGAATCATCGACGCGAATTCCGCATAGCAAAAGGCCGTGAAGCCGCAAGCGATCGCGATGAAGACAAACAGGAGCGAAACTGCCGGTCCCCCTTCAAACGCCGCCTGTCCCACCATGCCGAAGATTCCGGCGCCGATGATGGCCGCGATCCCGAGCGCCGTCAGATCCTTTACACCAAGCGCCCGCCTCAGCGAGCCCCCATGCGCGCTCTCCATTCGTTCCTGCTCGGATTCCTGCAAAATCCGATCGACGGACTTTCGACGAAAGAGGTCATTCACCATCGGGATATTGCTGGATAAGCTACAGGGAAGAAGCCAGTCACGGAACATTTTTTGCCTGATCCAACAACCGCTTCTATGTCTGGGAGCTTCGTCGCACGCGGCTTGAGCCAGGTCGCCCCTGTGTTACCATCCAGAAAGAATCATGAAAATCAGAGCAGCGGGTGCCTTTCGAAAGACCGCCGACACGTTTGCCGCCGGGGCTAAAACTCTGCCCCAGCGCTATCTTGTCTCACCGGAGATTTTCGCGCTGGAACGCGAGCGGATTTTCTCCAGCCATTGGCTCTGCGCAGGACATCAGAGTCAGATTTCAACCCGAGGCGACTTCTTTGTACTGGAAGTCGCGGGCGAGAGCCTAATCATTCTGCGTGATCAGCAGGATCACCTTCGAGCCTTTTACAATGTCTGCCGGCATCGCGGGACGCGGTTATGCGAAGCAAAAGCAGGCCGGTTCCACGCCACCATTCAATGTCCATATCACGCCTGGACCTACGGCCTCGATGGCGGACTCGTCGGCGCCCCGCACATGGATGAAGTCGATGGTTTTGACAAAACCCGGCATAGCTTGCGCCCGGTTGCGATTGCGCTATGGGAGGGTTTCATTTTCGTCAACCTTGCCGAGAGACCTCAGTCGCTTGAGCGAGTCTTCGCGCCTTTGCTTGGGAAGTTCACTCATTGGAATCTGCCAAACCTGCGCTCGGCCCGTCGCATCGAATACGACGTGCGGGCCAACTGGAAACTGATTTTCGAGAATTACTCCGAGTGCTATCATTGTCCGCTCGTTCATCCGGCGCTGTCGAAACTGACGCCCTACGATTCCGCGGAAAATGACTTGTGCGAAGGTCCATTCCTCGGCGGCTTCATGCCCATTACTAAAGGCGGCAGCTTGACCATGAGTGGCAATGCCTGCGCATCTCCCGTTGGCGACATCGGCGCTGAGAATCATCATCGCGTTTTCTATTATTCAATTTTCCCGAACCTCCTGCTGAGCCTGCATCCTGATTACGTCATGGTGCACGAGCTCCGGCCAGTCTCACCAGACCAGGTTTCCATTGTTTGTGATTGGTTATTCCATCCCGATGCTTTTGACCAACCCGATTTCAAGCCCGACGACGCGGTCGAGTTTTGGGACACCACCAACCGTCAGGATTGGCATGTCTGTGAACTAAGCCAGCAGGGCATTTCCTCCCGCGCGTATCAACCCGGGCCGTGGTCGCCTCGGGAAAGCATCCCTGCCGCCTGGGATCGCGAATACCTGCGCGCGCTTGGGAAGAAGAAGGGCGCTGCCTGAATGCCTCCAGGTAGGAAGCATTTATTCAGCGGTCGAGCCCCCTGCCGCACTGTCTAGGTTTCAATCACAGGCTCATACTGCTTAGGGTCGTCAAAACCGGCCATCCAGGCGGCGGCTTGGTGACAAGTCGTCAGACGTGGAGGAATCCGAATAAAGTAGCGGCGGCCAGTGGATGGACAGGTGATGCACAAAACCAGGATTTCTTCACGATCCGGCAACGAGACATGGAGCAGATGTCGATCACCACCGGGGTCGTGGTCACGGTCCCGGACTTTGGGTTTCGCTTCGTTTAGAAAGCGTTCCCAGCCGACCCGTTCAAGCATGACTCTGCGGACTTCCGCATTTCGTTGGGCAAAAATCTCCTGGACGCCGATCTCTTCAGGATGAAAAGCAGTGCGCGCGTCGACCTCCACCCCACGCCAGAGCAGTCGGCAACCCTGCTGGCTTTCTGGGAGTTCGCGCAAGCCTGTATTCGCAATGTCAAGCGAGTCTTTCACGAGCAGCCACCCCGGCAACGAGTCAATTTGCGCGCAACCAGCCATATTGAAATTCGACACCTCAACAAACGCATTTTCCTGCCAATTAAAGCTAGTGCATCCCGCAATGTCCACAGACCGAGCCTCGAGACTGTCTGGCAGAAATTTAAGGCGCGGGCATTGTCGGAGAATCAGTGAGTCGAGTTTCATTCGAGCGGGCAATCGCTTCAAATGACGAGATCCGCTCAAGTCCAGGGTTCCACTGACCCTGATTCTTCCTGGCAAGGATTCAAGCGGCGACTGGGGCCAGGCGAGATTTTGGCAAACCAGTGCGGAGCCGAGTTTCAGGTCGCCAAAAAAGCGAATCAGGCGGATAGACCCTAAAGGCGGTCCGTCTTCGATTATAAGGTCCCCTTCATGGTCGCTCACCTCAAGCCGCTCGAAAGCGATATCCGCCAGAATTGCACGGAAGGCTGGGCATCCTCGAATGGTGACTTCCCCGGCCCAAAGGTTTTCCGGCAAACGTTGGAAGTTAGGACATTCGATAATGGTGAGATGCGCAGCCGTGAAGCCTCTTGGCAGCGTGCGGAGTCGAGGCTCTCGCTCAAATTTCAATCTGCCGGTCCACAAGCCCTCAACTGCGCTCCCGCAAAGGATGGCCCTCCGGGCTACGTCTTCAGAGGTAAATCCGCGGGGCAAAGACGAGTGGTCCGCCACGGCCGTTGGAATCCCTACTGGACTGATAGAGCTTGCCGGGCTTCTCCTTTTCCAGGGTTTCCAGAACTTGAGCACACACTTAGTCCATCACCGTCAGGTCCTCGCTCGGATCAAATTCACGCTGGCGCCAGACGCGGTAACTCCCAGGCGGCAGCTCGATGGGGCGATGCTCCTCGTGGACAATTCTTGCTGGCGAGCCGAGAACGCGAAGGAATAGCTCTGGGCCTGCTTCGAGAAGTTCGGCTCGACTATCCGTCTCAACCCGATGAGCATGGCCAGTGATTTCGCCCTGCGCCAGGATTAGACCTTCACGCAATCTCGCGTTCGCGGGCACGCTTTCAATTGGTGCGATTAGCACGTCTCCGTGTCTATAGACTTTCATA
>CAYUPI010000107.1:0-10768 GCA_964446585.1 uncultured Verrucomicrobiota bacterium
CTTTTGCGGGCACTCCTCGGTGGCGGCTGAATAACTGTGGGAAGCGTATCAGGTAGCGAGGCGGAAGCGTCCCCCAGATTTCTTTCGAGATCCAGCTTGTTACCTCGGCGGCCACCTTTTCAACAGCTTCCTAATCTCCCGCCTTCTTACCGAAAAGTCTGTGCTCGAAAGAAAAATACAAAAACGCGCCCAGGTCGGGGGCGGCCGCAGTCAATCCGATGGGGAGGCCGACACCCAGAACCAGTTGCGAACCATTGGCGAAATTAAACGCGTAGCGCGCTCCGGGCGAGATCACAGAGGAGAACTCGTGACTAATGCCGCTTCCGTCAAAGTCTTCATTCCAATTGCCGATCCATTCCAGCATGAGATTGAATCGATCGCTCACGCAGTAAATCACGCTGGCGCCGGCGTTGTAGCTCAGTAAATCGACAGAGCGCGTTGAGCCGACCCCCGGCAGCCAGGTCAAACCAGCGTTGGCATGGACGTACCACTGGTCTCCCAGTGCGGTGCTCAGCGGCAGGCTCCATTGATATCCCAGGACGCCGTTGCCGAACCCTTTGTCGTCGTCACCGGTCGGAACCACGAGACTGAATCGCGGGGCGAAACCGGTCAGCGTTTTCTCGGCGAAGTACGCCTGATAGCGATAATTCAGCAGGACATCGCGCAACCCGTTCCCTGACTGGCTGTGTTCCCAGGCGAAACCATAGGGCACGGTGTAGCTGAACTGATGCGTTTGGCCAAACAGGGGCCACTCCTGCGTGAAAGACAAATCCAAAGCGTGCCGCACTGGTCCGAAAATCTTGTCCGCGCCGTACACCCCGTTGAAGATGTGCTGGACCACTCCTTCTTCCTGGTTGTAAGCCTCTTCGACCAGAAACGAGTTGTCCATGATCCCTTCGACAGGCCGTTTGCGCTTTTCCTGGGCCGAGAGCGACGTTGTAACCGCTGCCCAGCCGAGGATGCCACTGAAGGTGAGAATTGCCGCCCGCATCTTCATACCTTGCCACCCTAAACGCCGGTTGCGACTATGTCTGGCAGTCCGTTGCCAAGTTCTGGCGGTGAATTGCCTCTGGAAGCCAGCTTGGCAACCGACCAGCAGCGCCGTGTCCGGGCACGGGCTAAGTTACGCTCACAGATGAAACTCGCAATCCATATGAAGGACTATCTGAGACCAAACCGTAACATCCTCGCAGTACTGTTGGTCGGGGGACTTTGCCTCTGTGGCGCGCGCGCTGACGAACGCCGTTTCACCTACACGTACGAGCCAGAAGTTCTGCCTCAAGGCGGGATGGAATTCGAACAATGGATCACCCTGCGCACGCAACGGACCAGCGGCGGCGAGGTCAAGCAAAGTAACTACAATCTTTGGGAACTGCGAGAAGAACTGGAATATGGGGTGACGGACAATTACAGCGTCTCGCTGTACCTCAACACTGCGGCCGAGAGTTTCCGGGACGTCAGCCAGACGCCGCCGGTGGACAAGTCCGAGTTCAAGTTCCAAGGCATCTCAATCGAGAACCGTTACCTGGTGTGGAATCCCGCCGATCATCGCGTAGGGTTGACTTTATATCTGGAGCCGCGGTTCTCCGGCGAGGAGGCCGAGATCGAAGAGAAGATAATTTTCGGCCAGCGGCATGGCGATTGGAAGTGGGCGTTCAACCTCGTTCACGCCACTGAATGGGCGGACAATCTCCACTCGGTCGAGGGGGAAGTGGAAGTCGATTTCGGCATTGCGCGGGATTTGAACAAGCACTGGTCGCTGGGTCTGGAGGTGCGCGACCACAACGAACTGCCGGATTACCGGATCTGGGAGAACACCGCGGTGTTCGTAGGACCGGCGGTGAGCTACCGTCGTGAGAAATGGTGGGCGACGCTCTCGGTGCTGCCCCAGGTTTATGGCGCAAATTTCAACGGCGATCCGGATCACAACCCTCACCTCGAACTGGAAGGGCACGAAAAGGTTAACATCAGGCTGCTCATCGGTATTAGCTTTTAGCGCGCCGCAGGTAGGGCGGCGCTGTTCTCGGGCGACCCCTCACCCTCCCTATTGGATGCGGGGGAATGGAATTAACGAAACAGCGCTGATCCCCGCCTCCCGCTTTCATCATTCCATCGCTCGAGCTGCTTGACGTTGAAAATCTGCGCGCGCATGATCGATTGATGACACCCGTTGCCAAAGCCATACCTGGCGGTCAGCGACACGTCCGAGCGACTGAGCTCAGGCTTTGTCGTTACGAAGGGTGCTCAGCGCGAGCTTTCACGCTGATCGAGTTGCTGGTGGTGATCGCCGTCATCGCGATCCTCGCTGCGCTGCTGCTGCCGGTCCTGGCGGGCGCCAAGCAAAAGGCTTTCACCACCCGCTGCATGAGCAATCAGAGCCAAATCGGCAAGGCGTTCCACATGTACACCGAGGATAACAACTCCACTTATCCCGAGATTTATGACTGGGCTTCAACCGGCGGCAAAGATGGGCGCTATGACGTTTTCACCAGCGCCACGAATCGTCCCTTGAATGTCTATGTTTCCAGCGCTTACGGCTATGAAGTTTTCCGCTGCCCCTCTGACAACGGTGACCTCTGGTCGCTCGCGGCGCGCGGCGTCAACTGCACCAATTGCTATCTTCAATACGGCAACAGCTATCTGACCGAATTCGCCTTCGACTATTTCCAGGTCAAGATGGTCTGCGGTCCCAAAGGCTCGCCTCCCCGCCCGATCAAAACCATGGAAGTCAGCCTCAAGCCCACCACCAAGATCATTCAGGGCGACTGGATCTGGCACGCCAATCGCGACGTCACGCTGCCGCGCGGTCAATGGCACAACTACAGGGGCAAGAACCGCATGATGATGCTGTTCGGCGATTCCCACACGGAGTATTTCAAATTCCTCAGCACTGCCTGGATGACTGCGCACGCCAGCGACCCTCCCAATCGTGATTTCCTGTGGTGGTGATCGTCACTGAAACCTCGCACACAGGGTGTCGGTGCTGTTGGTGGATTCGGGCTCAAGGGCCATCGCGTATTCGATCAAGCTTGGGAAAGCATCTGTATCGGAGTCTGCCGCAGCGCCGATGATGTCCGCGTTCATCTGCTCCGCGGCCGTGAACTTGTTCGTACGCCAGAAATCGAATGTGCCGACTACTGCGACCGGCACCGAGCAGTGCGCCGTATTGCCGTTGGCATCGGTCAACGTCACGCGAGCTATATAATAGCGCTCTGTCGCCGCGTCGCGTACGCCCTTCCTATTCAGCTCGACCGCCGCCGAACGGGATGTCCACCGACCCACCGACCCAGAATTTTCCGTCGGTATTGCTACCATCAACGACGGTGCGCGCCTGAAAGCCCCAGCGAAGATGCCTCTTCGAAGTAGTGTAGCTAAAGCCAGATACAATCGTGTCGCTGATTTCCCGTACGCCTCGGGGATACACAATATTGTGAGTTGTCGTGTCGAGGAGAATATCGCTGCCACTGAGAGTCTGAAGGTGGCGATAACCAACGTCGAGCTCCCATCCTTTGATCTGCTGGAACAGGCCGATATCGGCTATGTACTGGTCATTGTGAGTGGTCCGGTTCCAACGAAAAAGGCCGTCGAAATAAACCCCGAACCCTGGCCAGGCGAAGTGCTTTCGCAATAACAATTCGGGTTCGATAGCGGCTGAGCGCGTGCCCGGCGCAAAGGCGAAATCTTCATTAAAACTGCCGGGGAGCACCGCCCCCGCGCGCAGCGTAAGCGTCGGCGTCCAAGGTCCGGTTGCCGCTGACTCCTTGAAGACCTGGTAGCGCACGCCGAAGGATGTATCCATCAGGCCGGTAGTGGACTGGATCGCGCCATTGGTGGAGTTGAAATATCTCCAGCCGGCGGTCGTGACTCCCACGTTTAGGTCTGCAGCCCACTTCTCGGTCATGCCGTACTGAATCGCAAAATAGCCCTGGTTAATATCTATCCCGTACTCCTCCCCACCCGACTTCACCGTGATGTTCTGGTAATGATGGCCGCTGCTCCAAATGTGATAGGCCTCGGACTCCTCGTAAACGACCCCGACAACGAACTGCCCCCGCTCCGGCACATCCGCCCACATGGCAAATGGGCGATGCGGCACGTTTTCGGAGCCAAACAGGTCCGCGCCGAGCATTGCGAAAGCCGCAGCGACAACTAAGGCCGCATTCGGGAATTTAGGCCGGAGTGTTGGCATCTATCCGGGTCCATCAGGCCAACAGCGCAGACTTAAAGGTAATTTCATCGATGAACCGGCAGATCGCCTGGCCGCTGATGACGAAGACGGCTTTGTGTGCGCGCAGTTTCTGAGTGGTTGATGGCTTAAAGCTGAGGATTCCTGGACGAGGAGGAGGGTGGCGGCCACATCTGAATTATGACCGCCTGCGGTCGCATTGCGAGAGCGATTTTGTAACGACCAGAGGCGATGTCAGCAGCCTGCGAACATCACCCTTGCGCTGCGAGGTGTGGCCACCACGTACTGCTTCTCGAACCAAGGCGGCCAGCTCGGGCGTATCGTCCTCCAAATTCAAGCTGTGCGGCTCGCAAAACGCGCGCCGAAGGGCGTCACGGACCATCTCGCTGGCATTATTGTAAAGCCCGCTCTCCCCATTTTCTGCGATAGCCGTTTCCAGCTCGTTAGTGAGGGAAACGTTCAGACCTTGAGGATAGCCGATTTCCCGAAACTGGCGACGCTTGGTATATCTCCGTACCCTCTGCCTCGTTACTTCTGGCTGCGCTGGTAAACGACCAGGTACTGCTGAGTGCCGCGGGCGGTTTTAAATTCGGTGGGACGAGGGGAGCCTTTCAGACCATAACAAATCTTCAATTTATTGCCCGTTATTTCGTAGATGGTCGGGATGTTACGCCCCGCATTCGGGCCTTCGGCGCCGGTGAGGTCCATGGTCTTAGGCTTGGCGGCGCCGTCGATCTTCAGCGTGCCCCTGTCGGGATGACCGGCGACAGTCACCTCCCATTTGTTGTCAGTGATTCTAAGAACAATGTTCGTTACGGCGCTGGGCGGTCGCGGGATCCCGCCGAGTTCGGCAGTGGTGGCGAGCCAAATACCTTGGAGTGCTGCCGCATCGTCAGCGCGACTGATGCTCACAAGGCCAAGCAGAGCGGTGAAAAAGGCTATCCAGGAGAGTGGCTTCATAAGCGGTATAGTTCAATTGCGTTGGCGAAGGTTCGGCGTAGGCAAGAGAAGTGTCGAGCAAATTTTGGATCTCCGCTTCCCGGCTCTTGCTTCCAGGACGAGGACGAGAATAATCCTCTCATGCCCGGCCACGAGCCTCCGCTCATTCTATTCGACGGCGTGTGTCATCTCTGCAATGCATCGGTCGCTTGGATCGTCGAGCACGACCGGCACGGCATTTTTCGATTCGCCTCGCTGCAATCGGCGGCCGGCCGGGCGGCGCTCGCAGCCGCTAACTCCCCGGCGACTCTTCCCGACAGCATGGTGTTGATCGACGCTGACGGCGTGCACACGCGATCAGACGCGGCCATCTGCATCGCGAGCCGACTCGGATTTCCGTGGCGGCTGGCGCGGCTCGGCCGGTTGCTGCCACGGCGAGTCCGCGACTGGGCTTACGACTGCGTCGCGCGGAACCGATATCGCTGGTTCGGCCGGCGGGAGTCCTGTCCCGTGCCGACGCCGGAACTGCGCGCGCGCTTCCTGGACGCCGACGAGCCACCGGCGCACTTTTCGGCGGCCCCGTCACAAACCGCACCAACTCCACCTGAGCGCAAAGCCTTGATTTCGACATTTGCGCTCCGCTGGCTGATGGCGTACCTGTTTCTCCACATTTTTCCTTTTCCGCTCGGCGCGATTCCCCTCACCGAAAGCCTCGTGGACGTTTATGAGAAGCTGATGTTCAAAATCGTTCCCTTGGTCGGCAAAATCGCTTTCGGGCTCAAGATCAGCATCTTTCCGGGTGGCAGCGGCGATACCACTTACAACTACGTGGAAGTGTTCTTTTTTGCGGTGGCGGCACTGGTGATTGCGGCCCCCTGGACAGTCGCGCGCCGCGCTCGGCCCCTCTCGCCACGGACGCTCGAGGCCAT
This sequence comes from uncultured Verrucomicrobiota bacterium, assembly GCA_964446585.1. Lineage (GTDB taxonomy): Bacteria > Verrucomicrobiota > Verrucomicrobiia > Limisphaerales > UBA8199 > CAYUPI01. Next base: position 6,055 of record CAYUPI010000107.1, read on the forward strand.
GCGTATCCTGGTCCGCTACTGCCTCGGAGTGACGATGCTCGACTACGGATGGCACAAAGTCATGCCCTTGCAGTTCCCGCCGCCCGGCCCGGACCGATTGCTGATGGCCTATGGCGATTCCTCGCCCATGGGTTTGCTCTGGGCGTTCATGGGCGCCTCGAAGGCTTACGTCATGTTCAGCGGCCTCATGGAAGTGGCTGGCGGTTTCCTGCTCTTCTTCCGACGCACCTCGCTCGTAGGGGGCCTGCTCTCCGCCGCCGTCCTCACCAACGTGATGCTAATGAACTTTTGCTATGACGTACCAGTGAAACTGTTTTCATCGCGGTTGTTGGTCATGTCGCTTTTCATCGTCGCGCCACATGCGGCTCGGTTGTTCAACGTGTTCTTCCTCAATCTCCCCGTTGCTCCGGCACCGCAGTGGTCGAATCCATTGCGTCCGCCCTGGCTGAAACGGACCGCGCAGGTCGCGCGACTGGCCTTCATTGCTTATGTCAGCCTCATGCCCATCTGGACCAACTACCGGATGCTAAAGGAACTGAATTCGCCTGCATCGAAAAAGCCCTGGGCGGGCTATTACCGCGTCGAATCGTTCACGCGCGATGAAGTTGCCGACCGCGCGCTGCCGGATAACCAGCGCTGGGTGCGTGTCGGGATAAGCACGATGGGCCTGGGAGTCGTGTTGTTGGCCGATGGCTCGGGCCGCCGACAACGGATGGAATTCGACCAGGCTAAAGGGACGGTCACCATCACCCGTCGCGGAGAAACCAACTCAATGATTCTGACCTTCAAGCAACCGGAGACAAACTCGCTGGTTCTCGAAGGGGTCTTCGATGGCGGCAAGGTCTCCGTCCAACTGCGCCGGCAGGACGATGCTCCCCCATTGCTGATCAGCCGCGGGTTCCATTGGATTAACGAGTTCCCTTTCAATCGTTGATCTGTCGCGGCACCAGATTCGAGCCGAGTCAGACATCGAGCTGTCCCCCGCCCTCTCTCAGAGTTCGGCCTTGTTATTTGACATCCTTCCAATCGTCAACGACCAAGAGTTTCGACCTCTTCCAACCCGCGTGACCGTCAAAAAACAAGAGGGACGAGCCAAGCCCATGGCGCGCCAGGGCCACTCTTCGCTCCGTATTCAACACGCGCCCGTTTGGCATATACGGCAGATGATCGGGACTCCACACATCGTTCAGCTCATCCGACCCGATGATAGCCAAATCGGTGATGATCGGTCGCCACGAACCGGATTCGTTGTCGGCGAGATAGACCGTGTCGGATGGCCGCCGAATCTTGCTGAGTTTCGCAAGCCCATTCAGCGCAGAACCCACCTGATCGGTTGGACTGTTGAATTGCCAGGCATTATCCACGTAACAAATCAACTGCCGCTTATCCGGATAACTGGGACAGGTATAGACCCGCACTTTCTTGAAATCGTTAGTGGACCGCACCCCGAGGTTCGGCGACAACACCTGGAACCAAAGCGGTTCATTGCCTCGAGGAACGATGCCGTTACTATCGTCCGCATACATCAACAGGCCGATCCCCATCTGGTGCAGATTACTGAGGCAATTTGCCTTCCGCCCCGCTTCTTTCGCTTTCGCCAGCGCGGGTAATAACATCGCCGCCAAGATGGCGATGATCGCGATGACGACCAGCAGCTCAATCAGGGTGAAACCCCTGGCCGGCCGATGCGGGATTCCAACAGACATATTATATGCCACAAGCGTCGGAGAATGCGGGCTGAGTCGGAGGTGACAATGACACCACTCGCACGAAACCTCAAGTCGTATCCTGCTACACCTTCAGTTCGCCGATGAAGTGCGCGGCCACGTTGCGGCGATGCGGCGAGCGACGGTGTTCCCACAGGTAAATCCCTTGCCAGGTCCCTAGTGCCAGTTGGCCGCCAATGACCGGAATTGACAGGTTGACGGTCGTGAGTGCCGTTCGAATGTGGGCAGGCATGTCGTCGTCGCCTTCGGCTGTGTGGATGAACAACGGGTCGCCGTCCGGCACCAGGCGGGCAAAGAATTTTTCAAAATCCCGCCGTACATCGGGATCGGCGTTCTCCTGGATGAGCAACGAAGCAGAGGTGTGGCGCACATGCAAAGTGAGCAATCCGTCGCGGCAGCCTTGGCTGGAGATCCAGGCGGCAACCTGGTCCGTAAACTCATTGAGCCCGCGGCCCCGGGTCGAAATCTGGAACTCATGAAAAGCCTGGCGCAACATGTTCCGGGAGAGGCGGTCTATTAACTGTAGCAGGTCTGTCGAGGCGGCTCAGAATTTCAAATCCAAAATCCGAAATCGAATCATGGCTTCTGCTCGGCTGCTTTCCTTGCATCGAGCATTTTTTCCAGCTCGGGATTGCGCGGATGCCCGGCAGCCAGCGCCTTTTGATAATGCCATCTCGCCAACTCCACCGCGGGCGGCTGCTGGGAGAGATAAATTACCGCCAGATTGTTGTGAGCGCTGCCGTAGCTCGGGTCAATCTGGATTGCTCTGCGCAGGGCGGTCTCGGCGGGCAGTCGTTGTCCCTTTTGGCTCAGGGTCAACCCGAGGTAATTTTGGATCTCGGCGTTTTCCGGCTCAAGTTTCGCGGCGCGGCCCAAGGCGTCCAGCGCCTCGTCGTACTTTTGCTGCTTGTATCTGAGATAGCCGAGAATTGAAAGACTGTAGGCGTCGCCGGGGGCGAGAGCGACCGCCTGGTTGATATGCTTCTCGGCTTCGTCGAGCCGGCCGCGTTCCAGTTGAATCGTCGCGAGATTGGCGAGCGTGTAAACGTTTTTGTCGTCCTGGCGCAGGACCTGCGAATATTTTTCCTCGGCTTTATCGAGCCGCCGCTCCGCAAAATAGCGCTGCGCCTCGGCGACCAGCGTGGCGGAGCCCGCCGGCGGCTCGTGGATCACTTTCTTCTCCGACTTCGCCGCCGCGTTGGCCAGCCGGGTCTGCGGTTTGCTCAGCAGCGCCAGTTCCTCGGAGGTGTACGGCACTGCGCGGGCTTCAAACACCTCGAGGCGCGCCCGCACTGCGTTCAATTGGCCTTCCAGCTCGTCAACTCGCGTTCCCCCGGATTTGCCGTCGCGACCGATTATCTCTTTGAGGGCGGCCGCCAGCTTCTTTTGCAAATCATCGCGTTCGCGCTCAAGTTGCTTGATTCGGGCGGACTCCTGCGCCGAGCTTTGGGCCGTCGGCTTACTGTGTCCTTCAACAGCGACGGGCGCGGGCGCGACCTTCGCCGCCGAGCTTGGGGCCTGAGATATCTGTTTTACGCGATTTTCCAGGGCGATTTTTTCCAGCCGCAGCATCTCTTTATCGGACTCCAGTACCGCGATCTTTGCCCGGGCCTGGGCCAACTGCTGCGCGGTGTCCGGGGTGCCGGGTGTCGTTTGTCGAGGCGCCTTTAAATCGGCAAGCTGCTTTCTGAGCAGTTGGTTTTCAGCACGCAACGCCTTGGTGGCCTCCGCGTCGGCGCTGGTCGAACGCAGCCGGTTTTGCAGCGCATTCTTCTCGAGCGTCAGTTTGGAAACGAGTTGCTTTTGTTCGGCCAACTGACGATTTGCCTCCTCCAACCCGCTCTTGGTTGCCTCGATGGAAGTGGCGTTCCAGTTGCTCGGGATGAGACTATCGAGCTTTTTCTGAAGCGCTTTTTTTTCCTGCTCGAGCGCCTGGGCCTTCGCGGTTTGGTCGGCCAGTTTTCGGTTGGTTTGGGCCAAAGTCTTTTCGGTGGCAGTTTGCGCGCTGGACGGACCAGACGCTGGAGGCGGGCTTGCAGGCGCAGCCTTTGCTTTCGCGTCGCTCAAGCTGACTTTCAACAGATCATTTTCTTTTTGGAGCACCTGGATTTTCTCCTCTGCTTTGGCCAGCTCGCGCGGGTCCAGGGCCGCGGGCTGAGCGGCAAGCGCTTCTTTGAGTTTCGCTTCGAGCAGGGTTTTATCGGCTTGCAGTTGACGCACCTGCTCCTGAGAAGCGCTGAGCTGTATTTCGAGATCACTTGGGGAAGGGCCTTTAGCTGGCGGCGCGGCAGAGGGGGCGGCGGCGGTGCCCGGCTTAGAGGGGGTTGCGATCGGGACGCTGGGCGTCGGCGCCTGTGGGGACAGCGACGCAATTTTGCCGTCGAGGTAATTCAACCGGAACTTAACAACCTGCGCATTCCATTCCGCGTAACCTCTTTGGAATCGTTGCAGGGCCGTCCTTGCCTCGAGGTACTTTGTCAGCGCCTGATTCAACTGGCCGTTGCTGTTTAACGCGTCGGCTTCCTGCATCAGATTGTAAATTTGGACATACTGATCATCGGGCGACTGCGCCTGGGCGGAGGCTAACCCCACCAGCATGGACGCGGCGACCAGACCTAGAAACTTCTTCATGCGTGAATGGTAACGAAGCCCGCGCCTGTTTGGCAACGGTGAGGATGGACGATCAGAAGTCCAAAGCTCGAAATCCGAAGGCCGAAAGAAGCCCGAATTCTCAAACCCGAATCCGTGGCCGCGAGATCAGCAAACCGGTGGCAGCCGATGATGGCCTCGTCCTTCGCGCTTCGTATTTCTTTCGGATTTCCGGTGCAAGGGTCCACGGCTGGTGCCGGTCCGGCGAACAATGCTTGCGCTGATGCCGGCCCACAAAACGGTTGATTGGAAGCCACGGTGGTTCTACCTTGCACTCGGTTTAGCGCGAGTAGCTCAATTGGATAGAGCGTCGGCCTCCGGAGCCGAAGGTTGTGGGT
>CAYUPI010000108.1:0-10656 GCA_964446585.1 uncultured Verrucomicrobiota bacterium
CGACCGCCTTGCATATCGGCACCCCGCACATTCTCTCGCTCGCGCCACTGCTGGGTTCGCTCGAACTCATCGCCGAAGCGGGCGGCGTGACTGCTCTCCGCGAAAAATCACTCGCTCAAACTGACTTTCTCATCTCCCAGATTGACGGCGAACTCGCGTCGTTCGGTTTCAGCATCGCCACTCCACGGGATGCCGTGAGCCGAGGAGGCCACGTGGCCATCGCCCATCCCGAGGGCTGGCGTGTGTGCCAGGCCTTGCGAGCAGCGGGTGTCATTCCGGATTTTCGTCAACCCGATCTCATTCGCCTCTCACCCTCACCGCTCTACAACAGTTATGCTGATTGCGCGGAGGCAGTCGCGCGGCTGAAGAAGATCATGCTGACCCGCGCCTACGAATCCTATCCCGCTGCTCCCGCTCTTGTGCCATGAAAATCATCGACATTTCCCATCTGCATTCGGAGCAACTCGCGCCCTGGCCCGGCGACACGCCCTTTGAATTCCGATTTATCGCGCGTCTTCGCGACGGCGCGTCGTGCAACGTCGGCAAACTCACGTGCAGCATCCATAGCGGCACGCACCTCGATGCTCCCTATCATTACGAGGAAAGCGGAGCTACTATCGATGCTCTTCCGCCCGAGCTCTTCATCGGCCCTGCGAGAGTGTTTCATGCGCAAGGCCAAGAAATCATAAACCGCGACGTGTTCGCCGGCCTCGATGGACGCGCCACGCCGCGCGTGCTCGTGCGCACGAACGCTTGCGACGACAAATCCATTTTTCCGTCCCGTATTCCCACGCTCGCGCCGGACGTTCCTACGTGGCTCGGCCGACAAGGCGTGCGCCTATTCGGCGTGGACGTGCCTTCGGTTGACCAGTTGGACAGCAAGACACTCCCGATTCATCACGCGCTCGGCGCTGCCAAGATAATGATTCTGGAAAACCTCGACCTACGGGCGGCGCCGGTTGGCTGCTGCGAACTCATCGCGCTGCCGCTGCGGTTGGCCGGCGCCGATGGCTCGCCGGTGCGCGCGGTCCTGATCGAACGGGCAGGTTTGTCCTGACGGACACGCCATGGGAATTGGAATCGCCAAACTGGTGTCCGGAGGCCAGGCCGGTGCTGACCGCGCGACGCTCGACTTCGCGATCAAGCATAGCCTGCCGCATGGCGGTTGGTGTCCGGCGGGACGCCTGGCCGAGGACGGGCCGATCTCCTCGCGCTATCAACTGACTGAGACGCCCAGCAGCGCCTACGCCGAGCGCACGGAATGGAACGTTCGCGACAGCGATGGCACGGTTGTTTTTTCCATCGCACCGGACCTGGCAGGCGGCTCCAACGAAACCGTTGAATTCGCCCGGATACACCACAAACCTGTGCTTCACCTGTTTCGAGACGGAGGCCCCGCGTCACCCGAAAAGGAACTGCTTCGGTTCATCAAGGATAACGATATTCGGGTGTTGAACGTCGCGGGTCCGCGCGCCTCTGCTGAGCCGGAATTAGCCGCTTTCGTTCAAGAAGTTCTGGAAAAGACGCTAGGGCTAGGCGCTGCCTGAGGCCCTGCGACGGATCATCTTGCAAGCAGAATGATAACCTCATTGTCGTCGCCGTCGCAAACCACCAGGTCGGCCTTGCCATCACCATTCAGGTCCGCCACAGCCACACACCGGGGGCCGTGGCCTACCGGGATCGGCGAACCCTCGGCCTGCTTTGGACCGTCCTTACCGCCAAAATAAATCGTCACCGTATTGTCAACATGATTCGGCACAACAACGTCGTCGATGCCGTCACCATTGAGATCGCCGGCGACGACGGTCGGAGGGTAATGACCGACGGGGAACGGCGATCCTTTGGCCAAGGAGAAATTCCCTTTGCCATCGCCAAAGAGAACCGACAGACCGTTCCGACTCGGATCAACATCATGGCCAGAGAAATGAGCCACGGCGATGTCGAGGTGGCGATCCCCATTGAAGTCGCCGATAGCCAAGGCGAAGGGAGATGGAGGAACCGCTAAATTCCTGCCGCCCGAGAGCGAGAAATTTCCTTTACCGTCGCTTAGAAGGATAGAGAGCGAGCTGCCTCGCCAATTCGAGGTCACGATGTCAGCCCGACCGTCACCGTTGAGGTCCGCTGCGCGCAGACGCTGGTAAGGAGCCTCACCAACTCCGAACTTGGCGCCGGGCTTGCCGAACGTGCCGTCGCCATTCCCGAACAGCACCAACACTTTGTTTTCGCCCCAACTGTCCACCGAAATGTCGAGTTTGCCATCCCTGTTGAAATCCGCCGCGGCGATGCCGTGAGGGTGAGGATTGCTGGCTACCGAAAAGGGCGAGCCTGGCGCGAACGCGAATCCGCCCTTCCCGTCCCCGAGTAGCACGGTCACGCGCTGAACGCTGTGATTGGCGATGGCCACGTCGAGATTGCCGTCCTGATTGAAATCCCCCAACGCGAGGTCATTGGGCAGCTGGCCGGCAGGAAAAGGCGAGCCCTTGGCCGACGTGAATCCCCCTTTCCCGTCGTTCAGATAAACCGAGAGGCTGGCCCCTCCGATGTTCGCCACGAGGATATCTTTGGTCCCGTCTTTGTTCACGTCCGCCAGGAGCACGGACGATGGGTCGGGGCCCCCTGACAAGTGGATTGCGGGCCGAAACGAGAGCGGTTGAGCTTGGATTGAAGCAGCCGTAATCAGGATGAAGAAAAAAAGCGCGACCGTTCCGGAGCGGTAGGTTTGCAATTCGTGGGCGCGGGAAATTTCGTGCTTATAATGCTCTACCGCATTGTCGCCGACTTGCAGCAGATTGGGGCCGCTAGCTTCAGTGTACGACAAAGACTCCGCTACCAGCATCGGGCAGGGAGTAGTTAGCTTCATGACCAGACTATGATCCCTCCATGCTCCGCCAGCAAGCCTCTCACAGTCTTAGCAAACTGGAAGCCGGATTCATTGTCAGGGCGGGCTAGTCCCCGGGCATGAAAAACCTGCAGATCCCGGCCAGGCGTCTCGACTCACGCGCTCCCCGCGCACTTTGTGCCCTTGACCCACTCAGGCGACCTCTTAAGCTCGCGCAATGATCGAGCCGAGGCGGGCGTGGAATCCAACTGACATTCGTGCGGTGATCTTCGACATGGACGGTGTGCTGACGGATTCCGAGCCGCTCATAAACGCGGCGGCGATTGCCATGTTCAAAGAAAAGGGGCTCGTGGTTCAGCCGGCGGACTTTCTGCCGTTCGTCGGCACGGGCGAGGATCGGTACATCGGCGGCGTGGCGGAGAAACATCATTTTCCGCTCGACCTTCCCTCCGCCAAAGCCCGGACGTACGAGATTTATCTCGAACTTGTACCGAAGCAGCTTCAATCGTTTCCCGGCGCTCATGAGATAGTCAAGGCTTGCCGCCAGGCCGGCCTGCGCGTGGCCGTGGCGTCCAGCGCGGACCGGGTCAAGATCGAAGCGAACTTACGTCAGATCGGTTTGCCGCCTGAAGGCTGGGATGCGCTGGTTTGGGGAGAAGAAGTGCGGAACAAAAAACCGGCGCCGGATATCTTTCTGGCTGCCGCCGCAAAACTTGGACTTACCCAAAGCCAATGCGTGGTTGTCGAGGACGCAATCAACGGGGTGGAAGCGGCCAAGGAGGCAGGGATGCGTTGCGTCGCCGTCGCCCAGACTTTTTCGGCTGACCGTTTGCGGCAAGCGGACCTCGTGCGCCGGAAGCTGCGTGAAGTGTCGGTGGCGGATTTGCTTGGGGTGACGGAGTCAGTTATTCGATGAGCACTTGATATGAATTCAAGATACGATGCCATCATCATCGGCGCGGGCCATAACGGCCTGGTGACGGCCGCGTACCTCGCCCGTGCAGGACGCAAAGTCCTGGTCCTCGAACGCCGCGAATTGGTAGGCGGCTGCGTCGTCACTGAGGAATTGTGGCCTGGGTTCAAGGTCTCCACGGCCAGCTACGTTAACAGTCTATTCCGCCCAGAGATCATCCGCGACCTGGAACTCAAGCGCCACGGGTTTGTCATGCTGCCGCGCAGCCCCTCGAGTTTCACGCCTTTGCCCGACGGGCGTTACCTCCTGATGGGGCCCGACAAAGAAATGACCCGCCGCGAGGTTTCCAAGTTCTCGGAGAAAGACGCGGAAAACCTGCCGAAGTACGAAGCCATGCTCGAACGCATCGCCGAGTTCCTCGAGCCGATGCTGATTGAGACACCGCCCAACCCATGGTCGCTGTCGCCGCGCAATCTGATCCAGCTCGCGAAAATCGGCTGGAATTTCCGCCGACTCGGCGCTGACCGTCAGCGGGCCGTCGAAATTCTCACCGGCGCCGCCGACCCGATTCTCGACCGTTGGTTCGAATCCGAAGAGGTTAAAACGACAATTTCGACCGACGCCATTATCGGCGCTATGGCCACGCCTTCGATGCCGGGCACCGCCTACGTCCTGTTCCACCACGTGATGGGCGAGTGCGACGGTGTGCGCGGCGTGTGGGGCTACGTGCGCGGCGGTATGGGCGCACTTTCGAACGCCATTGCCGCCGCCGCCACCGAGCGCGGCGCGAAGATCAGCGTGAATGCGCCAGTGTCACGCATCCTCGTGAACGATGGCCGGGCCAGCGGCGTGACACTGGCCGACGGCACTGAGTATCGCGCTGCGCGAGTTGTCTCTTGTCTCGATGCAAATGTCACCTTCCTCCGCTTGATGGACCGTCAGGATCTTCCCGCAGAGTTCGTCGAATCGGTGAAAAATCTCGATTACTCGAGCGCCAGTTGCAAAATCAACCTGGCGCTTTCCGAAGTCCCGAATTTTACCTGCCTGCCAGGCAACACACCTGGTCCACAGCACCGAGGCACGATTCATATCAGCCCCAACCGAACCTACATCGAGAAGGCATACGACTGCGCCAAATACGGGTACATTTCTGAAAACCCGGTCATCGAGGCCACGATACCGAGTTCCATCGACGACTCGCTGACACCCAAATGCAAGCACGTCATGTCGATGTTCACGCAATACTTCCCCTACAAACTCGCGCCCGACGCGGGAACACTCGAAGAAAACAAGCGGCGCTACGCCGAGCGCTGCATCGACATTATGACGGAATATGCGCCCAACTTCCGCAAGTCGGTGATTGCCTACCAGGTGCTGGCGCCGGCCGACCTCGAGGAAGTCTTTGGCCTCACTGGTGGCAACATCATGCAAGGTGCGATGTCACTTTCCAGCCTCTCCTTCATGCGGCCCCTGCCCGGTTACGCCGACTATCGAACGCCAGTCAAGGGCCTCTATCTTTGCGGCGCGGCCACGCATCCCGGCGGGGGTGTGATGGGCGCTTGTGGCTACAATGCTGCTCGAGAAATCCTCAAAGACGGATAATCCTTCAGTTTCCGCCAACCACTGCCAGCGCTCGCTTCGCCCGCGGCTTTGCGAGTCCGGCGATCTCCAGGGCCGCGGTCGCGCTCAAACCGTCGTGGATGACGGCGCGGAAAGCGCGCAAGGCCAGGGTCGGATTCGGCGTGCTCCAGAGGTTACGGCCAATAGTAGCACCACGCGCGCCGGACTCGACGACTTTGGCCATCATTTCCAATGCGCACTCCAAGCTTTCGCACCGCGGACCACCGGCCGCGACGACTGGCACCGGGCTGGTAGCAATGATCTCCTTGTACGATTCGACGTCACCCGTGAAGGGCACCTTGATCACATCGGCGCCGCATTCAATGCCGCAGCGAACCGCCCACAGGATGTTGTCATGATCGAAGACGATCGTCGGGACGTTGGAGAAATCCCGCGGATAGATGTGCGCGATAAGGGGTAAACCAATCCGATCGGCTTCTTCAACCATGTCGGCCAGGATGCCCAGAAATCTCCCTTCATTGGGACCACGGACACCGAGAGATACTGCGACAGCATCCGCTCCCAGACGCAGGACCTCCTCGGGTCGAGCCAAAGGTTGGATAACCGCGTCATCGGCCGTAAAGGTCACCGCCTGGATGATCAGCGGGACTCGGCCGGCAAAGGGTCCCCAGGCGCTCTTGGCCATGCCTTTGAGCATCGTGATCGCGTCCGGTTTGCCCTCGACCAATTTGCCTATCGTTTCCGGTACGTTCACCAGGCCCTCGGGCAATCCCTTTTGATAGCCGACAAAGTGATCCACCGCGACTGAGCAGAGCCGTCCGGATGGATGCGCGAACAGTCGGTTCAGGCGGATTTGTTTGGATAGATCCATAAGAAAAGGCTTAAAGGTCCAAGCACTGTCTCGCAAGACAAATCACTGAAGCCATCGCGCCCAGGGTCGATTTGAGAACCGGCGAAAAGGGCCGTAGCCGCCGAAGTAATGAGGCGGATTTCAATTGGCAATCGGGTTCCGCCTCATTACTTCGGCGGCTATGTCTTTTAGATCCACCTCGACGCCGAGGGCTTGACAAGAGGCTCCGGTATTCAAGAACATGAGCCGGTCCAGCACTCTTAAGGGTACAGCACTTTCAACGCAACAACACGGATTCGAACAGCCGAATCGTTTCTTCATGAACCCGTTACCTTCGCCAGCTTCGAGGACAGAAAGCGCCGGGCTCTCTCGCCGTCAATTCGTCAAAAGCTCGGCGCTCGCCGCCGGCTCAATCTCCCTTGCGAGCGTGGTGCCCGCGGCTGTGTTAGGAGCCAATGACCGGATTCGCATCGGAGTGATCGGCTGCGGAGGCCAGGGAACAGGCCACGTCCACAGTTTGGTGAAACGCTCGGTCGAGGATAACATTAGCGTCGTGGCCGTGTCCGATGTCTATCAGCGACGGGTCACTCGAGCCAAAGGTGTCTGCCAGGGAGACGGATACATGGATTACCGCAAGCTGCTCGAACGAAAAGACATTGACGCAGTCTTGATTGCTACGCCCGACCACTGGCACGGCACGATCTCGATCGATGCCATCGAATCCGGCAAGCATGTCTATTGCGAAAAGCCGCTGACTCATACCGTCGAGCAAGCGTTGCAAGTCCGGGATTCGGTTAAACGACACAACAAGGTTTTTCAGGTCGGGCCGAACGGGACAGCGAGCGACACGTTTTGGAAAGCGCGCGAAGCCATCGCCAAAGGGCGCATTGGCAAGGCGACGTGGGCACAGGCCAGCTACAATCGCAATGCACGCGTCTGTCTTTTCAATGAGCACCAGAAGATCGATCCGACTGCGGGGCCGGACAAGAGCGGCGAGGATTACATCGATTGGAAAATGTGGCTGGGATACGAATGGGGCCTGGCGCCAAAGATTCCTTGGACGCCGGAGCACTTTTTTCGTTTTCGCAAATATTGGCCGTACAATGGAGGAGTCGCGACTGACCTGCTGTACCACAAGCTGGCTCCGCTGCTGATCGCCATCGCCGGTCCGAACGGAGAATATCCTTCGCGGGTGAATGCCTGTGGCGGACTCTACATCGAGAAGGATGGCCGCGATATCCCGGACACGTTTTTGATGACCGCGGACTACCCAAGCGACTGGTCGATCTTCCTGGTCAGCACGCTGACCAATGACGCGGGCTTGCCGGACAGAATCTACGGTAAATACGGTACAATGGATCTGGGCGGCGACGTGAAGATGAGGTTCAACGGCGATTTTCAGGAGGAGTTTACAGCCAGAAACGAGGACAAGCTTGAGACCTCGATTCCGGCAGAGCCGCGGCGCGATCTGGAAGGCAACTGGATCGATGCCATGCGGGGCAAGGGCGCCGTGTACTGCAACGTGGATCTCGGTTGCGCCACCATGGTGGCGATCAAGATGGCCGTGGAATCATATCGCCAACGCAAAACGATGCTGTGGGACGCGAAGCATGAGAAGGTGTACTCCGCCTGATTCGAGGCTCCGGGCCGCAAAAAAGAGAACGAGAAATAATGAAGCCAATCGCGCACGTGCATCGCATGCGACGAGGCCTTTGGCGGGGGGCGCATATCCTCGCTTTCGCCCTGCTCGCCTTCGTCTGGACCGCTGCGGCGGCCGAGAATCGGCTGACCTCCTGGGAAAAGAAGACCGGCTGGCTCCTCCTGTTCGATGGGAAAACACTCAACGGGTGGATGACGAGCGACCAAAAACCGAGCCGCCGACCGGTCGAAGATGGTTGCATCAATCCACACCTCTGCGGCCATTACATGATGGTCCATACGCAGCAGTGGTCCGATTTTGTGCTCACGCTCGATTTCAAGATCAGCAAAAGCTGCAACAGCGGGATTTTTGTGCGCACGGCCTCACTCACACCGCGCCCCGGCAAAGATGTCGGCTTCAATGGCATCGAAGTCCAGATCCTGGATACGACCACCGCCGGTTACTACGATACCGGCGCGATTTATGATTTGTCGAAGCCCGCCAAGAATGCCATGAAACCCGCCGGCGAATGGAACCACATAGAGGTCAAATGCGCCGGGAGCCTGATCGACGTCGTTTTGAATGGAGTGAAAGTGAACCACGTAGATTTGGACCTATTCACCGAGCCAAACAAGCGTCCCGATGGCACGCCACACAAATTCGATATCGCCTATAAGAACCATCCGCATACCGGTTATATCGGCCTGCAGGACCACGGTTCAGATTGTTGGTTTAAGAACATCAAACTCCGGCCGCTCCATTAGTCTGTGGACCCCATCCGCGTAACGATTTGGAATGAGTTCGTCCATGAACGAAACCACGCGGAGGTTGGGCGCATCTACCCTGAGGGGATTCATGGTGCCATTGCCTCGGCTCTTCGCGCGTTTCCGGAGTTTCGCCTCCGAACGGCAACCCTGCGCGAGCCGGAGCACGGACTGACCAAAGACGTCCTCGAAGAAACGGATGTCCTGACATGGTGGGGGCACGCCGCGCACGAAGAGGTGGAAGATGCCGTGGCCGCTCGCGTGCAGCATCGGGTTATCGAGGGCATGGGGCTGGTCGTCCTGCATTCGGGCCACCTTTCCAAGCCGTTCCGCCGTCTCATGGGCACCAGTTGCCACCTCTGCTGGCGCGAAGCAGGCGAGCGTGAGCGAGTGTGGGTGATCAATCCGGGCCACCCGATCGCGCGCGGCATCGATCGCTTCATCGAGCTGGAAAACTCGGAGTGCTACGGCGAGCCGTTCGGCGTCCCGGCGCCGGACGAGCAGGTTTTCATCTCCTGGTTCGAGGGTGGTGAGGTATTCCGCAGCGGGAACTGCTGGGTCCGCGGCAGCGGCCGAATATTTTATTTCAGCCCGGGCCACGAAACCTATCCGATTTACCACAACCCGCTTATCCAGCGAGTGATCGCTAATGCGATTCACTGGGCGCGCCCTCGAGGCAGCAGGGCCGACGTGCCCCGCCACGTGCCGGTCGAGCAGGCGCGCGAGAAGATTCTCTCGCGCGGTCCTCAATTGCACACGACCGAGGGCGCGCTTCAGTGAAGCTTGGCGCTTTGGTGTCATGAAGTGGCCGCGCCGTAGCATCTTGATCGCAGCAGCCGCTCTGCTTCTCGTGGGGCTTTGCCTGATGGCTGCGAGGTCGTTCCGAGCAACGTCCTCCCGAAGCGATTGGCTCATCGTCTCGTCACTGATATTCGGCAGTCACACCAATTTCGGCCAGGCCTTTCCGACAGTCGCGCTCACCATCTCGAACGCCGGCCCGCGGCTCTTGGAATACGGGGTGCATTGGTTGGAGTGTCGAGCTGGGTCCAATTACGCGCTGCTGGCCACCAACTACGGCTTTCAGGCGTGGAGCCCATTGCCAAGCGGAGCGGTGATTGTTCTAACCAGGGACCTCGTAGAAAGCCCTTCCTGGGCGGGGGATCGCTTGTTCTGCTGCCAGATTTCCTGGGGTGAGAGCGAACCAGAGTATTGGCGCTTTGGCCGAAGGCTTGAACCGTGGGTTTCGCAAGTCATGGGAATCTTCGACTCCCAATGGGTGCCTCCGTGGGTCTCGCAGTCTAGGCACCGAGCTCGGGGGGACGTGTTCACCTCTAACATCTCAGTCGCCGATTATTTCCGCCTCGTGTACGGTTGGACACGGAGCGATTGGTTGGAGACTCTGGCACGGCTCGAAGCCGAGAAGACGCAAGCCGTCGCGTTCCGCCAGCGCTACGGATTGGCACCTGCACTGATGCTTGCCCAAGAAGATCGGCTAAGAGCTGAGGCTAGAGGCGCGTTTGCTACTTTTTGCCAGAATTCAACCAATGAGTCAGGGCCTGCCCGCTGATACAATGGTTATAAAGGGTCACTCATTTTGAATTTCGTGTGTCGAACCAAGCCAGTTGATGTCCTCGGCCTCGGTGCCGTAGCGGTGGACGACTTTATCGAAGTGGAAGCCTATCCCGGCCCGGACACCAAGGCGCGGGTCGTCGGCAGGCAGCGCCATTGTGGCGGGTTGACGGCGATCGCGCTCATTGCGGCCGCCCGGCTGGGTGGCAACTGTGCGTATGCCGGTGTGCTCGGCCAGGACGAGCTTTCACGCTTTGTTCTCGATTGCCTGGAACGAGAAAAGGTAAATGTCTCTTGGGTGAGGCAACGGTCTTTCGCTCGGCCGGTGCACTCCAATATAATCGTGGACAAACGGCGCGGCTCGCGCACCGTCTTCTATGATCTTGAGCACGTGGTTGGCGCTGGCGTTGACGTTCCAGCGGAGCCGATTTTATCCTGCCGCGTTCTGTTCGTTGACAACCTTGGAGTGCCCGGGATGATTCGAGCCGCGCGCGTGGCTCG
>CAYUPI010000109.1:0-9754 GCA_964446585.1 uncultured Verrucomicrobiota bacterium
CTTCCCAAGTCCAGAGAAATTCAAAGTTCAGCGGGGTTTTTCAGCAACCTGCTAACGAACAATCCTGTCGTCTCCCCAGGCAAGGCGATCGATCTCACAGCGCCGGGGATTCACATACCATCGCTCTATTTCGGAGATGATCTGGCCTCCTATTCCGGCACGAGCATGGCTTGTGCCCACGTCTCTGGATTAGTCGCGCTCTACATTGCCGCGAATGGCCGCGCGCACAATGCCGCCGATGTCTATCGCATTCGGCAGGCGCTCATCGACAGCGGGCTGCCGCAGAGCCAGTGGCATCCCCAGAGTGGCTCGACACAGGATCCCGACGGCAACCCAGAACCGCTGGCCGTTGCCAGTCTCGCGTGGATTCCTCCGGTCGTGATAACAAATGTTATGCTTACGTCGCAGGGTTTCCAACTCAGCTTCAATGCAGTGCCAGGTTACAAGCACCTGGTTCAGTGTTGCGGGGCATTGGGCAATGAATGGATCACGTTGACGAACGTGGTAGGAACGGGCAAAACCGCCCTGGTGGCTGTAACCGACACTAACCAGGCCTCGGGCTCCCGTTTCTACCGGATCGCGAGAGTTCCTCGCGTGCAGCCCGCCTCGACGAACTGCCTTGCACCACCCCCTGGGCTAGTGGCCTGGTGGCCAGGAGATGGGACTGGATTTGATGCCATTGGCACCAATAACGGGACCCTGATGAATGGCGCGACAGCCGAGGTTGGGGAGGTAGGGCTTGCCTTCAGCTTTCGTGTGAACGGCGGCTATGTCGCCATACCCTACAGCCCGGCCTATGACTTCTCGCCCTCGAATGAGTTCACATTAGAGGCGTGGGTCAAACCAGTGTTGAGTTCTCAGTGGCAAGCCATCGCCGTCAAATCACCGGCTAGCGGAGCCTGGGATTGGGGCCTTTATCTAAGCCCAAGTAATCAATTCGTGATGGGGACCGAGAACGTAAGCGCCGTAACCTCGACCACGAAAGCGCAAAGCGGCCAGTGGTATCACGTGGCGATGACTTACACTAATGGCACGAGAGCATTGTTTGTCAACGGCGTGCTGGAGGCGCAGGGAGACGGGTTGTTCATTACTCAATCCACCGGAGGCCTTGCCATTGGGCGAAAGGGAGAGGCGTCTTCGACGCCTGACTTTTTCAGCGGCTTGATAGATGAGGTTTCCCTTTACAACCGAGCGCTGAGCGCGAGCGAGATTGCCGCGATCTATAACGCCGGGACAGCAGGCAAGTGCCTTCCAAGCCCTCAGCGGTGATGGGCATGAAAACGAACCGAAACCTACTGCTGGCCTTGTGAGGATCCTATCGCTATTGCGGAGCTTCGTGAACCGGCGAGGCTGGGCTGCACTTACCCGCGCTGTCGTCCTTGTGGCCCCGTGGCTCGGTGTTGCCTCCGCACACTCCAGTGCTGCTAGTACCTCCACCAACACGGGTGACTCTGCCGCGGCCCTCGCTGGGACCCGCCCATACATTGTCTCTTGTCGCCGTGGGGTGGACTTGGAGGAGCTACTGAAACAACACACATTAACACCCAGATTTACATACCGGCACGCCATAAACGGCTTCGCGGCGCACATCAGCCCGGAAATAACAGAGAGGTTGAAAGGAGACAGCCGCGTTCTGGCCGTGGAGCCCGATGGCGCAGTTGGTGCTTGCGGCCAGGCTGTACCGTCTGGCGTCGGGCGAATTGGGATTCCGGAGTTTCCAGAAGCGCGCATCGATCAAGTTGACGCGAGGATCGATTTGGATGTCGCGGTGCTGGACACTGGGGTGCAAACCAACCACCCGGACCTGAACGTGGTTCAATCGGTTGATTTTACAGGCGAAGGACATAATGGAGACGATTGGAATGGTCACGGGACATGGGTGGCAGGGATCATCGGAGCCCTGGATAATGATTATGGAGTCGTCGGTGTGGCGCCTGGAGTGAGAATCTGGTCGGTCCAGGTTCTAGGAACAAATACAATCCCAGGCTGGTCGCAGGTTGTCGCGGGGATCGACTACATCGCAACCAACGCCGACAAAATTGCCGTGGTTAATGCGAGCCTTGGAAATACGTCGGGTGGGACCGTGCCATACACCGCAGTTCACGAAGCAGTGCTCAGCCTTGTAAACCAAGACGTGGTTTTTGTCGCTGGCGCGGGGAACCTAGGACAAGACCTGGCTGGACCCGACGGAGTGTTCGGGATAAATGCGAACACCGGAACCTGCGATGATATGCTGCCTTCGGGTCTAGCCGAAGTGATGGCGGTCAGTGCCCTCTACGACCACACGGACACGATATGGGTTTTGAGCAACCGCAGCACGCAGCCTCATGTCCCGAGCTACGTCTTTTCGTCCGGAGCCGCTATCGATGTCGCTGCGCCGGGGGTGTCAATCTATTCGACCACCAGCGGCAGCGGTTACAGCTACCACACGGGCACGAGTGGCGCGGCGCCGCATGCCGCCGGAGTTGTCGCGCTGTATATTGCTGCGAACGGCAGAGGCCACACGGCTGAGGACGTCTATCGGATCAGGCAGGCGATCGTGGACAACAGCCTGCCTCAGTCGCGCTGGCGGTCGTACCCGGACACGAATGATCAAGACGGAAATCCAGAGCCAATGGTCACTCCCAGCCTCGCCTGGCTCCCTCCAGTTGTGATCACAAACCCCGCGTTCACACCACAAGGCTTTCAGCTCAGCTTTAACGCGGTCCCAGGCTACAACCATCGCGTGCAGTACAGCACCACGCCGGGCGGTTCGAGCGAGTGGACAACATTGACAACTTTGATCGGCACCGGCAAAACCACTTTCTTGGACGTCGCCGATACGAGTCAGGTTTCCGGTTCCCGCTTTTACCGTGTCCAGAGGCAGCCGGCAACTCAACCGACGACGACCAATTGCATCCCGCTTCCTGCGGGCGCCATCGCCTGGTGGCGGGCGGAATACAATGCGTCCGATGCAGTCGGCAACAACAATGGATCTTTGCTCGGCGATTTCTCATTCGAGCCAGGCGAGGTGGGACGCGCCTTCAGTTTTGAAGGCAGCCAAGACTTCATCGCGATACCATACAGCCCAACGTATGACTTCTCGCCCTCGAATGAGTTTACACTGGAGGCGTGGGTCAAGCCAGAGTTGAACTCTCAATGGCAACCCATCGCCGTCAAATCACCGGCCAGCGGAGCATGGGATTGGGGGCTTTTTCTGAGCCCAGGCGGCCAATTCGTGATGGGGACTGAGAACGTAAGCGCTGTAACCTCCGTCACCACGGCGCAAAACGGCCAGTGGTATCACGTGGCGATGACCTACACGAATGGCACAAGGGCATTGTTCGTAAACGGCGCGCTTGAGGCCCAGGGGGACGGGCTGTTCGTTACTCAATCCACAGGGGGCCTTGCCATCGGACGAAAGGGAGAGGCGTCTTCGTCGCCTGGCTATCTCAGCGGCTTGATAGATGAGGTTTGCATCTATAGCCGAGCCCTTAGTCCGGTCGAGATTGCCGCCATCTATAACGCTGGGACCGCGGGCAAATGCCTTCCGAGTTCTCAGCGATGATGAGCATGAAAACGAACCGAAACCTACCGCTGGCGTTGTGAGGATCCCATCGTTATCGCGCAGCTTGGTGAGCCGGCGAGGCTGGGCCGGGCTTACTCGCGCTGTCGTACTTGTGGCCCCTTGGCTTGGTATTGCCGTCACACACGCCAGCGTTGCTAGTACCTCCACCAATACGGATGACTCTGCCGCGGCCTTTGCTGGGACCCGCCCATACATTGTCACCTGTCGCCGTGGGGTGGATTTGGAGGGGATACTGAGACAACACAAGTTGACACCTCGATTTACATACCGGCACGCAATAAACGGTTTCGCGGCGCAACTGGGCCCCGAAACGGCAGAGAGGTTGAAAGGAGACAGCCGCGTTCTGGCCGTTGAGCCTGATGGCGCAGTGGGTGCTTGCGGCCAGGAGGTACCGCCTGGCATCGCGCGAATCGGGATTCCAGAGTTCCCAGAAGCGCGCATCGATCAAATGGACGAGAGGATCGATTTGGATGTTGCGGTGCTGGACACAGGCGTGCAAACCAACCACCCGGACCTGAACGTGGTTCAATCGGTTGATTTTACCGGCGAAGGACATAATGGGGACGATTGGAGTGGTCATGGCACACATGTGGCAGGGATCATTGGAGCTCTCGATAACGATTATGGAGTCGTAGGTGTGGCACCTGGAGTGAGAATCTGGTCAGTCCAGGTCCTTGGAACAAATGGAGACTGGTCGGCGGTTGTCGCAGGGATCGACTACATCGCAACCAACGCCGACAAAATTGCCGTGGTTAATGCGAGCCTTGGAAATACCTCGCTTGGGCCCGTGCCCTATACCGCAGTTCATGAGGCCGTGCTCAGTGTCGTAAACCAAGGCGTAGTTTTTGTCGCCGGTGCGGGAAACCTCGGGCAAGACCTGGCTGGACCCGACGGAGTTTTCGGGATTAACAACACCGGAACCTGCGATGACATGCTGCCATCGGGCTTGGCTGAGGTTATGGCCGTCAGCGCCCTTTGCGATTGTTCGGATCAGATACAAGGTTGGAGCAACCATAGCACCCAGCCTCATGTTCCAAGCTACGTCTTTTCGCCCGGAGCTGCTATCGATGTTGCTGCGCCTGGCAATGGAATTTATTCCACCTACAAGGACAGCGGCTACTCCGTCATGACGGGCACCAGCGGCGCAGCGCCGCATGCCGCCGGCGTCGTCGCCTTGTATATAGCTGCGAACGGCAGAGGCCACATGGCTCAGGATGTTTATCGGATCAGGCAGGCAAACGTGGACAACAGCCTGCCTCAACCGCGCTGGCGGTCGTATCCAGACACGAACGACCAGGACGGAAATCCAGAACCAATGGTCACTCCCAGCCTCGCCTGGATCCCTCCAGTTGTGATCACAAACCCCGCGGTCACGCCAAAAGGCTTTCAGCTCAGCTTTAACGCGGTCCCGGGCTACAACCATCGCGTGCAGTACAGCACCACGCCGGGCGGCTCGAGCGAGTGGAGAAGTTTGACAACTTTGATCGGCACGGGCAAAACCATTTTCTTAGACGTCGCCGATACGAATCAGGTTTCTGGTTCCCGCTTCTACCGGGTCCAGTGGCAGCCAGTAACTCAACCGACGCCGACCAATTGCATCCCGCTTCCAGCGGGCGCCATCGCCTGGTGGCGGGCCGAATACAATGCGTCCGATGCAGCCGGCAACAACAATGGAACTTCTCTGGGTAACGCGTTATTTGAGTCGGGGGTGGTGGGGCTCGCCTTCAGTTTTGACGGCCTCCGCTACGTCGCGATTCCCTACAGCCCGAGCTATGACTTCACACCGTCGGGCGAATTCACACTGGAGGCGTGGGTTAGACCATTAAGAGGAACCTTTGATGATTCCCATTACCAAGCCATCGCGGTCAAATCGCCTGCCAACGGGGCTTGGGATTGGGGCCTTTATCTGAGCCCGATCGGTCACTTCGTGATGGGGACTGAGAACGTAAGCGGTGTAACCTCCACCACCACGGCGCAAAACGGCCAGTGGTATCACGTGGCGATGACCTACACGAATGGGACGAGAGCATTGTTTGTCAACGGCGCGCTGGAGGCCCAGGGAGATAGGCTCTTCATTACGCAATCCACGGGCGGCCTTGCCATTGGGCGAAAGGGAGAGGCGTCTTCGACGCCTGACTTTTTCAACGGGCTGATAGATGAGGTCTCCATCTATAACCGAGCCCTTAGCCCAAGCGAGATCGCGGCGATCTATAACGCTGGGACCGCTGGCAAGTGCCTCCCGTGTTCTCACCCGTGATAATTTGCATTACTTTGCTCCACTTTGCACGATTTAGAGCTCAGCTCAGCTTCAAATGGACTCCGAGGTTTCCGCGCTGGCGCGGCTCGCGACAGGGCGTTGGAATTCGGAATTCCGGGTCCGCTTCGCTCTGGTCGGACGTCTCTCTCAAAGCGTTTTCAGCATTCCCTTGAACGCGCGTTCGTTATAGACAGAAGTTGCATGGTTTGCCGATCCCTCCAACCGGCCGCTTTTGCTTTGTTTGTTCTGGCCTCGGCGCGGTCGGTGGCGGATGGCTTGCCGAATGAGCCTTCGGCAGCATTGGCCTCCCTGCCAGCGGGCCAATCGTCGTTTCCAGAATATCGCGTGACTCGCTGGACGGCGGAAAATGGATTGCCGCAAAACAGCATCCGGGCGCTGTTTCAGACGCGAGATGGGTATCTTTGGGTAGGGACACTCAAGGGCCTGGCGCGATTCGATGGAGTGAAGTTCACAATTTTTGACACGAGCAACACGCCGCAAATGGCTGCCGATGCCATTAATGGCCTGGTCGAGGACCTCTGCGACCACAGTTTATGGATTGGAACGGCGGACGGACTGCTCCGGTACCGCGAGCACCGTTTCGAGCGAATCGCCCAGGATCGTATCTATGGTCCCGTCTCAAAATTGTGTCCTGCCCGTGAGGGCGGTGTATTTTTTCCATCTGATGCGGGGCAGATTGCTATCATTCGGGACGCCACGACGAGACTCTGTCAGTTCGGTTCGCGCGAGGGCAGGAATAACGTCGAGGGCGTGGTCCAGGAGAGCAGCTCAAGACTGATGCTTCTGCTCGGCCCCGCGAATTTCAATTCGTTCCGCAGCATTCATCGACTCGATTTGAATGCGACCCAACTGACTGGGTTACCCCTGCCGCCTGAACGTGTGAACTGCCTTTCTTTGTTCAGAGATGAGGATGACTTTGTCTGGCTGTGCCGGCGTGACGGCATTTGGCGGGGCAGGCCAGGGGCGACGGACTGGACTCGCGTCACCACCGCCAACATTGAAACCGGGCCGTGGCCAGGGCGCGTGTATCGAACGAACGACGGGCAAGTTTGGGTCATGCAGTTCGATGCCAGCCAAAGCCGATTATGCCGGCTGGTCAATGATCACCTGGAACAATTCCCCGAGTCGGAGTTTTCCGCAGATCCGGGTGTTACTCAACTCGTGCAAGACCGGGAAGGCGATCTGTGGGTCGGCACGACGACAGGATTGTATCGATTGCAGCCTAAGAGTCTGCGGGTTTTCTCGCGCCGGGACGGTATGAGAAACGATGACGCACAAGCTGTTCTGGAGGGGGCTGATGGGACAATTTGGGTTGGAACAGACAAGGGCATCAGCGGAATCCGTGATGGCAAGGTGATAAAATTGCCATTGCTACAAGCTGATCAGCAACGGGAGCGTGCGGCGGTGTTTGTCTCGGACTCACAAGGCACGTTATGGATGGGATGGGACGACGACAAGCTGGCGCGGTTCGCCGGTGACCGATGGGAATTGCGCCGTGCTCCTCTTTTTCTAGGACTTTCTCAGTACTGGCGGGCGATCTTCGCCGATCGCGAGGACCGGCTTTGGATGGGCGGACTTACGAATCGGCTGCTTTGTTGCGAACGAGAGAAGTGGATTTATCCGATGAATGTCCTTCCTCACGGAGATGTGCGACTGATTTATCAGGATCGAAGGGGGGACATGTGGTTCGGCACCTTTGGGGGTGGACTCAATCGGCTGCATGACGGGAAGGTCATGAGTTTCAAGACGGATCGTGGAGAACAGAACAACCGGATGTGGTGGATTCATGAGGACGTGGATGGAATCTTTTGGGTGGCAACGGAGGATGGGTTAAATCGGTTTGTTCCGCCAGAAGTGGCCTCTCCCCATCCCTCTCCCGTCGGACACGAGAAGGTGGCCGAAGGCCGCATGAGGGAACCGTTTTTCACGTTCACGAGGGAGCAGGGACTGGGGGAAAATGTGGTGAACAATATTCAGGAAGATAATTTCGGTTATTTGTGGTTGAGTGGACTGCGCGGGATCCACCGAATCTCTCGCCAGCAATTAAACGACGTGGCCGCCGGAAAACGCGAACCGGTCGAGTGTCTCACACTGGGCGAGGCCGACGGCATGCTCAACAGCGAGTGCAACGGCGGAGACAATCAGCCTGCCGGGTGCAAAGACCGGCTCGGGCGGATTTGGTTTCCAACGGCCAAAGGCGTGGTCATGATCGACCCGAAACAAATTCATCGCAACGAAGTGCCGCCCCCTGTCGTGATCGAGCAGGTCTGGGCGAACGACCGAATCATTTTTGGAGATGGGGAATTGGGGAGAGCGAAATACAGAGACTCGAGATCGGCGGCCATATTTCAGCAATCAGAAGTCGGAGGCTCTCGACCCTCAACCCTCAACCTTCAACTGCCGCCCGGCGGCGCTCGCGTGTTGGAAATCCGCTACACAGCAAACACTTTTGTTGCGCCGGAGAGAACGACCTTTAAGTACCGGCTGCTGGGTTATGAAAATGACTGGCGTGACGCCGGGGACCGACGCGTGGCGTTTTACACGAACTTACGGCCGCACGAGTACCAATTCGAAGTCAAAGCCCGCAATCACCATGGCGTTTGGTCTGAGCGCCTGGCGAGCTTTGCATTCATAGTAGCCCCACATTTTTATGAGACCTGGCCCTTCTATGGACTCTGCGCGCTCGGCGCAGTAAGCATGGCTGGCGGACTCCAGGCCTACCGCTTGCGCGTTCAACGACGAATCCTTCAACTGAAACATCAACGGACTATGGAACAGGAGCGGGTACGCATTGCTCGCGATCTCCATGACGAGCTCGGCACAGCGCTCACGGGTCTGGCGCTGGAGCTCGACGTGGCGGGAGGCGAAGCAGAACAAGCGCCAGGCGTGGCGCAGCGCCTGGCCCATACAGCCGAACGGACTCGCGGGCTGGCCGAGAGAATGAGGGAAGTCGTTTGGACGGTCAACCCGCGGTGCGATACGGTTTCGAGCCTTGCCGACTTCCTCGAGACACAGGCGAGCCAATTTCTGCAAGCTGAGGGGACGCGAGTTCGCACTGAGTTTCCCGAGGACATCCCGCTCCTGCCTCTCAGCGCGGAGGCGCGGCACCATCTCGCGCTCTGTGTCCGCGAGGCGCTGACGAATGTCGTGCGTCACGCGAACGCAACCGAAGTTGTGCTAAGCCTGGGCCTCGAACGAAGCGGTTCGCTTGCCCGTCGAAAGGCGGATGGGACAGACACGAAGTCAGACATGCTCGTCATTCAGGTGAAGGACAATGGCCGAGGCCTACAGCCTGCCGGGAAGGACGGGCAAAACGGCCACGGGCTGAACAATATGCGCGAGCGGCTGGAGCAAATCGGAGGCGCTTTTGAGTGCAGCTCGCCGCCAGGTGAGGGCACCGTCGTTACGTTGCGCC
This sequence comes from uncultured Verrucomicrobiota bacterium, assembly GCA_964446585.1. Taxonomy (GTDB): domain Bacteria; phylum Verrucomicrobiota; class Verrucomicrobiia; order Limisphaerales; family UBA8199; genus CAYUPI01. The sequence goes on from CAYUPI010000109.1 coordinate 9,262, forward strand.
TGCCGCTATCGACAAGTTAACCTGGTGTTGTGGCAACGAAGTTTCGAGACAGGCTCGCCGCGAAAGTTCCCTCTCCTCCTCTGGGGGAAGAGGGCCAGGGAGAGGAGGCCCATGTATCGAAACTTATTTGTAGGCGTACTAGTTAACCCATCAACTTAATTGACCGCACGCAAATGAGCATACGCGTGGCCATCGTCGAAGATGATCCCGCTGTCCGCGAAAACCTTGCCAAGTTGATCAGTGCGGAGCCCGGCTTCTCGTGCGATGCTCAGTGTCGCACTGCTGAGGAGGCCTTGCAGCGGTTGCCGAGAACCGCACCAGACGTCGTGCTGATGGACATCCATCTGCCCGGCCAAAACGGTATTGCCTGCGTGAGCCGGCTGCGGACGCTGCTGCCTCAAACTCAAGTCATCATGCTGACGATTGAGGAGGACAGCGAGCAGGTGTTCGAGTCGATGAAAGCCGGCGCTACGGGTTATCTGGTCAAGCACGT
>CAYUPI010000110.1:0-9409 GCA_964446585.1 uncultured Verrucomicrobiota bacterium
TGCGAACGATCTGTTTCCACTTTGCCTGTCGGTGTGTAATGCATCTGAAACACCAGATCTGACCCCGCGGGAATCTTCACGGCCACGCCCGGAGGTAACATGAGGGGCGGATCACCGGGAGCCGTGCCGCTGATGTGTTCGCCTATCCGACCGAATCCCTCATTGCTTTCTCTCTTCTCGCTCTTCTCACCCTTTGCGAAAACAATGATATGGTGAACCACGGCGCGATTGCCCGGGCGACACTCCGCCGCCTGGACCCACATGTCCTTTTCGAAGTGCGTCGGCACCTTGTAGTAGCGATACGGCACCACGCCATCGGCTTTTATTGTGACATCCTCGCCCAGGTCAAAAACCTGATCCGGCTCGCCGATGACCCAGCCCGCGGCATACTTTTTCGGCGGCGGCAGGTCCTTCTTGTCTCCGAACGGTGTCCCGGCATCAATCCAGGCGACCAACTTGTCCACCTCCTCCTGAGGCATGCGGCGGTTGTTGGAAAAGTGTCCGTATTTCGGATCTGCGTGCCAGGGAGGCATGCGCCGCTGGGTCACCACTTCCTTAATCTTGTCGACGTTCTCAAGCACATCGTCGTAGGTCAGGAGAGAAAATGGCCCGATCATTCCGGGTCGATGACATTCATGGCAACGCTCCTGAACGATCCGCGACACATCCCTGGCATAGGTCACCTTCGCATAGTCCGATGGCTTCCTGGCGCGGGTGATTAAACAACCCACCGGCTCTGTTTCAGGAATGGCGACCAACTCACCCGCCAGGACCTCGTCCAGCGCCTCCTGTAGATCGCGTCGCCGAGGTTGGTTGCGCTTGTGCGTGTAACCGAACCGATCGTCAATTCGCCCCTGGTAACGCACCACCCGCCGCTCATCAAGCAGCAGCGTTTCCGCCGTGCGAGTCACGCGGAACATTTCGGCCACGCGTTGGTCGGGGTCGTGGAGCACAGGAAAGCTTACTTTGAATTCACGGGCCTGCTCGGCCAGTTTGTCGCGGGTCATCCCGGCATTTGAGTCGATGCCGATAATCTGCAAGCCTTTCTTCTCATATGCATCTTGGAGCTTCCTGAGCTCGGTCAGGTACAGGTTTGCCACCGGACAGCCTTTCCCCATGACAAACAGAACAATGACCTTCTTGCCGCTAAAGTCAGAGAGAGCGACCTTGCGCCCTTCGAGATCGGTTAATTTAAAGTTAGAAACGCGATGGCCCACCATGGTCTTTGCCGACTCTTTCAGATTCAGAGATGTGTCAGCGGCCTGAACCGGCCAGACCGTTCCGAACAAGGCGAGGCAACTAATTAAGGCTCCACCGATACCTGGCGTGATTAGAACTGATAGGAGTTTACAATTTGATGCCTTGCGCTTCATAGCGGTTCCCTTTGCGGCGAGTTCATGGTAGCTGACTTTACGCCTGCGTCGGCTGTTGTTCAAGAACTTCTTGACGGGTGGACTGGCACCTGCAGTGAAGCCCGCGCTGCCCTTAAGCGTTCAATTTATGGTGGCGAATCGGAAGGTCGCGGACGCGCTTGCCAGTGGCTGCAAAGACGGCGTTGCAGAGTGCCGGAAGCATGGGAGGCACGCCCGGTTCACCCACGCCTGCAGGCGGCTCGGTGCTCGGCACCAGATGCACGTTGGTAATGAGCGGCGCCTCATGAATCCGCGCCACACGGTAACTGTCGAAGTTTGATTCCGCAATCCTGCCTTCCGCAGCAGTGATCTCGCCCATTAGCGCGATGCTCGCCCCGAAGACCGAAGCACTTTCGAACTGCGCTTTCACGCGGTCCGGGTTGACAACCGTACCCACGTCGGCCGCAATGTCCACTCGTGGAATGCGAATTTTGCCCGCGTCGTCCACGTCCGCCTCGACGACCGCCGCGACGTAACTGCAAAGGCTCCAGTGTGCGGCAACGCCCAGCGCGTGGCCTTTGGTCGGCTTCTTGTTGGCCCAGCCGGCTTTTTCCGCCGCCAGCTCGATCACTCGCCGCAAACGTCCGGAGTCCAGGGGAAATTTTTCCGCCATTCTGCCGCGGGCGCCAATATCGACCTTGCGGGGCGGGCCCAGGATGTCGAGCAGGTATTCGACACGGTCGCGATTTGCCAAAGCCGCCAGTTCGTCCGCGAAAGAATGGACCGCGAATGCGTGATGGATGTTCGCTACCGAACGGAGCCAGCCGATGCGCACATGCGCTTTGGCCGGGCCGTTCTCGGCGCGGTGGTTTGGAATGTCGAACGGCAGGTTGTTCCAGCCCATTGCTAGTTCGAATGGCTGTGCCGCGGTGTTGGCCGCATTGAACATCGAACCGATGCTTGGGAATGCGCACCGTTGAAGCCAGGCGGTGGGTTTGCCTTTATCGTCCAGAGCCGCCTTCAGATACATCGCCGCGACGGTGTGGAAATAATCGAAGCGAATGTCGTCTTCGCGCGTCCACGTGACTTTGACCGGTTTGCCGATCTCCTTTGAAAGCAGCGCCGCTTCGGCAACGTAATCCGGCTTGCACTTGCGACCGAAACCGCCGCCGAGCAGGGTGACGTGGCATTCGACGCTTTTCTTGTCAATGCCCAGCGCCGTCGCGACGGTCTCCTGCACCGCTTGAGGATTTTGCGTCGCGGCATGGACGACGACCTTTCCGTCTTGGAAATCAGCAACGGCAGCGGGCGGTTCCATCGACGCATGAGCCAGGTGGGGCACGAAATACTCCGCTTCATGCGTCTTGCCGCCCTTGGCGAACTCCGCGTCCACGTCGCCGATGTTGCGCACAGCCCTTTGGGGCTTACGGACGGTTTCGAGCAGGGTCTGTTTGTACTTGGCCGAATCGTAAGCAGCATTTTCGCCCGGGTCCCATTCGACTTTGAGTTTCTCACGGCCCCTGATCGCGGCCCACGTGCTGTTGGCGATGACCGCAACACCGCCCAAAGGCTTGAACCCATAGGGTGGCGTGAGCGGTCGCAGAACAACCGTTTGCTGCACGCCTTTGACGGCGCGCGCCTCTTTATCGTCGAAGCTTTTCAGTTTGCCGCCGTAAACCGGGCACCGTTCGATGGAGGCGTGGACCATTCCCGGCATCCTGGCATCAATGCCGAAAGTGCCTTTGCCGGCGCAGAGGTCCTCGACATCAATCGTCGGCAACTCTTTGCCGATGTAGCGAAACTCTGACGGGGATTTGAACTTAAGATCCTCTTTCTGCGGCGCAGTCTGTTTGGCGGCATCTGCGACCAGTTCTCCGTAACCGAGTTTCTTGCCGCTCGCGTGCACGACCTGATGGTTTTCCGCTTTGCATTCAGCGGCGGCCACGCCCCATTTTTCGGCGGCGGCGCGCTCCAGCATTAACCGCGCACTGGCGCCTGCCTGGCGCATAGCGTCATAGAAGTCGCGGATTGAACAGGAACCTTCCGTATTCTGACTTCCGTACTTCGCGTCGCCGAGGGCTTGCTCGACTTTCACGCGCTTCCAGTCAGCTTCCAATTCATCGGCCAACACTCTCGGCAGCACACTGCGAATGCCCGTGCCCATCTCCGACCGGTGCGTAACGATGATTACTGTACCGTCAGTTTCGATTCCCAAATAGACGCTCGGTGACCAGGCAGCGTTGGCCGCCTGGCCGGCACTGCCCGCGCCGCTCGAGTTGGATGCGCCGAACACTTCTTCAGGCAACAATCGAGCAGCCAGGACAAAGGCCCCTGCGGAAAATATGTTTCCCAGAAAGGTGCGACGATTGAGGACTTCGATTTGGCTCATTGCTTGCCTCGAATGCTGTTCGCCTGCGCGGCAGCCTTTATCGCCTCACGAATGCGTTGATAAGTGCCGCAGCGGCAGATGTTGCCTTTCATCGCCGCGTCAATTTCATCATCGGTCGGCTTAGGATGCTCTTTCAGCAACGCTGCGGCCCGCATAATCTGTCCGCTCTGGCAGTAGCCGCACTGCGGCACGTTCGCCTTCCTCCACGCCTGCTGCAAAGGATGCGCGGTGCTCTCGCTTAGACCTTCGATAGTTACGATTTCCTTGCCCCCGACAGTGTCCATGGTCCTCTGGCAACTGCGCACGGGTGCGCCATCCAGATGAACGGTGCAGGCTCCGCACAAGCCTTCACCGCACCCGTATTTTGTGCCCGTCAGCTCGAGCTCGTCGCGGAGGTACCACAACAACGGCATTTCGGGGTCGCCGTCGAACTGTCGGCGAGCACCATTGACTTTCAGCTCGATCATGTGCTCTGGGTTCATGAAGACTGTCGTTGACCAACTGAGAAATGGCAAGCTGCCTGTTTGGCTTTCCTGGAAAGCCGGGACACGGAAGAGCGAGCCAATAAATCTTCCGAATACCCGTGCTGTTGTCTTGGAAGACGATGGGAACTGGAACCAAGTCCGGCCCGGAGACAATCTTTGCAATCTCGGCGGGGTGCTTCACGAATGTGGGTGCCTTGGCATTCTTCTTTTGAGGTTGAGCCTTTTTGAGGTCGTAGCGAGCAATCACTGATTTTGGGTCGCTCGGAAAAGCCTTCGGCGGCGGCCCTTCGGGGTCTTGGTTCACGGCCAAGCTCAGTGTCCCCTGTTCAATCTTGAAGATGGCGACGACCACCTGGCCGACGGAATTCGTTGGTGGCGCACAATCTTTGATTGTAGCGCGTAGCTGCTGTGGGTCTGTGCCTGCGGGCAGTGTAAAGGTCGTCTCATACCAAAAGTCCGTTCGCGAATAAAAGTGGAGCGAGTTGCCTCTGATGGCTATTGAGCATTTAATTCCTCCGGAGCCTCCACCTTCCCAATAGCCCTGGAGACGTCTTAATGCTGCAGTGGTTGGTTGGCTGGTTTTGCAACCGGCTAGCAGGCAAAGCACAACACACGGCAGGAGCAGGGAAACCGTCGTGAAGCCGATCGCTCTTTTGAGGTTCACCTTCATTTATTTTTTGGTTTCGGTGGCCGTCGGTTAGAGCATGCACGCAAGGAACTCGGCTGGCGTAAATGCTCTGCGCGTGCTCGTATTGCATCAGTGTCCTCGCATTTTGAGCGGAGTCGATTTTGAAACTGTAAAAAGTTTATACACGATGCAGCTGCCGCCTCACACCGCGCCGGATCAAAACAGTTACTTGCCGGGAAACCGAAACTTCATGTGCTCCTCCAGCACGCGGCGGAAATCAGTCACGTCCACGTCGCGTTCACAACAGACCAGCATGAGAGTGCCATCCGACTTGAAGTTGCCGTCCCACTCGATGATTTGCTCATCGGTCCAGCCGGGATCGTACTGGGCAAGATGCTCATTGCTGAGCCGCGAAAGGTAAGCCCGCAGGCTCACATCCGTTTCGTCCATCGGCACGCCGGCCGGCAGGTGCTCGAAGCGAAGTTTCTCTTCATCAGTCATAAGTCCGAAAAATCGTAGCAGCCGAGGTAACGAGGCTCAAATTCATTTGAAAGAATGCTCACCCTGGCACAGATCAGAGCCTCGTTACCTGATACGGCGGCTACAAACTGGTTTCAGTAACCACAGGTGGCGCTGCTTACATGCGACCAGTCCGGCACCAGATTATCTCCCTCGTGGCAGGACCAACAAAGCTCGTTTCGTGGCAGCCTGCGGTGGCGCGAACTCGACCTGCCATGAACTGTGTGGCAGGAAAGGCAAGTCTGTTCCTCTTTGCCCCGGACAACGACGTCGCGGACGTTCTGCAGAATGTGACGATCCCTTGGATTCAATTTCGCGAGCGCGGCGCCGGAAAAATCCACTGCAAAGTCGCGTAACAAATTGTCCCCTGGCACGAAGTTGTTGGGGAAAGTCAACCCGGTGCTACGCGAACGACCAGTCCGAACGTGACATGAGCCACAAATGGACATCACGACGCGAGCCGGGTCCTGCCGCTTTTGCGCCAGCAAAACTTTGCTCGTGTCCTTGGTATGCTCGAGCTCCACTTCACCGTGGCAGGAGAAACAGCCAACCGAGATGACGGAGAACGTTTTGCTGCGCGAATCGAATCCAGTGCAATGACAGCCCGCGCATTGGTTTGCGAATGTATCGGCTTCCCAGTGCGGCACGCGGTACTCGTTTAGCGGAGTGTGCCCGTCCTCGGGCACAGCAAGCTCAGTCAGGGCGGGATCGCGCGAACCTTGTGGCGACTGTGGCGTTTTGGACGTCGCTGCGCCCGAGGACGGGCGCACTCCGGTCGGATGAGCTGGTGTCGAGAGCATCTCGAGTCGGCCGTAGGCCTCGGAGCGCTTCAGAAAGCGCCACTGATTTGTGCGGCCGAGAAGATACTCCGCCGCTTCTGCGAACGGTGCATGGCTCTTCGAGGCCTTCAACAACGCGAGCGCTCCGGAGTCGATGTTACGGATGGTGGATTGGTGACGGTTTTGAGGCCATGTGGGACCGATCTTCACGCGATGGCAGAACAGGCATTCATCGCCGGTGAGAGATTCCGGCATGGCTTTGCCCACGTGGTCAGAACCCCACGCTGCCGGATCCACCTCTCCTGGCGTGCTGGCCGCCGGACGCGGCAGTGCCCAAACCGCGAAGCACACCCCCGCCATGTGCCACGCGAACAGAACCCGTGATCGAGTGCATCTTGCCAATATCACATCATGGGAAAGCGGCAGCGCCTGCTCATCGTTCCGTGCTGCGGAGCCGGTAAAAGTTATGAGCACCATTGATTGGAACGGACACGACCATGAGCTCGCCCACCAGTTCTGGCTTCTGTAAATCCGTTTCCCAGATAGGAAACGGCGTCAGGTTTTCCGAACTTTCCAAGCCAAACTTGGCGAACTCCTTGGGCCAAAATAGAATTATGAACTCGTCAGTTTTTATGAGGTGCAATATCGGACCGGACGGGGGACCGGTCGCCAGCTTTGTTCCCGCCTCGGCGAGAGCTACTTTGAGTGCTTCGGCTTTGGCTTCGGAAGCCTGGTTCGAATTGAGAGCTGATGCCGCCGTGGTGTATTGCGCCGCCCGAGCCATGGTATGACTTCTTACAGCAACGACCTTGCTAAAGTCAAAGTCGCCTCTCTGAAACTGTCGCACCCAATGAAAAGCGCCCTCGGAATCGTACTTTGCTAGAAAGAGGTTAGTGTGGTGTTTGGGCTCGACAATGCGGATCTTCGTGGGGCCAAAGTCCAACGAAGATTTGAAAAGCCCGACTACATGCGGATTTGCCTGGCCATCCACAGCTAATCTGAGCCCCAAGCGCTCGGGCGCCCCACCTGGACAGCGCGCCCAAAGAAATTTGCCGTCGCTATCATACTTAACGAGGAACATGTCATTGCCCTCCATCGAGGAAAGTGTTTCGACGCCGAACTGTGCGGATTTTTTGAAAACGCCTGTGACGTAAACACTGCCTGTCACATCTACGGCGATCCCTCGCGCCTGGCAAAAAACTCCGCCGTCCCGCTTAACCCAAAGCAATTTCCCGTGTGGATCGTACTTAGCGACGAAAAGATCACGATATTTCTGTGAACTGAGTTTCACTTCCTCGAATATAGCCTCGCGACCAAAACCACCGGTGACATAACTATTGCCGGCGGCATCTACAGCAACATCCATGGCTTGGGCACCGTCTGGGCCGCCGGCTTGCTTTACCCAGAGCACACGTCCGGCCGCGTCGAATTTGGCTAGAAAGGAATCTCCCCGACCAAGACACTTGAAGGGCGTGTTCCCAAATAGTGTATCGCCGTGAACATAACCTGTGAGAAATACTGCTTCGGGCCGATACACCGTGCAGGCGTACGCAGCGGCGTTTTCGATCGTTATCACCCAAATAAAATTTCTCTCCCAATCGTACTTGGCCAAATAGGCGTCGAAGGAATGTCGGCTGGTGAACACGTTGGTTCCAAAGCGCGCTGAATCCTTGAAATGGCCGCCGACATAAAAATGACCTTCTGCGTCGGCTGCGACTGCCTGCCCCGAGGTGACGGCGCCGCTGCCGTTGACGACCACCGTATTCAGCCAGGTTTTCCCCAAATCAGGAAGCTCGCGTCTATTAGAGGCTGCATTAAGGTTTAGCGCAAGAAGGATTGCTAGGCAGATGCATTCTCTCATAGATAGGGCGAAGATAACACAAAATCGGCGATTTGGAGTTTCATGGCGACTCTCTCGCCAAACCCGAGGCTGGGAAGTCCACCGTGGCCGGACTTTTCCTGTCGCTCAGACCAAGCCTTCCGCGCTGTGAGAAAACGCTCATAGCCCAGTTGCGAACCTAGATTGCAATTTCAACCACTGGCACACACTGGAACCAGTATTACGCCTCCGCGCGCACCCAACCATACACCGCGTTCTCCCGTTGTCCGCCACGATCCAGAAAGGCGGTCTTGAGCCGCGACAGGGCGTCCTTCGGAAGCGCTTTGAGTTGTGCAGTCGGATCTACGCCATAGATTTTCGCCGCGTTCAGGCCGAAGATCTTGGCTTTGTCCTCCTTAGTGAGCTTGGCGTAGCCGAACTGCTCGCACAACTTGTCCGTGATCTGGAACCGCTTGAAGGCGTCGATGACCCATTGCGGCGAGCCCCACCACAGACAGTCGGTTCCCCAAATGACGTGGTCCACGCCATAGGTTTTGATGTTGCGGCCGATCAGGTGCATGCACATCTCCGGGTGCGCGATGAACAACATGCCGAACGCCGAGCCAATTTCCGGGTAAACGTTGTTCATACCCGGATTGCGCTCTTTGATTTTCATCAAGTCGGCGTGCCAGAGGAAGTCGCCGGTCGTCGGATCGTAATTGTTGTTTTCCTTGAACTGCGGTTCCCAGGGACTGTGCTTGAGCGCCGAGTGATAGATGATGAACGTGAGTTCCGGATGAATTTTCGCCGCTTTCTCGATGTCTCCCGGGTGGGCCAAATGGCCGAGGGTCTGCGATTGCGAGGAGTACCCCTTGTGGATGCTGAAAGTTTTCAGACCGAGTTCGATTGACTTCTTGTAAAAGGGATACGTCATCTTTTCGTCGTCGAGGCGGAAGCCGTTGCCGGAGCGGCCCGGATCGGTGTGGCAATACCATTTCCAGGAATCGATGCCGTAGAGCTTCTTCTCCCGCTCCATCTGCTCGAACAACGCGGGGAAGTCCGGCTGGTTTTTGGCACGATCCCAGTAATGGTTCGGGGCGCAGTTGCCCTGACACAACGCGCGTTTTCCGCCGGCCAGCTCATTGATCTCGCTCTTGCGCTTCGACATGAGCCAACTCGGCAGGACGCCACCGCCCCGGGCCCTGCCTTCGAGCGGCTTTCCTTCGTTGTCCTTCTGTTTTTCGCGACCCGGCACGCCCGAGATCACGATCATGCTCGTCTCGCTGTCGAAGAACAGTTCCTTCACGAAATTGTTGAAGCTGTAGGTCGCCGGGTTCTCATCAAGCTTGAAGCCCATGTCCTTCACGAAGGGCGCGTTCCGAAACCCGAGCGGCACGCCGTCGGTAAAATGCGTCTGCACGTCAAAGATGAAATACTC
>CAYUPI010000111.1:0-8450 GCA_964446585.1 uncultured Verrucomicrobiota bacterium
CGAACCCTCATCTCAGGCTTGGGAAGCCCGCATTCTACCACTGAACCACACCCGCGCCGTCACAGGCGATAATTACACTTATCAGACATGATGGAGGAGCGCAAGGATCTCATAGTCCTTTTTTCGACAAATTACGAGCGTGACAGCGAAATCCCAAAACCCAAGGTCCAACCTCCAGGTCAAATTAGTGTTTACTTGCCACCAAATTCGGTCCTGAATGGCTCGTCTTACTTACCATTCTAGTCCATGAATACGCTATCCAATCCGCTCTCCACGCGCCGGGAATTTCTCAAAACTTCAGCCGTGGTCGGCGGCGCGCTGGCGGCACCGGCGATTTTGCCGGGCAGGCTGTTCGCCGACCAACGGACCGACACGCTCAAAGTCGGCCTGATTGGCTGCGGCGGCCGCGGCTCGGGCGCGGCTGATCAGGCGCTCAAAGCCGACAAAAACGTCGTGCTGACCGCGATGGGTGACGCCTTTGAAGATCAGTTGCAGAGGAGCCTGCAAAGCCTGCAAAAGGGCCAGCCGGACAAGGTGAAAGTGACGCCGGACAAGTGTTTCGTCGGGCTGGATGCCTACCAAAAAGTGATCGACAGCGGTGTGGACGTCGTGCTGCTGGCCACGCCGCCGGGATTCCGCCCGGTCCATCTCAAAGCCGCCATCGACGCCGGCAAACACGTTTTCTGCGAAAAACCGATGGCAACCGATGCGCCCGGCGTACGCTCGGTTTTCGAATCCGCCAAAGCCGCGAAAGAGAAGAATCTCTCGCTGGTGGCGGGCTTCTGCTGGCGTCGCGATGTTCCGCGTCGCGAGTTTTACCGGCGGATTCACGACGGCGCCATTGGCGAAATCCGCGCCATCTACGCGACGTACTACACCGGGCCGGTCAAGCCGATGCCCCCGGCCGGCGAGCGCCCGGCTGGCACGGGCGATTTGGAGTGGCAAATGCGAAACTGGTATAATTTTGTCTGGCTCTCGGGCGACGGCTATCTCGAGCAGGCCTGCCACAGCGTGGATAAAGTCGCTTGGGCCATGAAGGATGAGCCGCCCCTCAAAGCTGTAGCTGTGGGCGGTCGAGGCACGCCGAACTATCAGGGAAACATTTTCGACCACATGTTTGTCGTCTATGAATACGCCGACGACGTGCGCGCATTCGTCGGCCAGCGGCAGGTCGGCCATACCTATTCGGAAAATTCGGATTACCTCATGGGAGCGGCCGGCGTGGGAAAGATCCCCGGTTGGCAGGCGCCGTACATCAAAGGAAAGGAAAACTGGCGATACCACGAGAGCGGGCCGAAAACCGACATGTACCAGAACGAGCACGACGAATTATTCGCCAGTATCCGCAGCGGCAAACCGATCAACGACGGACAATGGATGACGCAGAGCACGTTGATGGGTCTGATGGGCCGGATCGCCGCCTACACCGGGGAGGAAGTCACCTGGGAGCAGGCGCTCAATTCCCGGGAGAAACTGGTCCCCGACCACCTCGATTGGAAGATGAGTCTGGAGATAGCGCCGATGGCAGTGCCGGGCGTCTCACGACTTGCCTGACAACGATTCAAAAGACCATCCGTTCGCACGCTGAAACGCGCTAATCCCATATTCAAGATCGCTAGAGCGTTTTGCTAACAACCGTAGCCCCACCAGCGCCGATTTGTGCAGAATCCTTCAGGATTTGTCGGGATTAAGAGGCTACAGTATTAATTAAACCGCTCTAGGCTCAAACGTTTTCGCTCGACAAGATCCTGCAACGCCTCTTTCGCACGATCTATCAATCAACCGCCTCGACCACTGCCACCGATACCGGGGTCGTCTGGAGGCCACCAAAAGCGTTGGACACAAACAGGGAGTACGCACCGGTGTCGGTGATGCGGGCGTTTTTCAACACCAATACCGAATTGGTTTCGCGCTCAGACACCGGCAGGAAGCCGCTGCCTTTGTTCACCCTCCATTGCCGAAAAAGTGGCAGCGAGCCTCCGACATCCGCTGTAAAGGTGATAACGCGCGTCTCGAGGTTTGTTCCCGGTGAATCCGTCCCTGTGTTCGCGACGATGAACGGAGCCCGTGGCGGCTGGGCTGGTGACCCGATGGCCGGCTGTGCTTGCGTGGCCGCGCGCGGAGCAACCTGGATGCGTTCGTTCAGCGGAACAGCAGCGGCGGCGCCTTCGATCTTGTTTCGATCAAGATTGAACACCCACAATCCGATTGCCAACAGCAGGCACCCAACCAGCGCGAGACAGCGTTTAAGGCACATACGGCGTGATCTGGTAAAACTTATGGTCGGCCGTTGCATTGAAATCTGTCATCAGGCTGTTGGTCGTTAGCAGGAAGTTATTGGTCGTGCCAGTCACGACGTTGGTGACGACGGGTGTCCACGCAAGCGTGTTCGTCAGCCCGGAGGAACGCCAGAGGATAAGCTGATAGTTCAAATTGGTGTCCCCGGACTTCAACTGAGTCAGACCTGGTTGGTTCGGGTTGGCAAAGCTGCCATTGGTGGTCAATTGCGTGCACTGCTCATTGATGGAAAAAGTCGCATTCGAATACGTGAGACCAGCGACCGTGGGGGCGGGCAGGAGGTTGCGCGTGTTGACTGTGTTTCCCAGGGTCAGGTACGGCGCGGCGCGCATCTTGAGAGAATACAAATTGGACTGCGCGATCTGGCTGAGGGGAGCCGAGAACAGATTGGTGTGTTCATACGGGTCGCTTGACAAATCGTAGAGCTGTTCGAAGTGGTCGTAGAAATGGATGAGCTTGAAGCGCTCGTTGCGCAGGGTCCAACCGTCCGCTGCGTCCCGTTCATTAAATTGCTCACCGAACATAAAAGAGGTGGGAATGGTCACGTCGCCCTGAAGCGCGGGCATCAGGCTCTTGGAATCAATAATCACCCCGGCGGGCAGCGTGGCGGCGACGTCGATGACGGCCAATTCCTGAATCGTTTGGAAGAGGTCCACTGCGTTGACGATCGTGTTATTAGTCCGGCCGCCTCCCGCAACGTCCGGTCCAGTGATGAAGAGAGGCGTCCGGCTGCCGCCCTCGTAGAGCGTGAATTTGGCGTGGCCGTTTGCGTCGGGAGTTCCGTTGGTGGGGGAATAATAATAGGGCGGTTGCTGGAAGGCTATCTCGGTGCCGTTATCGCCGAGAAAGATGATGTCGGTGTTGGTGGGCACGTAAGTGAGAAGGCGGCCGATCTCGGTGTCCATCGCCTGGGTCATCGCCTCCTGGTAGGCGCGTCCGTTTGTCATGATGTCGGAGCTTGTGCCACTGAGGGCCAGGTAAGCCGGCGTGAACAGGAGATTGGTCGGCGGTTTGTGGATGGGTTGGTGGGGAGCGTTGTACGCCAGCCACATGAACCAAAGGTTGGTTCCCTTGCTCTGAATGAACGAGATTGCGTCGTCCGTCTGATCGGTTGTCGAGTAGTTTGTCGTATTGGAGGAGACTCCGTTGACGATCTTGGTCCAGTTTGTGTAGGCCTGGACGGCGGCGCCGAAATAACCGGAGAAGTTGGTCCAGCCGCCGGTGGTGAGCGGGGAGTTCAGGTCGGCAGTGCTGGACAGATGCCATTTTCCGATGGAGGCCAGGCTGTAATCGGGAGCATTGGTGGCGAACGCCTTGGCCAGTGTGTATTCGTCCGGTCTGAGGGCCGGAGTGATGTTGGTGCTTCCAATGGCGCAGCCCACGCCTGTGCGGAACGATTCGCGGCCCGTGAAAATACATGCCCGCGCCTGCGAGCACGACGGCCGCGCGTAAAAGTTCGGGAACAACACACCGCTATGGCCCAAACTGTCAATGTTCGGCGTCGGGGCCAGGCGCGCGCCGCTGTTGGTGGAGTTTAACAGCGCGCTGCTGTCCGCGCCGTAATCGTCGGCAATGATCAGCAGGATGTTGTTTTTTGGGCTGGCGGCCTGCCCCGCATGCTGGAGCGTCAGCGTGAGGAGCGCCGACAAAAGGAATGCGATGCTGATTTTCATAAGGGAAAAAGGGCACTCATAGATGTTTGCACTTTGCGTGTTCTTTTTTCCTTTTCACTGCCGGATTCGACTCGGGAGTCCATGCGCGATCCTCAGCAACTGAGCGATCAATTACGTCCCAACGCTGTTAAGCCGAAGCAAGTCGAGCCACGCAAACTTTGTTAATGACTGAGAGTGGAAGCACGCGACCGACAAGGGGGAGTATTCGGGCCGGGTTGATAGTCATATTCGTCTTATGTGCACCGCCCGCCTGGCAGTTGAGCTCTCGCAGGAGGCTGCTCAACTGATGAGATGATAACAAAAATGAACCGCGAATTGAAGCCTTTTTTGAACGGCACGCCAATCCAACATCAGCGGCTATTTGGAGTATTCGCGGGGTCCAGCGCCTGTCTTGGTCAGGGTCTTTGATCTTTGGCCGCCTGGGCGCTCCCGGCATTGATCAGGTCACGAGCGGATTCGTAATCCTCGTCGTGCAAGACCCACAATTCGGTGTGGAAAGGCATACCGATCTCGGCTTGGGAGACGGCTTCGTTACGGACTTCCCATTCAATGCTTGCCGAATCCAGCAGGCTCTGAATCAGTCCGACTCGTGCAGGGTCAGGTGAAGACAAGAGGTATTTCATAACCTGGATTCTCTATTCGATTCTTCGCTCATGGTAGTCAGGGCACTCAACGAAAAAACTCACACACGCCGGGCAGGTGGTGCCATGAGCGAAAGCGGAACTGAAAGCGCCACCCAGCGTTCATCGTCTTGATCTTGACAGGAGTCATGGTCATTTGGAATCGGGGCGGTCACTCAACATCAAAAGCGTCATGCCTTCCGGGCCAGGAACAATCTTGCGCCTGGTGGCCGCGCCGACACGAATCAGGACGCCGCGCTCCATCGGATAGGTCTGGCCTTCTGCGTGAAGCGTTCCGCTGCGCTCAAGCGGAATGTAAAGCTCCTCCTCGTTGTCGGAGGAGTGGTCATGCTCAGGGTAGTGCTCCCAATGTGGAGGCATCCTGATGGCGTTCATCCCGAGCCTGGCGAGGCCGAGACTCTGGCCTGCGAAGAAAAACTGCTGCCCCTTCTGAAATGGGCCGGTGTAACGCTCCATCTCGTCGAGTCGCTTGACGGTAATGTCTGGCATAATCGGTTTTGGTGAATAGCTGGGTTTGCTCTGCGCTTTCAGCCCGAGGCCTGTGCGGAATCGGCGTCGCTGAGCAGTTCGCCTTTCTCCAGGTGGACGGAGCGCGAGCCGAATGCGGCCGCTTTGGGATCGTGCGTCACCATGATCACCGTCTTTCCGGCCTGGCAGCGGAGCCCCTTCAGGACCTCCAGGACTTCGTGTGCTGATTGAGCGTCCAGGTTGCCGGTCGGTTCGTCGGCGACGATGAGGCGCGGGTCGGCGACGATGGAGCGGGCAATGGCGACGCGCTGTTCCTGGCCGCCTGAGAGTTGCCGTGGCAAGTGTTTTCCGCGGTCCGCCAGCCCCACCAATGCCAACGCGGTCTCGACCTGGCGCCGGCGGCGTCGGCGGTCCAGGTGCGTCAGCAGGAGCGGCAATTCCACGTTCTCAAAAGCCGTCAGCACCGGGATGAGGTTGAACGTCTGGAAAACGAAACCGACGTTCTGGTTGCGCCAATCGGCCAGGGCCGATTCGCTAAGCCGCGCGACATCGACGCCTTGCACGCGGCACTCACCGCGGGTAGGCCGGTCGATGCCGGCGATGAGGTGCAACAGCGTGGATTTGCCGGAACCGGATGGCCCCATCAGCGCGAGAAATTCACCCGATTGAATGTTGAGCGAGATGTTGTTGAGCGCGGTGACTTTGATTTCCCCTTGCTGATAGATCTTCGTCACGTTTCGGAGCTCGACCAGGTTGGCGTCGCTTGGCATGTCGTGGGCGTTAGCAATAAGATGATCCCCGTTGGAATTCAAGTCAGTCGCAAACCTTGCCTGGGCGTGTCGGCCTGATGGTTGTGTAAAAATTCGAGAGCGACTAAATGCTCGAAAATTGCTGCGGCCGAGGACGGCCGCGCTCGTGCGCCCTTTGGGCAACACGCCCTCTTGTCCGCGTGCCGCGCGCCGGTTAGAGTGGCGGCGCCCATGAAAGAATCGCTTCGGCTCGCTGTGCAGCCTTCCGTGGTGAAACGTGCCTTGAAATACGCAGTGTTTGTCGGCCTGGTGCTCATTACCATCAATCACGGCGAGGCGATTCTCAAAGGACAACTGTCGAGCGCGCGATTGTTTCAGATGGCGCTGACGGCGCTGGTTCCTTACATCGTCTCGACTCTGTCGAGCGTGGGCGCGCTGCGCGAGCGCCAGGAGAAGATGCAGTCGCAAGATCCGTCGGCCTCGCGCGAAAAAGTATGAGAGCGGGTCTTACGAACTTGCGTGGTTCCGCTAATCCAACATACTGGCGCGCAAACGGGATAAGAGACTATGAACACATCACCGATCCATGTCGCAGTGACGGGTGCCGCCGGGCAAATCGGTTACTCGCTGGTGTTTCGGCTCGCGTCCGGCGCCATGTTTGGGCCGAACCAGCCGTTAATTTTGCACCTCATCGAGATCGAGCCGGCGCTTGCAGCGCTCAATGGCGTTGTCATGGAGCTGGACGATTGCGCGTTTCCCCTGCTGAAAGGAGTTGTGCCTACAGCCAGCCTGGAGGAGGGCTTTCGCGGCGTTAACTGGGCGCTGCTGGTCGGGAGCGTGCCCCGCAAAGCGGGCATGGAGCGCAAGGATTTGCTGGGCATAAATGGAAAGATTTTCATTGGCCAGGGCCAGGCCTTGCAGAAAAACGCGGCTCCGGACGTTCGCATCCTGGTTGTGGGCAATCCCTGCAACACGAATTGCCTGATCGCCATGAACAACGCGGCTCAAATTCCGCGCGACCGCTTCTTCGCCATGACGCGTTTAGACGAGAACCGCGCCAAATCGCAACTGGCCAGGAAATCCGGCGTGGACGTCACGGCTGTGACGAACGTGGCTATTTGGGGCAATCACTCCGCCACGCAATATCCAGATTCTTACCACGCGAAAATCAAAGGGCGTCCGGCCACGCAAGTCATCACCGATGAGGCCTGGCTCAAGGGCGATTTCATCACCGCAGTGCAGCAGCGCGGCGCGGCAGTGCTCAAAACGCGCGGCCTTTCCAGCGCAGCCAGCGCCGCCAACGCAGTCGTGGACAGCGTGCGCTCGATTCTTGAGCCGACGCCGCCCGGGGATTGGCACAGCCTCTGTCTTTGCTCCGACGGCAGCTACGGCGTCGAGAAAGACCTGATCAGCTCCTTCCCCGTCCGCAGCAATGGCCAAAGTCTCGAAATTGTGCAAGGCTTGTCCATCAACGATTTCAGTCGCGCGAAAATCGACGCGACAGTGAACGAACTAAGAGAAGAGAAATCGCTCGTGAGCGAATTGTTGCCCAAGTGATATGGCCGGCGCCATCCATCGAGGCAAACTAGCGATCCTGGTCGGTGGCGGTCCCGCCCCCGGCATTAACGGTGTCATCAGCGCCGCCACGATCGAGGGCATGAACCAGGGTTTCAGAGTTCTTGGCGTGCGCGACGGCTACAAGTGGCTCGCCGCGGGCGACACGGAACATATAGTTCGACTGGCCATCAACAATGTTAAAGATATCCACCTGAGCGGCGGCTCCATTCTCGGAACCTCGCGGACCAACCCGACCAAATCCGAGGCCAGCATGCGCAATGTGCTCACCGCGTTTGAGGAGCTCGACGTCTCCGCTTTGGTCAGCATCGGGGGCGACGACACGGCCTACTCGGCCAGCCAGGTTTATAAAAGCGCCGGCGGCAAGATTCGCGTTGCCCACGTCCCCAAGACGATCGACAACGACGTGCCGCTGCCGGGTTCGACGCCTACGTTTGGTTTTGAGACGGCGCGGCATACCGGGGTTTACCTGTTGCGCAACCTGACGGAGGACGCGCGTACGACTTCGCGCTGGTACATCACTATCAGCATGGGCCGCACGGCAGGGCACCTGGCTTTGGGGATTGGTAAAGCCGCGGCTGCAACTTTGATTATTATCCCGGAGCAGTTCCGCGGCCGGCAGGTCACAATCGACGAAATCTGCGACCTTATCATCGGCTCGATCATCAAACGTCGAGCAAGTGGCGTTCAGTACGGCGTTGTGGTGCTGGCGGAAGGTCTGATCGAGGCGATGGGCGAAACCGGGCTGCGCAGCGCCGTTCGCGGCGGCCACCTGGAACGCTACGGCAACATTGCCCGCGACGACCACGGCCACTTGCACCTGGGCGAAATCGAGTTCGGCCGGCTGATGAAGGACCTGCTGCTTCAGCGCTTGGAAAAACTCGGCCTCAAGATTACTCTGACCGACAAGGATCTCGGTTACGAATTGCGCTGCGCGGATCCGATTCCGTTTGATGCGGAGTACACCCGCGATCTGGGCTATGCAGCAGTCAAATTCCTGCTTTCTCCGGACGCGGCCCGATTTGGAGCGATCGTTTGCTTCGAGA
>CAYUPI010000112.1:0-8308 GCA_964446585.1 uncultured Verrucomicrobiota bacterium
CCATTGGTCCCGTCACCCGCTCTCAGCTTTTACACAGAACTCTTGACGCTACCTAGTACTGATCCCCAATCGCGCTGCCGCGAGAGCAATGGAGGATACCCCTCGTCTAAGCGACGACGTTCTGCGGCCTGCCAGCCAGGAACGCGCGAATGTTTTCGACGGCGATGTTTAGCAGGCGAGAGCGGGCGGCGCGGGTGGCCCAGGCCAGGTGCGGCGTGATGATGCAGTTCCTGGCTCGCAGCAGAGGATTTTCTAGCGAAGGCGGTTCCTCAGCGAGCACATCCAGACCTGCTCCGGCCAGCGCGCCGGAATTGAGCGCGTCGGCCAGGGCCTGCTCCTCGACGAGCGGGCCGCGGCTGGTATTGAGCAGGAAGGCCGTCGGTTTCATCCACGAAAGGCGTTCGCCATTGACAAGCCCTTTCGTTTCGGTGGTCAGCGGGCAGTGCAGGCTCACCACGTCGCTTTGACGGAAGAGCGTTTCCAACTCGACAAACTTGACTTCGCCGCCTGCTGCGGCGGTCCTGGTATCATACGCGAGCCGCATCATGCCCAGGGCGGCTGCCCATTCGCTCACAGCTTGTCCGATGCGACCGAATCCGACGATTCCCATGACGCTCCCATCCAGCTCGATCAGTGGCCAGTCCCAATAACACCACTCCACGCTGCGGGACCAGCGGCCTTCTCGCACCGTTTGCGAGTGATGGCCCACATGGTGGGTCAATTCAAGCAGCAGCGCCAGCGCGGTTTGCGCGACCGATTTAGTTCCGTAAGTCGGAACATTGGTGACGGGTATATGGCGCGCGGCAGCCGCTTGCAGGTCCACGACGTTGGTCCCGGTGGCCAAGACGCCGATGTACTTCAAGCGTGGCAAGCTCTCAATATGCGTGCGCATGAGCTCGGTCTTATTCGTCAACAAAACCTCTGCCTCGGCCGCGCGGCGGAGGACATCGCCGGGAGTGGTGCGCTCGTAAATCTCACAAGGGCCGAGCGACCGGAGTTTATCCCAGCTCAGATCGCCGGGGTTCAAGGTGAAACCATCGAGGACGACGATGTTCATTGCGCGAAGTCTAGAGTCCAAAGTCTCAAGTCCAAAGTCAAAATTGTGGCCAAGCGCCTCGATTTCTCGTGGCGGTGGAAGATGAGGCCTTGCAAATTCAGGAATGGAAAAATCGCGGACTAAGCGATAGCATACCTGAAATGGCGACGACGCGACATTGTTGGCAATGCGGCGCCGAGTACAAACTGTCAGGATCTCCGGGGCGGTCCGAGACTTGCGGCACGTGCGGTTCGGATCTGAAAGTGTGCCTGAATTGCGTCAGTTATGCTCCTCAGATGGCGCAACAGTGCCGCGACCGGCGCGCCGAGGCCGTGGCGGAGAAGCACCTGGCCAATTACTGTGAATATTTTGAATTTATCCGACGCGAGTTTGTGCCGCCGCCTGAGGACGTGCCTCGCGCCGACCGGGCGCGGGAAACGCTGAAGAAACTGTTGGGGGATTAACTTGCGCTCGTTCAGGCTTCGTCAAGCGCCCGCGCAAACTTGAGGGCTTCGCCGTAATGCTTGTTCCCGGCCCGGATTCGGGCAGTGAGCGTCTTGCCGATCGCCAGCAGGAAAGGTGTCGCCAGTTCCGGCGCCTCTTTGGCCAGGCGCTGAAAGGCGGCGGCGGGCATCTTAATGAGGATACTATTGCAGATTGCCACGACGTTGGCCGAGCGCGGTCCACGATCAAATAGCGGGATATCTCCAAAGAAATCGCCTGCGCCCAGCGTCGCCAGATTGACGTCCTGCTCGAGCACTTTCATGCGCACTGCCAGCTCGCCCTCGAGCACCAAATACATCGTATCGTCGGAGTCCCCCTGCCGGACGATTGTTGAGCCCGGAAGCGCCTTCATTACTTCGATAAATTGAGCGAAACGCGCAAGCTGTTCGTCCGACATCGCCGCGAAGATCTTGATGCGGCGCAGTGCACGGACATCGAGGCCTTGCAATGCCAGGGAGGATTCCGCCTCCGCAGCACCCGAGTTGTTAAAGAACATTTTTAGTTCTGGCAGATCGGCCGCCCTTTGCCACGAGCGATCGCCGGCGGCAAAAATCCACGTGCCGGCGGTGATACGCTCATCCTTTACCCACGAGACGAGCGTCGGGAGCTCGACCGGGCCGTACGGTGTTCGGTCGATTCCCCAGACGATAAACGCAGACTCTGGCGCAGCGGAAGCCATGTCAATGATTCCTGTTTCGATAGCGCACCAGACGGCAAAAGCCAAGTAAAAACGGCGACCGATTCGCCTCTCCCCGCCAACTTGCGTTCCGCATTCAATTGCCGGATACTTTGCCTGTGCACTTGACCGTGACCCAGCTCGCCGACCGCCTGGTTGCGTCTTATGCGCAAGTGGGCGGCATCAACCATCTGGACGGAAAAAACCTTCCGTCCAAACATGCGATCGCGGACATCACCGTGGACCTGCTCCGGCTGCTGTTCCCGGGTTTCTTCGACGAGAAACTGATTCACTCTTCCGAAATCAAAGTCGAGACGGCCACGCGGCTCGACGCAGTCCTGGGGGACCTCGAGGCCGAGATCCGCAAGAGCCTTGAATACAATCCGCCTCCGGAACTGCCAAAAAAGGATCTGCGCTCGATCGCTCGCGCTTACACAGTGGAGTTCCTCGACAGCTTGCCCCGCTTGCGTGAACTGCTGCAGACCGACACCGAGGCGGCCTTTAACGGCGACCCTGCGGCGCTGAGCAAAGAGGAAGTCATTGTGGCTTATCCATGCATCGAAACCATCGCGGTGCAGCGACTGGCGCACGAGCTGTATTTGAAAAATATCCCGCTCATCCCGCGAATCATGACCGAGTGGGCCCATGGCCGCACAGGAATGGACCTGCACCCGGGCGCGCAGATAGGCACGCACTTTTTCGTGGACCACTGCACCGGGACCGTCGTGGGTGAAACGACCGAAATCGGCAATCACGTCAAGATGTACCAGGGAGTGGGCCTGGTGGCGAAGTCGCTGGCCGCTGGCCAACTCCTGCGCGGACAGAAGCGGCATCCCACGATTGAGGATCGGGTGACAATTTACGCGGGCGCCACGATCATGGGCGGCGACACCGTGATTGGCGAGGGCAGCACGATTGGCGCGAATGTGTTTTTGACCAACAGCGTCCCGCCTCACTCATTGGTGGTGCAGGAGGAGGCCAATGTGAAGGTGATGAGCAAGAAGGAGTATCAGCGCCGGCAAGAGGAGTTTCATATCTAAAATTTCGTCAGTCGTTCCAATTCCCGCACCCGCTGCTCAATGCGCGCGCGCGTCGTTTTCGTAGTTCGCCGCAGGCCAAATCCTTCGCAGCAGAAGGAGGCCAGCACGCTACCGTATATCATCGCGCGCCGGATGTTGTCGTCAATGGACCCTTTGGCGCTGGCGAGGTAGCCGAGCAAGCCGCCGACGAAGGTATCGCCCGCGCCGGTCGGATCGACCACCTTGGGCAATGGATAGGCCGGACAGAGAAAGACACCGCGGGGGCTGGAAAGTACGGAGCCGTGGGAACCCAATTTGATGATGACGTACCTGGGACCAAGCTTGTGGATTTTTTTCAGCGAGACGAGAAGGTTGTCTTCTTTCGTCAACTGATGAGCCTCGCTGTCGTTGAGCACGAAAGCATCCAGGCTCCGGAGCAGCTTCAACAAATCGACCAGGGCGATGTTCAACCACAAATCCATTGTGTCGGCGACGACGAATTTCGGGCGAGCCATCTGCTTCAGCACGTGCAGTTGCAATGATGGGGAAATGTTACCCAGCAGAACAAAAGGAGCATTCTGGTGGGAATTCGGCAGCGTAGGAGTGAACGTCTCAAACACTCCCAGCTCGGTCAGCAACGTCCGGCGCCGGTTCATGTTGGCCTCGTATTGGCCGGACCAGTGGAACGTTTTGCCGGGCTGCATTTGCAAACCCTCGAGATCGATTCGATGGCGCTTATAGAGCTGAAGATAACGCTTGGGAAAATCATCCCCGACGACGCCGATCAATTTGACTGGGCTGAAAAAGCTGGCAGCGACCGCAGCATGACTGGCTGAGCCGCCCAGGAGGCGCGGGTTCTCAGCGTTGGGGGTCTTGATCGAATCCAGCGCGGTCGAGCCAACAATCAGAACACTCATAAACAGTTGATCGGTTACCAAATACTGCTGCCATCTGTTTTCCAGGCAACGCGAAAAATCAAGTGCCCATCTGACCACGCAACGCGGCCTGGATTCAATCCCCTACCGATCTCTCGCCGAACAGCCGGCGTTTGAAAGCGCGGCAGGTGGCCTCGATGTCTTCCGAGTTCAGGATAGCCGAGACCACGCAAATTCGACTGGCGCCCGCGGCCACGACCTCATCCACATTGTCCAAATTGATTCCGCCGATGGCGAACCAGGGAATGCTCACGTTTTCAGATGCCCATCGAACATACTTCAGCGTCACCGGAGTTGCGTCTGGCTTGGTGCCGGTCGCGTAGACCGGTCCAACGGCCAAATAGCTGGCGCCTGCCTCGACGGCTCGGCGCGCTTGCTCGGGCGCATGCGTGCTCAGCCCGATTCTTATGGGACTGTCAGCGCTTGAAACTTGAGAGACTCGCGAAAAGCCCGCGCAGAAGAAATCTTCCTGGCCCAGGTGACAGAACTCGGCGCCAACTTCTCGCGCGACGGAAACATGATCGTTGATTACCAAGCCCACCGAGGAGGCACACGTGATGGACGAGATTGCTTTGGCCATGTGGCTGATTTCATCGACCGAGGATCGTTTCGCCCGGAGCTGAATCAAATCGGCGCCGCCTTGGCAAAGCTGGCGAGCGACTTCGTCTGGCGCGCGCCCGCGCAAATAAGCCAGGTCCACAAACGCGTAAAGCCGGCATTCGGAAAGTGGTTTCAACTTGTTTCCGGGATTAATCGTCCCTTCCGGCTCACCGCGTCCGGGCAAACATCATTCTCCAGAGCCAGCCCGAACCGAGGGCCAGTGAGCCCAAGGGGCCACAAAGCACCGGCGCAAACATGAGCCAGTGCAGCCATTTCGCCCAGGCCAATCGGGCCGCAAATCGCTCGTCGCAAGCGCGGGCCACCGCTTCCTGAGCGCGCGACCACGAAATCTGGCCCTGGCTGTAAGCGACCAGCGGTTCGATGGCGATTTCTGCCGACTCGAACGCCATGGACATGCCATTACCCGTCACCGGAGGCGTCATCGTCAGCGCATCCCCAATGCAAATTTCGTCCAGTTCAGAAGCCCGCCGCGGGCGCAACGCCAAACCGGCGACCGCGCAAAACGAGCCTCCGACAAAAACGCATTCGCCCATTCGCTGGTGCAAAAAGGTTCCGGGGGAACCGCGAAGCAACTCTTGCCCGGGCGACGCACGACCGCTCGCCCCAGTCGTCCGCCGGAACAATCCACAGACATTTACAGCGTTTCCATTCAACCGGCACAGCCCGACATATCCATCATTGTTGATGTGCATTTCCAAATCGGCGCCCAGGGACACGTTTTGCGCGTGAGCTTTGAGGCCAAACCAGCGCCAGCCATTCTCGACTGGCCGCGCGCGCCGCCCGCTCGCATGAACAATACCTTCCGCAGGCGACTCCCGGCAGAATCGCTTGCCTTCGTGTAGTTCGCCGCCCATCTCGCGAAATCGCTGCGCGAGGCTCGCGTCCAGCTTGAATCGCGACAGGCACAGCGCCGGGGAAGTTAGCGTCCGCCGCGGGGAACTGGCTTTGCCTGAGCAGAAGAGAACCGTGTTTGCTGAGACCGCGCCGGCTTGGAGAAGTGGCTCGACCAAGCCGAGTCGCTCCAGCACTTGAACTCCCCGGCCACTTATAAACTCGCCACAAACACGGTGGCGAGGGTAATGGCCCATCTCTAGAATCGTGGCCGGGACCCCGTGGCGCCTGAGACCAATCCCCAGCGTCAGCCCGGCCAGGCCGCCCCCGATAATGGTGACGGGCTTCACGGCTGCCACGTGGCGACAAACAGATGACTGGAAAGGTTCGCCGGGTGCTCGCTCAATCTCCAGCCTCGCCCGGCCGGCCATAGCCGGGACAATTCCTGTCCCGCAAAGCCCGCGCGAACGCTCAAGACCGCGTCATGCCGGGTGACCGCATTGCATCCGAGCAAACAAAGCAGCCGACAGCCAAGAAGCGAGCAAGCCCAGCGGCGCGGTTCGACGGCGATAAACAATCGCGTCCTTTGCGCCGCCTGCGAGAGGAGCCGGGTAAGCTGCGCCTCTGAGAAATGATGCAGGAACAAGTTGGCGATCATCGCATCCCAAGGTTCGGCGACCGGTTGCGCGAGCCAATCGAAGACATCACTCGCAACTGTCTCAGTGTTCCAGGCGAGTTGTTCGAATCCGCGCCGAGTATCCGGTACGAGCAGGTCCTGTTTGTCCAGCAGCAGGGTCATTGCGCCGCGGCAGTTGGGAGCGAGCCGCTGCGCGACGCCCAGCAGAAAAGTCCCGTCGCCCGCGCCGAGCTCCACCAGGCGCGGTCGCGAAGAGCCGTCCAGCCCGGAGCGCAACGCGCGGAACATAATCCGCGGATTTCCCATCCAGGCGTTCACGCGCCGCAGGTCCCGGCGCGAACACACGGCGCGCGGATCGGCGGCAGGCAGCTCATCGAGCAATTCAGGTTCGACTCGGCGATTCATATCGCGACAAAAGTGACAAGCGGCGCGTGACAAATCAGCGTGGTTCGGAGGTTCTTTGCTTACGTTTCACGCATCATGTTTCACGCATCACGTTTCATGTTTCACGTTTGACGCCTCACTCCACCTCCAGCAACGCCCCCTGACAACTGAATCCCGCCCCGAAGCTCGACAGCCACCAGTAACCGCTCGGGGCGGAGTCCGCCAGCGCGTTCTGCAGAACGAAAAGGACCGACGCGCTGCTCAGGTTGCCGAACTCGCGCAGCACGGCGGCGCTCCAGCGCACGTCGTGATCCGACAAGCCAAGCCGCTCCCGCAAGGCCAGCAGCACGTCGCGTCCCCCCGGGTGCAACACCCAGCCCGCAACTTGCGATCGCGACACGTTGGCCGCACTGAGTACGTCCTGGAGCACGGCGGCAGCGTGCCTGCCGGCGCGTTCCGGCACTTCCGGTCTCAGAATATTCCGCAGCTTGCCATCTTTCTGTTCGAAGCGCAGAAACTCTCGGTCCTCGGGTCGAAGGACCGAGCCGCTGGCCTTCCAATGCACGCGCCGATTGCCGTTGGGTTCGTGGGCGAGCACCGCCGCGCCGGCGCCGTCTCCAAAGAGACAAGCGCTAATCAGCACGCCGGGATCTTCGTCGAAGTACATCGCCGCGCTGCAAACTTCGACGCACACCGAGAGCACTCGCTCGCAGCGGCGCGAGGCCAGCAAAGCCTCAGCCGCGCGCAGATTTGGCAGCGCTGCCACGCAGCCTTGACCGACCAAATCCAACGTCATCACGTCGGACCGCAGGCCCAGTCGTTCGCCGACGTAACTGGTCAAACCGGGACAAAGATAGCCCGTGCATGTGCTGATGATGATGGCATCGATTTGATTTGGCTGATTTGAAGCCTGGCTAAGGGCCCGGCGGGCGGCCTCCTCAGCCAGCAGCGGCGCGTTTTGGATGAAGCGCGCGTTGAGGGCGTCAGGAGTTAGCTCGAAAGCTTGAGCGAGATTGTCGAGCGCCAGGTGCCGAGCGTCGATGCCGTTATTGCCGGTTAACACCTTTTTGACTATCGCTCGTGCTCGCGTCTGAAGTTGGCGGCTGAGAGGCGAGGCCGCGAAGAATTCCCAGCATTCCCGCTGCGTGTAGCGTTGTGGCGGCGCAGCCGTCCCCAGGCCGGTGATGAACATACGGCAGAATAGCGCGAGTCCTCAAAAAGTGCGAGTTATAGAAAAACTCCAAACGCCAACATCCAAGCTCCAGAGATGCTCCAAGATCCAAGCACCAGGGAAGAAGCAAGCATCAAACCTGCAAGTCTTTGGAGCTTGGTTTTTGGAGTTTTTCTGGAGCTTGGTTTTTTGGAGCTTGGAACTTACTTCAGCCCCGCAATGTACCCAAACCGCTGACGAAATTGCTCGGGTGTCATCGACACGCTGGCCGCCAGGCTTTGCAGTTGCTCGGCGCGCTCGAAGTCGTCGCGCTCAAGCTGAATCATATAATGGCAGGCACATTCGTAAGCTTCGCCATCCACGTTGACCTTGCGCACCTGCATCTTGCCCGTCTGCGGGTCGAGCATTTTCTCGAAGGGCAACGCCAACATCTTGCCACTCTCGAAGCAAACGATCGCTCCAAATCGGGCCGCGTCCGGAGAAAGCAGGAATTT
>CAYUPI010000113.1:0-8010 GCA_964446585.1 uncultured Verrucomicrobiota bacterium
CAACGTCGGCAACAATTTCCCTTACACATTCATGGGCCTCGAACCCGGCACGACCCGCGCCCAGGTCCGCCGTTGCCTCGAGAACTGGAACCAAGGCGACAACGGGATCCTCGATTTGTCGCGCGCTTACCGCCTCAAACCCGGCACGGGCTGGTTGATCCCTCCGTGTATCCTGCACGCCCCCGGCTCACTTTGCACCTACGAACCGCAGTGGGGAAGCGATGTATTCGGCATGTACCAATCCCTCGTCGAAGGGCGCGCAGTTCCCTGGTCGCTGCTCGTCAAAGACATACCTAAAGACAAACATCACGACCTTGACTGGATCGTGGACCAGCTCGATTGGGATGGGAACGTGGACCCAGCCTTCAAAGACAATCATTACCTCGAACCCCTGCCGGTGGCCGATACTCGCAAAGCAGGTTTCATGGACCGCTGGATCGTTTATGGCAAGATCGACGGCGCACAGCTCTTCAGCGCCAAGGAACTGACTGTTGATCCGGGCGCAAAATGTACGATCAAGGACAAAGGCGCTTATGGACTGATCTGCGTCCAGGGCAGCGGCAAAATCAATCGGCAGCCTCTCAACAGCCCGAAACTGATCCGGTTCACCGAACTGACAGAGGACGAGTATTTCTGCACCGAAGTCGGCGCTCGAGCCGGCGTCACGTTCGAGAACACCAGCGAAACCGAGCCGTTGGTGGTGCTTCGGTATTTTGGGCCTGAGGTGAATCCGAATGCTCCGGCGGTTGGAGCGCACAAGCGCGCTTAGGCTGGTGACCGCCGCCAATGGCCATCAAGATTAACTATCGGCTGACCGCCCAGAAGCTCCAGCCAAAACTCGAGCGGTTGTTCGAGCTTTCGGCGGAGAAAATCCTCAGCATCGAGAAAGAGTGGTCGCCCCTAAAGAGCACCCCCATCCTTACCGTTCAGGGTAAATATACCTCGCGCGGCTGGACCGAATGGACCCAGGGATTTCAGTTCGGCTCGGCGTTGCTCCAGTTCGATGCCACGGGCGAGAAACGGTTCCTCGAACTGGGACGTGAGCAAACGATCCAGCGCATGGCCTCACATGTCTCGCACATCGGCGTGCACGATCACGGCTTCAACAATGTTTCCACGTACGGAAACCTCTGGCGGCTCATGCGCGAGGGTCGCATCCCGTTTAACCGGCACGAACAGGACTTGTACGTATTGGCGCTGAAGGTTTCCGGTGCCGTGCAGACGGCGCGCTGGACGCGAACCGCGGATGGCCTGGGCTATATTTACTCCTTCAACGGCCCGCACTCGCTCTTCGTAGATACGTTGCGCTCGCTGCGCTCGCTCGCACTGGCCCACCAACTCGGCCACGTGCTCATGGCCGAGCACGATGAAAAGATCTCCTTGTTGCAGCGGCTCATCCACCATGCCGAATCCACCGCCGTCTACTCAATCTACTACGGCGAGGGGCGCGACGCCTACGATGTGCGCGGCCGCACCGCGCACGAGAGCATTTTCAACCTGAACGACGGCCGTTTTCGCTGCCCGAATTCGCAGCAGGGCTACTCTCCATTCAGCACCTGGACCCGCGGGCTGGCTTGGGCCATCCTCGGCTTTGCTGAGGAACTGGAGTTCCTCGAAATCATGCCCAGCCGATCCACCGGTCTCCCAGGCGACGCCAGGGAGGCGCGTTCTCAGCGAGCAAAGCTACGACGCTCCCCTGGTCCTCCGCGCGCCAACACAACCGAGCTTCTGGATTTGAACTCTTCGATTAAGACCTTCCTCCGCGCCGCCACAGCCACCGCCGACTTCTTTTTGGAAAACTCCTGCGCTGACGGCGTTCCGATGTGGGACACCGGTGCTCCCAACCTCCATCGTCTGGGCAATTATCTGCACCGGCCCTCCGACCCGTTCAATCGCTGGGAGCCCGTGGACAGTTCCGCTGCGGCCATTGCTGCTCAAGGATTGCTTCGCCTCGGAAACTACCTCGCTCGCAAGGGGGACAAAAAAAGTGGCGCGCGCTTTCGTCAAGCTGGACTGAGCGTGGCCGATACGATATTTGACGAACCCTATCTTTCCGCCGATTCCAGGCATCAGGGCCTGCTACTTCACTCGGTGTATCATCGGCCCAACGGCTGGGATTATGTCGCCCCCGGCCAGAACATTCCGAATGGTGAGAGTTCGATGTGGGGAGACTATCACGCGCGGGAACTGGCCTTGCTGGTCTTGCGCGAAGCGAATGGGGGGACGTACCCGACGTTTTTTGCTTCCGGAGATTGACTTGAAATCAATGTCCAGCTCAGTAGCCGAACCTTGGCTGGCTGGTGCGAAAGTCAATATACCCTGTGCGCTCGAGGTACCACTTGAAATCCATTCGTCCCGCCGCATCGAAAGCCCTCGTGTTCGGGTAAACGTAATGAACCGGATATTTCGAGGTCGAGCTTTGCCATTTCTTGATTTCGGAATGGCCGTCGGCGAAGGAGAACCCACATGCCCCGTTGTGATATGAAGCGGGAATATCCTGCCAACTCGAGGCATTCGGGTTATTGATGAAGTAGCCGTCGTTGATCGAGTCCGGATGCTCATCGAGAAACAACCAGGTCTTGGCTGGCCGCGGCACTTGCGCTTGCTTCAGATATTGCCGGTACTCCGAGAAGCCCCAATTCTTGCCACTCAGGGTGTTTCCATCCGTTCTACTGAAAAGACCGAAGATCGAATTCATCGAGAGGCTCCGATTCCGCCGCAACCAGCCGGCGTTTCTTTGTGGCGCACTGAGATAATTATCGGCCGGGCACTTGTAAACGTCGAGCTTGGCGGCCGTGTACTTTCCGAGCACACCATTGGCGACCCAGGCGAGGTTGGTGATGCTTTCGTCCAGGCCCCAATCCATGACGTTGTTGACCCAGTTTTCGAATGCGCCCTTGCTAATAGTGTCGTATGTTTCAGACACACCGAAATTGTTGGGAACGCGGTCATCAAAGTCACCACAATACAAATGCCAGGCGAACGTAAGCTGTTTGGTATTGCTGAGACAGGAAATGCCTTGGGCCTTGACCTTCGCCTTTCCCAGGACGGGCAGCAGCAGGCTGGCGAGGATCGCGATGATGGCGATCACCACCAACAGCTCAATCAGAGTAAAACCGCTGCAGCCACGGTGCTCCGGATGTGTCGGACAAGCCTCATGAGGAGGTTGAAATCTCCGGCGCATTTCCCAATTTCCTGGCGTCTCTTCCATAAACCAAACAGGGTTACCCTCAATCTTGCACCTGCCAGGGTTCTCCGGCAAGTGTGCGTTCGTTGGCACACCCGGCGCAGAACGCCAATGGATTTCTACCTTGGAATTTGAATGAGCGCTCGACCTGGTGGCCTCGCGCCATACGCGTTGAGATCCGGCGCCAGGGAGGCCGCTCTGCTCACTGGTGCACACGCGACCCAGGCGCGGCATCCGTAGTTCCGCCAGTCCGCTATCCGTAGAAAAAGACCGACCCGGTTGACCAAATTCCCTTGGGAGGATTCAGCCATTCTGCTATAACTGCCCGAGCCGCCAGAGACGGCCCACGGTATCCGGCGCAGAGATAAGATGTAACGAAAGGTCTGAGACAGGGAGGTTTCCCGAGGCATAACTGCGGAGTGAACAGGCGCTTTTCGACTGTGAGCACAAACCGTCGAAAAAGCCTGAGGAACATGGAAGGTAGTACCGCAACTTGCTTCGCAAGTCGATAGCCGTGACTTACGAGGGCGTGGATTATCCAGAAGACGGGCCCCCCCGTCTTAACCAAAGGAGGAAAATTGTTTGTCGCGGTGGAAGGTAATTTTCCTCCAAAAAGAAGATAATCGACTGGGCAGCATGTGTAACAGGTTGAGAATCAAGTATGGCTCAACGGAGGGCGGCTGGCATCGCAGATGCGAAGGGGCCAAGGCACGCGCGTTTAGGGTGATGACAAGACAAAACAGTTTGCTGGTGGTTGAGGACGACTTGGCTGTACGTGAGTCGATAACCAGAGTCCTTGAGGCTGAGGGTTATGTGGTTTCAAGCGCAACCTCAGTCCAAGAGGCGGTTGATAAATTCGACCAAAGGCCGATTGATTTGGTTCTGCTGGACCTGAACCTGGGCAAGGAGGAGGGTTGGAAGGCATTTCACGCTCTGAAGGAGCGCCAACCGGGGCTTCCGATCGTTGTAACCAGCGGGCGTGCGCGCGAGTTGGAGCACGCCTTCGCCTCGCGGGCAAGTGGTGTCCTTGAGAAGCCCTTCGACGTACCCGTCCTCTTGGCACTTTTGAACCAAGCCAGCCTAGTTGCAGGTTCTCGGTCAGAACCGGAACCGACATCTCTCCTGGTCAAGGCTCCCGTTGACACTGACCATCTTACGGAAAGCAGAACGGCAGGGCTTCCAAGAACCGCGCAGTCTGAAACCGCTCTTTCCGCGCAAGATGTTGATACACAGCTTACTGCTTGTTCCAATTCAGTCATCATCTCAGAGGGCATTTCATCTGCAAACGGCTTTTCGATCGCGCGGACTATCACGTATGATGCTTGAGAATTCCGCGGGAAGCTGCAAAGGAGGGGGGGATTCAATTCAATCGCTTAGAACTTCAATTGCTTGCGGGGCTGTTATCTGGGTGAATCGCGCTTCGCCAAAGCCGAGCCGATCGCTGTTCGGGCTAGCGACTGCGATCTTACTCTGCGCGTTGTGCGAACCTGGCACTGCCAGGGCGGGCTCTGACAAGACGGCTCCGAGTGTGCCCGCAAACCTGGGTGCGACTGCTTCGAGCTGCAACCAAGCCACGTTATCCTGGTCAGCGTCCACCGACCCAACCGTTAACGGCCAAACGACTTCTGGCGTGCAAGGGTATAACGTGTATCGCGGCGGAGCGTTGCTCAAATTTGTGACCGGGACAAGCACTTTGGACCCCAACTTGACTGCTAACACGACTTACAGTTACAAGGTATCGGCGTTAGATTTTGCGGGAAATGAATCTGGCCAATCCGTCACGGCCAGTGTAACGCTGTCGCTTTGTCCAGATACAACCGCGCCTGCGGCCCCGGCAAATCTATCCGTTGGGCCTTCAAGCTGCAATCAGGCGGTCTTATCGTGGAGCACGGCGGGTGACCTGAGCAATCCGACTCAGCAAGTTTCGGGCGTCAAGGGTTACAATGTTTATCGCGGCGGAGCGCTGCTGAAGTTCGTCAGCGGCACCACGACAACCGATTCGGGCCTGGCTGGTAACGGCAGTTACAGCTACCAGGTCTCCGCCGTGGATAACGCCAACAACGAATCCGATAAATCCACCGCGTCGGGCTTGACCACTCCGCTGTGCCCTGACGTTACGCCTCCGAGCGTCCCGGCCGGTCTATCGATTACCAGCTTGAGCTGCAATGCAGTCAGTTTTTCGTGGGCCCAGTCGAGTGATCCGGGCAGCACGACTGACCAGGTTTCAGGACTGAAGGGATACAACATTTACCGCAATGGCGCCCTCTCGCAGTTCATCGCCGTGCCCGCAGCAGCCGACGCTGGTGTGACTCCAGGTGCGGCATATTCGTACCAGGTAAGTTCAGTCGATAATGCCGGTAATGAATCCGCACTCTCAGTCGCATTACCGGTTATGACCCCCAGCTGCCCCGCGACGCCCGCCAGTAATTTGAAGCTGCTGGTTTCGAATGGCATAGCCCAGGTGCGATGGTCCGGGACAGTCGGAGCGATCTATCAGCTCGAACGAGCGCAGGTTCCCGGCGGTCCCTGGTCTCCCGTGGATGCACCGACCGCGGCTTTCGGTGGAACCGCACTGACCTGTGGTTCATCCTGTTTTTATCGGGTTGCGCTCTTTACCAACACTGCTGCCTACATCGCAAACCGCGTGACGAACAGTATGGATAATGCGGCACCTCCGGTTCCCGGCAATCTCGTCCTGAATGCGGTTTCAGCGTCGGAAGTGGACCTTTCCTGGGCGCCAGTGACCGATGTCGGCATGGTCGATGGCTTCGGCTACGTGTTTACATCCGGTCTGGACCGCTATCTTATTTACCGCGACGGCATCTTTTTGAAGTCTGAATCCGATGGAACGACGAACTCGACAGACCTGACCGTGTCGGCCGGCGGCCAATATAGTTACAGCGTGGCGGCAATAGATCGGGCAGGAAATGTATCCGGGGCAACGAGCAGTGCCGTCAATACCTGCATCTTTCTTCTGCCCGCGGGGATAACAAACGGTGCTGATGGCACGAACGGTTCGTTTGTCGTTGATGCTCTGGGCTGTTCGTGGACAGCCTCGGTGGACCCGACGAACTCATGGATTCAAGTGCTCGGCCCGACAAGCGGAAGCGGCCCGGCGGCCGTGAGCTACTCCGTTCAAGGTAACACTGATGTCAACGATAGGAGCGGCACAGTTTGGGTTAAGAACAAGGCTTATACAATCATGCAAAAGGGGAGGAGGTGCAACGCCACGATCGCCAGCAACTCCTCGCCGACGGCCGGCGGATCGACTTCAATTAGCCCGAGCAATACTGTTGTTTGTGGATCGAGCGTTACTGTGATGGCCGCGGCGAACAGCGGCTACAGTTTCTTGAACTGGACAGAAAACGGAACGCCGGTCTCCACATCGACCAGTTATGCGTTCTCCGCTAATACGAATCGAAGCCTGGTGGCCAATTTCACCACTCTCCCGCTGTACTCAATCACCACGAGCAGCTCGCCCTCCGCCGGGGGAACGACGAGTGGTGGCGGAACCGTGCTCAGCGGCTCGAGCGTCACCGTCAGGGCGACGGCGGCTTCGTGCTATTATTTCATCAACTGGACGGAAAACGGCAACGTGGTTTCCACATTGGCCAGCTATGCTTTCACGGCCACGGCCGGGCGCAATCTGGTGGCGAACTTCGCGCCAATCACCTACTCAATCACTACAAGCAGCTCGCCTTCGGGCACAGGCACGACGAGCGGTGGTGGAACTGTCAGCTGTGGTTCGAACGCGACACTTACAGCCACGCCGGCGTCGTGCTACAATTTCGTCAACTGGACGGAAAACGGCAACGTGGTTTCCACATTGGCCAGCTATTCTTTCACGGCCACCGCCGGGCGCAATCTGGTGGCGAATTTCGCGCCAATCAATTGCCCGATTTCTACAAGCAGCTCGCCTTCAGGCACCGGAACAACCAGCGGCGGTGGAACTGTTAACTGCGGTTCGAGCGTTACCATTACGGCCACGCCGACATCGTGCTACAATTTCGTTAACTGGACGGAAAACGGAAGCATAGTTGCCACCTCAGCCAGCTATTCTTTTACGGCCACCGCCGCGCGCAATCTGGTAGCGAATTTCGCACCTATCACTTACACCATCACGACGAGCAGCTCGCCTTCGGGAGCCGGCACAACAACTGGTGGCGGAACAGTCAACTGCGGTTCGAGCGTGAGTGTCACGGCCACCGCCAATGCGGGTTACGGCTTTGCCAATTGGAAGGAAAACTCAACCGTCGTGAGCACCTCAGCCATTTACGTCTTTAGCGCGAATGCGAGCCGGACCCTGGTGGCCAACTTCACGAACAGCTCGTGTCCGCTGACGGTCAGTCTGACTTCTCCAACCAGTGGCGCCGCGGTGAGCAACACCATTACGCTGGCGGCTACCGCCAACGTCTGCGCGACCAGGGTGGAGTTTTATTGCGACAGCCAGAGCACACCGCTGGGCACGGCGTCCAGTTCGCCGTTCACGTACGTGTGCGATACGACCTTGATGCCCAACGGGAGCCATAGCCTCTACAGCAAGGCGTATGACGTCGCCGGCAATTCCACGAATTCCGCGTCGGTTTCCGTTAGCGTTTCCAATACAACTTCGATTCCCGGCCAGTTCCAGTGGCTGAAGACCATTCAAGGCACTGGCAGCGCGATGTCCTACGGCCTGGTGACCGATCGCGTCGGCAACATTTACTCGGCCGGACCCTATTCCGGCACGGTGGATTTTGGCCAGGGCAGCGTTTCGAGCATCGGGGGGGGATACGATTGCTTCCTGATCAAGTACAACTCGGCAGGAGGCGTGGTGTGGGTCA
>CAYUPI010000114.1:0-7943 GCA_964446585.1 uncultured Verrucomicrobiota bacterium
GTGTTCCTACGCCTCAGGTTATTTCGCCCCCGCGTTCTCTACATTCCTTGTTTTGATAGGAAGTGCCGGATAAGGAGGGAATGCGGTAAAATTATGGAGGGTGGCAAAACCTGTGCCGTCGGTATTGACGGCGAACACTGTGCCCTCGCCAAAACTGCCCCCAGCATTTGCCGTCCCATAAAGGGTGTTGCCTGATAAAATCAATCCGGCAGACGGATTAGCTCCGTCGCTGTTAGTGAGGGTATTGCCGTCCGACCAGGTGAAATGATGCAGGTTTACAAAACCCGAACCGTCGGTGTTGACCTTGAAAATCGTGCCGTTCCCGAAACTGCCGCCGTCCGCGGCCGTCCCATATAGGGCGTTGCCCGATAAAATCAAACCGGCTTGCGGATTAGCGCCGTCGCTGTTGGTGGCGTAGGGATTAGAGTCTGCGGTGAAAACGTGCAGGTTTGTAAAACCCGTGCCGTCGGTGTTGACCTTGAAAACCGTGCCACAGTTGTAAGAGCAGTCACCATAAGTCGTCCCATAAAGGGTGTTGCCTGATAAAATCAATCCGGCATGCGGGTACAGTCCGCCGAGGCCAGTGAAAGTATGCACAAGCGTGGATGTCTGGGCCGATACCTGACGAGGCAATAGGAGGACGAGAGCGGCAACCACCCCGAAAGCGAGAAATGGGTTGTTGGCGCACGTTTTCATGATGACTTTATAAAGCGGGGTACTCTCTCATGGGCAGCGTGGTCTCAACAATTGGGTGGGGCGCTCGTTGTTAACCAAGGGGCTTTCTGAAATCGGTACCCAGACTTTCACGGAACTTTGTCCGTACTTGCCGCTACAACTCGTTCTTGGGAGATAATGAAAGGGGTCGGTGAGAGGCTTGTGCCGCCTTCAATCATCTCCGCCGGAGAGCAACCTCCAGACGCTTGTGTCAAAAGCGATGCGAGCCATGCGAAAGCGGCGGGAAACGCCACACTCTGTCGATCTTCGGCGACGCTGGGCAGGGCAGAGAACATGGCGTTTGAAAGGCTGAGCCGCCCGATCCGTCCTCGTGCCGGAAGGAGGAGTCTTACCCCTATAGCAGCGATGCAGTCCCGAACCAGGCAAAAGCGGCGGGAATCGCCGCACTCCAAAGGCTTCGCCAAACTCGATGCGCGTCCACAAGCCGCGAGGTCCCGCCCTGTGGGAAGGCGCCTTCCAGCCGGTCCAGGTCGAATGGCAAATTGCAAATTGCAGATTTCAGATTTGAAAACTGCTCCCTTTGCGGTTGCTGGAAAGTGCGCAGAGGAAGCGGAGAGGGTTAACCACGGATGGCACGGATGGACGATGATGGGAGGAAGCGTTGGGGGAGGAGGTTGGAGGTGCGAAGGGCGAGGTCCGAGGGGCGAGGGTTGAATGGGTCCGATAGCCAATAGCAAAATAGGTGAGGAAAACTGCGCAATCGAGATGCAGTGTGATGCGTCGCGTGACGAGTCGTGGAGCCTTGCGAAAGCGGCGGGAATCGCCGCACTCCAAAGGCTTCGCCAAATTCGATGCGCGTCCACAAGCCGCGAGGTCCCGCCCTGTGGGAACGCGCGGCGCCTTCCGCCGCTCTTTTCACGAGTCGGACGGTAGCGAACTGGATAGGGTGAGTCCGGCTGAGCGGGCTACAGCTTCTGGATATTGATGCCGCTGGCGGAAGTGCGCAGCACGACGGATTTGCCACCGCCGTTGACGGTACCTTTGAGGTGGCTGCGCTCGGTCTTTCCCACCACACTTACGGGCAGTTCGCTGTTGACGCCGCCGGCTGAGGTCCTGGCGTCGAGGTCAAACGCAGCGTCGCCCGGGACTCGGATGCTTATGCCGCCAGCAGAGGTCGTGAGTTTTACGGGGTCGGCCAATGAAGCGAACACAGCTTTAATAGCACCGCCCGAGGTTGTGCCCTCCAACTCACCCGCGACATTCTCAACGGTGATTCCGCCGCCGCTGGTTCCAACGTGTATCGGCCCATGAAAGCTTTTGACGGTTACCGATCCGCCCGAAGTGCCGCCATTGAGCGTCCCGCCTCCGCCAGCCACGTCAATGCCGCCGCCGCTGGTATGGATCTTTACCGTTCCATCGCAATCTTTGACCTGGATGCGTCCGCCTGAGGTGTTGCCATCCAGCGGGCCGTGCAGGCGCGCAAAGTGAAGGCTCCCGCCGCTGGTGTGAGCCGCGACTTCACCGGTGAGATCGGATGTGTCAATGCTGCCCCCGGCGGTTTTCAGGCTGGCGTTGAACTGCGCGGGCACTGTTACCGTATATTTCGCCTGGTTCTGGTTGTGGCCCGTCCAGGACCAATTACTCCCGGTTTTGGTCCGGCACCGGACCGTCACGGTGGTTCCATCCTGGGAAATCTCGACTGGGTTCGACTTTAGATATTCCTCCTCGGCGCTCTTGCTGCTGCGGCTCACTTTGCGCCAGGCATCCACGACCACTTCGCTGCCGGAGTTGGTGCTGACGTTGATGCTGCCGAAGTCCACCTCGACCACCAGCTTGCCGCCCGGCTGGACGGTGAAATGCTTATTGATTTGTTCCTCGGTCGCCGCCAGGGCCGTGCTCGTGAGGGCGACTCCTACCAGAAACGCTAATTTCATAATAATGAATAAGTTACGGTGTTTGGGTGATAGCATGTCCGGGACGCAGCCAGCCCATCTGGCGGCGCCACTCTGTAAATACTCGGCTGAATGGCTAAATGTTTCAAGAAATGTCTCAATGTCTCAAAGCGCGCCAGCGCCAGCTTTGCGCTTGGCCCGCTGGAGCGGACTTTGTTACGCTGGTATTCGTCTCATGAAGAGTCCCTCCGCTCGCCGCTGCATGCGCTCATCTTTCGTGAGCCTGGCGGCGTTCGGCGTTGCGTTTTGGAACACGGCCGCCGCAGCCGCGGAAACTACGGGATCGAACACGAACGCCGGAACTCGGTTCACGCTCGAGCGCCTCAACCAGATTGTGCAGCTTTCCAGCCCGCAAATGTCACCAAACGGTAAGAGCATCGTCATGGTGGTCCGGCGGGCCGACCCGGACACGAACCGCTGGGCCACCGAGCTGGTGCTGGTGGATGTTGCGACAGGAGCGCACCGGTCGTTGACTCCCGGGCGCAAAGAGGCATCCCATCCGAGATGGTCTCCTTCCGGAAATCACCTGGCGTTCCTGGCGCCGCACAAGGCGGGGAAGGAGGAGGCAACGCAGATTTTCGTGCTGCCGATGAACGGCGGCGAGGCATTGCAAGTCACAAAATCGCCCACCGCTGTGCAGCATTTCAGTTGGCGGCCCGACGGAAAGGAAATCGCATTCGCGGCAGCGGATGAGCCCGTCAACAAGGAAGCCATGGAAAAAGGCGAGGACGCATTCGAAGCCGGCAATGACGATCTGTTCACTGCCGCTGCGCCCATGCCGGCCCACATCTGGCTGGCGTCAGCGGAGGGAGGCAAGGCCCGCCGGCTTACCTCGGGTGGTTGGACACTGCCGGTGGCTCTGCCTCCGAGCTCCCCCGCTTCGCCGCTGTCCTGGTCGCCAGACGGCAGGCAAATTGCCTTCGTGCGCCAGGAGACGCCCCACACCGGCGATGCCGATAAAAGCGCGGTGCAGATCGTCGATGTGGATTCCGGCGCGATTCACCCGCTCACGGGCGAAACTCGTCTGGAGAGTTTCCCGTCATTCTCGCCCGACGGCACGCGGATCTCCTACTGGTGCTACCGCGACCGCGACCCGATGAATGTGAATGACGTGTTCATCGCCCCGGCCGGGGGCGGAGCGGGGAAGAACCTGACGCAGCCAATTGATCGCTGCTTTTACCAATCCCTGTGGCTGTCCGACGGCAAAACAATTCTCACCGGCGGCCACGACGGCACCCGCGTGGCTCTTTGGCTCGTGCCTCTGGAGGGTCGGGCGCAGCGGCTCGATACGGGCGATGTGAACCCTGCGTGGTCCTTTTGGGTGGATGTGGCGTCCGGCCGGGACGGGAGCATCGCTTTCATTGGCACTGAACCCCACCGGCCGCCCGAGCTTTACTACGCGGAGAAGGCGGGGACCGGCATTAGGCGCCTGACCGACTTCAACCACGACATCGCCGCGCTGGAACTTGGACGCGTTGAATCGCTCGAGTGGGCTGGGCCGGATGGCATGCGTGAAGACGGCATCCTTGTTTATCCGCCCGATTACCGGTCGGGGACCCGGCTTCCGTTGGTGCTGGTGATCCACGGCGGACCTCAGGCGGCTTCCACGACCGGCTTTTCCGCGCTGCCGCAACTGCTCGCGGCGCGGGGTTACCTGGTTTTTTCGCCGAACTACCGCGGCAGCGACAACCGTGGCAACGCCTACCAGCGCGCCATCTTCAATGACGCGGGCGCAGGTCCCGACCGCGACGTGATGGCCGGGCTGGAAGCCATCAAGGCCAGGGGCATCGTGGATGAGAGCCGTATCGCCGTCTCCGGCTGGTCGTACGGCGGTTACATGACGAGCTGGATGATCGGCCACCACACCTTCTGGAAGGCTGCTGTCGCCGGGGCGGCTGTGACAGACATGAGGGACGAATACAGTTTCTCAGACTTCAACGTCCAATGGCGCTATGGATTCGCTCAAAACGCCACGCCGTGGAGCGTGGAAGGCGAAAAGCTCTATCGCGAGCAGTCGCCCATCACCTATGCGACGAACGCTGTCACACCTACACTGGTTCTTTGCACCACAGGCGATGCCCGCGTGCCGCCGACTCAATCCTACCGGCTCTACCACGCCCTCAAAGACCGTGGCATCCCCGCTTCGATGGTCGCCTACCCTGTGCCGGGGCACTTTCCCTCGGACCCTTCGCGCTCGCGTGATGTATTTAGGCGCTGGATGGAGTGGATTGACAACCATATGCAGGCCGGTCCAACGAATTGAGCGCCGGGACCATAGGGGACGATGGCCGCAAAACTCACGAAGTCTGCCGGCCAGGCTTGACAAACCAGGACATATTCTATGCAACCCGTGGCGGTGCGCGGAAAGGCTTGACCCTGGGCCTACAAGCAGTTAGGCTGGCGGCGATGTTAGTGAATATTCGGCAAGTGGCTCTGCTGGTGGTCGTCGTTAACGGCGACGCCGTGGACCCTTGTCGGGCATAAATTCAGTTTCGACAAGAACCCACGGCTGGAAGACGGTCGTGGGTTTTTTCATGCTCCTGCGGCCGGCCGACCCGAAAAGTATTCCGGGCCAGCCAAAACCGGGAAGGCACTTATGAGCAAAACAACGCAGACTGAAACCAAAAAGACCGCGGCTGACAAACGGGCGGAGCTCGGGCCGGCCATGTCCGGCAGCGAAATCCTGGTCGCCTGCCTCGAACGCGAAGGGGTTGATACGATTTTCGCCTATCCCGGCGGGGCCAGCATGGAGATTCATCAGGCGCTTACCCGTTCGAAAAAGATTCGCACGGTCCTGCCCCGCCACGAACAGGGCGGAGCCTTTGCCGCGGAGGGTTACGCGCGCGCGACCGGCCGGGCGGGCGTTTGCATGGCGACGAGCGGCCCCGGCGCGACCAACCTGGTCACCGGCATCGCCGATGCCTTCATGGATTCAGTGCCCCTGGTCGCCATCACCGGCCAGGTGCCTCAAGCCATGATCGGCAAGGGCGGTTTTCAGGAAACAGACATTTATGGCATGACGCTGCCGGTCGTGAAGCACAGCTATCTCATCACCGAGATCAACGACATTCCGCGCATTGTCAAAGAGGCGTTTCATATCGCACAGACGGGCCGGCCCGGGCCGGTGCTGATCGATTTGCCCAAGAACGTTCAACAGGCGCGCACGCAGCCCGTGTTTCCCAAGGAGGTCAATCTCCGCGGCTATCGCCTGGACCGCGAAGCGAGTGACATTGAACTCAACGAGATTATCGGACTCATCGCCAAGTCCGAACGGCCTGTCCTTTACGTTGGCGGGGGCATTATCACCGGCAATGCCAGCGGCGAATTATTCCGGTTTGCTGAAGCAACACAGATCCCGGTGACGACAACGATCATGGGCTGCGGCGCGTTTCCCGAAACGCACGAGCTTTCGTTGCGCTGGCTGGGGATGCATGGCGCCGCTTACGCCAATTGGGCAGTCAACGGGGAATTCGAGCCGCGGAGCAAAGTGACCGATCCGATGAAGAAGATCGCGCCGGGCGCCGATTTGTTGCTGGCGTTCGGAGTGCGGTTTGACGACCGCGTGACCGGGAACGTGCAGAAATTCTGCGAGAGCGGGACGATTGTCCACATCGACATCGATCCTGCGGAAATCAACAAGAACAAACCCGCCAACCTGCCGATCGTGAGCGACATCAAATATGCGCTGGGCCGAATGGTGGAGATGTTAAAGGAGCGGCCACTGGAGAAGAAGTTCACGGCGTGGCACCAACAGATTGCGGCCTGGAAACGTCGAGCGCCGTTTACCTATCGAGTCACCGATGAGGTCGTCCATTCGCACCACGTGCGCGACCATCTGCAGGGCAAAGAAAACGAACTGATCCTGCCGCAAAGGGTCATCGAGCTGCTTTACGAGTTATCCAACGGTGACGCCATTTTGACCACTGGCGTGGGCCAGCATCAGATGTGGACGGCGCAATTCTATAAGTTCAAGCATCCGCGCCAGTTCCTGACCAGCGCCGGCCTGGGCGCGATGGGCTACGGCTACCCGGCGGCGCTGGGCGCGAAAGTGGCTTTCCCCGACCGGCAGGTGATCGATATTGACGGAGACGGCTCGTTCCTGATGAACGTGCAGGAATTGGCCACGGCGCACATCGAGAAAATCGCCGCCAAAGCCATCATCCTCAACAACCAGCACCTGGGCATGGTCGTGCAATGGGAGGACAGATTTTTCGAAGGCAACCGCGGCCATACGTATCTGGGAGACCCGGGCAACCGGAAGCAGATCTATCCGGACTACCTGGGAATGGCCAAGAGCTTCAATGTGCCTTGCGAGCGCATCATGTACTTGAGCGAATTGAGGCCCGCGATGCAGCGGATGCTCGACTCCGAAGAACCTTATGTGCTGGATGTGATCGTGCCCTACACGGAGCACGTGCTGCCGTTCATTCCGGCGGGACGGACAGTCGCCGATATGATTTGGAAGGCTTAGCCGGAACGATGGAGTTGAACCACTAATTGACATTAATAAACACCAATGGAACAGGGACCAGAGCGGTGCTCCTGGTAGAACTGGAACAGCCTATTAAGCAGTTACAGGTTCCCAAGCAGGTGCTGTGAGCGGGCAGCCCAGAGATTTCGCGTCGATTCGTCCCGCCCTGCGGGATGGTTTTCCGCTGCATGGTTACGGCTTAGGTTTCGAGAGTTGGACTTCGAGGTAAAATGCCTCCGCTTGAGGCATCCAGAGGGTTCTATATCTCATCCGGACTGAACGGCTTTGGCTTGATCTTGCCCGATCCAAAATTCCGGATGGATTTCATCACATTTTTGTCAGCCACGATTTCCAGGGTCTCCAAAATCGCCTCAATTCGCTCTTTGGAAACCACGAAGGCGACGGTGCGGCCATGACGGCAGACAGCCACGCTGCCGTTTTTCTCGGCGCGCTTGATTACCTGGGGCGCCTGGTCCTGAAGCTCCGTAATACTTAAAGAAACATCCATTTAGATTCTACCTCTGTTCACGCGGCTGCGTTGTCAATCTGAAAGCTAGCGTGGGCGCGTCGTCGGTCTTAAGAAGACCGCAAAAAGCTGTCTCGGGAGAGTCGCATTTGACGCTGGGGCCATTTTGGAGATGCGGCCGGAGTGGGGCGGCTCGTCCATAAGCGTTAACCTAATCCAGTCCATCTTTCTGACCCCATTTTTCTGATTGTTCTTTTACCTGATGAGAGTCAGAAAAATGGGGTCAGAAATATGAAAAGGAAATCCTATTTCGCCACGTCGGAGGGAGCGCATCTTGACACTACCACCATAATGGAGGCGTGAGAACGGTTCCTCATCC
>CAYUPI010000115.1:0-7247 GCA_964446585.1 uncultured Verrucomicrobiota bacterium
AGCCTGTGAATAACTTTTATGAAAAAATCATTTACAACCCAGAGAACAGCTCGGCGGTTCCACAGTTTCGACTGGTCAGTCCGTTCCGTGGCTGGCATTTTCCTCTATCTTGAAAATCATGACTCTGAATCGAGGGTGGCTCCCCGGCGGAACAATTCTCGCAGCTCTGGTGAGCTTCGCTGTGTCCGCATCAGCGCGAAGTTCAACCACTAATCGTTTCGGCTTCGCTGGCCCGGAAGAATTCCCCATCGACAACCAGATTGCCCAACTACACGTGGCGGACCTCGATGGCGATGGTTTGAACGATTTGATCGTCGTCAACAATTCGCGGTCCAAGATCAATCTGCTGTATAATCAAACCGGCAAAACGAATCTCACGCACAAAGCCAAACCGTGGGGCAAACGCGAAATTAACGAGCTGCCGCCGGATGCACGGTTCCGCATCGAGTCCATCCCTTCAGAAAAACGCATCGCCTCACTGGTCGTGGCTGACTTGAACGGCGATGGCCGTCCCGACATCGCCTATTACGGAGAACCCAAGGAACTGGTGGTTCAATACAACCAGGGGACCAACGGCTGGAGCACTCCCAAACGCTGGCCGCTGGAAGACGGCCAGCTTTCACCGAACGCCCTGGCTTCCGGCGATTTAAATGGCGACGGCCGCGCCGATTTGGTTTTACTCTCGGAGAATTACATTTATTTCTTCGCCCAGAAAGAGGACCACACGTTGAGCGAGCCAGAAAAGATCCCATTCTCCGGCGGCGTCAAATCGGTGCAGATCGTCGATGTGGACGGTGATGGCTTGAACGATTTGTTGCTGGTCAACTGGGATGATCGGAATCCATTTCGGTTCCGCCTCCAAAGACCGGGCGGCGAGCTGGGACCGGAGACGTATTTCACGCTGCCGGCGATCCGTTCCTATTTGGCCGATAACCTCGAGGCGAACCGCAAAACGCAAATTGTCACCATCGCCCAGAATTCCGGCCGCGCCCAGATTTCGGAGTTCACGCGCAAACCGGCGGAGGCGCTGTCGGGTTCTTTTCTCAAAGGACAGTTTCAGCTCTTGCCGT
Organism: uncultured Verrucomicrobiota bacterium; assembly: GCA_964446585.1. Lineage (GTDB taxonomy): Bacteria > Verrucomicrobiota > Verrucomicrobiia > Limisphaerales > UBA8199 > CAYUPI01. The sequence continues at coordinate 1,071 of CAYUPI010000115.1, forward strand.
TGAACAAAACGGACAAAGCGCGACGGGGAGTGCTTTGGGCCGACGTCAATGGCGATGGTCTGCCGGACTTGCTCGTGGCCGAACCCGAGAGCGGCCAAATCTCGCTCTATCTGCAGCAATCGAACGGTTCGTTGGCAACGCCAAAGCGATTTCCGACCCTGGCCGGGGTCAGCGATCTGGCGGCTGCCGACTGGGACGAAAACGGCCAGGTGGAAATCTTCATGCTCAGCGGCGATGAGCGCCAGATCGGCGTCACCCACCTCGACAAGAACCAAAGGCTGGCATTTCCAACTTTAATCCCGATGGAAGGCAAACCGCTGGTGCTGGCAGTCGGCAGCCTGCGGGCCGGCGCGAAGCCGGTCCTGGCATTAATTGTCGAGCAGGACAGCAAATACACGTTGGTGACGCGCACCGCGGAAGGGCAAACTCGGACCCAAAAACTCAGCGAAGCGATCAAATCCAATCCAACTTCGATGGCCTTCCATGACGTGGACCAGGACGGCTTGATGGACCTGGTGGTCCTGATCCCGTATGAGAAAGTCAAAATCCTGCGCCAGGTGCCGGACAAAGATTTCGACGAACTCGACGTGGCGCTGCCCGGTGGGGCCCTGGAGCAACCCTGGCTCAGCACGGCGGATATTGACGGAGACGGCAAACCGGAATTGCTGCTGACGCAGAAAAACTTTTTGCGCGCTGTCGTTTTGAAGTCGGAGTCGTCGCTGCAAAGCGCGACGAATCGTGGCGGGTGGACTTTTTCGGTAAAGGAGCAGATCAACGGTGCGGGCAGCAATTCACGGCTGGCTGGCGCCGCCGCCGTGCCGAACGGCACCAATTCCGTGGCGTCGCTCTTTCTGCTAGATACCGAACGCAAATCGCTCACGCTCTGCGAACGCGATTCCGCCGGCGTTTGGCAGGTGGTGCGCAACCTGCCCTTGCCGGTCTCGGAGTTCATCGGGTTGCAGCCTCTCGCCCTCGGCGGGCCGAAGGTAAACGCGGTGACGTGTCTCGGTCTGAATGCCGTCGCTTGGATGCCGCTGCGCGGCGAAGTCTGGGACCTCACGGAACTCGACGGCTACGAAACACCCATCAAGGACGGGCATCTGAACGATGTCGTTTCCGGCGATCTCAACAATGACGGACGCAAAGATCTGGTCTTTCTGGAGACGGCCCGCAACTACTTGGATCTCGTGATCTTCGACGCCGACCACAAGCTGACGCCGGCCAATCGCTGGCAGGTCTTCGAGGAGCGCACTTTTCGCAACCGGCGCAGCGATTTGCCCGAGCCCCGCGAAGCTGTCGTGGCGGACGTGACCGGCGACGGCAAAAACGATTTGATCGTGCTCGTGCACGACCGCGTTTTGGTGTATCCTCAGGAATAAGCCAGGCTTCGGCAGTATGGCCAATAGCGCGCTTCCCAGCCGTGGCGCCGGGGGCAACCCGCCCAACCGCTTCGAGAAGCTGCATCTCGAACGCGACGAGGATTGGGATCCCGAGCAGGATCCCTCGCCGCGTACGCAGTTTCTGAAGGACGCCACCAGCAAAATCATCACGTACAACGACAGCCCGGACGTCGGTTTCGAGGCCAGCATCAATCCCTATCGCGGCTGCGAACATGGGTGCATCTACTGTTACGCGCGTCCGACACATGAGTTTCTCGGGTTCTCTGCCGGACTGGATTTTGAGAGCAAAATCATGGTTAAACAGGACGCGCCCAAACTGCTCCGCGCCGAGTTGGCGTCTCCCAAATGGAAGCCGCAGGTCATCGCCTTGAGCGGCGTCACCGATCCCTATCAACCCGTCGAGCGCCGGCTGCGGCTGACGCGCGGTTGCCTGGAGGTGCTGGCCGAATTTCGCAATCCCGTCGTCATTGTGACCAAGAATCATCTGGTCACGCGCGATTTGGACATACTGGGGGAATTGGCCCGCTGGCGCGCGGCGGCTGTGTTCATCTCTGTTACTACGCTGGACACAGAGCTGCGGCGAATCATGGAACCTCGGACTTCGCCGCCTGCGGCGCGGCTCGCCGCGCTGTCCGCGCTGGCGCAGGCGGGCGTGCCCGTCGGCGTTTTGGTCGCGCCGATCATCCCGGGACTCACCGACCACGAAATGCCTTCGATTCTCGCTGCTGCCGCAAAAGCTGGCGCGAAATTCGCCGGCTCAGTGGTTTTGCGCCTGCCCCACGCAGTCGCACCCTTGTTCGAGCAATGGCTCGAACGCCATCTGCCCTGCCAGAAGGACAAGGTGCTCAACCGAATTCGTACGTTGCGCGGGGGCAAGCTGAACGACCCGCATTTCGGCTCGCGGATGCGCGGAGAGGGCCCCGCAGCCGAGCAGATTTCGCGGCTCTTCAAAGTCGCTCGGCGAAAAGCCGGTTTATCCAGCAAGGGACCTGAGTTGTCGGTGGCCGCGTTTCGAGGACCGCAGCAAGCGCAAATGGAACTAAGCTTGGAACCCGCCGGATAGAGGAATTCGGTCACCGGAGTGCGCCCATCTCGGGCGCAGCGAGGATCGTACGGACAAATCCCGCGATGCTTCCGAGGCGCTGACCTTATCGCCAGTCGCTGTGCCCGGGGACGGGCACACTCCGTACTTTCTTTCCAATTGCACGGTGCCTTTGCCGGTATAAATTACTCCGCCATGGCAGCCGAACCGCTCACTACAACCGTTGAGCGGCACTTTTTGGAGCACAAAGGACATAATCCCCACGCGACCGAGGAATTTAGCTGGCTGCTGTCGGGCATTACACTGGCGACCAAAATCATCGCCTCCTATATCCAGCGTGCCGGCCTGCTCGAAATCATGGGCGCGACCGGCCGCATCAACGTCCAGGGCGAAGAAGTTCAGAGGCTGGATAAGTTCGCCAATGATACGCTCGTGCGCTGTCTCGGGTATCGCGGCAACATTGGCATCCTGGTTTCGGAGGAGGACGAGGAACCGCACGTGATTCAAGAAGCGGAAACAGGCAAATACATTATTCTCTTTGACCCGCTGGACGGCTCGAGCAACATCAACGCCAACGTCTCGATCGGCACCATTTTTTCGATCCTGCAACGCGATCCCGCCGGCGGCGGCAAGGACGTGATGGCCCACATCCTTCAGCCCGGCCGCAACCAGGTGGCCGCCGGCTATGTGGTATATGGCAGCAGCACCGTGCTCGCCTACACGGCTGGGGAAGGCGTGCATATGTTCACGCTCGATCCGTCAATCGGCGCTTACCTGCTCGCGCGCGAAGACGTTCGCATGCCGCCCGCCGGTCGAATCTACAGCGTCAACGAGGCTTACCACAGCAGCTTCCCCGGCCAGATCCAGCGGTATCTGGATTGGGCCAAAGATACGGGCACTTACAGCTCGCGCTACATCGGCTCGTTAGTGGCGGACTTTCATCGCACGCTCATTCGCGGCGGGGTCTTTCTTTATCCCGGCACGAAAAAGTCGCCCAGCGGCAAACTGCGGCTGCTTTATGAGGCCAATCCGCTGGCCTTCGTCGCCGAGCAGGCCGCTGGCCTGGCGACGGATGGAGAACACCGCATCCTGGACAAGCAGCCGCAGACCATGCACGAACGAACGCCGCTCATTATCGGGAGCAAGGACGAGGTCCAGCGCGTGCTCTCCTTCTGACGATGTTGCGGTGGTTCGAACATCACCAGGTCTATCATCCCGACCGTGTCATGATTACGACCGGGGCCGAACTCGGCCGGCCGTTCGACGATGTTACTTTTAGAACCAGCGACGGACTCGAACTGAACGGATGGTTCTATCCCGCCAACAACGATTCACTGTACGCGGATTGGGTCTTCCTGATTTGCCATGGAAACGCCGGCAATATCAGCACGCGACTTGAGCTTTGCGCCGCGCTGCTGAGCACCGGTCCCAAGGTTTTCCTCTTCGACTACCGCGGCTATGGCCGCAGCGAGGGCCGGCCGAGTGAAGAAGGGACGTATCTGGATGCCGAAGCCGCTTATGATTTGCTTTCGCGAAAAGGTTTCAACGGAAATCAAATCCTTGCCTTTGGCGAATCGCTGGGCGGTGGCGTCGCAGCCGAACTGGCGGTGCGTCGGCCGCTCGCCGGGCTGATTCTGGAGAGCACCTTCTCCTCCACCACCGATTTGGCGGTGGAACTATTTCCCTGGCTGCCCGTGCGGCGTTTCTCAAGGATCAAGTACGATACTTCTGCCAAGCTGCCGCGCCTGAAGCTCCCGATCTTGATCCTGCACAGTCGCGGTGATGAGCTAATCGGCTTCCATCATGCCGAAAGGAATTACGCGCAGGCGAACGAACCGAAAATGTTCTGCGAGCTCACTGGTGGCCACAGTGAGCCGCTGACCGACCAGCGTCGATTCCTGGAAGGCCTGGAGAGGTTCCTAGCGCTGCTGGAGGCGCATCACAAAAAGCAAGCAATGAAATGATGGAATGTTGGAATAATGGAAGATTGGAACAATGGAACATTGCAATTATGCGCTGATCGAGTATCGAATACTGCGGCCATCAATCCACCAATCGATCATTCCGCCTCTTCATTAATCCACTATTCCATTATTCCATCATTCCACCATTCCACAATTCCACCATTCCAATTCTCCGTTCTTGTCATCCCGGCGGCCAGCCCATGTGTCGCCCCCCAAGAATGTGGCAGTGCAGATGCGGCACCGCTTCCCCGGAGTCCGGTCCATTGTTGAACACGAGACGGTAGCCGGACTGACTTAGCCCGAGATTCTTCGCCACATCGGCCGCCTTGAGCAACAGATGGCCCAGGATTTTGTGGTCTTCCGGCTTGGCTTCAGCGATACGAGGAATCGGTTTCTTAGGCACAATCAGCACATGCGTCGGGGCTTGTGGCTTGATATCCCGAAACGCAAGCACCAGGTCGTCCTCATAAACAATCGTGGCCGGAATTTCCCGATCGACAATTTTTTCGAACAGCGTCTTACTCATGGCCCGGAAAACCTGACGTTGCGGGCACCCAACGTCAAACCAAACCGCGAACGGCGACAACAGGCGGACGAATTCCCCTTCCGCCAGACGGGTGGTTACAATTCACTCGACTACCAAAGAATATTCCGAGTCACGGGTTTCGGCGCTGAGGCATTCGCGGAGAAAGGCGACGATTTGTTCCTCCAATTTTCGGCAGCGTCCGCTCCACCGCCGCGCACCAATCAGCCGCTTGACGCAGCCGCGCAGACCCCGGAAGCGCACGACCTGCGGTGACTGGCGCAGTTGCCGGCGCAACTCCTCACGGAGCAACGGAAAGAAAAAAAGGTCGGAATCCTTGCCGGTTTCTTCAGCCAATTGGCCCAGGTCCGACTCCAGGACGGCGGATGAGCGTTGGCAGCCGGCCGTCCGCGTCGCGAAGCCGCTCAACACTTTTTCCAATGCGCTCGCAAATTCGGCCACCGTCACCACCTTTCGGCCCAGTTCGTATCTGAAATAGTGGAAAACTGCGTTGGCCGCGTGCCGAACGAACTCGGAATCAAAATAGGATGTATTTTCGCCCGCCACTTCAACCGTAATGTTCTCCGCCGAAAGCGGCACAGCTTTTCCGCCTGCCGTTTCGAACAGCAGGCAATCCGATGCTAATGCGATCATTCTTTTCCTCCCAATTTTTTGACTTCCTGGACAAAGTCCGTTGCTTCCTGAAACCGGCGATAGACACTGGCGAAGCGCACGTAAGCCACATCGTCCAATTGCCGCAACTCGTTCATTACCAAACGTCCGATCGCTTCCGCAGGCACCTCGCGCTCATACTTGTCGAGCACTTCATTCGAGATCTTGTCCACGAGATCTTCGATGGTCTTCGGGCTGATGGGCCGTTTCTGGCAGGCTTTCCTGATCCCAGAGAGCAGCTTGGCTTTAGAGTACTCTTCGCGCCGGTCATCTCGCTTGAGCACCACCAATCCTCCGCGCTCAACCTCCTCGTAGGTCGTGAATCTGTATCCGCACCCAGTGCATTCGCGGCGCCGACGAATAGTTGCCCCTTCGCGCGAAGCGCGCGAGTCGATCACCTTATCATCCTGGCAGCCGCACTTTGGACAACGCATAGGCACCCACAGCGCGTTGTGGGCGTGGCAGCGTATATCACACAGCAGGTTGTGGTGTCAAATGAATTGCAGAACGATTCTGCGCACGGAGCGCATCTTGACACTACCACCATAATGGAGGCGTGAGAACGGTTCCTCATCC
>CAYUPI010000116.1:0-7025 GCA_964446585.1 uncultured Verrucomicrobiota bacterium
CCAGTTGCGGCAGGTGTTCAACGACACCGAGGCCGAGGTGCTCTGGCTCATCGTGGGCGCGCCGGAGGAACTTGAATTCTCGCCCGGTGCTAAGACCAAGCCCGACATCTCGCTTATCTATCCTGTTGACCCTAAGCAGTTGCCAAAGGAGTTGGACGGTGTGGAATGGCCGCCCAAAACTTGAGGCCAAGGGAGTGAGTGGGTCTTTAGTCCCATTCGATTTCTGAGAATGTCGTGGAACATCCGCGCTGGTCGTGCTTCAAATTTGCGTGAACGAACATCCGAAAACCAAACACTATCGTGGCCAGTTGCGCACCGATGCCAGCCGGAGCGTTCGAACCGCGGCGCGCCCAAAACGTACCGCCTCCCAACGACATTCAGGCGAACCACCCCGGCTTTTGGTGACGACCGCTCTGCCTGTGGATCTTGCGCGAGAAATCGGGATCTGCCTGGGCTGGCTGCGTCTCTTTCAAACGATTGTCTCGCCTGCAGCTACTGAGTGAAGTAAATGTCGCGTGAACCAAAGAGTGGCCAACGCGCTTACCGACCGCCAGGGGTAACGCGAGCGGAAACGCTAGTCTTCGCGGTGCTGGGCGCGCTGGGGATTGCCAGCGTCCTGGTCGCGCTAGCCTGGGGCTCGGAGCCCGCGCGAGTGACAAAGCAACGACTACCCTTAATTCAAGAACCACCCGTTGTTCACCACAGCATCTCCAACCAGCCTTTCGGATGAGTTGGGAGTCGGTTAGGTACTAAGCACTTCCAGCGCCCGCACGGTGGCGGCGCCGCGGGTTTCAACGCCGAGTCTTTCGAAGATTTCCTGCACGTGCTTTTTCACGGTGGATTCGGTAATGCCGAGAATGGTCGCGATGTCCCCGTTAGTCTTGCCCTGGGCTAGCCAGAGGAGGGTTTCGGTGGCGCGCGGCGTGAGACCCAGCTTCTGCAGGGGCTGTGTGGAGGAAAAATCAGGTTTGAATTCGCGTGTGGCATGTTGTCGAGACCGGCGCAAACGCGCCTCGATCGCGCGTACCAGGTCGGCATTGGCCACTGGCTTGGTGAGATAGTCGTCCGCACCGAGATTCATGCCGCTGCGCAAATCATCCTTGTCTCCTTTGGCGGTAAGGAAGATGAATGGAATTAATGCAAGGGCCGGCTCCTGCTGCAGCGCTTGCAGCACTCCGTAGCCGTCGAGTTCAGGCATCATCACATCGCACAGAATCACGTCCGGATTTTCCTGCCGAGCCAGCTCGACACCTTTGCGCCCATTTTCGGCCTCAATCGGCTCGTAGTCGTGGTAACGCAACAGAGCCGCTATATTCCTCCGCATTTCCGGTTCGTCTTCGATTACGAGGATTCTTTTCATTCGTCTTCTCCAAAAACTGGAAGCCTGATTGTAACCGTGGTGCCGGCTCCGAGTTTGCTGACCAACTGGACGCTACCCTGGTGCAGTTCGACACAGCGTTTCACCATAAGCAGGCCGAGCCCGGTGCCCGGACGGGTGCCCACGTTGCCACCCCGATGGAACGCCTTGAACAAGCGTCGTTGGTCCTCCTCGGAAACGCCGATGCCCTCATCGCGAACAGAGCAGACCGCGTCAGTCCCGTGCCGCTCGACAATGAAGCTGACCTTTGCGCCTGGCTCGGAGTATTTGACCGCGTTGCTCAGAAGATTGGTGAAAATGTGGCCGAGCAACATTTCATCTGCCGCATTGGCGGGCGGAAGCGAATTCATGGATAATTCAATGGAGCAGCGCCGGTTCGTGGCTGAGAGGACTTCGTCCACGACCCGGCGGCAAAACATCCCCAAGTCGAGCGCCGAGGGTCGAAATTGTAATTTGCCGGCGTCCAGGCGGCTCAGGATCAGGATTTCCTCCATCATCGCGGCCATGCGGCGGGTATTTCCTGTGATGGAGTCCAGTTGCTCCTTCCGTTCGGCGGGCCCCATACGCTGGTCAAAATCGCGCAGCAGCTCCGCCGAAGATTGAATAATGCCCAGCGGCGTGCGGAATTCATGTGAAACCATCGACACGAAATTGCTCTTGAGCTGGCTCAGTTCCTTTTCCCGGCCGAGCGCTTTGAGCATGTCCGCTTCCGCCTGCTTATGCTGCGTGATATCAACCACCATGGTCAGCAAATGGTCCACGCCATTGATTTCAATGATGACCCCCGACGCCAGCATCGTGGATACTTTTCCATGACGATTGCGGGAGTGACATTCCCATTCCCTCACTGAACCAGTCCGCAGGACCTCATCCCAGAACTGGTCGCGGCGCTCCGGCTTTTCCCAAATGCCCAATTCGATCGTCGTGCGCCCCAGCACTTCCTCGCGGCTGTAGCCCGACCACTCCAGGAACGCGTCGTTCACCAGCACAATCCGGGAGTCGCTTACGCGGAAAATAGCCGTGATGATGGGACTGGCATGAAAGGCCGCGCTGAAGCGCGCCTCGCTCTCGCGCAAGCGCGCCTCGCTTTCGCGCAATTCGGCCTCGGCTTTCTTGCGTTCACGGATATCGTTGATGAGCGCCTGGATGACCTGCCGTCCGCTCCACTCGATCCGCGTCAATGTCACCTCCAGCGGGATTTCGCGGCCTTGCGGAGTGCAACATTCCCATTCGAAACGTGCGCTGCCGCGGGTCATGCATTCCTCAATGTATTTGCGGGACAGCTCCGCGGAGCTTTCGCCATTCGGCTGGAACGGAGGCGAAGTGTCGCTCGGGTGTTTGCCCACGAGTTCCTGAATGCTGTCCAGTTCGAGAATCCTCACGGCGGCGGGATTCGCCTCAAGGATTTGACGCTCGTCGTGCAGGACAACGCCTTGACTGGAACCCTCGAAGAGCGCGCGAAACTTTTCTTCCGACTCGCGCCGGGAAGCGGTTCGCTCCTCGACGCGGCGTTCGAGTGACTGGTTCAACTCGCGCAAATCGCGCTCGGCCTTCTTGCGCTCGGTGATGTCGCGCGAGACGGACACATTGATTCTGCGCCCGCCCAGCACGATCGGTGTGACGGAGACTTCGATGGGCACGTCGCGGCCGTCCATGTGCCGCATCATCCATTCGAACCGATACCCGTTGTTCTTCTCGACGAGGGCAACTATCTCCGCCGTCCGCGCGCCGCTCGACGAGCCGTCGGGTTGAAACGGAGGCGACAGGTCTTCAGGCCGCATCTGGAGCAGTTCGGATTTGGATTTGGCGCCGATGAGTTTGACCGCCGCCTGGTTGCAATCCACGAACACTCCCGTCTGAGGATCGAACAACAAGACCGCGTCAACGCTCCGCTCGAAAAAGCTCTCGAACACAAGGCTATTCTGCCCCGCGAGCGCAGCGGTTGCACTGGCACTTTCGTCCCATTTGCGCTCGGAAATGGACGGCTGAATCATGGGGTCCTGGGAATGTTATGGCCTCCATCGTACGGCAGACGGGACTAAATTTCCAGCCTTATCGAGCAGAAATAGGCCGTAGCCGCCAAGGTGGGGACGCGCTGACTGGAAAATCCAAAATCCAGAATCCAAAGTCCAAAATTGATTTCGAAGCTGGCTCCTTAGTCCCATTGCACGCGGCTCGATCTCGGGGAAGATCTTCGGCTCGAAAGCACCCTGACCGAAGCCAGCTTATGCCCTATGACGAATTTGAGCAGATAGTGTCGCAGCACTACGAAGCGCTTTACCGATTCGCTCTGAGCCTGACTCACACGGAGGCAGACGCGGGTGATCTGACGCAGCAAACGTTCTATGTCTGGGCCACCAAAGGCCACCAATTGCGGGATCGCGGCAAGGTGAAGTCGTGGTTGTTTACCACGTTGCACCGGGAGTTCCTCAGCATTCGGCGAAGAACCACTCGTTTTCCCCACGTCGAATTAAGCGACTCCGATGAAGAGCTGCCCGCAATCACACCGGAAACGGTCAGCACCCTTGACGCAGCCCGAGTTGTCGAACTACTGCGGCAGATCCCGGAACCCTACCAGGCCGCGCTCAGTCTCTTTTACCTGGAAGACTACTCCTATCAGGAGATCGCGGACGTCCTTGAAATTCCACTCGGCACCGTTCGGTCGCGAATTTCACGCGGTGTTGCGCAGCTAAAGCAGTCAATCAACAGAGGATTACGCAATGAATCGTGGCGGACAACGCCTGCGTCTGACATTATGGATTCCGCTCGAGAGTGGCCGGGAAATGACCCAACCCAGACGGCATAGGCCAGCGCAAAGCGCTTTGCCCGCTACGGTCCGCTTCTCCGCTCGTCCTGAGAAAGCTCGAAGCGATAGACGTAGTTCATGCCGCCTTTGACCCATTCGACGTGGTAGTCACATAGCAGCATATTGCCTCCTTCCGCGCCATGATTGTCATTGCGATCGGGGTAATTATTGATCGCGCCGGGGCCCTGACGATCCCCATCCACAATCAGCAGGATCTCCGCGGGGCTAATGCGGCGACCCTTTAGCCCAAACTCGACATTTTTGTGGACATAGCCGCTGACGGTTCGTTCGGACTTTTTGATGCCTCCGACTGTGACCCAGCGGCCGTAATACCAATGCCTGGAACTCATGGTTCCATCGTTATTCATGAAGCCGAACAACTCGTAGCTCACCCCGCGCAGGTCGGCGTCATATGTCTGGCTGCTGCGCGCGCGTGTGTAGGGGGCCTGCGTCAACATATCCAACAGCACCGTCTGGCCGTTGAGCGGGTGAATACCGGTATTCGTGCCAACAAAATCCTGCGTCGAGGGACAGACGAAGACCGACTGGGCCCGAGCGAGGGGAATATACTCGGGATAAAGCCAGCTCAAATCGTCCTTGTAATCATCATAGCCTCCCGAAAGGTAACCGTGCGAATCATCCGAGGCGTACATGCTCGAGCCAAGCCCCATTTGCTTGAGATTGCTCTGACAGGAAGTTCGTTTGGCCCGTTCCCGGGCTCGGCCCAGGACCGGAAGCAGTAGCGCCGCGAGGATCGCAATGATAGCGATTACCACGAGCAATTCGATCAGGGTAAACCCCCGGGGCTGCGAGGAGTAGTTGAAGCCGGGCCGCGCCATACCGAGTATCAATGGTTGTTTGGTGCAAGGTGTGGCAGACAGTCCAGAGTAGCAAGGGCGAATGGCTCTCCGCTGAGCCCGACCTATCGAATCATTTCACGGACGGTTTTCTCAACGGCGGCGATATACTCATGAAATGAGCGACACCGATCTAGAACTACTCGCCAGATACGGCCAACAAAACGCCGAGGACGCTTTCACCGAAGTGGTCCTTCGGCACTTCGATCTCGTCTATGCCGCCGCGCTGCGCCAAGTCCGCCCGCCGCAGCTCGCTGAGGAAGTCGCCCAGTCCATTTTTAGTGACCTCACCCGCCAGCCAGGCCGCTTCGCACCTCGGAGGCTTCGCGGTCAGGATGAGACGCCTCTTGTGCAATCAATGGTGACCAGCCTCTCCAGCCGCAAAAACAGAAAACGTGGGTCCACCCGAATGGACCTGCGCGCCACCGCGTAAGACAAATTCGTAGCTTGACTGAGCTCGATTCTTAAAGGCGACGCGAGGCCCGCCCAATTGATGGCAGCCAGCGGCAGGTTAAGGTTAGTTGGACCTAACCAGACAACCTGTGAGCCCGCTCATACCATTTGCTCGCGAACGCGTTCAGTGTTCATCCAATCTCATGGACTCGCTTTCCTGGAGAATTCTCACTCTGTCACCCGAACTGATAACCACCCACCGACTATGAAGATCGTTCTTCAACACATTAAAAGTGAGCTCTACTACGAGGGCCCGGGAGCCTGGACGAAAAGGCTGGAGGAAGCGTTCGATTTCGGTCACTCATTGCGCGCCATGGAGTTCGTCCGCCAATATCGGCTCACGGGCGTTGCCGTCGTGGTGGCCTTCATCGAAACCCGAGGGATCGAAACACACGCATTTCCAGTTGAAACGGTCGCGCAGATGCAGGCGCACGCAACGGCTGGTTGAAAGCGCTTCTCGGTGGCACATGATTAGTTTCAGCCGAAGCGCTCCTCGGTATGGGATTCAAGATTCAAAGGGCAATAAAATCCAGGGTGCCCGAGGCCCGGCCAAAGCAGCGGGAACCCGCCAATAAGCCGAACCACCGTGTGGCCAACTCCCGGGACGGACTGGCCCTCGAGGATCTTTTGCGGCGAATGGTCGGGAGGATGACGCCGAACTTCGCCTTGCGCGAGGACCTCCATCAGGAAGCCTTGATTCATCTTTGGCGGATGGAAACTCGCCGTCCGGGCCAAACCAAAAGCTGGTACGCGCAGAGCTGCAAATTTCATCTGTCTCACTATCTGGCCTCCGGATGCAGCGTGGATTCCGTCAAGCGCGGACGCGGCCATTCACGCTACGACGAAGATTGCGTGCAACCCGAGGGGTTTCCCGAGCTGGTGGAATCAGGCAACTCGGTCGTGAGCCAGGTGAGCGCGTGGGATTTGATTTCGGTTCTGTCTCCCCATCTTTGCCCGCGTGAACTGGCGGTGCTCGACAGCCTCGCCGACGGGTTAGGCGGGCGTGAAATCGGTCGGAAACTCAACCTGAGTTTTAAGACGGTGGACGCCCACCGCGGCCACATCAAAGAGAAACTGGCCCTCCGCAACCACACCGAGCTGATCAGCTTCGCCGCCCGGTGGGCAGCCATGCAGACGGCCGCGCGCACGTAAGCCGTTCGTATCTCATAGTTCTTCCCAAACCGAAGGTTTGGCTCATACCAGCCCAGGTCGAAGGCCTGGGTTCATAGCCCGGAGGAAATGGAAGCGCTGAAGGCGCGCCTCTTTCTCACCGGCGCGACGTCGCAATGGCGCAACCCGATGACGCAGGCTTTCAGCCTGCAATCCTCCAACGTCGGCGATGAACCCAGGGCGATTGCCCTGGGCTGGTATGAGACAGGCCTTCAGCCTGGTACGTGCACAATTTTTTTATGCGCCGCCGAAAAACAAAAAGAAATGGTACGATTTGCGTTTTTCACCGTAACAGGACACCCTTGAAGGAAATCTCTGCAAAAGTTTTTGAACGTGTAACGCTTTGAGCGGATCAGAGAGC
>CAYUPI010000117.1:0-7007 GCA_964446585.1 uncultured Verrucomicrobiota bacterium
AGTGGATAAGAAAGCCCATTGAAGAACGTAATTCCTTGCAAATCAATAGCCGTGCCTTCCTAACTGACGAACTTGGGTTATCGCTCGGGCGAGCGGTTCAAAGTCTCACAAGCGCCGGAATTATCGCGAGTTGCTGTGCCCGGGGACGGGCACACTCCGATGACGCTGGAGCGTTACGTCGGCCAGAGGCCGACGAGACAACGCCCTCCGAATATTCTGGGCCAGTGCGAGAGCCTTGCGTCGAGCCTTCGCACCGTCTCCAACCAGCCGGCAGGATAGAACGCCGGTTTGCTGTATCCGCCCGAGAGCAGGTAGTGAAAGCAACTAAAAGCCTCGGCGTGAAAAATTGTCCAGCCGGCCGGCCAGCCTGGGACTTCTTTGCGGAAGAACAACCGTGTCGCGTTGCCTTGCGCGGCATAATAGTCCCGTGGCGGCGGTGACTCAGCCAGGTTGATCGGAGCGCGCATGTCCACCGGCTCGTGATGCAGAAGCCCGTAAACCGGCAGGCTGCACCAACTCATGTACGGCTCGAACAGAATCACGCGGCCTCCCGGAGCCAGGGCACGGCGCGCCTCGCGCAGAAAAGCGCCGGGTGATCTCAAATGATGGAACACGTCGAACAAGACCAGATGTGACAGGCTCGCGTCCGGGAAAGCCAGTTCGTACGCGTCGCACACCCGGTCCAACCATGGGTTTGGAAAGAGATCGGTCGTGATCGCCTGCGGCAGGTGCGCCTTCAAATTTCCGATGCCGGAGCCCAGCTCCACGATCTGCCCCGGGATCGATGAGTCCACAAGCGCGAGGATGCGGTGATAAAACCCAGCGTAAATTTGCCGCAGCAACGGCTTCGCATTCCAGGCACGCAGGTTTTTCTGAATCTCGTCCTGGTGCTGCGTCAGCGGCGCTCTCATCAGATGAACTTCAGCCGGCGCGCGGCGAAAAACGCCATGCGCAACAATAGCCAGCCGTGACGCCACCGGTGGATGTTGGTTTGGCCGTAGGTCCGCGCGCGATATCGAATCGGCAAGTCCACGAGCCGCAAATTCAGCTTCGCCGCCCCGAAGATGAGATCGAAATCGCCGAACGGATCGAATTCGCCGAAAAAAGCGCGGTTCCTGGCCAGCGCATCGTAGTCTTCGCGGAAGAGCACCTTGGTGCCGCACAAAGTGTCCTTGATTTGCTGACCTAGCAGCCAACTAAACGCCAGGCCAAAAAATTTGTTGGCCACCATGTTCAGGAACTGCATCGCTTCTTCCTCCATTGGATAGACCAGCCGGACGCCGTTGACGAATTCGGCGGTGCCGGAACGGGCCGCCTCGTAAAACTTCGGCAACTCCTCCGGGGGCATCGTCAGATCCGCGTCGAGGATGAATAGCAGATCGCCGCGGGCGGCCGCAAACGCTTCGCGGACCGCTCCACCCTTGCCCCGGCTTTGCTGCTTGAGCGCTCGAATCGTTCGTTGGGGATAGCTCGCCGACACCCGCTGAATTTCCGACCACGTTTGATCCGTTGAATGGCCTTCAATGAAAATGATCTCCGTTCCGCTCCCCATTTCCGGTGTCCGCCGGACCGCGTCCTCAATGTTGCCGGCTTCATTGCGAGCGGGAATGATAACCGAACAACTATAATCTGCGCTCGCAGCCGTGGGCTTCGGGCGCGCGATGAGCGTGATCGTCAGACAGAAATGCGGCAGTAGCGGCGCCAGACAACGATTGCACAGCCAATCCCAGAACGGGGTCTTGACCGGCCAGAGGATGCGCGTGTCGGTCTTGACCACTTCCCAACCCGCCAGATGCAGAAGATTCTTCACGTCGCTCGTCGAAAGCCAGTTTTGGAGCAGCGTCGGCGACTTCAGGCCGAGCTTTTCTCCCGCATGCAAGATGGGCCGCCAGACGTTGTTAAAAAAGTTGAGCACCAACCTGGTTCGCCGGTGGGCGACCGAGTGCAGCTTCTGGAGCACGGCCTGCACGTCGGGAAGGTCGTTAACCAAATCCGAGAGTAGCACGTAATCGAACTGTTCCGGTGATGAAAACTCGGCTGCATCCCCGACGCGAAATTCCATCTCTGGATGACGTTGCTGTGCCAGGGCCACCATGGCGGGGCTGAAGTCAACTCCGACTCCGCGCGCGGGTCTTACCGCCGCCAGCAAATCGCCGAGGCTGCACCCCAGCTCCAACACGCGCAATCCCGGCGACACCCAAAATGCGTAATACCGGCGCAAGAGCCGTTGGTAATACCGGCCGCTTTCGCGCGGACGAAAGGCCGCCCGCTGCTCATAAAACCCTCGCCGGTCAATCATGACGCCATGCAGTTAGACGAAAAGGACGGCCCTGGCCAGTTTCAAAATCAAATGGGCCGTAGTCCATCAGTGAAAGCGGGCCGGATGCTGCCGGAGTGCGCCCGTCCCGGGCGCAGCGATACTCTTCCGAGCCTGCGCATTGGAATTCCTACAGTGCCGCACCCCTCTGTGCCTAGCTGCGCCCGGGACGGGCGCACTGCGTCACCTTAACTGAGGGGTCGCAACACAGCGGATTTGCCATTGATTGCGCGCGAGGATTTGCCAGAGTCTCGCGCCATGTTTTGGCAACGAGCTACGGCCGGCGCTCCCCAGGCAGCAGATGAATGGTTCACGCCTGGTCGCTTCGCAGCGCTGCTCGCGGCGCTGACTTTTGTGGCCTACCCCGAAGTGGTTACGGGCGCGAGGACGTTTTTCCATCGTGACTTCGCGGTCTTCGGCTATCCGCTCGCGTTTTATCATCGCGAAGGCTTTTGGCGCGGCGAGTTCCCGCTCTGGAATCCTTTAAATGACTGCGGGCTGCCCTTCCTGGCTCAGTGGAACACGATGACATTCTATCCGTTGTCGCTCTTTTATCTCCTGCTCCCCCTCTCCTGGTCGCTTGGCGTTTTCTGTCTCATCCACCTGTTTCTCGCCGGCCTGGGCATGTACTTTTTGGCGCATCGCTGGACGCAGAACCGGTTTGCAGCCGCGCTGGCGGGGGTAGCTTTCAGTTTCAATGCCTTGATGCTGAACTGTCTCATGTGGCCGAACAACATCTCGGCGCTGGCCTGGCTGCCATGGCTGGTGCTGTCGGTCGAACGCGGCTGGCGCGAAGGGGGCCGCTGGCTGCTGTGGGCCGTCCTCGCCGGAACGATGCAGATGTTGTCCGGTGCGCCGGAGGTGATCCTGCTGACTTGGGCGCTCGTGGCAACCATGCTTGCTGGTCAGATAGTGCTGAATCCCGGTGAGCGATGGCGCATGTGCCGGCGCTTTTTGTTGATTGTGGTTTGGATAGCCGGGCTCGCGGCAGCCCAGTTGCTTCCCTTCCTTGATCTGCTCGCCCACTCGCAACGTGACAAGGCGTTTGCAGATTCGCTTTGGGCCATGCCGGTGTGGGGCTGGGCCAACTTCGTTGTGCCGCTGTTCCGGAGTTTGCCAACGCCGGAAGGGTACGTGCAGCCGGAGCAATTCTGGATCCCGTCTTATTACCTGGGCATTACTGTGACGGCGCTGGCCATGTTAGGCGCCACCCAGGTGCGACAGCCGCGAGTCTTTCTACTCGGCACGATCACGCTGCTGTGCCTGCTTCTGGCTCTCGGCAAGCATGGCTGGCTCTATTCTACATTGAAAAGTTTTGTTCCTGGTCTTGGCTTCATGCGTTACCCGGTGAAGTTCGTGCTTCTGCCAACGTTTCTTCTGCCGCTGCTCGCGGCAATAGCGCTCGCTCGCGCTTTGGCGCTGCCTCCAACTAAGTGGCCCTCCGAGAAACGGCGCATCGTGTGGCTCGGCATTGGGTTGGTGGGACTGATCGGTTTGCTGTGTTGGATCGCGTTTCAGTACCCGCTCCGGGGCGCGTCTGCGCAAGTCGCAGCCCAGAGCGGAATCAGCCGCGCCGCGTTCCTGCTCGTGAGCCTGGCGGGCATTATTGCGATGCGCCACATGCAGCGGCCCCCATTGCGCACGCTGGCCCGCATTGGCTTGCTGCTGCTCGTCTGGCTCGATGTCATGTCCGCCGGGCCGCGGCCGAATCCGACGGTCGCCCGTTGGGTTTACGAACCGAACCTCGTTCGCAAAGAACTTCAACTGAATCCAGCCCCCGCCATCGGCCAGACACGGACGATGTTGAACGCCGATGCAGAGGCAAATCTGATGTACGCGAGCCTCTCAAATGCCGCTGACGCGGTGCTGTACACGCGCCTGGCTCTTTACGCCGACGCAAATCTGCTCGATGACATGCCCAAGGTTGTGGGCATGTATTCGCTGTTTTTCCGCGAGCTGGGGGATGTCTTTAGTTGCTTATTTTCGGGTGGCGGAACGAACCTGCCTTCCGGTCTGGCGGATTTTCTGGCTGTAGCCCATATCAATTCACCCGGTAAGGCCACCCGTTGGGATCTCCGCCCCACCTCGCAACCCTGGATCACCGCCGGTCAAAAGCCGGTCTTTGCCGACGCGGCGGTGACTCTGCGTGCCCTCACGGCTAAAGACTTCCAGCCGCGCGAGATTGTCTTGCTTCGGCCGGAGGATCGTTCCCTCATTTCTGTCACCAACGCCTCGCGCGCCGAGGTGGCAGTGCGGCAATTTACGGCGCACAAGATCGAGCTGGACGTCGAAGCAAAGGAGCCGGCGCTGGTGGTGATCGCCCAATCATTTTACCACAATTGGCGGGCCCAGGTGGACAGCCAACCCACGCGACTGTTCCACGCCAACCACGCTTTCCAGGCCGTGGAAGTTCCGGCAGGCCGCCATCAGGTCGCGCTGGCTTATCGGGACAATTTTTTCCGTTGCGGCCTGCTTTTGTCGTTGCTCTCCATGATTGCGTGGATCGTCATGTGGTCGCGCACCAGGGCGGCCTCAACCGCTTAGCGCTACCGACGGCTCTTCGTTGTTGATTTGCTGGAGCGAGGCGGCCCCCCTCTGGGGGATGTTTAACCTGTACCAGTGTACCAAGCCGCATGAACATTGAGTCCTTTCAGGGTGCAACCTGTCCTGCGAACCGTACCACAGCGTCCCGGAGCCGTACCAAGTTAAAGCGACTTGACCGGATTAACGAACAGCGCAGCCACGCCGGGCCAATGATGCTCGAATGCAACAGAGACGCCCAACCGGCGTTGGCTGCCGCGTCTCGTTAGCCGGCGTCCTCATTCAAAACGATTCGCTGGACGGTTCGTGCTTCCGTAACTGGCAATCGGCACTCTAGCTCGCTCCAGTGCACGATTGAAGGCCGACTGGGGGAAGCGGGCTGTCAGAATATCATGGCCGCGCTCCGGGAATATCCGGATCTGATAACACTCGAAGCAAATGAGCAACTCAACAGTCGAGTCGTGCAATGTGGCACGAATGCCATGACGCGGATTGAAACACTTCGGAACATCTGAGCCCGCCTGCTCGATGCCGGCATATAGCTCTCGAAGCAAGTTGGTGCGCTCGCGTCCTCGAAGCTCAATCTTGCCGAGGATACGGTGGCCGTGGAAAGTCTCCGACGCAGAAGTCGGCTCGCCAAAGATGGAGGGCAACGTGGGGTCGAGTGAAAAAAAGACAAAGCCGTCGCCCTTCCCCAAGATCTTCATCGTGTCAGCAGGCAACGCACTGCGCTTCGCGTGTGCGGCGGCGATATCCGACTGACATCCGCAAAGCAGACTCACCAGAACAGCGAGAACCCAAATGACAGTGTGCTTTTGCATGGCGCGAAGCCGGTTAACGACCAGCATCAGCGGTGTGAGCCAGCCGGCAAGGACGCTTAAACCGCGGCTGACATAACCGGCTGGCTCGCATCCGCTCATCCTTGCCGCGCTCCGCTGAATGCTATCTTGAGCGTTAGGTCTTGTCGTCATTTGTGCCCTGACGGCTGCGCTGTCTGCGAAACCTCAGCCACAGCCAGAGTAAGCCAGCCAATGCCGGTCCGCAGCAGTACATTCCAAACCAGATCGTTCTAGCTTCGTACCGAAACACCCAAAGGAAGGCTCCGCCAACATACGCAAGCAGCCCAAGCTCAAAAAGCCGAGACCTCCGCCTCCCGGGCCGTGATGTCTGCTCGCTCTCCATTATCTAACGGTCGCGCTCACTCGCGCGGGATCGACTACGCCACGAATGCAAATAGAATGCGCAACCGGCGTCGAGTGGAGCGCGAATGTTAGGGACCGCGCGGTTCATTTGTCGCTTTCCGAGCGAGATAATTTCTTGTCGTTTTCCAAATCATTAAGACCGAGACGGGTAGGAAAAAAGCCCCAGCGATCAAAGCCTCAATGTCGCCTGCGCGGCCAATAACCAGCATCACAGCACCTGCAAGAGCCGTCATGCCAAAAACCAGCCAAATGCCAACGACCACAATGAGGCTCCGCGGCTTTTCGGCTGCTTGCCTGTAAACGTGGCCCTCGGCCAGGACAGACTCAAACGGACCTGTGGCGGCGTAAGATGTCATAGGAGCACCGCAGCGTGCACAGAAGTGGGCGGAAGGCTCGTTTGGAGCCATGCAACTGACACAGATCTGTTTCTCTGGCTCGGCGGGAATTTGAGCGCTATCTTCGGCTGCTGGTGGCATGGCCGTGTCGTCCATAACGATGCTCGTCAGTGGCGCGCCGCCGCTGATGAGCAAACGCAAACAGGTGCCTAATCGGCGCGTCCACTGCACGAGCCGGGTTCGGCAATAGGTTCTTTCGGCTCATTTCTGTTCCAAGAAAGTCCATAATGCCAAGAGCGACTGAGCTACGATGTACACCCACAGAAGCAGTCTCGCGTGCTGCTGAGCAAACGGACTTTGTCCCACACGAACGGCCCACAAAACACCGGCAACGGCGATTGGGAGGCCAATCGACGCACCGATAAAAACCCGAGGGTCATGTTGGCGATGGCTGATCCAAGTAGCCGCCAGGAGCGCCAGCAGGGCGTAAAGGATAAGCCGCCACGTGGACACTCTGGTCTGGGTACAAAAGTTACTCATGCTGCCGAACGTTCGTGGTGAGAAGCTGTGAAAAAAATGCCTTGCATGTAACTAGCTATATGGCTAGTGTAC
>CAYUPI010000118.1:0-6795 GCA_964446585.1 uncultured Verrucomicrobiota bacterium
AGGTCGCGCGGCACTCCTGGATTCAACAGCCGCGGCGACACGGCTTCCCTTTCCGCAACAAGGCGCAACGTCTGCGTCAGAGTCTCAGCCATAAACGGTGGCCGTGCCGTCAACAGGTGATACAACACCGCTCCCAAGGAATAAACCTCGCTGACAGGCGTGGTCTCTCCCCGTTTCGGATCCGCCTGCTCCGGGGACATGTAACTGGGAGTCCCCAGAACCTGTCCAGAGAGTGTCAGGTCTTCGCCAGGCTCAAAGGGCTTGGCCAAGCCAAAGTCGGTAACGTGCGGCACACCCTGGCCGTCCACCAGCACATTGGAAGGCTTCAGATCCCGATGGAGCACGCCGTGTCCATGAGCGTAATGAACCGCCTCGGCGATGGTCTTGAGCCATTGCGCGGCCTGCCGCGCAGCCACCGGCTTTTCTCGCGTCAACTCGGCCAGGCTGCGACCCTCGATCAGCTCCATCGAAAAGTACGGCTGGCCTTCATACTCGCCGACTTCGTAAATGGAAACGATGTTGGGATGGTTGAGACTGGCGGCCGCTTCGGCCTCCCTGCGAAAGCGTTTGATGGACGTTTCCTTCAGGAACTCCGCGGCCAGCAACACCTTCACTGCCACCTTGCGCTTCAGGCTGACCTGCCGGGCACGATAAACGGCTCCCATCCCACCGCGAGCAATCTCCTCGACCAGCTCATAATCCCCCAGGCAGCGGAGCGGCGAAGCATCAACCTGAACAGACGCGTCCGCGGCTTCCCCTCGGCGGCCGTCCTCAGCCTGGGTGCCAAGGCGAACCAGGCACGCAGGGCAATTGCCTTCCAACCGCCGCGAGCGTGTCGTGCCACAAGCCGGACATCGGGCTACATCGTTGGTGGACGTTATCACAATTTCCACCGGTCCGTGTTCAACCGGCGCCTGATGCTACAAAACAATGAATCAGCGGCATTAATAATTTAGACGGCGATTGGCACGCGCTGCAGTCCTTATGCGCGCTTCATTCGCGTTCAATGGCCGATCCTTCATGGTTTGCCTCAAGCACACTACGGAACTAGCTGCACCCGATAATACCGCTGCGGCACCGTGGATGGAACAACATCCGTCTTGCTGGCTGTGTTGGTTGTAGCCGTCACGTCTCCGTTTACATCCAGCCAGGCGGCGTCCGTGAGATTGGTTTTGTACTGAACGCGGTACACCTGACCTGGATGAGACAACCACGACAAATCCAGATTCGTCCCCGCCTTGTTGACGCTCGTGATGTAGAGCGGCGCCGGCACGTACTTCCAGAGTTGTCTGCCATTCAAACCGTCGTCGGCGGAAAAGAATAGCGTGCCGTTCACGTCCACCAAACTCCAAGGGCTCGAACTGTTCGCGCCCGGATTTATATCCTGGACCAACACCGTGCCCGCCTCTGTTCCGTCGCTCTTCCATAACTCAGCACCATGCACGCCGTCGTTGGCTACAAATAACAGGGTGCCATCCACGTTCACGAGATTGGTAGGATTCGAACCGTGGCTCCCCGGATAGATGTCCTTGACCTGCATCGTGCCTGCCGGGGTCCCATCGCTCTTCCACAACTCAACACCGTTGGTGCCGTCGTTCGCCGAAAAGAACAATGTACCGTTCACATTCACAAGATTCTGAGGATTCAAACCGTTCGGGGCGGAATAGATGGCCGTGACCATCGAGGTCGTGCCGGCCGCCCCGGTCCCGTCGCTCTTCCACAACTGACGACCGTAGCCTCCGTAATCGGCCGAAAAGAATAGCGTGCCGTTCACCTTCACAACGTTGGAAGGAAACGAGCCGTTCGCGCCCGGATAGGTGTCGTTGACCTGGAATGTGCTCGCTGCCGACCCGCCGCTCTTCCAGAGTTCAGTGCCATCCACACCGTCGTTGGCCGAAAAGAACACGGTGCCATCCACGTTCACGAGATTTGCGGGAGCCGAATTGCTTGTGCCTGGATAAATGTCTTTGATCAGCACCGTGCCCGCGTCCGTCCCGTCGCTCTTCCACAATTCATAACCATGCACGCCGTCATCGGCCGAAAAGAACACGGTGCCGTCCACGTTCACGAGATTTGCAGGAGCCGAACCGCTCCCGCCTGGATAGATGTCTTTGATCAGCACCGTTCCCGCCGCTGTCCCGTCGCTCTTCCACAACTCACCACCGTTGGTGCCGTCATAGGCACCAAAGAACAATGTACCGCTCACATTCACGAAACCCCAAGGATGCGAACTGTAGGGGACCTGTTCCGAGGCGGCCACGTAGCTGCCCGGATAGATGTCCTTGACCAGCACCGTGCCCGCCTCTGTCCCGTCGCTTTTCCACAATTCATAACCATGGGTACCGTCGTTGGCCGAGCAGAACAGTGTGCCATCCACGTCCACAAGATCGTAAAAAATCGTGTCGTTGGGGAGCTTCGTGAAAAAGTTGCTGCCCGGATTGATGTCCTTGACCAGCACTGTGCCCGCCGCCGTCCCGTCGCTCTTCCACAATTCATAACCATGCACGCCGTCATTGGCCCCAAAGAAGAGCGTGCCGTTCACGTTCACAAGATCGCCAATCACGCGAAAGTCAGAATAGCTCAATGGCCCAATGACGGCCACGAGTGACACGCTGTCGCTCAGGGGCAGTTGGGAGAAGTTCGCCGTGATGGATTTGTTGGTCGTCATGGCGACGCTCAGCGGATTGGCCGCGCCGTCGGCGTCACCGGACCAGCCGGTAAAGAGCCAGCCGAGGTTGGGCAAGGCTGTGAGCGTCACGGATGAGCCGGGTGAATAAGGTGAAGGCCGGTTGGTGACCGGTCCGGGGTTGTTCGTCACGCTGCCGGAACCGAAAGGCGCGGTGCTGGTCGTGAGATACCAGACAACTTGCAACTGCGCTGGCGCGCTCGTCACGCCGCCCAACGCATTCGTGACCACTACGGAATAAAAGCCATCGTCCGTGGGTTGCGCGTTTCCGCGTGTGTAACTTGTGTTGGTCGCGTTGGCGATGTCGGCGCCGCCAAACCGCCACTGATAACCGAATGGCGCGGTGCCGTCCGCCGCAACCGTGAAGGTGAAATTGCTCCCAAGCCCAACTGCCTGGTCCTGGGGTTGATCAGATATGAGCGGTGGGCCGGGGCTGAACAGGCGGTCGGCTGGAATGATTTGCCAGGCCTGGCTGGCGCTATACCAGGACAAATGGGCCTCAGCAGAGCCGGTCTGCTGAAAATACTCCATCTTGATATTGTAGCGGATGCCGGCCTGCAGAGTGTTCGTGCCAATCACATCAGACGGGCTCTTAGCGAACCAGAAGTCTATAATCAACTGATTGTTCACCCAAAGCTTGACGCCGTCATCCGTGGTGGCGACGAAGTAATAAGTTTCCGAGAATTGTGGTTCGATCTGTCCGGTCCAGCGGACACAGTAATAGCCGTTATTGGTGATCGGCGTTACGGTGGTCCAGGTGAAATCAATGGATGGATCCCGGCGCGTCATTCTCAGGTTGGCCGGGTTGAAATTGAGCGAGCTGGGGTAGGTCGTGCTTGAATTCGTATAATATTGTCCGGTCAGGCCCGATTCGGCGGGGTGCAGGCTGAACAAAAGTGCCGAGAGGACCAAGGCCAAGATGCCGCAGTTTTTGAGGACGACGCCGATGGCGAGACTCTCCAGAAGGCCCCGCGCGGGAATTGGATTACCGTGTCGCCGCGTGACGCTCGTGCATTCGGAAATGGTATCGAACATACAAAGTCTCAGTTCCGACTAGTGACCCAAGCCGGGAGCATAGGTGAGGATCGACCCTCCCGCTTGGTCAGCTTCACGGCGAGAGAACGCGATAAAACCGCGCCGGCAAGAGCGCGCTGTCCGGATCGTCAAACTCGATCGCGCCGTCCGCGTCGGCCGTAAAGGAGCCAGCGGTGACCCAGTCAGTCAGGTTAGTCGAGGTCTCGATGACCCATTTGTCGCCGGGGAAGGCCAGGAAATGTAGTTTGATGCCGTGACCGGTCGCCAGGATACCCGCCTGCACCTCAAGATGAATCGCGTGCGACCAGGCATTGCGGTAATGCTCGATCGCGTTCAAAGGATTACCCGCCGCTGCATCGGCATCGCCCAGGGCAATTTCGTTCTGGTCCTCGGCAATCTTTTTGGCAGCCGTAACGCTGGCCGCTGCTTCCTGAACGCTGATGACCGCCAGCAGCCGGTCAGCCTTCACCAACCGCGCGATGAATCCCTGCAATGTCGGGGCTGGAATTGTGCTGCGGTTGTCGCCGATCAAATCGAGCAGCTTGCCGACCGCGTCTTTTTCGTTCTGGAAGACCGAGTCTCCCTGCTTGCGAACCAGGTGCGTTTCGTCCACCCATAACGCGGGAGCCAGCGAGGCCGTCAGAGAAGCGATGGCGGCATCCAACCGGTTATCGTCGGCGCTGCTGGTCACGTTCGTGCGCAGCGCGATCATCTCGGCCAGCACATCCTGTTTGACGCCGCGCGCGCCGACTACGGTCACGGTGAAACTGCACGAGGCGACGTTGCTGGCTGCGTCCACTGCCAGGGCCGTGACCGTCGTCATGCCAATGGGGAACAGGCTGCCGGAGGGTGGCGTAAAGGTGAGGACCACCGAAGGGCAGATATCCGTCGTCGTTAGTGAGATATTTACGACTGCGCCACTCGCGTCATTGAACTCCACCGTTAAATTCGTTGGACAGGTGATCGAAGGTGGAGTGTTTGCGGTACAGAGCACGAAATCCGGCGAATCGGCCGAGGACACTCCTCCCGGCGAATAGCCCGTCGTATTCAGCGTGAAGTCGGTCGAATCAGCCGAGGAGACTCCTCCGGGCGAAAAACCCGTCGTGTTGAGCGTGAAATCCTGCGAGTCGCTAAATACGGCATCCGCGCACGCCGCTGCGGGCGCAAGCAGCAGGAGGGACGCAAACAGTAACGGCATTAACAACGAACGACACCCGTCAGACGACTTCCCTTTCGTTCCATCCGGGGCGCCGCCGTCCACGATGACGTCGTGTGGCTGATCCACAGGTGGTGATAGAGGCTCGGAGGTCATATTCTTAGGTGGTTGCCCCGTGGCGCTGGCTCAAGCGTTTCCTTCGATTCATCGCTCCAACAATCCATCAGGCGTCACAGCCCTCGCACGCAGCGAAAGCCGATATCCCAGTTAGCGAACTGGGGCACGAGGGTGAAACGGCTGGCACACCGACAGTAGCCGGCGTTGGCGTACCACGAGCCACCGCGCAACACACGATAGCTCCCGGTGCTCGGACCCTGCGGGTCGCTTTGCCCCGGCGCATAGTAGGTTGTGCCGTACCAGTCCCCGCACCACTCAAAGACATTCCCGGCCATGTCATACAGGCCGTACGTGTTTGGGTAGAAGCGGACCTGCGGGATGGTGGTATTGGGGCTGGGGGTTGTGTAAGGCGGTGATCCGGTCGCATAGTACGAGTTATAGCCATTGGGCCCACCGTCGTAGGAAAAGGCGTTCGGCTCCCCGTAATAGTTGGCATGACTGGTCGTTATGACGTCGAAGAAGGAGGGGTCGTAGAAGGGGTAGGGAAAGTAGAGCTGCGGAAATCGGGTGCTTGTCAGCCCACCGCGGGCGGCCTTCTCCCACTCCGCCTCCGTCGGCAGCCGGTAACCGTTGGCTCCTGGCTTCACGTGCGGGATGGTTGAAGCAGCCGTGCCAGTCCTCAGGACGGTCGAGTATGTGCCGTCAGTGTAATAAACCGGCGTCGCCCCTTCCATCTCCGAGCGCGCGTTGCACCACTTCACCGCGTCCAGCCAGTTGACGGTTTGGACCGGATGGTCCGGCGCCTTGAAGGATCCCGCGTCCTCGAAAACGTAACCGTGAGCGTCGGCGTAACCCTCTTTTACCAGGTTCCACCGTCCGCCGGTGACGGGGGTGCTGTCCATGAGGAAGGCGCTGACATAGACCGGATACTGCGGCGCGTCAGTAATGTCGGGGTCGCCCGAACCTTGCGAGGCCACAAAATTGCCTCTCAGGTAACTACCAGGGGGAATGAGGACCAAGCCAGAGTCATTGGCGTACACGCGGACGCGGCAATTGGCAGTATAATGGCCGTCCCAGTCCTTGCCCGCGTACCAGGTCACTGACTTCGTCGTCGGAGTGGCAGTAACCGGGCCAAAGTCGCCAAAAACCGTGGAGGCGGGTACAGTCCAAGTAGCGCCCGAGTCCTTCGAGACCGCGATCCCGATGTTGACATTGGTCGAGTCCGGGTCACTAAGGTCAAAGTGGATGTCCACTATGTTGGTGCCAGGGCGTTGGGCAGCGGTCACGTTGGCGACCACCGGCGAGCCGGCGCTGGCTCCAAACGTGAAGGCGCTAAGCAGCATCGTCGCGGCCAGAGCCCGTACGTGGGGCTTGCGCAACAGGCGGCCGAGGCCGAGGCAAGTGCAGGGGTTCAAAACTGTTCTCATAACAGTGTGTTGGTTTTTCATTGGCCGGTGTCGCGTGAGGGAATTCTGGCGTTCAACGACATAAGGGGAAAAGAGGGTGTCCAGGACTGGAGGTGGAGATAGAGAATGACCGGCTTTGGATTCAGGCATTGTGCTCATTACAATCCTTTCCTCGCTTTTGTGGAAAACGTTACAGGAAAAATGAAAGAATCTGATTCCGCGCTGTTTTCTTCAGTTGGGTGAGAGGCGTCGGCGGTGGCTTATGACCGCCTTAGCGCTTTTACGACGAGTCGTGCGACTTTGCTGGCGCAGCGGGCGCGAAGGCCGCCAGAAACCGTTAAAACCCGGATTTTGCATTAGCTGTACGCATTTTGGAGCTGACATGGTGACTTTAG
>CAYUPI010000119.1:0-6373 GCA_964446585.1 uncultured Verrucomicrobiota bacterium
ATTGTCCCCCAAAGTTTTGGGTCTTAACTAAGCGCCATTCCGGTTTGACCCCTTTTTGAGAATCTGCTAGGCAAGTATGCCTGCGATTGCGGTATCACGCCGTGCAAACCAAAGCCATGCCCGAAGCCACAATGAACACGGGAACTGCCGTTCCACCTACAAGACGCACAAGCGGACTTGTCCTCTGGCTCGTTTGTGGTTTGGCGGTAGCGAGCCTCTACGCATGGGTGAATCTCTCTGGTATCGGCCGATTGGGGCTTGGCTGGGCAATCAAACCGGGCTTCGTCGTCTTGTTTGTCATCGTCGCTCTTGCGGCGATGGAACTGCTAACAGTGCGGGTGATGAAAGTCATTCAGGTTGTCCTGTGCCTGCTCGCGGCGCTTTTCCTGGAATACCTCTCGCTTCCACGACCACTTGACTCGTTCGTTGGAATCGCGCTCACGCTGCTGGGCCTGTCCGTCATGTTCAATAGCGCACAAAAAATCCGCGTTCCCGAAGCATTGCTCCTGATGGTTGGCGCTTACATGCAATCAGTTTTCATCTACAACTTGTTCCGCGGCGAACAGATGATGTTCTTCTTCAAACCAGGGTGGACGGTGTAGTCAACCCGCCCGGTGTCCCGCACAAGAGGTGTGAAAGAATCTGGCTCGCCTCAGGCCGGCTCGATAGAAGGTCGGCCACCCGTGCGAGGGGTCAATCTCTAGCGAGGTTTTTTGGCGTTGTTGTGCGCCATCTGGCTTCGACCAACGGTGGAGGCGCCACTCTCAACTCTCGTTCCAGCCTTCGACTTTAAGGGTATCGGCTGCTTCCCCGTTCTTCCCGCCGTGCCGCAACCGTTTTGGCTTTCGTGAAAATTCGTGAATTCGCGTTTGACTCATTTTCCGGCCTTCCGCCCTGGCCTCGCTTCGTAAAGCCACTGAGTTTTCTGTGGTGTTTGTGAAAATTCGTGCGATTCGTGCCACCCACTGTCAATTCCGCCTCCTGCACCTCCTCCCTTCGCCCCTCGCGCCTCGCCCTTCGCCCTTCTACCCTCGCCCCTCGCCCCTCCCTCCCGGGCAATTCGGTTTTGACGCAGATGGATGGATTCTTAAGCTAATTGCCGTCAGGCAGGAACAAACCGAAACAGACCCGAACATGAGAATTATTGGCATCATTCCCGCCCGCTACGCTTCGACCCGTTTTCCGGGCAAGCCGCTCGTCCCCATCGCCGGCAAACCGCTCCTGCAGCACGTGGTGGAGCGTTGCCGGCTGGCCAAAGCGATCGCCGAGGTGATCGTCGCGACAGACGATGACAGAATCCGCGAGGTCGCTCAAAAGTTCTGCCGCGTAGAAATGACCGCGGCGGAGCATCCCAGCGGCACCGACCGGATCGCGGAGGTGGCCGCGCGGTGTGATTGCGATGCTCTCGTGAACATTCAAGGGGACGAGCCGCTAATCGATCCCCGCGTCATTGACGAGGTTGCGCGCGCGCTCGACCGCGAGGAAATGTCCACGGCCGCCACCGCTCTCAAAAGCGCCGCTGATTACGAGAACCCGAATGTGGTAAAAGTGGTTGTCAGCGCCACCGGTCGCGCCTTATATTTTTCCCGGCGCACGATCCCGTATCTGCGCGAGGCCGCCAGCCCCGAAGACGTTCGGGGACAGTTGGCGGCGTTTCCTTTTTTGAAGCACCTGGGCATTTACGGATACCGGCGCGAAACGCTGTTGCGCCTGGTGAAATTTCCTGTTTCTCCGCTCGAAGCGGCGGAGAAACTGGAACAGTTGCGCGCGCTGGAAAACGGCATCCCGATTGCGGTCGCGCAGGTTGCGTATGACAGCGTGGGCGTGGATGTGCCTGAGGATGTGGTGCGAGTTGAACGGTTGTTGGCAGGGAAAACAGTGATATGAGTTAACTGAGTTAACTAAGTTGACTGAGTTAACCGAGTTAACTCAATTAACTCTTCTCAGAGAGCATGAAATACATTTTCGTAACCGGCGGCGTGGTGAGTTCCCTGGGCAAGGGGCTGACGGCCGCGTCGCTCGGCACGCTTCTGGAAAACCGCGGACTAAGAGTCGCTCTCCAGAAATTCGATCCCTACCTGAACGTCGATCCGGGCACGATGAGCCCTTATCAGCACGGTGAAGTCTATGTGCTCGATGACGGTGCGGAGACCGATCTCGACCTGGGCCATTACGAACGGTTTACCAACTGCAAGCTGACGCGGCTGAACAACCTCACGAGCGGGCAGGTGTACCAGACCGTGCTGAACAACGAGCGAGAGGGGAAGTACCTCGGCAAGACCGTCCAGGTCATTCCGCACGTCACGGACGAAATCAAGAATCGCATTCACCGTCTGGCCGAGCAAAACCAGGCCGATGTGCTTATCACGGAAATCGGCGGCACCACGGGAGACATCGAGGGCCTGCCTTTTTTGGAAGCCATTCGCGAGTTCGCGCTCGAAGTCGGCCACAACAATGCGATTTTCGTTCACGTCACGTTCGTCCCATTCATTAAAGCCGCCGGCGAGCTCAAGACCAAGCCGACGCAGCAATCGGTGGCCAAATTGCGGGAAATCGGCATTGCGCCTCACATCATCGTCTGTCGCTGCGAAAAACCGCTGGCCAAGGATGTGCGCCAGAAGATCTCGCTCTATTGCAACGTTCCCTTCGAGGCGGTGATAGAAGAACAGGACGTGGAGCATACGATTTATGAAGTGCCGCTGATGTTGCAGCGCGAGCGTGTGGATGACCTGGTCTGCCAGCTCCTGCGCCTGGAAGCTCCGCCTGCCGACATGTCGCACTGGCAGGAAATGATCCGTAAGCTGATTGCTCCGAAGCATCGCGTGCGGATCGGCGTGGTCGGCAAATACATTGAATTGCAGGATGCTTATAAATCAGTTTATGAGGCGATCAGCCACGGAGGCGTGGCCAATGATTGCGGCGTGGACATCCAGCGGGTGGATTCGGAAGACCTGGAACGCGACGGCGCCGAGAAATACCTGAAAGGCCTCGGCGGTGTTCTGGTGCCCGGAGGCTTCGGCGCCCGCGGTATCGAGGGCAAAATCGAGGCCGCGCGCTACGCTCGCGAAAACAGTGTGCCGTACCTGGGATTGTGCCTGGGAATGCAGGTTGCCACAATCGAATTCGCCCGCCACGTTTTGAATTTGCCCAAAGCGCACTCGGCGGAATTTGATCCGCGCACACCCGACCCGGTGATTGCCATGCTGGACGAGCAGACGCGCGTGACACAAATGGGCGGCACGATGAGGCTGGGAGCGCAACCGTGCCAGTTGATCCTGGGGACAAAAGCGGCGCAGCTCTACGGCGCCTTCGTCGTGAATGAGCGTCACCGCCATCGTTACGAGTTTAACAACGCCTATCGGGAGCGCTTCGAGAAAGCAGGCTTTGTCTTCAGCGGCTTCACTCCGGACGGCAAGCTGGTCGAGGTCATCGAGTTGGCCCGCCATCCGTTCTTTGTCGCCAGCCAGTGCCATCCTGAGTTCCACAGCAAGCCCCACCAACCGCATCCGCTGTTCAAAGGGTTCATCGCCGCGGCGCTGCAGCGCGTCCAGCAAAAGCCGGCATAAAATCAGGATGATGGAGCTTGAGCACATTCAGCAGAAGGCCGGAGAATTGGGTTTGGAGTTTTTGCTGATTGGCGGCTTAGCAGTTATAGAGCACGGATTTGCCCGTCTGACGACCGACATCGATCTGCTGGTGCGAAGCCGTTGCAAGGACTCCTGGAAAAGCGGACTTGCAGGGCTCGATTATTGTCTTGTCAATGAAACGGACAACTTTCACCAATATGAACGTCCCGGGCCCGCCAGTTGGCCGCTGGATTTGATGCTGGTCAACGACCCAACTTTTGATGGCCTGGCCGCCGCTTCGCTCCCGGTTCAGGTAATGGGAGCCGCCATGCGAATGGTATCACTCAACCACTTGCTGGCGCTCAAGCTTCATGTCCTCAAGCAAGGCAAAATCCACCGGTTCCTGGACGACTTCAGCGATGTCCTGGAATTGGTCAAAGCCAACCAGTTGGATTTGCAATCCGCGGAGATTCGGGGTTTATTTCTTAAGTACGGAAGCAATGAGCTTTATGACAAAGTACGGCGACTCGTCCAATCCAAGTGAACCAAGTGAACAAGTGCTCCTTCATGATCGACTGGAGTTCCCCGAAGGGAGTGATTTCCAGCCCGTAGTCAACCGTCGTAAGCCCGAAGGCTTTCTGGACTTTTGTGCTTCCTACTTGCCACGGCTTCGCCTACGCCCTGACTATCGTCAGCGACGGCTGGAACGGTGCTGCGTCGCGGAATTTGACCTGGAGCATCCCGAACGCGTGCCGGCGGCTTTCCCGAGCGATTTGTTCGACGAGTTGCTGCGAGGCGTCGGAAGCTGACCCGCGCGGCGAGCGACAGCCGCACTACTCCATACCTCAAGCGCTCCTTTCATTTTTCTTTACCCTCCGGGGACCCTGGCAGATTTTGGACTTGAAAGATTGCCTGTGTCATACGACGAAGCCATCCAATTCCTCTACAACCTGCGGTGGTTCGGCACCAAGCTGGGTTTGGCGAACACACGCAAACTGGCGGCGCTGGCGGGCAACCCGCAGAAGCATTTGCGCTTCATCCACGTCGCCGGCACCAATGGCAAGGGCTCGACCTGCGCGATGCTCGAGAGCATTTATCGCGCAACAGGCCTCAGGACCGGTCTGTTTACTTCGCCCCACCTGATCGCCTTCGGCGAGCGCATTCAAGTCAACCGTCGGCCGATCAGCGAGGCAGACGTCGTGCGGCTGGTTTTCGAGCTGCAGCCATTGCTCAGGCAGTTCCCCTCTGACGAGCATCCAACTTTCTTCGAGGTCGTCACAGTGATGGCTCTGCGCTATTTCGCTGCCCAAGGC
Organism: uncultured Verrucomicrobiota bacterium; assembly: GCA_964446585.1. Classification (GTDB taxonomy): domain Bacteria; phylum Verrucomicrobiota; class Verrucomicrobiia; order Limisphaerales; family UBA8199; genus CAYUPI01. The sequence continues at coordinate 4,880 of CAYUPI010000119.1, forward strand.
TGCGGTCTGGTGATTTGGGAAACCGGCCTGGGCGGGCGTTTGGACGCGACCAACATCGTCACGCCTCTCGCCAGCGTCATCACCAATGTCCAGTACGATCACCAGCAATGGCTTGGAGAAACGTTGGCCCTGATCGCCGCAGAGAAAGCGGGAATCGTCAAACGGGGTGTTCCAGTGGTCACCTCGGTCGCCGAGCCGGAAGCGCTCGAAGTCATTGCCCAGACCGCAACGAGCCAGCAATCGCCGCTTCGTGTGGTGACGGCCGCGGACACTCGGGTTCCGCCCTTGGACACAATGGAACTGCCGTTGCTCGGTGAACACCAGCGTCTGAACGCCGCCTTGGCGTTAGCCACCGTCCACGCCGTGTCCGACCGCATTCCAGTGGGTGAAGACGCGGAACGTACCGGCCTTGCTTCAGTCAACTGGTCCGGTCGACTCCAACTCGTGCGGCAGCCTGGGGGCCGGGAGATTTTGCTCGACGGCGCGCATAACGTCGCTGGCGCCAGGATGCTGGCCACAGCGCTCGAGCAGTACTTTCCCGACCGAAAGCCCGCGCTGGTTCTCGGCGTCCTGCGTGACAAAGACTGGCTGGGCATCTCCGGTATCCTGGCCCCGCTCGCCCAAAGAATCTTGCTCGTGCCCGTCAGCAGCGAGCGCTCCGCCGCTCCTCTGGACCTGGAGAGGGCCTGCCGCGAAGCAAATCCCTCGGCAGAAACCGTCATCTGCGGCTCCGTGGCCGATGCGCTGGAAAAAACGAACGCTGACCCATTCGTTCTTGTGACTGGTTCATTGTACCTCGTCGGCGAAGCGCTCGAACACCTGGAGGGCTCGCCCGATCGTGTGCTCTCCGAACGCTCGTTAAATGAGTGGGCGGTAAAAACTTGAGGTTGCTTTAGTTGTCAAACTTGGCAGCCGGACGCGGAGGCCCATCGTAGGGTGCTGCGCCGCCCACTTTTTTCGCACGTGGTTCGAGCGACGTCAGCTTCGGTTCCTGAGTCGTGGGCGGTTCGATAAAACCGTAGTAGCGGCCCATCCAGTAATCTTCGAGCCAGCCGACGGGCGGCGTGACCCTGCGGCCGCCGCTGCCGCCGTCGTACTCGAGCGGAGAGCGGTCGCCCCACTCGGCCTCCGTCTCCCTTGGCGTAATCGCGCGGGTGCCGCCACCATAAGCCACATATCCGCGCGGCGTCGCGAGGTCGCTGCGATGCGAGTTCCGATAGTTGTAACTGACCAGGTCGAGCGACCATTGCCGAAGGTAGTTTACCGCCTCGGGCGCTTCGCAATCGTTTCCGGTGAGGGCCCCATAAATGAAGTTGTAAAACGGCATCCGGTACATTCGCAGGATCTCCCAGCTACGCTCGAGGCTGCGCAGATAGATAGAGCGCAGCTCGGGGTCTTTGGCATAGCTCAGGAGCGGGTGGTAGCAACGGAAGGCCAGCTCGTCGTCCCAGGGCGCGATCTGATCGGGCGGAAAGGTCAGCCGTTGTCGCACCG
>CAYUPI010000120.1:0-6258 GCA_964446585.1 uncultured Verrucomicrobiota bacterium
GGGCACGCTTTCAATTGGTGCGATTAGCACGTCTCCGTGTCTATAGACTTTCATAGCAATGCCGCATAGTAGTTGCGCCTCTTAGGCAAAGTCCAACTTCAAAGACCGGCGGATTTTGAAATGGCTTTCTGGTTTTGCGTAGTCCTTGTACGCCTTGAAGCCCGGTGGCGCGTTGGTCACGCCACCGGCTTGAGTCTTCAGGTGAGGAACAGTTTCCAGTCCTCGACTTCGGGCGAGTTGCGGATGAACGCCGATGCCGGACGTTCCTTCGGTGCCCGCGGAACCGAGAGCAGCTTCAGGCCGGCTTCGTGCGGCAGGCGGTCAGCCTTCTTCTGGTTCACTTCCTTGGCCGACCAGACCAGGTTCTCCCAAGCGTCCTTGCCGCCGCGCGAGCGGGGCACGACGTGGTCCAGGCTGCCCTGATCCGGGCGCAGCACGCGGCCAGTATACTGGCAGCGGTTGCCGTCCCGCTCACGAATTGTCCGAGCGCAGAGCTTTGGGCGCTTCTTCGGCACCTTGGCGTAATTGACGGCCACGATGACGGTCGGCACGCGAATCTCGCCGCGAACGGTATGGACCGACTCGTCCTGTTCGCGGACCGGCAACTTGATCCACTCCTCCCAGGTGACCGGGCGCATGTGGTCCTCGCCCTCGATCTCCAGGGCTGTAGCCACGTTGGTGGCCATCATGCAAAACGCCTCCTGAGGCGTGCGCACGTTAATGGCTTGCCAGTTGCGGTTCAGGACCAGCACGATTGCTTTGGTCAATATGTTGCTCATATAAATTTGTCATCTTCGCAGAGGTGTTTGTTCTTTGTTGAAATGAGGAATTGGCTGCCTCGCCTGGTTTTGCTCCAGGTCCTCCGGCTTCAGAGACCGACGCGCTCCTGATTACACCACGAGGCAAATGGTCGCTCGGGGAGGTTCTGCCCCTCCGATTGCTGGGTGTAGGCCAGCCGTGATGCTATTTCACCACCGAGCGAAAAAATTGGCTGCCGGGGCTGGGCTCGCACCAACACGGCCGCCTTCAAAGGGCGGTGTCCTGCTAATTAGACGACCCGGCAAGGAAATGGTGGAGCCGGAGGTAGTTGCAACCTCACCAAACCGGTTTAAAAGACCGGTGCCGGTCTGCTGTGGCTTCAGCTCCGTGAGAATGGTGCTCGCGGCAGGACTCGCACCGGCATTGCGACGCTCTCAACGTCGTGACTCTTCTGCTGGACTACGCGAACAAAGAAACTGGATCCTCCAGCCGGTGCTGCCCCGGCAGGTTTTCTTTACAAAAGAAATCCGCAGGCTTCTGCATGGAGGCAAAAATTGAATTTCAGCTCGCTGTTAAACGCGAGCCTTCGAAGGATAGGGCGACGGCATCGCAAAATACCGATGGCTGTGATGTGGCCTCCCTAGGGTGAGTGTCGCCCGCTCGATGACAGGGAATGGGCAAGGAGGCGGTGGCGGTGATTTCGCCCAATACGGGACCCAGTAATCATATTGGGAACTGGGTTTCTCCGCTACCCACTCGATCTGATCGGGACGAAATCCGGCGTGCCATACCACCGTCCACTCCGCGGTCAAGCCTTGCAGATAAATCAACCCATCTTTGCTGGCTGGTCCGGCTTCCCAGCCACAGTCGCCGATTTTGATTTCTGCGCCCTCGGGTTTGGCGACGATCTTTTGGTCTGAAGGAAGTGCAAGCAAACGGTATATCCCGCGATACTTCTCCCTCAATTCCTCCAATCGCGTTCGGTCGCGCTTCCAGCTCCAACGATAAAAGAGTGCCACCGCGCCGAGGCAAATGAATAGGGCAACAGCGCCAGCTCCTATTCCGCTCCAACGGCCAGCTTTGCGGGTCACGGATTCCTCGACAATCCCGGTCACCGCGACCATAAATATCACGGCTAACAGTTCAATCAGCGTGTATGCCGACCGGCGCTTCGTTAATGGATGATTGCGCGACATCTAATGGCACTGGCTGCAAAATCTGCTTGAGCAAGATCAGCGTAACGAGACCTCGATTACGCATCAACAAAATGGTCGCAGTCCCCGGTGCCGCCCCGGACACGACGAGCTTATGAAACTCATCTGAGCGCTGGCTCGACTGCGGTTACGATGGAGGTTGCCCTTGGTTTGATTTGGAGATTTTAGTCGCACGCACGACGCGATGGAGCTCGGTTGTTACATGCACTTCCCCGGCCCGTTCGACCGGCCACATTGCGACGGCGTAGTATCTGTCCTCCGGGACATTGCACCATCGGCGCACCTTGTCGTCTGCTGCAAGCGGATCGAGAGCGTATTCTCTGAACTGTTCGGCGGTTAGCTTTTTCATAAAACTCGAAGGCGGATGCGAAATGGATCCCCCACCCGGAGTTGCACCGGGCTAAGACTCGCGTACCGGGCGAGTGCATCGCTCACAATGCTTTGGGGGCTTTGAAAATGGTCGGCGCGAGACGACTTGCACGTCCAAGGCTGCCTGATTCTGAGTCAGGTGGGTCTGCTATTCCCCGTGAACCACGCGCCGATGAAATTGGCGTCCCTGACCGGCTTCGCTCCGGTGATCTCCTGCATGAGAGGCAGGCGTGTTGCTGGACTACACCACAGGGACAAAATGGTGAGGGCAGGAGGATTTGCGCCTCCGACCTGATGCATGTGACGCATCCGCTCTGGCTGGCTGAGCTATGCCCTCGGAAATGGTGGGGACGAAACCCGATTCGGAATCGGGATTTGCCTCTCGCATGTCAAACGAGCGCTCTGCTGATGTGCTACGCTCCCGAAAAGGTATGCCTGCTACAAATTCACCAGGAGAATCCTAAACTGGACACTTGCGATTCCACCTGTTAAAGCAATGAAACTGTTGGTCGGCTTTTCGCGCTCACCATCAAATTGCTCTGATCACCATGAAAGCAAAACGCTTCCTGAGCCTCACGGCGATCGCGGTGCTACTAATTATCGGAGTGCTGGGTTATTTGCAGTTCTGGGAAAACCGCCCAATCGGCGAAGGTCCTGCAGGCACCACAATTCCGGGTCACAAGTTCGGACAGCAATGGTCGGAGAAACAACTCTTGTTGGTTGGGCTTGGCGACAGCGTCACTGCCGGGTTCGGTGCTCGCCGCAGCTATTCCTATTTCGACCGACTTGTCGCAAACCCTTCGGATGAGTTTCCTGAAATGAAGGGTTTGTGCCTGAAGGCAGTTTTGCCACATCTGCATTACACGAATCTCGCAATCTCCGGGAGCACATCGGGCGAACACATTTCCAGGCAGTTGCCTCTACTGCCGGCCGTTGAATCAAACATAGTCGGCGTTGTTGTAATAACGACGGGAGGAAACGATCTGATACACAATTACGGCAGAACTCCACCTCGCGAGGAAGCGATGTATGGAGCCACTTTGGAACAAGCTAAACCTTGGATCACCAACTTCGAATCGCGCCTGGAACTAATGGTTGATCGAATCAACAACAACTTTGCTGGACGTTGTCATATTTTCCTCGCGACCATTTTCGATCCGACTGACGGTGGAGGTGACATTCAGCGTGCTGGCCTTCCCAAGTGGAATGACGGATTAGAGATTCTTGCTGCCTACAACAACATCATACGGCGATGCTCCGAACGACATCAATTCGTTCATCTGGTAGATGTCCATAATGCTTTTCTCGGTCATGGGATACATTGCACTCAGTTTTGGTCCAATCACTACGACTCTAAGGATCCACATTACTGGTATTACACGAATCTCGAAGACCCGAATGAACGTGGCTACGACGCAATCCGCAGACTGTTTCTACTAAAGATTGCTGATGTCGCAGATCAGTTGCGTTGAGGTCTCCTTTCTTGAAGCATGCAAAATGGTGTCCCCAGCCGGACTCTCACCAGCAACCTGGAGTTTAGGACACTCCCGCTCTTTGCGTTGAGCTATGGGGACGAAAATATCAAATCCCTGGCCGGTCTCTTCCACCGACTCACACCCGGCATTTCAAAGCCTCAAAGGGCCGGGCCGCTCGATCTACTTCGCGTTCAGGAATTCGAAATGGTGCGCATGTCCGGTAACGCTCCGGAACTCGGCACTCATCTAGTGCGATTCCGCTTATAAGACGGACGGTTCTCTTTGAAATACACGCGCAGAAAAATGGCGGAATGCCGTGGACTTGCGCCACTTGCCCGAAAGCACGCACTCGTTAGCACCGAGGCCCGGTTCGCTTGCCCGGTTGACATTCCAGAAATGGCCTGCCGGCCGAAGCTCGACAGAGCGAAGGTTGGTCCGCGTGGCAGGGCTTGCACCTGCAACCTTTCCGTCTTGAGCGGAACGCCTCTGCATTGGGCTACACGCGGTGGTGCCCACGGTCGGATTTGCACCGACACTCTGCGCGTTTTAAGTGCGCCGTCTCTGCGTTGGACTACGTGGGCTATTGGCGCGAGCCATCAATTGGTGCCGCGTGAGGGATTTCCACCCCCAACCTCTCCGTTCTGAGCGGAGCGTCTCTGGTAGTTGGGCTAACGCGGCTAAAATTGGCACTCCCGGCAGGACTCCCACCTGCAACCGCGACGTTCGAAGCGTCGCGCTCTAATACTTTGAGCTACGGGAGCGTTGAAATTTTGGTGGGTCGCCACGGTGCTGCCCCGTGCTCTGCGGTTTAAGAGACCGCTGCATCGCTGCAATGCTTGCAACCCAATTGCGACACGAAGGTGGAGTTGAACCACCGCAGCCAGGTCTGTGAAGCCTTGCCGGCATCGGGATTTTTCGTCGCGTTAAAATGGTCAGAGCGGCGGGTAATGCTCCCGCTTGGTCTTACTCCCGAAGTAAGCGCCTCACCTTTAGGCTACGCTCTGAAGAACTCCCAGCGCACTGAACTCTGATACCCGGCCATTACTTCAACCGTGCGAGGTCTCTGCCGGCAGACCGAGTTCAACTGGGAAAATGGTCGAGCATGAGAGTAATGCTCTCTCTATTCCGGTTTGGAAGACCGGCGTGTATCTCTCAACACCTATGCTCGAATGAAATTGGAGTCTCGTAAGGGAATTGCACCCTTCTTCACGGTTTTGCAGACCGCTGCCTGCGCTGCTCGGCCAACGGGACATTGGCATTGAAAGTTGACGGGCGGATGGTTTCCCACCCGCCCGCCTTTGGTTAACTTTCGCCTGGAGCTTCCGGGGCCGGACCGGCCTTGCCGTTTTTCAACGGCACGAATCCTCCGGGCATCCCGAGCACCAGCGTATTACCCGCCGTCTGTGCAGCCGAAAGCGACTGCATCAAACGCAGGTTCATCAAAGCAGGGTTGCCTTCCAGCAACTTTGCGGCATTGGCCAGGTTGCGGAGCGCGGCACTTTCTCCACGAGCGCGTTCCAATGCTGCCTGTCCTTCCTGCTTCGACTTGAGCACCTCGGCAAAGGCACGTTTCAATTCGGCCGGGAACATCACGTCCTTTACCTCAACCGAGTGGAGAGTGATGCCGATTTTGGCTGCCTCCGCCTGCATTCGCGCCAGTAGCTGTGCTCCGATCTCCAGTCGCTGATTGAGCAGAGCCTCAACTGCCACTGCGCTCACGGCTGCTCGCAGCGAAACCTGGGCGGCGTTGTAAATGTCGCCATGCCAATTCTGTGTTTCGTGCGCGGCCTTCGCCGGGTCCACGACCTGGTAAATCACAAGCAGGCTGAGCTTCAAACCCACGTTGTCCGCAGTAAGGATCTCCTGACCCGGCACAACAACCGCGGCTTTGCGGATGTCCTGCGCGTCCAGGGTGAAGTGACGACCCCAGCGGATGTGTCGGCCCGCGTCGAGGACGCGAACAAACTTGCCCTTGTGATAAAGCAAGCCGGCGTAGCCTTCCGGAACCAGAAATGCGCGGCGGAACTCCTTCATGACAGCTGCGATTATGACGACGCCGACAATAGCGAGAACGATTACGATAAGGATGTTGTGATTCATAGTTGTTTACTCCTTTCTAAATTTCAAATTGAAGCCCGGAACAGAAGACCACCGTCCAGCCGCGGGAGAATCGAAATGATTCTCGCAAAGCTACCTTCAAGCTGCGCTTACGCGCTGATCTTGTGCTCCGGACCGTTGTATGGGATTTGAACCCAGTGTTTCCTGGTGGTTATCAGCCGAGTCGCGGCTGACAGCCGATTTCGAACCAGCCCATGCGCAGAACCGCTCCGGCTATAGCCGGACGGCTGCTGGCCTGACTCAAATTGGGGTGACCAACCGGATTCGCACCGGCACAAACGCCTTCACGGGGCGTGATGCTGCTGTTACATCATGATCACCAT
>CAYUPI010000121.1:0-6158 GCA_964446585.1 uncultured Verrucomicrobiota bacterium
ATGTTGCGCGAGCTCAGAATGATGTCCTGGTAGCCGACAAGATGGCTCAACGTGGCATCAATGGCCGCCATGCCGGAATTGAAGTTCCAGGCCATGTATTCGCCCGCGAGCGGACCGCATTCGAGATCGACGATATGGTTGGCCAGCGAGATCGAGGTCGGGTTGAGGAACCGCGAATAGACTTCCAGCAGCGGCTCGCGGCCCTGGAAGGCGTCATCGATCCATTCCGTGCAGGCGTACAGATACGTGGCCGTGCGGGCGATGACTGGCGTGGAAGAGAAAATGGCGGTCACGTTGTCGAAAATCGGATAGGGTCCTTTGGCCAGAAGGCTGGTTTGGCTCCCGACCACGGATTGATAAACGTGCCGGAAAGGGTTCTGCAGCGTGTCGAGCAGCTTCGCCAATTGGAAACAGAGAAATTTCTTGGCATTGAAACAAGCGATGCGATCCCGGCGGTCCAGCCCAGCCAGTTCGCGCGTCGTCAGATCCCACAACTGGTGCAGCTCGATATTGGCCCGGTAAATGTGGCCGGCGAGTCGCCCCATGGTGCGGCCCAATTCCGTCGCGGGATCGATCGAGAAATGGGCCAACTGTTCTGCGACCAGGCCCTCAACGTCTGTAGCGGCCGAGGTTGAACGACGGGGGCTGAGTTCGCGGGCGTGGTGGAAAATGGCTTCCGAAGGTGAACGAGCGCTCATGCAAATGATTTAACCATAGACGTCTGCGGAGCGACATACATAAAACCACTCACGCCATGTCGCTGTTTTAAGTCAGTCGGAAGGCAAAAGCGGTGCGGTCGGGCCGTTCTGGGCCGGCTCATGGAAAAATTATGCTTGAAAAATGGAACGGAGAAGCGCATAATCGGTTTCAGAAAAAGGGCGCGAACTAAGCAGTGGTGCTCGCGCGGTCGTTCTTTGGAAATCGGGGTACAAGTAAAGAACACGATTCCAAGCAGGAATCAAAATTTGAGTTTACCCTGCCTATGCTCGTGATTAGAAGCTATGTCCTTGAACCGTAGTTGAAAAAACCACGGGGCTTTAGCTGAGGTTGTGGCCGACAGGCCTTAATTGGAAGTCGAAAGCAGTCCGGCGAGTCCCACCTGTTTCTAGTAAGTTCAAAGGAACTGTTACACACGGCACTGGCGGGGTTTTTATTCTCGCCTTCCTCACATCGAACGTGTGTGAGGAGGGAAACGACCGATGAATCGCCTGGCGATTTCAAGCGCGGGCAGCAGCCGCGCCGCGCGGCCCTCCGATTGAAGAACGCACCAATTGCTTACGCCAACTGAGCGAGCCGTTAAGGTTCCGCCGAGGCGGGCCTCGGCCACCACTGGCATACGCCCCGGCTGCGTGGTAGGATTTTCTAGACCTTTGTTCCATGAAAAAGACAGAGATTAAGAACGAAAAACCGCGGCATTCGGATGGACCGCCGAGGTCTGCGGAACCGCAGGAACCACTAGTAGCGGTGGAACGCATCACAGTCCCGGCCCAGGAATTGGAAGAACTTAAGGAGCGGGCCACCAAGGCCGAGGAGAATTGGGAGCGGCTGCTGCGGACTACCGCCGATTTCGAGAATTTCAAGAAGCGAGCCACTCGCGAAAAGCAGGAGGCGATCAAGTTCGGCAACGAAAGCCTGCTGCAGAAACTGGTGCCGGTGCTGGATCATTTTGACATGGCCATTACGGCGGCCCAAGCTGGCGGAAGCGACGCAGCCAAACCACTGCAAGACGGGATTCAGATGGTTTATCAACAACTGAAAAATGCGCTGGTCGAGGCGGGCCTGGAAGAGATCGATGCCGCCGGCAAGCCGTTTGACCCAAATTTGCACGAAGCGGTCGCACAGAGCGAGACGGCCGACGTGCCCGAAGGCCAGGTGGTGCAACAACTCCGCAAGGGTTATAAGTTGCGCGAACGACTTTTGCGCCCGGCCAGCGTGGTGGTCGCCAAAAGACCCGCCGCTTGAGCCATGGCGAAACGCGATTATTACGAAATCCTGGGAACGGAACGGGAAGCGAGCGAAGAGGAGATTAAAAAGGCCTATCGGAAGCAGGCGGTGAAATATCACCCGGACAAGAACCCGGGGGATAAGACCGCCGAGGAGCGTTTCAAAGAACTGGGCGAGGCTTACGAAGTGCTGAGCGACCCGCAGAAGCGGGCGGCCTACGATCAATACGGCCACGCTGCTTTCGACCGGCGGGCCGGCGGATTCGGCCCTAGCGGGTTCCACGATCCGTTTGAAGTGTTCCGCGAAGTGTTCGGCGGAGGGGGCATCTTCGGAGACTTTTTCGGCGGAGGCGGCCAGGATTCGACGCAACCGCAGCGCGGCGACGACCTGCGCTATGACATGGAAATCAGTTTTGAAGATGCCGCCCACGGATGCGAAAAGGAAATCCCCATCACCAAGCACGAGAAGTGCGATGTTTGCGACGGCTCCGGCGCTGAACCCGGCTCGCACATCAAGACGTGCCAAACGTGCGGCGGTCGCGGCCAGGTCGTCACGTCGCGCGGAATCTTCAGCATTGCGCAAACTTGTCCTCACTGCCAGGGGGCAGGACGCGTGATTGACAAACCGTGTAAGGTCTGCCGAGGAGGCGGAAGGCGTGAGCGCACATCCAAGATCAAACTGCGGATACCGGCTGGTGTGGATACAGGTTCGCGGCTGCGATCAACCGGGAACGGCGAGGCCGGGTTGCGGCGCGGTCCACCTGGTGATTTGTACGTCGTCATTCACGTCCGGCCGCACGAAATCTTCCAGCGGGATGGCGACGATCTGCTATGCGAGATGCCCATCAGCTTCGTTCAGGCCGTGCTGGGTGCGGAAATCGAAGTGCCGACATTGGATGGCAAGGCCAGCATCAAGGTCCCGCCCGGCACTCAGCCCGGCACGATGTTCCGACTCAAAGGCAAGGGCGTGAAAAGCGTTCACGGCTACGGGCATGGGGATCTGCACGTGCGCGTGAATGTCGAGGTGCCGACGCATCTGACCGCCGCGCAAAAAGCCAAGCTCGAAGAGTTCGCCGAACTCTGCAGCGGCAAGGAAAGCCCGCTGAGCCAAAGCTTTTTCGAGAAAGCGAAAAATCTGTTCCACTAGCTGACGGGCGGAATGATGGATGCAAACATGACGCGTGATGCGTGATTCGTGATTCGGTTAGACTGCTGGTTTGCTCTTCACGCATCACGAATCACGCATCACGAATCATGCGCCGCTTTTATCTGCCACCTGAGAAATGTCTCGAACCGACGCTGTTCCTCACGGGCCGCGAGGCACACCATGGCCTGCGTGTTTTGCGGCTGCGGAGGGGCGAGCAGGTCACGGTTTTGAATGGCGTCGGTGGCGAATTGCTTTGCCAAGTGGAGCATTGCGATCGGCGGCAGGTCGAGTTGAGCGTCGTTGAACGGCGCACGATTCCTCCCCTGCCCTGCGCCATCACCCTGTTGCAAGCCTTGCCCAAGGGAAAAACGTTCGATTCAATTATTCAGAAAGCCACCGAGTTGGGCGCCCATCGCATCGTCCCGTTACGCTCCGAGCGCGTGGTTGCTTTCCCGTCTGACGGCAAAGACGCGGCCGGAAAAATGGACAAGTGGCGCCTGGTCGCGGTGGAAGGGATCAAACAATGCGGCTCGGGCTGGCTGCCACAGATCGAACTGCCGATGACACCGCAGCAATTCCTCGCCCGCAACGAGGCGATCGAATTGCCGCTCCTTGCCTCATTGCACAGCGGCAGCCGGCATCCGCGCGAGTACTTCGCTGCCTTCACGGCGAAGAATGGCAGAATGCCGCGGTCGGCTTGTGTCTGGATCGGCCCAGAGGGCGATTTCACCCCGAGCGAGGTGGCGATGATCACCGCAGCCGGCGCGCAGCCCGTGACACTGGGCCGGCTGGTGCTGCGGACAGAAACGGCCGCAACGTATTGTCTTTCGATTCTCAACTACGAGCTGCAGACGCCGCAGTGAATCGCTCACCTGCGACGTCGGGCGCAGTTTCCGTCCGCGACTGGACGAGAACGCGAAAGGCTCGACCCAACTGGTCAGGGCGAGTCAGTGTCTGAAATTGCCGTCGCCGCTCCGGCGTCCAGCGTTGTTCTGGCGCACTGGCGTGCTCGACGCACTGCGCGATCTCCATTAGAAACTTCTCCTGCGTGACAAACTGCTCGGTGGTCAGTCCTGCTGATTCGCCGGCGCGGATGAGTGATCCGAAATTCACATGAGCAGTGAGATCCTGCTCGCCCGGGCGAGCCAGCAGATCAGCCGTGGCGTGGTGCTGGTAAAAGGCCCGCAACGTGCCTTGCGTCCTCTCTGGCAAGAACTTTTCTTCCGCCGCGAAGCCATAATCCAGCGTAACCAGTTTTCCATCTTGCAGCGCCGCTGCGGCCGAGCGCCACCATTCTTCCGCTGCCGGACACACCTCGATAGTAAATCCGTCCGGCAAGACGAACGCGAGACTGTCGGTTTGGACCGGGGCGAGCTTAGGTTCGGTCAGAGGCATTCGCGTCCATCGAAACTGGCCAGAGTCGAGCTGGACGCCCCATTCAAACCACCGGCGCGCGGCCGCGTCCCAGCCGAGCCGATGCACCGGAAAGGCGTCGAGCAGTTCGTTGGAGAAAATGACGCCGCGATTAGACAGCATCGGTCGGCTTCTTTCAGGGCAGCGCCAGCTGTTCCAGAGCTCCTTGAGCTCCCTTGCCCATCGTACACGCCGCCCAAATTCCCTTAAGCGACTTTGTTGGCATTCGCGGTGCCGGTCCGAAGGCTCAATAATCCAGTACTCCAGGCGCTCGAAGAGCGCGGGCCGCCACTGCCGCAGCCAGCCCAGGATGTCCACGGCCAGCCTACCATCATGCGCCCCAGCCTCGACGAGTTGTAGCTGCTCTGCGGCATCCTGTTCTCCCTTGGCGTTACTTGCCGTGGAGCGCGTCGGGCGGGCTTCCGACTTCAAGCATCGAGTTAGAATTGGCTCGAGCCATTCGCAAAATTGAAAGGCAAGCAGCTCGCCGAACAAGGGACCGACGCTGACACTGGTGAAAAAGTCGCCCCGCCGGCCGACGGTGTCCTCTTGTCTCTCATAGTATCCATAAACGGGACAATACAAGGCCAGCTCCATGAAGCGGGCGAACGTGATGGGACCGCGCCGATCGATTTCGCTGGCGATTGTTTCAGCAACCTCTTTCAATTGCTTGCGGTGTGGTGCGGATTTAGCTAATACTCGACCTGACCATACAACTTTTATGGCTAAAATCGATGCATTCTTCAACTTGATGTTCGAGCAAAAGGCTTCGGACCTGCATCTTTCCTCGAACAATAATCCAATGCTCCGGGTGGACGGTGAACTCCACCGCGTCGATCATCCGCCGCTCAACAACGACGAGCTCAAGAAGATGCTCTACGAAATCGCGCCCGAGTACAAGATCAAGGTATTCGAGGAGACCGGCGACGTGGACTTCGGCTACGAGATTCCAAACATCTCTCGATTCCGCGCCAATTTTTTCAATCAGAAGTATGGCATCGCCGCCGTGTTCCGCCAAATTCCGAGCCGCGTGCTCTCGTTCGAAGATTTTGAAAAATTCGACGCGCCGCTCCCGGCGGTGCTGAAGAAATTCTCGATGCTCCATCGGGGCCTGATCGTCGTCACAGGTCCCACCGGTTCGGGAAAGTCAACGACGCTGGCGGCGATGGTGGATTATTGTAACAAGAATCGCCGCGATCATATCATTACAGTCGAGGACCCGATCGAGTTCGTGCATGAGAGCAAGAACTGCCTGGTCAATCACCGCGAGGTGGGAATCCACACCCAGACGTTCGCCTCGGCGCTGCGAGGAGCGCTGCGGGAGGATCCTGACATCATCCTGGTCGGCGAGCTGCGTGATTTGGAGACCATCGAGCTGGCGCTGGTGGCGGCCAGCACCGGGCACCTGGTGCTGGGCACGCTGCACACCCCAAGCGCAGCCAAGACGGTGGACCGCATCATCGACGTGTTTCCGGCGGAGCAGCAAAACAAAATTCGCGCTACGCTTTCGGAAGCGCTCAAAGGCGTGGTGGCGCAGAACCTGTTCCGGCGCGTGGATAAGAAAGGCCGCGTCGCCGCACTGGAGATTCTGGTGTTCACCACGGCCATCGCCAACCTGGTCCGCGAAGGCAAAACCCACCAAATCCCGGGCATGA
>CAYUPI010000122.1:0-6129 GCA_964446585.1 uncultured Verrucomicrobiota bacterium
GAGCGATCCAGGGGCGGCAACTGCACGTCCAACAGACAAAAACCTTCAGTCCACTGCATGGCTTCACTGAGCGCCCGATCCAATTCCCCCTCGGTTTCAACGACCCAGCCTCTGCCGGAGCCGAGAACTTCCGGCAGCCGGCTGTAATGCCACGGCCAGACGTCGTTGTAAGGGCCATCCTGCATATGGCGCTCGGTTCCGTAGCCGCGGTTGTTCAGCACTATCACGACGGGATTCAGCCCGTAGCGCGCTGCCGTCGCCAGCTCCATTCCGGTCATTTGAAATGCCCCGTCGCCCACCAGCACCAGCGGCCGCAACTTCGGACTGGCAATTTGCACTCCGATTCCCGCGGGCACGGCAAAACCCATCGAGGCGTAATACGCCGGACCGAGAAATTCGGTACGCTGACGGATGAACAGATCGACCGCGCCAAACAGGGCATCGCCAACGTCCGCCACCACCACCGTGTCCGCCGAAAGGTAACCGTTCAGTATCTCGAATAGACGTTTGATAGTGAGGGTCGCGGATTTCGCTTTGCTCTGAAACCCATTTACCGGGATCGGCCGCGGGATCCTGCCCGGCGAGCGCCGTCGAAAGCGAAGTCGCAGCAAGCCACGCATGAAGTCGTTGAAGAGCACATCTTCGTAAGTGTGGTAGCGGATCGAGAGCTTCTCGCTGGTGGCGTAGATCGAACGCGCCGGATCCAGCCGCGCGGTATAAACACCGAGGTTGATGTCAGTCATGAAAGCGCCGAGCATCAGCACGCAATCACTGTCCTCGACGTATTGGCGAACATCATCGCGGCCCATGGCGCCTTCATAGATGCCCAGATACAACGGATGCTGCTCCCCGACCACAGACTTGCCCAGCACTGTCGCCGCCACTGGGATATTGGCTTTGCGGATCAGCTTGAGCAATTGGTCCTGCAAACCGAACCGGTGCACTTCCACGTCTGCCAGAATCACGGGCTGCTTCGCGGCGTTAATCATTTCCCCGGCTTCGGCCAGTGCGGCGCGCAAACTGTTCGCGTCGCTGCGTTCGTGAATCTCCAGCGTCTTATGGTGAGGAATTCCCGGCACCTGCACCTGGTCCCGGGGAAGCTCGATATAGACCGGGCGCTTATACCGCAGGGCCGTGTGCAGCACCCGATCGATTTCCTGGAACGCAGTCTGGGGATCGCTCAGGACGGTAGAAGCGATCGTCAATTGTTCGAAGACCTTCTTTTGCGTGTCGAATTCGCGGACTTTGTGATGCAGCAGCGGATTTTTCTCGCGTTCTTTCATGCCCGGCGCACCGCTGATCACGACAACTGGCGATTTCTCGGCGAACGCTTCCGCGGTTGTATTGGCCACTTTCAACCCGCCGACACAATAAGTGACGCACACCGCGCCCAGGCCGCGCAGCCGGGCGTAAGCGTCCGCGGCAAAGCCTGCGCCCTGCTCGTCGCAGGTGTTGATCAGGCGAAGCTTGCTTTTCGAAAGCATGTCGTAAAAGCCCAGCACGTAATCGCCCGGTATTCCGAACACATGCCGCACGCCATGCGCGTACAACCGCTGAATCAGGTAGTCGCCAACGGAGGGTGAATTTTTCATTTGGCGAGAGGAGAGTAATATGTCCGCTGCTGCTGGTAAATGCCAGAGTCGGCTCCCGAACCGTGACCGCGAAAGACAAGTATTCAAGTGCTCACAGAAGACAACGAAGACAACTAAGAAAATCCTCCTTCTGTGCCCCCAGCTACGGTTAGGAAGGCGACTAATTTAGGCATTGGAACGGGCCCGGATTCCGAGTAATTTAAGGCCATGCGTGGCCGGTTTGACTCGATTTACACCCACCAGTTCGTCCGCGCGGCGGTGTGCGTGCCCGCGCTGCGCGTTGCCGACCCGGAGTTCAACGTCGAGCAAACTCTCTGCCTGGCTCGGCAAGCTTCCGAGGCCAATGTCGCTGTGGCTCTTTTCCCTGAACTGGGCATTTCGGCCTACTCGAATGAAGATTTGTTCCACCAGGACGCGCTGCTGGATGCGAGCAAGGCCGCGCTTGAGAAGCTGGTTGCGGCAAGCGCTGACCTGACGCCGGTGCTGATTGTCGGCGCGCCGCTGCGGTTTGACGCGAAGTTGTTCAATTGCGCGGTAGTCATTTATCGCGGCTGCGTGCTGGGCATTGCGCCGAAGAGTTACCTGCCGAATTACCGCGAGTTTTACGAGCAACGGCAGTTCACCTCGGCGCGGGACGCCGTCAGCCGGGAAGTGTTCCTATTCGGCGAGCGTGTGCCGTTCGGGAATGATTTGATTTTCGAGGCGGAGAACGTCGAAGGCTTCGCCCTGCACGCGGAGATTTGTGAGGATGTCTGGACGCCGATTCCGCCGAGCACGTATGCCGCGCTGGCCGGAGCAACGGTACTGGCCAATCTTTCCGCCAGCAACATCACGATCGGCAAGGCGGCGTATCGCCACAGCCTGTGCGCTTCGCAATCGGCCAAGTGCATCGCGGCCTACCTGTATTCGGCCGCCGGGCCGGGGGAATCCACCACCGACCTGGCTTGGGATGGTCACGCGCTGATTTACGAGAACAACGAGCTGCTGGCGGAAGCGGAACGATTCGCGAATCGCGAACAGATGATCCTGGCGGACATTGACCTGGAGCGGCTGCTCCAGGACAGGATGCGGACGACGAGTTTTAATGACTCGGCCGGCGATTGCCGCGAGCGGGTGCAGGCGATCCGCCGCGTCCGGTTCGAGTTCCGCGTTCCGGAGAGCGAGGTTTCGTTGCAGCGAAAAATCGCGCGGTTCCCTTATGTTCCAAGCGATCCGCGCGAACGGGATCAGCGGTGTTTCGAGGCTTACAATATCCAGGTGCACAGCCTGCTCCAGCGCTTGTCCAGCACCGGAACAAAGCGCGTCGTTATTGGTGTGTCGGGAGGGCTGGACTCGACCCAGGCGCTAATCGTCGCCGCCCGAACGATGGACCGGATGGGCTTGCCCCGCAAAAATATCCTGGCCTACACGATGCCCGGGTTTGCCACCAGCGAGCTGACCTTGACGAACGCGCGCCGCCTGATGAAGGCGCTGGGGGTCACCGCCGGCGAGATTGATATTCGACCCGCCTGCCAGCAGATGTTTCGCGATATCGGCCATCCGTTTGCGCGCGGGGAAAAGGTCTATGATGTGACGTTTGAGAACGTCCAGGCCGGCGAGCGCACTTCGCATCTGTTCCGCCTGGCCAACCAGCACAATGGTCTCGTTCTGGGCACGGGCGATCTGAGCGAACTGGCCCTCGGCTGGATGACCTACGGTGTGGGAGATCACATGTCCCACTACAACGTGAATGTTTCGGTGCCCAAGACGCTCGTTCAATATTTGATTCGATGGGTGATTTCGTCTGAGCAATTCGATGCCGCGGCCAACGCGACTCTGCAGGCGATTCTTGAGACCGAGATCTCGCCGGAGCTCGTGCCGCATGCGGATGGGGACTCGACGAAGCCGGCGCAAAAGACTGCCGAGAAAATCGGGCCTTACGAGCTGCAAGACTTCAACCTGTACTTCGTTACGCGATATGGTTTCCGTCCCAGCAAGGTGGCTTTCCTTGCCCGTCATGCCTGGAGCAAAAAAGAGCGTGGCGAATGGCCGGATCTGCTGCCGGCCAGCCAGCGGCATGAGTATGATCTAGCCTCGATTAAGAAATGGCTGGAAGTATTTCTCGAACGCTTCTTCAAGAGCAGCCAGTTCAAGCGCTCGGCTATTCCAAATGGCCCGAAGGTCGGGTCCGGCGGCTCGCTTTCGCCGCGCGGGGACTGGCGCGCGCCGAGCGATTCGGAAGCGGAGGTGTGGCTGAAAGAGTTGAGCGAGAATGTGCCGCTGGAGAAGCCCCAAGCACCAAGAACCAAGCTCCAGAAAACAGCCAAGTTGAAAACCCCGGAGGCGCTTAGCGTTTCGCGAAGCGGCTGAGCCTGAACAGGCTCAGATCGAAAGATGGCTGCTGCCCGCGCAGCAGCGCCGCGGCGAGTTCGCCGATCACAGCCGAGAACTTGAAGCCGTGGCCTGAACAGGGGCTGGCGAGGAGCACCTGTGGATATAAGGGGTGGCGATCCAAAATGAAATGTTCGTCGGGGGTGTTTGTGTAGAGGCAAACCGCCGTAGAGCGCAACCTGCCTTCGGCGGCAGGGAGGAAACTCCGCAATAACGCGCGCATAGCCTCGATTTCCTGTTGGCTTACATCGCGGCGCGCCGTGTCGGGCTGGGCAGGTTCGCCCTCATGATGCACGGCCACTTTGACACCGTCACCGAGCTCCGGGAAGCCATAGAAGTATCGCCGAGGGGCATGCTCCCAAATGTGGATGGGGCATTTTGACGGCTGAAAGTCTGCGGCTGGAGAGCGCGGTTCGAACCAGTATAGAACCTGCCGTTCGACAGCTAACGGGAGTTTCAGCTCTCCAGTCAGGGACGGCATCCACGAGCCTGCGGCGAGGAGGAGTTGGTCTGCCGAGTACGTGTGGTGCTCGGTGTGCACGCGCACACCCTGGCCGTCCCGCTCCCATTTCAGCACGGGCTCGTTGAAACGCAGCGACGCGCCCTGTTTGGCCGCCAGTTCAAGATGCACCTGAACGGCCACTTCCGGAAGCAGGACACCCGCCCGCGGTTCCCATACTCCGATCATCTTGTCGGTGGGTTGAAAGACCGGAAATCGCCGGCGGAGTTCATCGGCGGAAAGCACCTCATGCCGAAGCCGGTGTTGCTCGGCGCTGCGCCGCGCCCCGCTGACGAGCGCGCCGCCTGGCGGACCGATCATTACGCCACCGGTTTGTTGCAAGAGACGTCTGCCTGAGTTGTTTTCGAGCTCGGCCCACAGCTCGTACGCGCGCTGAACGAGCGGCACGTAGGAAGGATGCTCGAAATAGGCCTCGCGAATAATGCGCGTCAGGCCGTGAGAGGAGCCAAGCTGGTGCGGCGGCTGGAAACGGTCCAAGCCCAGGAGCCGGCAGCCACCGGCCGCAACATGATAAGCCGCGGCACTGCCCATGGCTCCCAAGCCGGCAATGATGACGTCGTAATCGCTCACGTGCTTAGTGCTGCGGCGACGGCCGGGGGAAAGATTTCCGCTACGTCACCTTCCAGTCGCAGCGTAACCTCCGGCGTCTCGTCGTGTTCCGTCGGTCCCCGGTTGACGATGACGTAGGGTGCTCCGTGGGAAGCCGCCAGCAACGGAAAATTGGCGGCTGGATAAACGGACAATGTTGAGCCAAGCGCCAGCACGAGGTCGGCGGCTTTGGCCGCCGCCTCTGCGCGCTCCAGATCTTCACTCCGAAGATTCTGGCCGAAACTGATCGTCGCGGGCTTTAAGAAGCCGCCGCAGTCGCAGAGCGGAGGGCGCCGGGTCTTGCGGAACTGCTCGAAGTGCGGTTCGGGTGGAGAGCGCCGGCCGCAAGTCTGGCACTCGACCAGGCTGTTGGTGCCGTGCAACTCAACCAATAGCTCGGCGGAGGTCCCGGCACGTGAGTGCAGGCCGTCGATATTTTGCGTGACGACGGCCTGCACGCGGCCGGCACGCTCGAGCCGGACGATGGCTTCGTGGCTGGCATTGGGCCGCGCGTCCCGAAACGCGGCCCAGGCCTCGAGTTTATACTCCCAATGATCGACGCGCGCGGCCTCGGAGCGCATGAAATCATGATAATAGACGGGCTGCCGCCGTTTCCAGACGCCGTCCGGACCGCGAAAATCAGGGATGCCACTGCCGGTCGAGATGCCAGCCCCGGTAAAAACCAGGATCCTTTTCCCGGCGCGCAAATGCTCGATAAGATTTTCCCGATCACTTGGCATGAAGAGAACTCAAACCAACAAAAAACCCCGTCTAGCTCTGAGCGGCAAGACGGGGCACCCACACTCACCGCCATCTTAGACCACAGCGGACCATATTCCGTTTGAAATAAATCTGCAGAAAACTAATGGCGCCCGCCATTGCAAAAACGATTGGCCGAACGATTGGCCGAGCTTGACGCTGATTGGTGGGTCTTCTAACGTTTCCTCCTCGCGGAATGGCGGATTTCAAAACCCACTCGCGCACTGCACTTTGCCGGTGACGAAGCGAAAGGTTTGTTTGTGAATGTGACCGTAGAAAATTTGGCCCCGTGCAAGAAAC
>CAYUPI010000123.1:0-6048 GCA_964446585.1 uncultured Verrucomicrobiota bacterium
AAACGAGGTGCCAGGGGCGCCGCGATTTCAGGTCACGCCCGATCATCGGCTTTTTTTGATGTGCTATGTCCATGGAACGGATGACGCCGGGAAAACGATCTCCGAGAACCGGTTGACCGAGATCTATCCGGACGGCGAAAACAGTCCCTGGCGTCGAGTGTCCTTTCAAAAGCCATTCGTGTCGTACTTCACCGCGACGGTGCGCGCCGGCTCGCCGCCGTCCAAAACGCTCGACATCCTGGGCCAACAACAAGGCAAGTCGCTCACCATGAGCTACGGCCGCGTCCGGCTGTGGTAAGTCCGTGAAATTCGAAAACTACTAATAAACCCACCAAGACTATGATTCGAGTCAACGTCTTCTATCCCAGGAAAGAAGGTGCGCGTTTCGACTGGACGTATTACCTCGAGAAACACATGCCAATGGTCAGCCGCAAGTTTGGTTCCGCTGCGAAGGGGGTTGGGGTCGAACAAGGCACGTCGGGAGGAATGCCGGGCTCGCCGCCGTCGTTCGTCGCAATGGCACATTTCACCTTCGACTCGGTCGAGGCTTTCCAGGCCGCTTTTACCCCGCACGCGGCGGAAATCATGGCCGATATTCCAAATTACACGTCGATTCAACCGATAATTCAGATCAGCGATGTGAAGATTGCGCGGTGATTCTCGTCATGAACTCGGGTTGGAGAGACGGCCGAGGAAGAGAATGCTGCCAGAGCGAGTGTCGCGAATGAAGAAAAGGAATGGGTGATCGGCGCGGAAAACTGGAGGTGGCGCCGTTGGCCGCCCTGCAGCAAGAGCAGTGACCGCCACTCCGGTTGCGGCCGCCGCTTCGGTCCCTTCTTCGTTCACTTCGCCCCAGGCTTTGTGAAAGACACCCGAAATATAGAGGTCCCTGGCCCCGTCCATCCCGGAGAAATCGGCCCCGGGACCGAAGGCATCCGACATACCCATGCCAGCAAGTGCGTCGTTAAGCCGAAAGCTCGATTCGAGCTTGAACCGTGGCAGCAAGATTTCGACTTCTCGCCGGGTCATTTGGCTGAGCGAGATCGAGAGCAGCGCCGGAGTCAATTGGTTTTCCAATGCACCACAGCCGTCAACCCGGCGTGGCAGCAGAACGACCATGGAGAGCTCGTTGCTTTGGTAAGGCAGCTCAACGGCCTGGAAGTCGCGGTTTTCCATGTACCTGACCTCATCGAGATGATGCATGAGCGGAACCTTGATCTGGCTGGTGTCCGATAAGTGGAACGGCTGCGAGGAGGTTTGGGTCTTCTTGTAGGGTTTTGCCCAGACGCCCTTGAAGTAAATGGCGTTCGCAAGGACCAGTCGAGTCCAGGCGGTTAGACTTCCGGGAGGAAGGATATCCTTGATTTTCTCCTTCGTCTTTTCCGCCACCCACTGGTTTATCTTCGCTCTCGCAGCCTCCGCTTCGTTCTTGAAGTCTGCCTGGTTGAAGTTGGCCTGGTAATTGTCTTTGGCGTTCTGGAGAAACTCAGGGAGGAAGGGATGGCCCTTTTGGGACCAGAGCGCATTTGCGATGCTTAACTCGACGCCCTTTTGCTGAGCGACGGAAGCGAGCTGGCGCTGGAGTTCGCCAAAACCGGTATGCACCTCCTGCTGACTCGTGTCGAAGTGGAACGCACGGGCCATTTGCTGTTCCGTGTCGCCACGCGCGCCGGCGTAAGCCATGGCCAGGCAGGCCGAGATGCTGTAGGGCGAAAAGAAAAGGTCGCCCGGTGTCGTCCTCAGCCGGCCAAACAAGTCGATCGCAAAAGCGGTGTTGCCCGCGACAACGGCTTGGGTCTCAGCCGAACGCGCCTTCTGGGGAGAGCCGACCGCGCATGAGAGCATGAGAGTGATCGAAAGCAGTCCTTTAGGAATCCTGGCCAGCCACATAATTTCTATCCTGATACCTGATTATCGGATTTGACACCTTTGAACACGAAAAGTTTCAACCAGGAAGGCAACTACGTTGAACGCGAATTGCAAGTCATCACCGAGCATAAGCAATGAGCGCCCCGGGGCCGCTGGTAGTGTAAAAAGTGAGGAGACCCTCGCCCTAATGGGTGACACTCGCGCTTGCACGATTCAAGGCGGCAAGCTGTAAGCGTCGCCAAAATGGGCCTTTACGGCCGAACGCAGGGGGAGTAAGGATGACCTTGATGAAAAAAGTCCTTTCATCAGCGGAGGGCGGCGTTCGGATATCACCCCAAAATGGGTGGATATCCAGATCTGTATAATCACTTGTTAAGCAAATGCGGTCCGGCGAATGAAAGCGCTCCTCGCCTGCTTCTTGGCACTATTGCTCGGCTGCTCAGCCGGTGACCCAATCGGCCAAATCGTGGCTGAGGAATCCCGTAATCCATACTTCGGAAACGGAATGGTGAATATCATTCGTTTGCCAGCCTCGGCGACGAGCACGCAGGTAGTGTCGGAAGTGTTCAGGGGCATGCGTGTTCCCGCGGGACCGAACTTCACAATTCTCCAGGTACGTCAGGTCCGTATCCCCCGCGGCGGCAAGGGCACGAAGTCAAGCGAGCCGGACTACACGGCCGTTCTCGCAGACACAGTTTTCGGGCGAAAAGTCGTCCTGCTCCAATTCCAACGCTATGGCGATCATCATACAAATTGGTGGAGTCACGTATATAATGTGCCCTAAATTGCTTAACCACAGCATGCAGCGGATGAGAGCCAGCCGTTTATGTCGCTGCCATGTCGTGAGTCCTTGGCGGCTGGCTCTCCCCGCTGATGCTGATCGTTCGGCCTCTTGATCCAGCCATGATTGCGCAATCCGAGCCAGGACGAATGCCATTTTGGTTGCGGCTTTCGACAGTGTTGGTCGCCGTAGGCGCAATCGTAATTTTGGTTGCGGTGTGGCTTGACTGGCTGGCCGACAAAGGGCCGGGCGCGCATCTGACTGCGGCGGCTGGCGCTGGCCTCGCCGTGGTTGTCTTCGCCGCACTAAGGCCGTCGTCGGGTTACTACCGCTTGCGCCGGTTCGAGCGGTCCGGAAAAGTGTATGCCCGGCTCGGGGTGCGCTTCTTCCGGCGTTTTGTCCCCGGCGGCGACTATTTCAACCGCCTCAGTCGCCGCACGAATCCGGACTTTCGAATCGTCCGGTCCGCGGGGGAACTGGCGAGCGCGGGACGGTCTGGGCGGCTCTTTGAGCGGATCCACGTTACCTTCTTGGTGTCCCAGCTCCCGCTGACGTTTTGGGGGCTGGTTCGCGGAGAATACGGGTTTGCGGCTGAGCTGATACCTTTCAACCTGCTGATAAACCTATACCCCATCATGCTGCAGCGGTATACTCGTGCAAGGCTAGAGGCGCTTACTCAACGACATGAACGACTTCAGAGTCACTGCGGGGAAGGCCCGGCCGAACAAGACGCTGCAGCAGACGGCGGCCGCGATTCTGCTTTGTCGGGGTTCACTGCTTCAGCGGGCGGCCGCCGCTGCTGAGCTTTGGCGTTCGGCGGAAGCATGAACGTGGTTTCCTTGAAGAATCGGTCTGCTCACTCACTTGGGCTCCTCGGTTGCGTCGCTCTATGGTTTGCGGCCATATGCGTGTGGTACGAGAACAGCGCGTCGAAGGACGGGTGGTCACAGACGCCGCTGTTTTGGATGCTCGTACTCGTCGTCGCCCCGCTTTCATGCATCGCCGCTGCGGTCGTCTTGTTGCGGGCGCGCCGTCTAGCTGCTCAGCGGCTGTCGTGGCTGGACTGGTGCGCATTGGTGGCTGGCGTTCTCGCGGTATCCATTGGTGGCTTGCTGGTGGTCATGGTGGTCAGTTCGATGCGTGGCATGGGTATCCTATGAGTTGGCCGAACAAAGCGCCTGCACCTAGCCGCCGCCCGCGCTTTCCGCTCGGCGCTCAGCGCAAATTTGGATATCTTTATTCCGGCTCACCTGTTTCCCCGGCGGCGGCAGGTGAGGCGCAACGTTGGGTACGTGGATAGGGGAGAGCTCCCCGGCGCGGTAAAGACGGGCCAACTGATCAGCATCCCGGCGGTCGGTCTTCACGCGGTCGGAAGCTTTCTTGGGAATGAGCGAAGGACAGACCAGATCGCAATGGATGGCTTTGCTGCGCAGATGGCGGCAGAGAACGAAGCCGCACGGCCCGGCTTCATAAACCAGGCGCAGTTCGATGTTTGGCTGAGAGAGGCGTTTGAGGAGTTTATCAACCGCGTCGATCGTTCCGCCGATAATGCCGTAGCGGCGGACCTCGGTGGAGTTGCCCGGCGCAATGGCCACGGCAATAGAATCTTTGTGGACGTCCAGGCCGATGTAATGCACGCTTTTATTCATGGGTGTTTGGTTTCGTTACTGTGTTATCAACGACCCAGCTCCAAGCCGGGTCTCTAACATTGTGGATAGGTCCGCTTCGGCGGATAACCCACGTTTACAACCGGAATCAAACACCCGCTCTTTCACTTTGTTAAGCCATACGGTCTGGGCATGATATGAGGCGTCCTAACACTAAAGTCACCTATTCCCGAAAGGAAGTGCTCGCTGTTTTGCGAACGCTTAATGAGTTTGTTGTCTCGCTCGATCACGTCGGTTCGGCTTCGTATGATATGACTGGTGCGGAGCATGATGCGGCACTCACCGATTTCATTCAGCGCCACAAGGTCTTCCGGAAGATGGCACAGGCACGCGCCATTCTGTCCAAGCCTTTCACTGGTCCGGTTGGCCCTGACGGGATGGATGAGTTGGAGCGGGAGATGCGGGGCATTCGTTACTGGAAGCGCAGAAAGAAGAAATGATTTTGCCCAACGAGTCAGTGGAGCTAATGGCGGCGGGCGGCACTGTTTTGCCGATTCGACCGTCTCATGTCCGCCGCCATCGCTCACCTCGCCGTTGGGCTTTGACCAATCCAGCATCCTATGAACACGCAGAGTAAGTGCAGAGCATGGCGTCCCGACCGCACGTGGGTCATGGCGATCTGCGGCGTGGCCCTACCGGCGAGCCTGCTGATGGCGCAGGAGACCAATCGCCCGAGCAGTCATGACCGGGCCATTGCCAGCACCCGCAGCAACGATTGGGTGAACGCGATTAGCAGTTTTAACGAGGCCATACAGAACAATCCGAAAGATCCCTTGGTCTATGAATACCGTGGCGGCGCCTATTTTGCGCAGGGCCACCTGGACCGTGCCATCAGCGACTTTACGAAGGCAATCCAGTTGGACCCTGAGAATGCCAGATTCTTCTGCCATCGCGGGACCGCATACCGCGCCAAGCGTGAGTTTAAACAGGCGATCCTCGACTTCAACGAGGCACTTCGGCTCTGCCCAACGAACGCTGGTGCCTACATGCAGCGCGCCGCCGTATACAATGCGACGGGAGATGTTGACCGATCCATTGCTGACTGGAATGCGGGTCTGAGTCTGAACCCAGGAAATGCCGCGGCTCGAGCTATGCGCGGCAATGAGTACAGCAGGAAAGGGGAATATGAAAAGGCGGTGAGCGACTTCGGCGAAGCCATTCGGCTTGATCCTTCAAACCATCTGGGCTACAGCGGTCTCGGCTGGCTGCGCGCGACCTGTCCGAAAGCGGAGTTTCGCGATGGGAAGGAAGCAGTCGCGGAGGCGACGAAGGCATGTGAGCTGACCGCGTGGGTGAACTGGGCGAGGATCGATACCCTAGCAGCAGCGCACGCCGAGGCCGGCGACTTCCAAAAAGCCGTGGGTTACCAAAAGAGCGCGATTAGAATGAAAGGAGCAACGAAAGAGGACCGGGCGGACATGCAGAAACGCCTGACGCTTTACGAGCGGCAGCAGCCGTTTCGCGAGGGATTGGAGAAGTAAGGTTTTTATATGAGGCCCAACAAAGGCAGCTGCACGTAACCGCCGCCACCGGTTTCCGTTCGTCATGTACTTGCGAATCGACTATCATTTCTGCGCTCAACCGTTGCTGTCGGCGGCGGTACGCGAGCCGCACCGTTGGCGGATTTTCAAGTCATGAGCACTTCACATCTGAGCACCCAGTCTGCGGTGGCGCGACGATCGGCAGAAGCCGAGTTGCGTAGGCTTATCGCCAAGTTCGCGCCCGCGCATC
>CAYUPI010000124.1:0-6041 GCA_964446585.1 uncultured Verrucomicrobiota bacterium
TCTGTGTTCCGTGCTCCGTGTTCCGTGTTCCGTGAAGCGTGAGAAAGTTCGAGGGACGAGGGGAGAGAGTCGAGCGTGGGTGCCTGGGCTGCCTCGCGCCTTTCCTCCGCAGGTGTGAGCGCGAGGAAGTCGAGCCGGAGCGCGACCTCGACTCGTGGCTTGACCTTTTGGCCTTGCAGGCCGGCGATGCTCTGCTTGAGAAGCTGGCAGTAGAGTTCGAAACCCACAGCCGTAATGTGGCCGCTCTGCTCGGCGCCCAGCAGGTTGCCGGCCCCGCGGATCTCCAGATCGCGCATCGCGATTTTGAACCCGCTTCCTAGAGTGGAGTATTGTTTGATCGCGGTGAGCCGTTTGCGCACGTCGGCCAGCAAACCCGCGTGGCGCGGCAGCAGCAAATAGGCGTAAGCCTGGTGTTTGTAGCGGCCGACGCGTCCACGCAACTGATATAAATCGCTCAAGCCGAATCGGTCCGCCCGATCGATGAGGATGGTGTTCGCGTTCGGAATATCGAGGCCGCTTTCAATGATCGTGGTCGAGAGAAGCACGTCCGCCTCGCCGTTCACGAACGCGGTCATCACTTCTTCCAACTCGTCGCTGTGCATTTGCCCGTGTCCGACTACGATGCGCGCCTGCGGCACCAGGTGACGGAGTTTCTGAGCTATGGTGTCGATGGTCATCACCCTGTTGTGCAGAAAGAAAACCTGGCCCCCGCGGTTCAGCTCGCGTTGAATGGCATCCCGGATCACGCGCTCGTCGTACTGAGTGACGATCGTTTCGACAGGCAGACGGTCATGCGGCGGCGTCTGAATGGTGCTCATGTCGCGCGCGCCGGTCAGCGCGAGATAGAGCGTGCGTGGAATGGGCGTCGCGCTGAGTGTCAACACATCCACCAGGCGTCGCAGCATTTTGAATTTCTCCTTGTGTAACACGCCGAAGCGCTGTTCCTCGTCGATAACGACCAGTCCGAGGTCTTTGAAGCTAATGTCGTTCTGAAGCAAACGATGAGTGCCGATGACAATGTCCACAGAGCCTGAAGTCAGGTCCTTCACGACTCCTTCTTGAGCGCGCCGCGTGCGAAAGCGCGACAGCAGCTCGATGCGGATCGGATAATCCGCCATGCGTTCCCGGAAAGTGTTGAAATGCTGCTGCGCCAGCACGGTGGTTGGGACCAGTACGGCGACTTGTTTGCCGTCCATGACTGCTTTGAACGCTGCGCGGATGCCGACCTCGGTCTTCCCGAAGCCGACGTCGCCGCAAATGAGGCGGTCCATCGGCTTGGGCCGCTCCATGTCGGCTTTCGTTTCATGGATGGCGGTCATCTGGTCGGGCGTTTCTTCGTAGATAAACGAGCCTTCGAATTCCCGCTGCCATGGAGCATCCGGCGCAAAGGCATGGCCGGCCTGAGATTCGCGCGCAGCCTGGATCGCCAGCAAGTCACTCGCCACATCTCGTACCGCGCGCTCCGCGTGCTCCTTGGCCCGGGCCCAGCGAGTGCCGCCAAGGGTGTTCAGTGGTGGACGGGCCTTCCCGGTGCCGACATACTTGCTGACGAGGTGTGCCTCAGTCACGGGCACGTAGAGTTTGGGCGGCGCTTCGTCCAAATTCCCCGGCGCGTATTCGATTACGAGGCATTCCTGTCCAGAGTCTCCCGCAGGCTCTCCGCCTTCCGCCTGTCTCGCACCAGCGCCTATCGGCAGAACTTGCAGACCGAGGTAGCGGCCGATTCCGTGCTGCAAGTGGACAACGTAGTCCCCTTCCTCGAGATCGGAGAAGTCTATGTCCAGCGCCGAGCGAAGCGCCTGGGCATGCGGAGACTTGAGCCGACGAGGGCGCTGCACCTTGTACCGCCCGAAAATCTCAGCATCAGTGACGACGACCAGCTTGCCTTGGTCGTAGAGAAAGCCGCGAGCCAATGCGCCCAGGTGAAGACGCAGGCCGGAAGATGATAAGGGATGCGGAGGGCGGATTTCAGAATTTAGATCTCGGGCTTCGGATTTCCGACCTCTAATCTCCGACCTCCGTCTTCTGGCTTCTGACTTCGGACTTCGGACTTCGGACTTCGGATCCTCCAGCCCATATTCCTTCCAGATTTCGGTGAATCGTTGGCGCTCGCCTTCATTATTGCAGAAGACGCGCACATCGTAGCCCTGGCGTGACCAGCGGTGGAGTTGGTCGAAAAATTCCCGGCGCTGGGCTTCGGCCACCGGTGGCTCCACAGCGCGCTCGGTAACCGGCCGAAAAGCTTCAAGGCTCTCGAAACGCGGCGATTCGGAATCCTCCAAACCTGGGCATGGCACTTCACGCTTCTCAGATCCGGGCCCGACTGACTCGAGAACTTCGTCAGTCGCAGACTCGATTACCGCAGCTCTCGGCCCTTCTGCCGCCTCAGCGACCCTCAAAAGGGTCATAACTCGGCCAATGGCTTGGCTTTGGAATTCCTCCCAAAGGATCGAAAAAGGGTTTCTGTCCGGAGCCTGCCTTGAATACTCGTGCGCTTGCATCTCCAATTGCTCGGGCTCGCACAGCAAAAAAATTGTTCTTCGCGGCAAATAATCGACCAATGTCGCCAAGCTTTGAGGACCCTGCTTCGAATCGTCACTCGTGGAAACTGGGCTCCTGACTTTTTTCAGCAGCCCCAATTCTCCCGCCGGCGGGAGGACGACCGACGAGATTTCTTCACGAGAGACTTGGGTCAGCGGATCGAAGTAGCGCAGCGACTCCAACTCGTCCCCGAAGAATTCCAAACGGACCGGCCATGGACTGGTTAGCGGGTAAACATCGAGGATGCCTCCGCGCAAGGACAGCTCGCCTTTCTGCGTTACCTGGGCCTCGGGTTCGTATCCCTGCTCTTCGAGCCATTCGACCAGGTCAAGTGGAACGATACAGTCACCTCGTGCAATCGCGCGGGTCTGCTCCCGGAGCATAATGCGCGGGAATGTGCGCTGCAACAGGCCCGTCACGCTTGTGACGACGATGGGCGGAAGCGGGCCGGTGGTATGAGAGTGGTCGCTGGAAAGGGCGACCAGAGTCTCCAGGCGCTCGCTGATGACATCTACGTGCGGCAATCGATCTTCGTGAGGCAGAATTTCCCAAGCTGGATAGAATAGTGGTGCAGCCTCCAGCCACGTGGTCAGGTCCTGCTGAAAACTTTCCTGCGTTCTGAGGCCTTCCGTGACCAGGACAATGGTCCGTTGGGGAAAGAGACGCCGTATCAAGGCGGCTAGAAAAGGCTGCGCTGACTGGTTGATTCCGGCACAGGACAAAACTCCCCCCTGCTCCAGGCGCCGCGCGAGGGATTGCACAGCGGGAGTTGCCGATACTCGCGCGAATAGTTCGCCTGTCGCTGCGATTGCCGAATCTTGCGCCAAGCGCCACAAACGTCGCAGCCGCCAGCAACATCGTCAAGCTAGTGGCTGATCCCGTCTTGCGCGATGCACCAGAGCGTCAGCTCGGTGCGAAGGAAAATCGCCCCGTCGGACACCGCCAGCGACGCGCTCATCGGTTCGCCTCCAATGGAGTTCGTGGACAGACATTCGAACTTCGGTGACGCGCGCACAACGAAAACGTCCGCATTCTGATTTGCCAGGTAAAGCCGGTCTCCCGCGAGAACAGGCGAAGAATATGAGCCATTCCGCGCCCCGGTGCCAGTGAGTCGCTCCTCCCAAACAGTTTGGCCGGTCTTCAAATCGAGACACATCGCGAAACCCCCGCTCGTCATCAGGTAGATGTGCCCTTGGTAAATGAGGCCCGAGCCAATAAAAGACTTGCTGTTCGGCAAGGAAAAGAACAAGAGGCGATGCGTGGCCGTCACGTCGCCGTGGCCTCCCGGCTGCACCGTGAGGATCCTGTTTTGGAATCCGCAGCCAGTCAGGCCAACGATACCATCACCGAAAAAGGCCGAACTGTAGGCGCCGATACTTGGGCCGCCGCAACTCCAGAGTTGTTGCCCTGTCCGTGGAACCAGAGCCAGCAATTGCAGGGGTAAGGAGACGACCACTTCGTCGTGTCCGCCGGAGGGGACCACCAGCGGCGTAGCCCACGAGCCGGCAATGTCGGAAAGCTTTTGCGCGCCGGGCCGTTTGGCCCATTCCGGGTCGCCGCCGATGTCCTCGTACTTCGTATCATCGGCGACTGGCGTCACATCAAATTTCCACACCGTTTTACCGGTGCGTTTATCCAGAGCAATGATAAAGCTGGGTTTGCCTGGCCCGAAGTTCAACAGGCAAAGGTCGTGATACAGCGCCAGCGACGAGCCGTAGCCCCACATATGCGATTGTGGGCCGAGGTCGCGACGCCACAATTCGCGCCCTTCGAAATCATAACAATGCACACCCGCAGAGCCAAACCAGGCGATGACTCGTTTTCTATCCACCACCGGCGAGGATGAGCAAGGCGGGTTCTCCGGTATGATGATCTCCTTGTCTGTCCAGGTCACTCTAGATTGCCAAAGCAGTCTACCGTCCAGGCGATTGAAACAGAAAACGGCCCGACCGTGTTCCTTTTCGATTGGTTGAGTGATGAAAACGCGGCTGCCCCAGACGACCGGTGTTGAAATGCCGCGTTCAGGCAATGCGGCTCGCCAACACACATTTTGGTTCGTGCTCCAGTGAAGTGGCAGATTCTTCCTTTTGCACACTCCCGTTCCATCCGGGCCGCGCCAGCCCGGCCAGTTGCCAGCCGACGCTGCCCAACTCAACGCGAGCCCGCACGCGATTGGACAAACGACGATTCTCAAGTCACTGATGGGAAGGATCGCGAGCGGAGAGAAACTGAGCAAGAGCAAACACGCGGCAAGCGTGTGGGTGCACGTTTCAATCAGGAAAGCTTCTTCAAGATGGACTGGGCAAGGAACTCGTTAATCTCCCGATGTCGGGGCACTGGCTGCGCCATGCGCGGACGCGGGTTCTGAAACCAGTCGTGCTTGCCGCCATGTCGGATGAGAACGCATTCCATCTCCTCGATCTTCTGAACGAGATCTCGGCGTTTCACGCCATCTTTAGCTCTGCCACCTTACGGACCGCCGGAATGTGGCCTCGGGACAAATCCATGTACAAATCGCGCAAATGCTCCTGAAGATCTTCCAAGGATTCACCCTGGGACATGTAGTCCGGATACTCTTCGAGGTAGCCAAGCCAGAACTTGCCATCCTGCCAGTAAACATACCGGAGAACGTTCATGCCGCTAAAATACATGCGGCCACTGGGCCGGGCAATGACGTTGTTTTGGCATCCGACTCAGGAGGGATGCCGCCGGACGCCCCAATGATTTGGCTCGTCATGAAGTGACAAACTCAGCGCCCTTCAAAATCTCTTTCGGATCCGCGATTCCGACGCCGGGCCCTTGGGGCACGGTCAGGGCGCCAGCAATGATTTTAAGCGCGGGACTGAACCAATCGCCGTATTGTTTGACACCTTCTTTGTATTCCTGCCACGCGCCGATGTTCGAAACGCACGAAGCGAAATGCAGCATATACACGAAGCCGAACCCACCGGAGATATGTGCGGTCGCCGGCATCTCACGCAAGGCAGCCATCCGCGCGACGCGAATGGAGCGAATCAAACCGCCATAATAAAACAGGTCCGGCTGGATGACATCCGCCACGCGATTGCGAATCGTGTATTGGAATCGCCATTGACTGTATTCCTGCTCGCCCAACGCTATTGGAATCTTCAGCGAGTCCTTGACCTTTTTCGTCGCATCCAGGTTATCAAACGGGCACGGCTCTTCAAAGAACAGAGCGCCGATATCTTCGAGCATTCGGCCCACTTTGATCGCTTGCGGAGGGTCGTACGAGCTGTTCGCATCTGCATGGATTGCGATTTTGTCGCCGAGCTCCTTGCGCGTGAGCGGAATCAGGGTCTCGGTGCGGCCCGGCATGGCATCCACGTTCCGATTCATTCGACCGCCCACGCGGTACTTGATCGCTTTAGCGCCGGTTTCTTCGATTAGGTGCTTCAGATAGACGATTTCCTGCGGCGGAGTGGTATCGCGCCGGCCACTGGCGATGTAAAATGGAACTTCATGTCGAATGACTCCGCCTA
>CAYUPI010000125.1:0-6000 GCA_964446585.1 uncultured Verrucomicrobiota bacterium
ATGGTTGTCTTTCTCAAACCAACCAGCGGGTGTCCACTTTTTTGGGGGAAGGGCTACCTCGATAGAGCCGGTTTTCCAGCGCAATGCTGATGGTAGCCCCGTCAATCTGCCTCAGGGTATTCAAGCACTCAGTTGTTCGCTGCCCCTTTATTTTGAACGTGATTATAGCTGACACTATCGCAGCCCCAATCGTTATGATGATCGCGGCCGAGGCTCGCCGCGTATGAGACTTCATAAGCTGGAACCTGACGCTGAGCGGTGCGCCGCGAACGACGCACGAATGCAAACACAGGCTCTGTAGGCGCACCCGCTCAAGCAAAAGTTGTCAGGCCACGGGAGTTTCCTGGCCGTATCTCCCTCGGCTTCTCATGTCCGGGATGATATGCCGGAGTAGGTAGATGAGCTTGAACCAGCTCGAGGCCTCCAAAAGAAGCAACACTCCCCAGAGGTCACTATGCTGGCCTCGGTAGCGCGCCTTCCAGTGCAAAATAGTCAGAATGTACCCGTAGAGGAAACAGGGCAGGAGGGACAGCACACCCGCAACAAGGCAGAGCTGCGCCCACGGTCTGACGTTGTTGAGTATGAGCGCCAGCAGGAGTAGTGGGATCGCTGCAATTGCGAGTTTCGACAGCCTGGTCAGAGTCCTGAACTTGTTTGCGAATGGGTGCATTGGCGGTTGCGAGTGATTAAGCGGATCTGCATATCGTCCAGTCCGGGATGATATCCGAACGGCTGCGGCCGCTCAAGGGGTCATGGGCCGGCGAGGGTGGGGAAAGTTGAAGGTTGAGAGGTTGAGAGTTGAGAGTTGAGAGTTGAGAGGGGCGAAGAGAGGCCGGGTTCGCTGCTTAGGGTGATGCAAGGGCTGATCACGGGCCGCATGCGCCGCTCAGGGCAGCCACAAGCAACTCGGTCAAAGTGAACCCGCTTTCAGTGCGGTAATGTCTCACTTGACCCTCGTGGTTTGCCCTTGCCGGAGTTGGTTGTTCACAGTCTCAGAAATGTTCGCCGGATTCGCAGCCACAATCTGACTTTGGCGGTCTATTACGTAAGCTGTGGGAATCGCCTCGACATGGTAGGCCTTTCTGGCGCTGGTCCCCACCCAGACGTTGTGCGTCTGATCCCAGCCCTTTGCTTTCAAATGTTTGGCCGCCGCATCCTGGCCATCGTCAACGCTGGCAGCGATTAAAACGACGTTACTCTTCCAGTTCGGATTTTTCTCCACGTAGCCCTGAAGCTCGGCCATTTTCGGCTGACAAGGACCACACCATGTCGCCCAGAATTCCAAAACGATGACCTTGCCGGCGTAGTCCGCTAATCGCTCCGATTTCCCATTGGCCAGCCGCAGCATTTCAATGTCCGGCGCTTTCGTTCCATTGGTGAGCAGTACGCCATCTCCCCAAGCGGTCAGAGCTTTGAGTTCCCCTCGCACCAGCTTAATTACCCGGGCGCTGGAGTCATCTTCCCCGGCGGGAACAATCGTCAGACGAACCGTGGTCCCGATACGGCCCCGAAGCAACCCAACCGCCTGGGCCAGCTTCGCGCTCTGCAACTGAACTGGCGGTTCGTTGTCCTGCGCAACTGCCAGAATTCTGTCTCCTACGTGAATGTTCTTTTCCGCCGCTGCCGGCGAGTCCGAAAGGATGCCCCTCACCACAGTCGCTTGCCCCTCGGCTCCCAAAACGAGCCCCACTCCGCCCGTCCCGTATTCCGTAACTTCGGCAGCCTGGGACGTGAACCAGACAACCAACGTTAGATATTTTAGTATTCCCATTGGCGAGTTCGGGCTTCGCGCGGTTAACCCTTACGGCGCTGCCCCTGCTGTGGCAACAACTGGGGCTACTATTTCCGTCGTCGTCAGCTCGATGGGCATCTCGCTGACAGGAAGATCAACGGATAGCTTGGCTTTGCCGGCCACTGCGCCCTTTGGCACTTGAAAGTCGGTCGTATAGAACTCCCAGTAACAACACCGGTTGGTCAAATCGTGAGAGGTGCGCACCGGCACACTGCCGCTAGCCGCCGGCCATTGAATGCTCAATCTTGGCACCACAGCACTCGGCAAGGCGTCGATGCTGAGCCGTGATTCCGCGCCTGGACCCGACCCGGGATTAAGAAAACATAAGCTCAACCGCTCTCCCTTTTCGCCAATGCTGAATTGCTTTCTCCGAAGCAGCTTCGGCGTGAACGGCCCTCCGAAGTGAATGACCGGAGCCTGCTCCCGACTGGTGGACCAGAAGGTGCCAAACCAGCCGGCATACATGGGCATTTTACCGTTTACAGTAACCGATAATCCGTAGCTATCTGTCTTGTCGTGGTAATTCCAGCGTCGCAACACGAAGTTGGTGTGCCACGGCCCTTTCGCCGGCATAATAGCGTCAAGCGAGTATTCGAAGTCCCATTGGTTCGCACCCAGGTCTCGGACCTTGCTCGGCTCGATCGGCGGCCCGTCATCGGTCAGGTCGCCATTGGCATTCTTGTCCACGATTAATCGCCTGCGGTCCTCAACCATCCACACTTTCACGTCGCCGCTGTCGCCCAGGGTGAGCAGGCAATACTTCGGCGCGGTTTGGTAGCTCGGCTCCTTAAGGATGGCGCGATCAGGCTGGCTCGCCTGGTTTGTCGAAGCGCATGCCATGTCCGCCAGAGGCAGTTCGAGGCAGATCGTGATTGCCAGGAAAATAAGCAAACGGCGCATGTATGTTCCTTCAGTTTCTCCTGCGGGTCATTTGAACTGCGTGAACAATTATAGCGTTCAAGATAAAAGAGCGCCAGCCCTGAGCTTACTCTGTTGTCTGGGTGCGGCTGCAGTGCCAGTGGTGTCGCATGCGTGAAGCCTCCAAATGAGTCAATCTTCTCGTGTCGCGCTTTTGGCAGGCGAGGGTAATTCAGAGGAGGGCCTCAAGGTCGTCAAAATCTTTCTTTAAGAAAAGTTGCGAGTGTTTGCAATTGTTCTGCGACTGTCTGCAACTCGTTTTGGGTTGTGATTCCCCGTCGGCCAATTCCTGAAAAAACC
Source organism: uncultured Verrucomicrobiota bacterium (assembly GCA_964446585.1). Lineage (GTDB taxonomy): Bacteria > Verrucomicrobiota > Verrucomicrobiia > Limisphaerales > UBA8199 > CAYUPI01. Next base: position 3,011 of record CAYUPI010000125.1, read on the forward strand.
GGTGCTAAGGTGGGGCAAAAGCAAGCACCGATGAACACAATTCCTGATCTGATTCCACTGCACGATAACCGGCGTGGGCTGCGGAGCCTTCTGCAGGTCGAAGTGCGCGAGGCGAGTGGCGCGACTGCGGGTGGTGGTGAACTGAGCGTCACGCCTTGCCTCGATTTCGTTGCGAGCACGGCGACGCTCGATCGGTATCAGGAAGTTATCGAGCCGGTCGGCTGGCGGCTTGAATCGTATCGCAGGAATCCGGTTTTCCAGAATGCCCATAATTATGGGGACATTCTTTTCACTCTCGGCAAGGCACTGACGACAGAAGTGCGAGTGGTTGGAGGCAAGCCGGCCTTGTGCCAGAGGATCGAGTTCGCGACGGAAGTGAACCCGGTGGCCCGGATAGCGTATGGCCTTTACAAGGGCGGGTTCCTGAATGCGGTGTCGGTGGGCTTCATTCCGTTGAAGTGGGAAGACGGGGGTGAGGAACGTGGAGCGGAGGAGGCTGGAGCGTTGGAGCGTGCGGAAAAAGGAGCGGTGCCGAGGAGGAGGTATCTCGAACAGGAGCTGCTCGAGGTTTCGGCGGTTGCGATTCCGGCGAATCCGGATGCGCTGGCGCTTGGAGTGAAGTCAGGCGCGGTCGCGAAGGATGATTTGCGGGACGCGTTGGAGTTGTTGAGGGCGATCGCGGGGGCGGAGGCAGAGAACCCCTCACCCCTGCCCTCTCCCGCAGGGAGAGGGGGAATCGACGGCGGCCCGCTCGGAGAGCGAGCCCTACCGTCGATGTTGCATTTAGCACGCGAGCTACGGCGCGTTATGCAGAAGGCATAAGCGCCATTGAACCCGACCGGTTGGCGTGCGGCCGGTCCAGCAAAGGAAAATCGAAATGATGAACAACACAACGGCTCTCAGTGAGGAGCAGGTGAAAGAATTCCAGACCGTGCTCGGAGAGATCAAAGGCGGCTGGGCCGAAGTCAAAGCTCTGCCGGCCACTTTCAAAACGATGCAGGACGAGACGGCACAGCTCGGGCAGCAAATGAAAGATGTAAGGCGTCTGCTGGCCGGGCGAGGAGGGACAAATCCGCGCAACCGGGCGCCAGGCCTGGTGAGCGATGAATGTGCGCGTCACCTCGCGGCCCAACTGGTTGTGCACTGCCACAAGAGCGATCGATTATCGGGTCTGTGCTCTGTGCCGGCGCAGAGGGACGCGTTGATCGATTTCGCCTGCAATACGCTCAATGTCTCGAGTCGGGCGGCGCTGAGCACGGGCGATATTCCGCTACCTACGGAATATGGAGGCGAGATCCGGGAGTTGATCTCGGAGTTTGGCGTGGTTCGCCGGCGGATGTCGCCTTACCCGATCGGGATGGGGACGAGTCGTCCGGCGCGGATGGGGACGCGGCCGGCGTTCGGATCGATTGCGATGTCGGCGGCATTCAGTGAGAAATCCCCGACCGTTACGTTTGCTTCGCTCGAATCCCACAAGGTCGGCGGGATTGTTCGACTTCCGCGAGAGATTGATGAGCAGAGCATCGTGCTGATGGGGCAGTTTCTCGCTCGTTACGGCGCGGTGGAGTTCGCCCGCGCGGAGGATAACTGGGGGTTCATGGCGGATGGCGGCGGCACTTACGAGAATGTGAAGGGCATCGTCCAGATCGCGCGCGACAACACGAAGACGGTGGTGCTGGCGGCGACAAAGACGAAGCCGAGCGACGCGACGCTGGACGATTTCCGGACGCTGCGGACGAAGGTGAACAAGGCGGCGCTGAGCGGGCGACTGTCGGCGTATTACCTGGATACGACGTGGGAGACGCGGCTGCCGTCGTTCCGGACGGCGGCGGAGCCGAATGTGTATCAGCGGTTGCCGGATGGGAGCGCGTTGCTCGACGGCTATCCGATCGTTTGGACCGATGTGCTGACGGCTTACGGGACGAGCGCGAATGCGGATGCGCCGCTGGCGGTGTTCGGCGCGCTGTCGTTCTGGTGGATGGGCGAGCATGGCAGTCCGCGGATCGATACGAGCGAGCACGTGTGGTTCGCGAATGATCAGCTGGCGGTGCGGTTCATCGAGGAGATCGATTTCGATTACGCCGCTGTGGATTCGACGGCTGCGCTGATCACGGCGGCGAGCTAGGGAGGTGAGAGGTGGGAGGGGCGAGGGGTGAGGGTTGAAAGCAACAGATTCCCCTCACCCCGGCCCTCTCCCGCGGGGAGAGGGAGAACCTTCAGAGGATGCTGACGCAACTTGCAACGGTCAAAGCGCGGCTGGAAGTCAGCGTCAGCACTTATGATGACCTGTTGACGCGGGCGATTGATGCGATCGGCGCGAGGTTTGATCGGGAGTGCAATCGCACGCTGGCGCGGACTGTTGGCGCGACGCAGGAGTTTCCGGCGTCGGATAGGGAGATCCTCGCTGGATGCTACCCGGTTGAGACGGTGAGCAAGTTCGAGCTGAAAACGACTGAGGCGGAGGGATGGGTCGAGCAAACGGGTGTCAACTACCTGCTACGAAGCGCCTGCATTATCTCGCTCATCCTTCCGCTGTCGTTTGTGCCGCAGGCGGTCACGCCGCAGAGGGCTCGTGTGACTTACACGGGTGGTTACGTGATGCCGGGGACGTCGCCGGGGGCGGGACAGACGGCGCTGCCAGCGGAGCTCGAATGGGCGGCGGTGGAGCAGGTGGCCGTCTGGTTCCAGCAGCGGGACAAGCTGGGCCTGCTGAAGCATTGGCCGAGTGGAGGCACATTCCTGGCGTTCGCGCAGGAGCCGTTGCTTCCGCAGGTGCAGGCGGTCATTCGCAGGTATCGGCGGTGGAGCCTGTAGGGCAAGGCTGAAGGCTAAAGGCTAAAGGCTGAAATGGGAATATTTATGAGTCCGACAGATGTAATCAGGAGCGTTGATCATGTCGCATCGGAGAATGACCGCTGGCTTTTCATAGCGAGTCTGGTGCTGCTGGGGTTGTTCGGTGTTTGGGTGGTGCGTTACTTCGTGAAGCAGCA
>CAYUPI010000126.1:0-5520 GCA_964446585.1 uncultured Verrucomicrobiota bacterium
TTAAGAGCGCTGTGAAGTGCAACCCGCCAACGAAGCCGCCCCAATCGCACCGTCTCGACGATGAGCTCCCGGAGCAGAGGGGTGACGTGGAGGACGGCACAATGATCTGGCATCTCATCCGCTATGCCCGGCCGAAGGTACAAGGTACGCATCGAAACAGCGCTTGGCATTCGAATTTTGTGGCGTGTGTCGGCTGGAATCCAAAGCGCAAATTGAGGCGGGATAAGCCAAAAGCTCTGCCTCACCGTGACTTCCATTACGCCACGTGTCGCATAGATAAGCTGGTCGGACTTGTGCGCATGCTCTGGCACCTCACAGGCCGGCGAATAATCGTAAGCAAAGCTTGAGATCGATACGCCGGGGCCTGGTTCGACCGAATGTCGCATAATAGGAATAATATGGCGCATAAGCGGTCTTGCGACTAGACTGTTTTTGTGGTCAAATGACGCCATGAATACTCAACCAATTCTTGGCACCGCCAAAGCCGGATGCTTCGTCTGCGTCACTGACCGCGCGCGCGCAAAGGCGTTCTACGGCGAAACTCTCGGATTGACCTTGAAGCACGAGGATGGCTTCGCGACTGTGTTCGATTCAAATGGCACTACGCTTCGCGTATCTCCCGCCAGAGATTTCAGGCCGCAGCCGTTCACGGTGCTTGGTTGGGAAGTTCCAGACATAAAGGTGGCCGTTAGAGCATTGACTGGCGCTGGGATTGAATTCGTTCGCGTTCAAGGTCTGCCGCAAGACGAGTTGGGGATATGGTCTCCGGCTCCTGGCATTTTCGTCGCCTGGTTCAAGGACCCAGACGGCAATATGCTGAGCGTTGCGCAACACTGACGCAAAACGTCATCCAGCACGGTAACCGCGCCAAACCCACACCAGCGTATCGGCCAGGGTTTGCTCGAAAACGCGACGGTCGCAGTGGCTTGTGCCGAGGCTGAAGACGAAACGGTGGTGGTAACCTTTGGCCCCTAGCGCCGCCGCCGTGCGCTCGCCGGCCACGACCCAGTTGTGATGGGTTTCCTCGGGATCCTTCGGGCGCAGATCGTTTTCTGAGACGTGAGTGAATATGCGCAGCGGTTTCTTCGGACTTTTCTCAATCAGATTCATACCGGAATGGTACTCCCAGGCGCCCAGCGGATACTTGGTTTTCTCCGGTGCATCGTCGTCCTGTTGAGCCACAAACGTGCCGGAATAAGCAATCACTCGACGGAACCAATCGGGCCGGAACCATCCCATGGATAACGCGGCCGCTCCGCCCGAACTGCAACCCATCACCGCCCGGTCCCAGGGGTTTTCAGTGAAGGCCAGCTTGGGGAAGTCGGCTTTGATCTCGGCGTTGGTCAGGACCGCGGGCAACACCTCGTCGTGAATGAATCGTGCCAGGCGGTCGGACATGGTGTCGTATTCGAGACCTCGCTCGCTTTTTTTGCCGTCGTTGCCTCCATTTTCGACCGCGATGGCGATGAAGGCCGGCAGCTTGCGGTTCGGATCTTTGGAAATCGTCAGATTGTCGAGCGCATTGCGCACCAGCTTGAGCTGACCCGGTCCGTCGTGAATGATGAGAATCGGAGCTTTGGCGCCATCGTGATAGGCGGCGGGGACGTAAACGAAAATCTTTCGTTCCTTGCGCACCGGCTTCGTTTCAGGCTCGAGCGTGGAATCGTCTCCGCGAAAAATTTTGCTGTCCGCGAGTCGCATGCTGAACTCGAAGGATTTTCCCTTGGGATTCCCGCGATCCGTGAGATCGGGGTCAACCTGGTAATCGGGCCCGATGGTGACCTTGCCATCCCCTTCGACTCCGGGATTTTCTTCGTGCGCATTTAGTTCCGCCGCGCCTGTAGAACCCACGAGCAGAAAGATGAGACTGATCGTTGCGAGCAGCGGAATGCCCAGAGCGTTTACCCTTTTACCTGTGTCGGACTGAACTTGAGTTGGCTTCATAAACATCGGCGGCGATGTTCTGCCTTCCTGCGCTGGCGGGCAAGATAGCATTATGGATTGACCGTTTCCTCCGTCTACGCCAGCCATGCCGTAGCCTCTGAGCGTAGGCAGGTCCTCGTTCCGAAATTAGCGTGAACAGCGATCAGCGGTTTGAAATGCGTGATCCGTCTCTCCGCGGTTTTGGCCATCAACCCCGAAAGCTTTCGGGGCGCATATGCGCCAGAGCAAAATCCATTTGTTCATTGACAACAGTTGGAAACTATTGGAGGGAGTTGCTGTGAGCAAAGTTATCGCGGCCCGCTGGATGCGCGGCCCGCAATCGGTCGGCTACCTGCCGGATACGTCCTTTGGGATTGTGCGGCGCTTTGAATTTCCTCGGGTCGTTCAAGGTCGGTTGGCGCTTCTGATGAGTTCCACGAGTTTTTGCAAATCCTCCCGCGAGGGTTTCTGGCCGGAAATGGTGCGGAAGAAGACGGGCAGTTGGGCCACGAGCTTTTCGTCTTTGAGGATATAGTCAGGGATGCGCCCCGAATCGACGGCGGCGTAGTCGAAGAACTTGAGCCAGTCGTCCGAGCCTTGCTTGAGGCCGAGTTGTTTGGCCCAGGTTCGGAGAGTGTCCTCGTCCCGCGGCGGCGGAAGGACCTCCCGCTCGATCTTGCTCCAGTTGCTGGGGTCGTAACCGTTTGCGAGACAGAATTCGCGCAGGCCCAGGCGCTGACGTTCCCGGATTTGTTTTATGAATTCGCCAAACATAAGTCATCTTTCATGTTGTGGTAATACGTTTACCACACTTGGCAGATTTTCGCAGGCGTCTTTTGTGGAGTTCGCCTTGCGAACCGACGTTCCGATTTCGTTCGGCTTCTGAAGACCACATTCTGATTGACCGAGGCATTTCCTGTCGTCCCGTCCGGGACTAATGTCGTTAGGACGCGGACCCAAACTTGAGAGTTTAGACTGTTTTCTTTCATGCGTCCGGGTTCGGGTCCTGGGAATTATCTGTTTGTCTGAACCGATAGCATCGATCATTCTTCTGATATTGCTCGAAAAGGACCGATTAGCGTCGGCACCGGTTTTGCTCGTTGAAGCATGGCGCCTGAGACACATCTGTTCGCGAGCTGGCTGATCGCGGCGAAAACCACGCGCAACTTGCGCGACTGCCGGCTTGTGGCGCTGGCAGGAATCCTTCCCGATGCGGATGGGCTCGGATTGGTTGTGGACTGGATCACTAACGCGCGTGGCGGCGTCCAAACGGCGCTCTATCCCGAACACCACCACTTTCTGCTGCATGGCGCGTTTGGCGCCGTGCTCATTGCTGCCACGATGGCCGCCTTTGCGCAGGATCGCTGGCGCGTCGCCTGGCTCGCGCTGGTCACTTTCCATCTCCACCTGGTTTGCGATCTAGTTGGTTCCCGAGGTCCCTCGCCGCAGGACTTGTGGCCCATCTTCTATTTCGGACCTTTCTCCCATAAGCCGATGCTGTTATGGCGGGGACAATGGCGGCTGGACGGATGGCAAAATCGATATTTCTCAGCGACGACCTTTCTTTGGGCGCTTTGGCTCGGAGCTAAACGCGGCGATTCTTTCGTGGGAGTTTTCAATCGTCACGCGGACAACAGCTTCTGTGCAGTGCTTGGAAAATGGCGTGAGGCGTTGCTGCTTCGCCTGCGTGGCCGGCCACGCGCGCTGCCGATCAAGAAGTAGAGGGAAAAAAACCCCGGATGAACTGGACTCTGTTAGAACCAATGCTCGGCCCAAGGGCCGCCCATAAGCTTGGTTTGGTCACTAACTATGGGTTGACCCCCCGAACGGACTCAAGCGCGGAGCATCTGTTCTCATCACCCCGTCGAGCCGGAAGCTGCTCACTCCCTCACGCCGGTGCGAGACGCCTTGACCGCGCCCCTCATGGGTCGGGAGAACGGGTATTTAAATTGAGAGTAGTATCCGCGCGGAACAGGATGCCCGGGAATTCCGTAACCGCTCGGCCAGGCGTCTTTCGGGAGGTGGTAGGTGCCGAACAAACGGTCGAGCAGCGGAAAATGAACCGCGAAGTTGACATTAACCGCGGCCGGCTCGATTCCGTGGTGCCAGTGATGGAAGCGCGGACTGACCAGGATTTTTTCAAACCAGGGCAGCCGCCAGCCGAGGTTAGCGTGAACGAAGGTCGAATAAACGTAAACCAGGAAGATGTAGCTATGCATCGCGGCGTCCGTGAAGCCAAGGACGTACATCGGGACGACCGTCAGGCTGCGCAGGGCGAAAATCTCCAGAAAATGCATCCGTGCGCCCGCCATCCAGTCCATGCTTTTTGCCGAGTGATGGACTGAATGAAATTTCCACAGCCAGGTGATGCGATGGAAAGCGCGGTGGACCCAATACTGAACCAGGTCGGTCAGGAACATGATCGCGAGGAATTGAATGACAAACGGCAGGGCGCCGACCCAATTGCGCACTCCGGCCATGGGGGTGAAAGCCAGAATTGTCTTCGCCGGGAAGAACGTGAGGAAGGTGAGGATTTGAACCATCAAGCTGCTGACCAGGTAATAGAACAAATCTTCGCGCCATTCGGGACGAAAGACCTCTTGATCGGACTTTCGCGGGAAAATGCGCTCGAGCGGGACAAAAAGGAGTCCAGTGAAAACCACATTCAACACGAACCAATCCAGGCCAAGAAAAACAGGAGCTGGACCCGCCGCCAGCGCTGTGGCGCGGGAACCGCCAAACAAACCGGCGAGCAGGGCCGCCGCAGCTGCGCTGGTGCCCAGAATTTTTCCGGGCCGCAACACCAGGCTCAACAGGGCCAAAACAAAAGCGACGATTAAGGCCGCGTGCAGTCCCAACCGAAACCAGACGCTTTCCTGCAAAGGGCGCGTCTCGGGCATCGCGAGCAATCCCGGGAAACGGAATGAAATCACGAGCAATAACCCCGCCACTCCCAACACGAGCCCAATAACCCCGCTCAGCCAGCCGCTGCCGAACCGACGCAGCGGCCGTGGGGATTCCAATTCACGGCGCAACCGCATCCTGGCATTGTGGAGGCTGCTCACAGCCGGGATATAGCTGCAGCATCCAAGCTGATCAAGCCCGCCGTTGCCAACCGACAGCGTGGCGCCCGAGACCGCAGCCCGGCACCAGCGTGCGCCCACGCACTGCATGACGCTCCAGATCCCGATTCGAGCCGGGATCGCTCAAGGCAGCAACATCGTAACAAAACGGGTCAAACCGGGGGTTAGCAGAGAGGCTCCCGAAGCGTGGCGCCCCAGCGGCGCTGCCTTCCGCTCAAGCCACGGTCGCCGAAAATGGAGAAATGAAACAAAATGAGGAATTGGAAATTCGAAATCGTGAAGGCTGATACAACAGACCGCGTCGCGGCCGAAACTCGGCGCTGTCAAAGCGGACGCTCACTGGGGAGGCCGATTACGCAACCGCTTTCAGGGTTGAGGAATTGTGGGACGGTCCACCCAGGGTAGCGACGGAAGGCGGCGGACCGTCGCAACCCGTGGGCTGATATGTCGAACCCCCCTGGAAAGCTCTGCAAAAGGCACGGTTTTTGAGATGATGAGTTTCATTTTTGAAACC
>CAYUPI010000127.1:0-5471 GCA_964446585.1 uncultured Verrucomicrobiota bacterium
CTATCATAAAACCGGATCGCGCGAAAGATCACCCCCTTTTTCAGCAGCCTGCTAAGTGAGAACAAAATGATAAATGATAGGAAATTGCTTTTTGTGTGCCCGCCTGTACTGAGCGATGCGCGGGTGAGGGAGCATTGGTTTTCGGGTCTCACCAAGCATGTATCCAGCGTATCAAGAGCCGGCCTGGGCGTCAACAACCATCGGTTCGCCACCCGACCGCAGACACAATCCGCAAGATTTCTCCGGAAGAGGCCGTCAGGCTGAATCTACCCCAGTCCTGGCGGTGCCATGACAGGACGTGAAAGGCTTGCGACGAACTTGGACCCAGTCCGTATCCACGCTGTCACACCTATTTCTCTTGCCTGACAAAGTGGAACGGCAACTCCGAATTCTCGGCCGTGCCATAACCGCGAATCGCCCGCTCGACGATTTGCGCCCGTCCCCGGGCGCAGCAACCCACGATCTCCCCAACGCCTGCGAGAAATCAAGCGCGCCTCAGCACACGAACTTTGCTGCGCCCGGGGACGGGAGCGCTCCGCCAGCCTTTACTGAGGGTTACGGCACTCATACATTCACCATACACAATTGGCGGAGGGCCTTGTAAACATGGAACTGCATAAAGGCCGGAAACAAGACTGCCAACGGAATTCTATATGAAGCCTGCACGGACGACTTTTCTGATGGTCGTGGTCGTAGCTCTATCAAGCTCCTCGCAAGAGGCGGAGAACGGTGGCGACCTGTGGTGGCCCCAGTTTAGAGGACCGAACTCCACGGGAATCGGCGCAGGCAAGCCCCCCGTTCACTTTGGCCCCAGCCAAAACGTCAAGTGGAAGACGGCTGTTGGGTCAGGATTGTCTTCGCCTGTCATTTGGGCGGAACGCGTCTTCCTGACACAATTCGATCAACCGAGCCAGAAACTCGCCACGCTGGCGCGCCGTCGCAGCGGGCCGGGACAACGTTATCCGCCTTGTCCATGAAGAATCCTTCTGCTCTGTTGGCGCAACGATCAGGAACAATACCTGACTGTTTTTATCTGTGAGCAGAATTGTCGGCATTGATTTAGGCACAACCAACTCGCTCGTCGCGACAGTCGATTCGGGTATCCCGCTGGTCATCGCGGACGCCGAGGGGCGGCGTCTGACGCCCTCGGTGGTGCACTTTCCGGGAGCCGGTGCTGAGCCGATTGTCGGCCATCCGGCCAGCCGCGTCCGCGTCCTCAAGCCGGTCGAGACGGTTTATTCGGTGAAACGGTTCATCGGCCGCCGCCGTTCCGATTTGTCGGAGGAGGAAATGCTCGTCACCTATCCCCTGCCGGCCGAAGGCGCCGGTCCCGTGACAATCCCCATCCACGGCCATTCTTATTCGCCGGAGGAGATTTCGGCGGAGGTCCTTAAAAAGCTGAAAGCGGATGCCGAGCGGTACTTTGGAGAAGCGGTGGAGCGGGCCGTCATCACCGTGCCCGCCTATTTCAACGATGCCCAGCGCAATGCCACCAAAAAGGCCGGAGAACTGGCTGGCTTTACGGTCGAGCGCATCGTCAATGAACCGACCGCCGCGGCGCTGGCTCATGGGCTCTATCGCCTTAAGGAACAGGCAAAGATCGCAGTCTATGATTTAGGAGGCGGCACGTTCGACCTCTCCATCCTGGAACTCAACAACGGCGTATTCCAGGTGCTAGCAACGAATGGCAATACGCGGCTCGGTGGCGATGATCTGGACACACGGCTGGTGGATTTTCTCGTTGAGAAGATTCGCGCCGCCGGCGGACCCGACCTGACCCGCACGACGCATGGAAACCAACTCATAAATCTGATCGCAGCGAAGGCCTCCTCTCCCCAGCCCTCTCCTCCAGGGGAGGAGAGGGAGGAGAGGTCCGCGACAAGCATTTGTGAGATGGGCCCTAAGGTACCATCGAAAACACCCGAGTCGCGCCTGGCAGAGCCCGAATTAGGCATGCTCGCCCGCATCCGCGAGGCCGCTGAAAACGCCAAAATCCTTCTCTCAGCGGAACTGGAGGTCGAGGTCACGCTGCCCTTTCTGACCCCAGGTTTCAGTTTCAGTTACAAACTCGGCCGCGCGGAACTGGAAGATCTGACGCGTGATCTCATTTACCGGACGCGCGCTCATTGCTTGCGTTCGCTCGCGGACGCCAGGCTGGAATCCAAAGAGCTCGCACAGGTCCTGCTCGTGGGCGGCCAGACGCGGATGCCGCTGGTGCGCAAGCTAGTCAGCGAATGGTTCGGTTGCGCCGAATTTGAAGAAGCACGCGGGTCGGTGCGATTGGGCAGCGATTATCACCGGCCGGCGGGGCCCGAGCTCAACACGTCGCAAAATCCGGACGAGGCGGTGGCGCTCGGCGCGGCGATCCAGGCCGAGATCCTGTCCGGCGGGTTTCAGAACATGCTGCTGCTTGACGTGACGCCCCTGTCGCTGGGAATCGAGACCTTCGGCGGACTGATGAATGTGATCATCCCGCGCAACTCGACAATACCGGTCAAAGCCGGCGAGTCGTTCACGACCGCGGTCGATTACCAGCGGGAGGTGCTCATCCACGTGCTGCAAGGCGAACGCGAGCGCGCCGCTGATAACTGGAGCCTGGGGCGGTTTACGCTGGCGTTCGCGCCGGCGCCGCGTGGGGTGCCGCGTGTCGGCGTGCAATTCGAGTTGGACGCGAATGGCATTCTGCACGTGCTGGCGCGCGACCTAAAGACCGGCAAGGAAAAGGTCGTCGAGATTGAGTCAGCGGTGGATGTGGACGATGCGGCAGTGCAGCGGATGGTGGAAGAATCGGTCGAGCACGCGTTCGAGGACATGGCCACGCGGCGCTGGGTAGAAACCAGGTTGAAAGCTACCGAGTTGACCTCCGCCACACGCAAAGGCCTGGCCGAGTGCGCGGGGGAACTGGGCGCCGAAAAAGAATCCGCCGTCGAAACCGCGCTACGCGAGGTCGCAACCGCGCTCGCAAGTGAGAATTCCAAGACAAACACCGGCGACCTGCCGCGACTTCAAGCCGCTTGCGCCGCGCTGGACGAGGCGACTCGACCGCTGGCCGAACTTCTGATGAACAAGGCGCTGGATGCTCAACTGAGGAAGCGCGGCGTGATCCAGTGAGCGGATGAAAAGAAACGCCTGCCGCAACCCCGGCTCGAGGTTGTGGTTTAAAATGGAGCCGGCGGACGCGCATCGCTGGCGCAGCGGTCCACCGCTTCCGATCTATTCGGCGTGGGAAGCCACCGGTGATCGCTTGGCCGCGCGGGAACCGGCCTGCAACATATAGCTGAGCGTGCCATAATAACGACGCTTCAGGCCACGCTTCTTGCGTTGGCGTTCACGCGCTTTCACCAGGTGTTTCAAGCACCGCGAGCCTTGCACCGCAGGCTCGCCGCATTCGGTGCACCGACTATCCCGTTGCATGCGCAACTGATATTTGCGCTGCCGAGAGATCGGCAGGTCTGTGAACTCGTCTTGTATGCGTCTTCTCATTTTTGTTCCGTTAGCGCCCGGCAACTGACGCTTGGTGGTGATTTGACTGCTCGACACGCCTGATCACTCAAATATTGTTTTACCAAGCTCGCCTATCACCCCCTAATCTTCCACATAATTTGACAAGTGCAAATTATCATCGCGCCTTTATGGCACGATTCGCACGCGGTAAAAAGCGGCGGAAGCGTTGGTAAGAGCGCCCGGATCGAGGTAATTCGTGGGCAGGCCGGTCGTGTTGGTGACGAAAAACAAATCGGTGAAGCTGCCGGAACCGCCGCTGGTAAAGCCGCCAACTGATTTTTGCAAGGCATTGGTCCTGCCCAAGCCGCGGATAGTGTTAGTGAATGAGACCATATCGAAGTTATTCCTTCTCAGGAGGCTGTCGGCATTGCCATTGATCGAAACGGTGACCTCAATGCTGTCGCAACCGGCCAAGGTGCCGCTAGACGGCGAGATAGTTAGCCAATTGGCCTTGTTGCTTGCGGCCCAAGTGAAGGCTTCGGAACCAGCGTTCGTAACTCTGCTGTGACCTGATTGATTTGAGCGGCCTGGTCCGCCGAGACGCCATTATCCTGCAACTCGTTAAACAGCAGAATATCAGGCTGATTGAAGTTCACGATCCTGGCCATGGCCTGGACGCCGGCGGTAACATTGCTCGCGAAATTTCCCAAGGTTCCGTGGATGCTCCACTGCATCACTTTGACGCTCTGGGCTTTGAGTGAAGACTGGGACAGAAGCAACGCGCAGACGGAGGCGCCAAAAACAGGGACTGAACTCAATTTCATTAAATCTATGGGGCCCGCAAGCTGCTCTAATGGAGAGCGGAAAAATGTCGCCAAAACAAGTAAAAACCTCCGAATCGACTCGTGTTCCATCGCTTTCGCAAACCGAGTTGAGTTTTCTTCGAATCGCAGGAACAATGGAACGGTCAACGATTTATGACCAAACCGAAAGCTTATCGGCCAGCCCCTTCACAGCAACCTTTGCCCCGTTCGTTCAAGGATCTGACACCGGCCAAGCATTTCAATCCGCGCACATTCTTTCGCGAGATGGTCTGGAAAACATTGCTCACGCGTCGTACGGGCCAGCACCGCCAACCGGCCTTTCCAAAGTTAACCATTGGCCAAGTGGCGGTCACTTGGATTGGCCATGCCTCGTTTCTGGTGCAGTTCACCGACCTGAACGTTCTCATTGACCCGAACTTTGCCAATTGGCTCTTCCTACTCAAACGCATCAAGCGCTCGGGATTGAAAATTGAGCATTTGCCCCCGATTGACCTCGTGCTGCTGACCCATGCGCATTTCGATCACTTTCACAAACCGACCCTGCGCCGCCTGCCTCATCCGAAGATCGCAGTTATGCCCTGGGGAGTGGGCGACCTGGCCTATGACCTGGGATTTGGGCGCGTCGTCGAGTTGGAATGGTGGGACAGCTTTTCGCACCGGGACTGGAAAGTCACCTTGACTCCGTGCAAACATTGGGGTGCCCGCACGTTGCGCGATCATCATCGGGGTTATGGCGGTTTTGTCCTCGAACACCAGGGGCGGCGGATTTATCACGCGGGCGACAGCGCGTATTTCGATGGGTTTAAGGATATCGGCAAGAGCTGTGCTCCCGAAATCGCCCTGCTGCCGATTGGCGCTTATCACCCCGAATCCTTTCGCCGCGTTCACATGGGGCCTGACGAGGCGATCCGGGTATTCAAGGACCTGCGCGCACACTGGCTCGTGCCTATGCACTATGGCAGCTTTCGGTTGTCATTCGAAGATCTGGACGAACCGCCACGATGGCTACAGATGCTGGCACAGCAAGAGGGCCTGAGTCAGCGTCTGCGAGTGCTCGAAGAGGGTATCCCTCACGTCTTCTAACGGGCTGATTTCAAGCAGCTTAGATAGCACTTTCCGTCAGGGCAATCCGAACGCCTCCGTGCGCAGGAGCGCATCTTGATACCACCACCATCTTAAGTGCTGACCCAAAGCTCGTCCCAA
>CAYUPI010000128.1:0-5324 GCA_964446585.1 uncultured Verrucomicrobiota bacterium
ACCATTGGTCCCGTCACCCGCTCTCAGCTTTTACACAGAACTCTTGACGCTACCAAGACGGACCAATCTCTAAGCTGTCCGACCTTCGCGCTTTCGCAAGCGCAGCTCCTGCTCCCGGGTCTCCGCGCGAAGCAGATCCTCGGCCGACCACCCTCTGCTTTGAGCATAAGCAGCCAGCTTGAAAAGACGCCTGGCAAGAAGCGATTTCGTCAGCTTGCTCCTGGACGCCCGGTGGTTCAGCAACCTGGCTCGACGCGCTTTCTTGAGGAGCTTTTCAGCGCGCAACAAAGCCGGCAGATGCCTGGGGATGCCATCCAGCGCGGATGGCCGCGCGTGGCGAGTTCCGTGTTTCTCTGCGCGCTTGATCTTTTCCCAGTTCGCCCAGACTTGATCAACGTCCTTAACCTTCAGATCCCCAAAGACATGAGGATGCCGGCGGATCAATTTTTGAGTGATGTGCCGGGCCACCTGCTCGAAATCAAAAGCGCCCCGCTCTCCGCCCAGTTGACAATGAAACACTACTTGTAACAACAGGTCGCCCAATTCCTCAGCCATCTCATGATCGTCCTCCGCTTCGATGGCATCGAGCAGTTCGTAAACTTCCTCCACCGCGTGCCAACGCAAGGTCTTGTGGTCTTGCTCTCGATCCCACGGGCAGCCTCTGGGTGAGCGCAGTCGTGCCATGACTGCGAGCAGATCGTTGATGGCCGATTTCTGCTTCATCTCACAAGATGACAAGATTGTCCCGATGCACAACCTCAACGCGCTTCAATTGGCCGGCCTGGATCTCTGCGGACTTGAAGGCACAGATGCCACGGGCGAACTCGGTGCCGTCCAGGTCGCAAATTCGCACGACCTCCCCGGCCTCAAACTCTCCCTCGCACCGGGCCACGCCCGGGGGCAAGAGGCTCTTGCCGCTTTCGCGCAAGGCCTTTTTCGCGCCGCCATCCACGAACAACGCGCCTTTGGGATGATGGAAAAAAGCAATCCAGCGCTTCCGCCCCTGCAATCGCGTCGATTTCGGCACGAACAATGTGCCCTCTTCGTCGCCGGCGACCACGCGTGCCAGAACAGTCTTGCTCCGGCCCGAAGCGATGACCATCGGAATGCCCGAGCGAACTGAGATTTTGGCTGCCTGAATTTTTGAGGCCATACCTCCAACGGCCGTCTTGCTGTCGGTCCCTCCTGCCAGTCGCTCGATGGCGCTGTCGATCTGTTCGATCGTCGCCAGCGTTTTCGGATTGGCTCGACCGAAATTTTCAATCACGCCATCCACGGTTGTGAGCAGGACCAGCAAGTCGGCGGGCAACAACGACGCGACCAACGCGGAGAGCTTGTCATTGTCGCCAAATTTCAGTTCGGTGAAAGAAATCGCATCATTCTCGTTGATAATCGGCACGACGCCATGAGCCAGCAACGTCACGAGCGTGTTGCGAGCGTTGAGGTGGCGCTCGTGATGTTCCAGGTCTTCGTGGGTGAGCAGTACCTGGGCAACCGCCAGATCGAAGTGCGCAAACAGTTTTTCGTAAATGGCCATGAGGCGTGATTGTCCCACTGCTGCGCAAGCCTGCAGCTCGGCCAACTCGCTCGGCCGCCTTTGGAATCCCAGCGCGCCCATGCCTGCGCCGACCGCGCCGGAGGAGACGAGCACGATCTCCTTGCCCGCCTTTCGCTGTTCGGCCATTTGCGCCACCAGTTGCTCCATTTGGGCCAGATCGGGTTGCTTCCGGTCGTCCGTCAGGACACCGGTGCCCAGTTTCACCACGAGCCGGGTGACCTCTTTAAGCCACTGCGAGCGCACCGTGGGCTTGGTAGCAAACTCGATCCGGCCTGTCGAGGCGGATCCGGGAAAACGCGAAGCATCAAGCGTCTCGAGAAGGAGATCTGCGCACGGAGTGCTGCTACGCAGCCCTTAATCGCTGGGCCATCATTGCACCCTCCCAAACTTTTTCTCCAATTCGCGGAAATTCATTTCGATCAAGGTCGGCCGGCCGTGCGGGCAGGTGTAGGGCATGGCGCAGCGGCGCAGATCCTCGACCAGATGTTCCAATTCCCGCCCCGCGAGCGGGTCGTTGGCCTTGACGGCATGTCGGCAAACCGTTTTGGCAACGGTCTGCTCACCGAGGCGTAGCGTGTTAACTTCCTGGCCCGCGGCCTTCAGTTCGTCCACCAATTCCAGCACGAAGCGGCGCGCGTCAGTGGCCTTGACCAACGGCGGCAATGCGTCCAACAAAAAAGTGCGCTCGCCGAATTCGCTCAGGCCGACGCCCAGCCGGGTCAGCACTGGCAACTGCTCGCGTAGAAAATTCGAATCGCGCGCGGACAACTCCACCGTTTCGGGAAGCAGCAGTCTTTGCGAGGGGGCCTGTGCGTTCTGTTCCAACCGGTTGAGCATTTGCTCGAACAGAATTCTCTCGTGCGCGGCATGTTGATCGAGCAGGACCAGGCCGCGATCGGACTCGAGCACGACGTAAAGCTTGCCGATCACGCCGACCAGCCGGAGCGGCACCGCCAGCAACGGGACGGGCGATGAAGAAGAAGTGGTTGAAGGAACAGTTTGCTGTACCTCAGCGGGACGAGTGGGTGACGGCGGAGCTGCGACGCGTGACTCGCTTGGAGCGATACGGAGACTCGGCTCTTGGCCAAAACCCATCTCCAAGCCCGGCTGTGAAGGGGGCAGTGCAGCCGGGTTGCTGGGTGGTGGCCGTAGCCTGGCTGGCAGATTCGGCAGGCTCGGCTGCTCACCTGGCGGGGCTGGCTGCGGCCGCGCGGTCGCCCCGACCTCTGGCCTCGGCTCATCGGCGGCAGGCTTTTGACCTTGAACTTCAGTTCCTGCTGTGTGGAAGCGCAGCAATGTTTGCCGGATGGCGTCGGCCACCAGCCGCCGCACAGCTCCTTCCTGATGAAATTTCACTTCGCGCTTGGCCGGATGGATGTTCACATCCACCGCGGCCGGATCGATTTCCAGAAACAGGCAGCAGACCGGGAAACGTCCCTTCATCAATGCAGTATGGTATCCTTCCAGCAGGGCGTAATTCAGGCCGCGGTTCTCTACGGGGCGGCGGTTGACGAACAAATGTTGATCCTCGCGAGTCGCGCGGGAAACGCCCGGGGCGCCGATGTAGCCCCAGACTCGCAATGTCAAATGATCCCGCGAGGCGGGATCGACCGCCGAATCTCCGGACTCGGAACCGGCGGACAGTGGCGGTTCGGAAAGGTCAGCCGAGTAATCAACCCTGAGCAAGCGCTGTTCGCCGCCATAAAGAGCACGGAGGCGCTCGCGGAGGGATGCCAGCCGGGCGTCGGCATCCTTGCCGGTCTTGAGCGCCGGCAATTGCCAGAGCAACCGCCCGTCTTTTTGAAACGTGAATGCCACCTCCGTATACGCCAGCGCTGCTAGCGTCAGGTAATGCTGAATGTGGGCGGCCTCGGTTTCCTCCGTGCGCAGAAATTTGCGCCGCGCAGGCAAATTGGAGAAAAGCTGCCGGACTTCGACGCTGGTGCCGGGCGCCGTTCCGGCCGCCTTGACCGCTATGATTTTGCCGGCGCTGACAACAATCTGCGTGCCTTCGGGCCCGGTGCTGTCGCGCTCGCGCGTGGTCAGGGTGAAGCGGCTGACACTGGCAATACTGGGCAGGGCCTCGCCGCGGAAACCCATAGTGGCGATGGCGGCGAGATCTTCCGCGCGTCGGATTTTGCTCGTGGCATGGCGTTCCAAACAGAGTAGGGCGTCATCGCGGCTCATACCCGTGCCATCGTCGATCACGCGGATAACGCTCCGCCCACCGGCCTGAATTTCGACCGTCACCCGCGTCGCCGCGGCATCGAGCGAGTTCTCGACTAATTCCTTCACGGCGCTGGCCGGGCGCTCGATTACTTCGCCCGCGGCGATTTGATTCGCCACCTGTTCTGGCAAAAGCCGGATTCGATTCATACAAGTGTAAACGCACCTCGTGATGCGTGAGGCGTGCGAGGGAGCGGGCGGCTCGGGTCCATATCACGCATCACGCATTGCGAACAACCATCAGCGCGTAGGCAAGGGCAGCCCAAATGAAAACACCGCGCCTCGGCCCGGCTCATTGCGCGCCGCGATCCAGCCGTGGTGATCCTCGATGATCCGTTTGCAAATCGACAGGCCAAGACCTGTGCCATGCGCCTTGCCGTGCGTGGCGAACGCTTCGAACAGTTGATCGGCGATCTCGGGCGCTATCCCCGGGCCAGTGTCCTCGATTTCGGTGACCACCTCCTTCGCGTTGGGCGCCACGCGCAACAGGATTTTGCCACCTTCGGACATGGCATCGGTGGCATTGTGGATCAGGTTTTCGAAGACGCGGCGCAATCGCTTTGGATCGAGCAGCAGTTGGAGACCCGCGGGCGGCGTGTGTAACTCCAGTTCCACTGACCTGAGGGAAACTTCGGGTTTCATTTCTTCCGTCAACTGTTGTACGAACGCAACGTAATCGGTCGGCGCGGCGACGAAATCGGTGTGGCCGCCCTGGGTAAAATCCAGGATTTCTTCGATCAGATCGCTGATGCGCTCGACTTGTCTCTGAATCCGGGCTTTGGCGCGCAGACGCTGCTCGGGCGTGGCCTGATCCATTTCCGCCATTTCAGCCGTGATACTGATGATGTTCAACGGATTCTTCAAATCGTGGACGATCGACCTGGAGAACCGGCCAATGATCGCCAGGCGCTCGCTCTGAAGCACCTCGCGCATGTGCTGCCGATTGAACTCTCGCAGCCGATGGCTGATCTCCCTCAGCAAGGCCATCGCGAGCGTCGGCGAGCGCTCCACCAGCGCCTGCATCCCCGCGCGCGGAATGAAATAAACGCTCGTCGGCCGTTTCGCGATTGCGCAGGCCGAACGTGGTTTCTCGTCGAGCACCGCCATCTCTCCGAACAATTCTCCGGGACCAACCTGGGAAAAAACGTGACGGACCGTCGGGCTGATGAGGCCGGAAATCTCGACCGCTCCGTCCTTAATCACATAAACGCCCTCTCCGCGGTCGCCTTCCTTGAAAATTTCGCTGCCGGCGCTGAACTGCTGCTCAGTGGCCATTCCCCGCAACTTTTCCAGCTCGGGTCCGGAAAGCGGACGAAAAAGTTTGCTGTCTTCGAGCCTGACCACGCCGCCACTTTAGACGAGCATGGCAATCCGGAACAAGCCCTACGTGTGTGTTCTGAGCCGGTCGGGCTCGAAACTTGACGCGCGCCGCGGCAAAAACTAGCTTAGTGCCGGGTGGTTGGTGGTCGTAGCTCAGCCTGGTTAGAGCCCCAGATTGTGGATCTGGCTGTCGCGGGTTCAAATCCCGTCGACCACCCCA
>CAYUPI010000129.1:0-4478 GCA_964446585.1 uncultured Verrucomicrobiota bacterium
GACGCTCTCGGTTGGTTTGTCTCTTGTGGCTACAGTTTTTGTTGAAGCGCTCTAGAGGCTTTAACAATCCGCGTATGGAACAGTTGCGCCCGAACGACGAGGATGAGCCGTGACGAGCAGCTCGCCAACTGGGCGGAACCGAAACCGCTGGCACACCGCGCTGCTCGTCATCGGCTCAATCCGTTTGTTCAGCTTTGGCCCTGTGACCCCTGGCATCTTCATTTCGAAATCCGACCGCCCTCGTAAACATGGTGCTCCATTCTGTGAGGAGGGAGTGCCCCCTCGAAGTCCGCCTCCTCTCGTTCGAACCGGGGCGTTGCTAAATCGATGACGTATTTGTAGCGTCGCTCCAAGAAGGCCGCCTCGATGGTAAGCTTATCACCCTCGACACTCACCACGCGCTCGAAGCGGTTTGTCTTGTTGACTCCGATGTTACGACCGATCTGGCTGTCGTATGCCGGAAAATCTCGAATAGTTCGAGTTGCCGTATCCGCTAAGTGAACGGTGGCCTGTCCACCATCAAAGCTCCTACCGGTGACGAACAGAATGAGGTGCTTGTTAGTCACCGGCAGATAGCAGGGATTAAGACCGCGCACCTCTTTGAAATCGCGTCCCCAGATCGTCAGCACCTCGGTGTCGGAGGAGGCGTGAACGTTAAGCAAGTTTACAGTGCTGCGCTCTGTGACCTTCACCAGGTCATCCTGGTACCGCACGCGGACAGACTGGGCGCATCCGCACACTGAGAGCAGCGTTGCTGTTATCGTCAGAACGCGAAAGAGAAACCTGTCGATGCTGCGATTCATGCTGCCGAATATACAGATCTGCATATCTCCCCATTTTAGGGTGATCTGCGAACGGCTCCTCGCTGGTAATGAAGCCTTCTCCCTCATCCAAAGTAACTTTTACCTGGCGCCGGCTGCGCTGTAAAGCCCATGAGCATTTTTCCGCTTTCCTCCCCCCAATGTCCGCATTCAGCTTCTCACCGCGCCGACTCGTCGCGCCTAAGCTGGACGAAGGCGGGTCAGCTTTTCCCCTGCAGGAGACGAGGTGACAAGTCTCTGATCTATTTTGGATTTTGTATTCTCGCCGCGCTCCGCGCTGGTCGCAGCGGGGCGGGTCGGATTTTGGATTCTTTGGTCCGAGACTCGTTACCTCGTCTCCTACAACCAAAGAAATTCGCTTTTGTGCGCGCTTCGATTGCAGGGTAGATTCTGAATCGTTCATGACCAGTGCTGAACCCAGTTCCAGTACCAAACGCGAACATCTCGAGCTGCGTCCAGGATTTTTCCCAGGCTCGCAGCGTTCTTGCCGCCTTCCTGAGCTGCTGGCGCCGGCCGGTGATTGGACGTGCGCGCGGGCGGCGGTCGAGAACGGCGCCGATGCGATCTATTTCGGGCTGTCGAAGTTCAACGCCCGGATGCGCGCTCACAATTTCACCGAGGCCGACTTGCCGCCGCTGATGGAGTTCCTGCACCGGCGCGGAGTCAAGGGCTATGTCGCGTTCAACACGCTCGTATTCGAGAACGAAATGGCCGAGGCCGAACAATACTTGCGCACAATGATTGCCGCCGGAGTGGACGCTGCCATTGTCCAGGATGTCGGCCTCTGCCGCCTTATCCGACAGGCTTCACCGGACTTCCCCATCCACGTCTCGACGCAAATGACGATCACCAGCGCTGAAGGAGTCGAGTTCGCCCGGCGCCTGGGTTGTAATCTGGTTGTACTGGCGCGCGAATGCTCGCTGAAGGAAATCGAGCAAATCCAGAACCAGGGTCGAGGGTCGAGGGTCGAAGGCCGAGTGGCCGAAACGGCTGGCACGGCGACTTGCCCCTCGCCGCTTCCCCTCGAGGTGTTCGTTCATGGGGCGCTGTGCGTGGCCTATTCGGGCCAGTGCCTGACCAGTGAGGCGCTTGGTGGCCGATCGGCGAACCGGGGCGAATGCGCCCAGGCATGCCGGCTCCCGTACGAGCTAATCGCGGATGGCAAACCTGTGGCACTCGGCGACCGGAAATATTTGCTCAGTCCACAGGACCTGGCGGGGCTGGAGCTGCTGCCCGAATTAGTTCGCCTGGGAATCGCATCACTAAAGATCGAAGGCCGGCTCAAATCGCCTGAATATGTCGCGAGCATCACGCGGATTTACCGGCGAGCTCTCGATGAATTAGCCGAGGTCGGGGGACCGAGCGCCAAGAGTGGACCGGTCCAGCCATCGTCCGAAAAGGCTCCTCCTCGCGGCTCGATCCTTAACCCTCGACACTGGCAGTACGAGATGGAAATGGCCTTCTCCCGCGGGCTGCACACTGGCTGGCTCCGAGGAATTAATAACCAGGAACTGGTCCACGGCCGGTTTGGGAAGAAAAGAGGCGTTTATCTCGGCAAGGTGGTTGAGGTAAAGCCCTCCGGCGTGCTGGTTCGCCTGGAGGCGCCCCTGAAGACGGGTGACGGCGTGGTTTTCGACAATGGCCACCCAGAGGAACGCGAGGAGGGAGGGAGAGTCTATAGAATCGGGCCGGCAACCTCTAGTGGTTCGGTGGCTCCGGTTCTGCTCTCGTTCGGCGAGGGTCACGTTGATTTGAGCCGTGTTCACGCCGGCGATCGGTTATGGAAGACAAGCGACCCCGAGTTGGAGCGTCGCTTGCGCCAGAGCTTCGAAGGGGAGACTCCTAAGTTTCAGCGCGAGTTAAGGTTGGAAGTGCATGGCTCTCAAGGCCAGCCTCTCAACTTGATCGGAGGCGACGAACTGGGCCAAATCGTTCGATTGGAGTCCTCGATGCCGCTGACGGCAGCGGAGAAACAGCCGCTTACAACCGAGCGATTACGCCAGCAACTCGGGCGACTGGGCGGGACAGCTTTCAAGCTCGGCAAATTGAAAAATCTGCTCGTTGGCGAGGTGTTGCTGCCGGTGAGCGAACTCAATCGGCTCCGCCGTGAGCTCGTGCGGCAGATGGAAAACCAGCGCGCCCAACCACCGCGCTGGACCCTCGAGCGTGGAGTGCAGCGTGCGGAATTCGGGATGAACTCAGGCGGGGCTTCAGCTGCTCCCGCGCAATCCGCCCTCGGCCCTCTGCAATTAATTGTCCTGGTGCGTAACCTCGCGCAACTGGAGTCGGCGCTTCAGTGCGGCGTGGACGTCCTCTATTGTGAGTTCGAAGACCCGAAGAGATATCACGAGGCGGTCGAGCTGGGCCGGAATTCCGCATTCCGCATTCCGCGTGCCGAAGTCTTTGTCGCCCCACCGAGAATCTTCAAGATGGGGGAGGAATGGACTCTCAAGCAGGTCCGCTCGTGCGCGGCTGATGGTTATCTGGTACGGAATTACGACCATTTGCGTTTTTTCGCCGGTGACAGGAAAATCGGCGATTACTCGTTGAACATTGCCAATCGGCTGGCAGCGGGCTATTTCAAGAACTCTTTTGGCCTGGAGCGCGTCACCGCGTCGTACGATCTAAACTCCGTTCAATTGGAAGCGTTGCTGCATGTGGCGCCGCCGGCATGGTTCGAAGTGACGATTCATCAGCACATGCCGATGTTTCACATGGAGCATTGTGTCTTTTGCGCCTTCCTCAGCAAGGGCACCGATTACACCAATTGCGGCCGGCCTTGCGACAGGCATGTCTTGAAGCTGCGCGATCGGATGGGCGCCGAACACCCAATCAAAGCCGACGTCGGCTGCCGCAACACCGTGTTCAACGCGCTTGCACAGACCGGCGCGGAATACCTTACTCGCCTGCAGGGGCTCGGCGTTCGGCATTTCCGCCTGGAGTTTCTGAATGAAACGCCTGCCCAGGTTGCGCAGACGATCGCCCAATACCGGCTCCTGCTCAGCGGACAAATCACTGGCCAGCAAGTTTGGCGCGAACTGAAGTTGCTAAATCAACTTGGGGTGACACGAGGCCCGGCTCACGGCTGACAATTGGCCAAAGAATGTGAGGAGCGCGGCTGTGGCGAAACCCAGCCGCAGCACGGTCCAATTCGTGAAACTCCCACGAATCGAGGGCGTGTTTCATTTGTGTGCGCTGCCAAGGAACCAAATTCAAAAATTATTCAGCCGCAATAACATCCACCAAATCCAAAAAATTGCAAAAGAGCGAGTTTTCGAAGTTCCTTGGCAACTAAAACAAAACTCGTTTTGTTGGAATCTGTGGCTGGGCTTCGTCACAGCCGAGCTCCCTGCTCTGCCTCTACTGGCCGGTTACCAAAGGACTTGTACTGCCCGTCGCGCGAGTGCTGGTGTGGGATGAGTACGGATGCGGACTCGTGATTTCTTCCCAGGAATTGCGGTTTGCATCTGGAGGCAGATCTGGCATAGTAACTGCCGCTATGAAAATGTTGACTGCAAGATTGGTTTTAGTGTGTTCCATCGTGTCCATGGGCGCGGAAATGCTTTTCGCCCAGCAGGCTCCGCCGCCCGTTGCTCCCACGCCCGCTCCCGCCGCGCCCGTTACCATCGGCGCCATCGGACCCAAGATCCAGTTCGC
>CAYUPI010000130.1:0-4457 GCA_964446585.1 uncultured Verrucomicrobiota bacterium
GAGTCAGCGTGTAACGCTCCGTGCCCCGATCAAAGGCCCAATCGCCGAACACCACGATCTCCTGACTATTGTACTCAACCTGCACCGCATACGTATGATGGAACCCCCGCATTAGGGCGGCCACAGTGTCCGCACCGGTCACCGGTGGCTCGTTGGGCCCCATCATCACCAGGTCGTCAGCGAAGAAACTTCGAAACTGGTCAACGCTTCCGGCGTTCTCGGCGGCCTGGAACTGAGCGGTCGCGGCAGCTATGGCCTGACGGTCTGCGGCTGGGCCTGACTTGGTGACGGTACCGCATCCCGCCATGAACAGCGCCGAGAGGACAACTCCGATAGCCAGATGCTTCATTGAACCTCCATGGGTGCGCGGCGTGTAACGCCTGAACTGAGCAAGGCGGGCGGCCCGAGACATTGGAATTGGGGACGGACACCGCACGCCCGCATTTGCTCCAGTGATTCTCTGTGCGCCTGACATGGGCGTGAACCGACGGGGTGAAAGTCCCCTATGTAGGAACACGGTTGTCGGGCCTTTCATACCGTGAGGCACGATGGCCCAACCATTAGACCGAAGCAACTGCCTTGCCGGAGACAACGACGCCGAGTGGCCGAGTCTCGGGTCAGCGAATTCCGACAGTCCTGGACCGTGTCATCGCGTGTGACATGACGGATTTTCCCGCCTAACTCTTGCGCGTGTATTTGATCTCCAGAGTCCGCACTTCCGTTCCACCTCGGTCCTCAAAAAACTCGAACGTTCGGTGATCCCGATCCGATAGCTTGAGCACTTCGCGTACTTTGGTCTTCATTCCGGGCATCATCTGATATTCCCCGAGGTATGTAAGCGTCTTCGTCCCGGCGTCGTAAGTTCCCTCCAGTCCCATGATGCCGGTGCCCATGTTGTCGATCCAGGTGGCGACGAATTTCTTTTTGGCGTTGTCATAGCCCTCGGTGCCTATGCCTTTGAAGTCCATATCCATCATTTTGCCGTCCGGCCCGGGCATTTGCATCTTGCCGGCGTGTTCGCTGATAAAGAATCGACCGTCGAATACGGCTCGCGTGACGGCGGTGCCCGAGGATTCAGTCGGAGCAGAGTTCGGATCCGGGCTCATCCACGCCTTGACGTGGTAGTCCCAGGTGCCCACGCCGTTTGCCAGCAGTTTGTGGTTCTCGCCAGGTTTCATCATTTCCATCATCATGGCCATCATCTCGGATTCATTCGCTTGGCCAGTCTCCTTGGCCTTTGGCTTATTCTTATCCTGGGCCAGACTCGGCAAGCTGATCGCGGCAGACAGCGCTGCGGCTGTGACCCAACGCAACGTCTTGTTCGGATTCATATGCTTTCTCCTATTCTCCGGGTTTAGTTATGTTTGAATTCCCGCTCGCCTGCCCACGCGGGCAAGGCGTCTCTTTCACAGGGTGCCTCACCGTATCTGGCGCCTTAAGCCATGGCAAGCGCCAAGAGTACGTGAGTTCGCCGAGCCGCGGCTGTGGCGAGCCAAGGAGTTGAGGGTTGAGTGATGGGATGTTCAAGCGTCCCCTCGGGACTAGTGGACACGTGAAATGCTGAGAGCCAAGGCTGAAACCTTGGCTTACTCTCGGGCGCCACTCCGGGGCGCCTACGTCCTGCGCGTCTGAATCAGATAACGAGGTCGCCGGTCACGCAAACAGCTTTTCCAGAAGTTGGTCACGGCTCGTCTGGAAATGCGTTGCAACGTCGCCGAGGATGCCAGACAACGTGCCAACTTTGAGCGACTGATGATTCGGTATCGTGACGTGGTGCTGACCACGTTCATTGGTGGTCAGCCAGATATGGCTGCCGCTCTGTCGCGTGATTTAGTAGCCAAGACGGCGCAAGGCTTTGGCCAGGTCCGATCCGGACAGATCCCTTGGTAACTTCATATTACCAATACAGGTCGGTCAACGATCAGCCGGTGATGACTTCTTCGCGAATGAAATGGAGACGAATGACCTTGGGCGCTTTTCCTTCCTCGAAGTGGCAACGAACGGCGTCGCGCACGGCCGAGCGCAGGTCGTCCAGGGTCTCGGCCTCGGTGAAGATGGATTCACCCAAGGCTCTGGCATTGAACCCGCCTTCGGCGGCTTCCTCTACCAAAAAAATCAGTTCGTTCATGATTCGCGTGTAAGCACTGCCTTCACATTGCCGAGAATTTCTATCATCCACCGTTCCTTGGCAAGAATGCTCTGGGCCAGTTGCCGAGGCGGGAGATGAGTGATGTCTTCTGTGAGTCAAGGATCGGCGAAAGGTTCTCACCGCTTGGGTAAGGCTTCCCATGAGTCAACGCGAATGCCTTGGTGAGAATGGAGTGGAAAGGAGCTTTCACTTCTTTACCTTCGTCGAGGCGGTGACGCGTTTGAAGAACTCGTAAACCCCGTTGTCCCCCATTTTTCGGGCGTTGGCCAGCTCGCCGTCCTTGGTGACATACTGAACCTCGCCTGCACTCGAAAGGATCGCCACCGCCGGAATGCCCTTGGTCAAAGGAACTCCATACGTCTTGGCGACATCGACGTTTTTGTCGAAACGGCCCACATCCACTTTGACGATCTTGAAGTCGTGCGACAGCAGTGACGCGCTGGCCCCTTTTTTCATGGCGGAGTCCAGCATTTTGCAGTCGCCGCACCAATTGGCGCCAAAAACAAAGATGACGGGCGTCTTGCTGACGGCGGCCTGCGTCAAGGCCTGCTTGATGTCGCTCTTGGCATCGGCTTTCTCGTCGTACGGAGTTTCAGCCGCGGTGGCGCCCGCCGCGAGAAACGCAAAGAACAATGTATAAACAGTTTTCATAGGCCGAGAATAACGCAACATGCAGCATCGTGCCAGCAAAGATGGCGGGCTTGAAAAAGAGTCAAAGTTTGCGCAACCGGAAGAATTTGGCTGCCGCCGTGACTGGGACGGTGATGGGATTGGTCGAGCCGCTCAAGGAGTTAGTCCAGTTTGGGGGCGAAAGATTCCAGGTTTCTTGCAGAACGAACCCGACGGTGTTCGGTGTCCAGGAAAGCATGGCGTAGCCGGGCGCAGCGCGAGTGATGGTGAGCGTGGGCGCGCCTTCGACCTGGATGGCTTGAGGCAAAACCCAGAAGCCGCCGGCGACCGAGAATTGTGCGTTGGTCAATGTCGGCCCGGCATCGTGCTGCCCGGCGGTGCCGCTGATGGCATATTGCGCATTGGTGCTTGTGCCGCCGCCGCCGGCCACTTTGAACCAATCAATGGAATATTGAGCGTGGGCCGGAAGAACCAAGACCCAAGCTCCAAGCACCAGAGAAGCACCAAGTTTCAAGTTCCAAGGGGAGTTTCGAGTGTCGAGTGTCGACTGTCGCGGAGGCAATGTGGTTTGTTGATTGTTCATTGAAATTTGGCAGGGTGTTGGATGTTGGAATTTGGAGGTTCTCATCTGGTTTTCCAGAACTCAGCGACGGTATAGACTTCCTTCGCGTCGGCGTCCGTCCAGGAGGCGTTGACAGGGGTGCCCAGACCATTGGCAACCCCACCGGTTTGCGTGTAGTGCTCGACATTGAGCGTGCTTTGGGTGGTCAGCGTGAACTGTCCAGAAATGAAAGAATGGGTCGTGTCGCCACCGGCGCCGCTGCCGGCGGTGGAGAATTGCGAGGTGCCGTAGAACACATTTGTGTTGGCGGTCACATTCCGCAACCGCGCTTGATGCCAGCCCACCCTAAAAGCCGGCGCGCTGATGCGGCATTCATACGTGCCCGCAGGAAGGATCATGTCGGTGATGCCGCTGAGGGATCCCAGACCCTGCGAGTTAGTGATGCTATTGAAACCACGAACGTTGATCCCGCCAACAGTGCTGGTGCTGGTTCCGCCACTTGTGCCCTTGGGTTCTTGTTCGCTGAACTTGACGTAGGGGCGGTCGAGAGTGCCCACAAACTGGTTGTTCGCGTTGGTGATCGTCGCAACGCCGGCGAAGGTGCTCGCGCCGTAAAGAATCTGGTTTGCGTTTGTCCGTGCTACATTCTGCGCCAGTTGGGAGTCAGGGACTAAGCCGCTGGCTACGTTGTTGGCGTTGAGACTGGTCAAGCCGCTGCCGTTGCCGGCGAAACTGGCCGCAGTCACCGCGTTGGCGGCGAAATTTCCCGAAGCGTCGCGCGCGACGATCATGTTGGCGTTGTTCGCGCTGGTGGCGGTGGTGGCGCTGTTTAGGATTTTGCCGGCCGTGGAAATCGGCGCCAGTTTCGTGTCGACGATGATGCCAACCAGGTTGGTCACGTTGAGGTTGGTCAGGCCGCCGCCATTGCCGCTGAACTGATTGGCCGGGTTTGTGGCGATGACCTGGCTCGAAAACATGTTCGTGCCGCTAAAGAAATTAGTCCCGGTAAAGGTATTGGTCCCGGTGAACAGATTCACCCCGTTGAGCACGGCGACGTTGGCAGGGAGGTTGGTCAGGTTGGCCGCGTTGAGATTGGTCAAGCCGCTGCCGTTGCCG
>CAYUPI010000131.1:0-4206 GCA_964446585.1 uncultured Verrucomicrobiota bacterium
AGTCACCATGTCAGCTCCAAAATGCGTACAGCTAATGCAAAATCCGGGTTGAAACAGTTGAGCTCTCGCGAGCGGGCGCCCACACCGGGCTGAAGCCGCGGTGTTAATGAAATGGGCGGGAGTAGTGTTGAATATGCGGGTAAGGGCACGCGACCGCATGGCTTGGCTCAAACTTTCCAGGAGCCGCGCTTCGGTCGGTCGAGCCATTGGTTTGCTTCTTCGTCGCCGATAAACCTTTCCTTGACCGGGTCCCATTTCAAGCGGCGATTGTTCCAATAAGCCAGATTGCCCAGGTGACACACCGTGACGGACCGGCAGCCGATCTCTACATCGCAAATCGGTTTCTTCCGGCTGCGCATGCAGCTCAGGAAATCCGTCAGGTGGTTGTTGCTCTTGTAAAGGCGGACAGCTTTGTCGTCCAGCGGCGCTTCACCGAGCGAGGCGGGCGTCGCCTCGAATTTGCCGCGATTGACCAGGATCTTGCCTTCGGGGCCGATGAACAGGATGCCCCCACTGTCGCCGTGGAGCACCTCGACCCCGTTCGCGTAAAGATACCTCAGGCCCTTCGTGGCTTTGGGATCCTCCGGCGGGATGATTTCCACTGGCCCGCTGTCGTCCATGCCCAATCCCCATTGGGCGATGTCGAAATGGTGCGCGCCCCAATCGGTCATCATGCCACCCGAGTATTCGCGGTAGTTGCGCCAATTCGGGAAGTGCTTGTGGACTCCGCGCGGACTCAGCACCGAATTGTACGGTCGTATGGGGGCCGGCCCCAGCCAGAGGTCCCAGTTCAAACCCGGCTCCATGGCTTCCTCCGGCAAATCGCAGGGGACCGAAGGCGGGCCGACGTCCACGATGACCTGGCTGATTTTGCCGAGTCGTCCGTTGCGCACCAGTTCGCAAGCTTTGTGAAACTCACTCGAGGACCGTTGCATGGAGCCGGTCTGAAACACGCGGTTGTTTTTGCGCGCCGCATTCACCATGGCGCGGGCTTCGTGGATGGTCAGCGAGAGTGGCTTTTCGCAATAAACGTCCTTGCCCGCGTTGCAGGCCGCGATGGCGATGTAAGCATGCCAGTGATCGGGCACCGCAATCACTACCGCGTCAATGTCCGGCCGCGCGATCAGGTCCGGAAACTCTTTGTATTCGGCGCAGCCTTTGAAGTCGGTGTCTTTCTTAATGCTGTAAAATTCCTCGACCATTTTCCGATGGTGCTCGCGGCGCGTGGAATCCACATCGCATACGGCCACCACCTGCGTATCTGAATGGTTCAGGAAACCCTGCATGAGGCCGCGGCCCTGCGTGCCCGTGCCGATAAAGCCCAGGGTGATTCGTTCACTCGGACCCTTTTGCCCGGGCGCGGCCCAGGCCGAGGGCCAGAGCAGGGGGATGGAGGCTGCGGCGAGCGAAGTGGATTTTAGAAATTGGCGACGATTGAACTGCTTTCCCATAGCGTTTGCGATTGTGGTCGGCTCCCCGGCGATGGGCAATGCAATTTTCGCTGCGAGCGAAGCCAGGTCTGCCTTTCCACGTCGCCCAAATCAGCACTCGGCATTTAGCGGCTTGACTTTGTACGCCGGAGTATGATAATCATACTGCATGACGACAACAATCGGTCAGCGTGGCCAACTCGTAATACCCCTAACTATCAGGGCTCGCCGCAGGATTCAGCCGGGGGATGATTTCGAAGTCATCGCGGATGACGACGATCTTGACATGATTCTGCTGCGGCGGATTCGGCCAGCGGCGAATGCTGGATTGGTCAGGCATTTGGCGTCCTGTCCGTATAAGGGAGCGCTCTCCGCGACCGCCCGTCGGCCTGAACGGATGAGGAAGGTCAGGCTGTGAATTATCTCGTCGATACCAACGTTCTCTCCGAACCGCGTCAAAAGCTTCCCGAACGGAAGGTTGTTGATTGGCTTTCTGCAAGTGAAGCGAGCCTTTATACCAGCGTGCTCGTCACAGGGGAGATCCGTTATGGCATCGAATTGCTGCCGCGCGGCAGCTCCAAGCGCTCACAACTTCTTGGCTGGTACCAAAAGCTGCTTGCGATCATGGCGGGTCGTATCCTTTCCATTAATACGCGCGTAGCCGAGGAATGGGCGAAGGTGCAAGCGGAAGCACACGCCAATAATATTATGCTGCCAGTAGTGGACAGCCTGCTGGCTGCGACGGCCCGGCGATACCAGTTGACCATTGCAACTGACAATGTTCGGGATTTTGCGGCAATACGTGTGAAAGTGTTCAACCCGTTCGACTGAGCGCCGCGGACCCGGAAGCAATGGACAGATCCGCTGCCTTCACGGAAGCCCCGGTAGAAACGGGAAATCTCCTTGCGCCGATGCTGAGAAACGACGATGACCCTGCGATGGACCGACTGTTACTTGCCTACAGGAAAACGAAAAATTCGAACTTACTCCCTCGCATCCTCGCATTGGCTGCCGCCTTTCTGACGGCGCTGACGACTGCTTCAGCCCAATCACAACCCGCGGCCAACCCGAACGCTAACCCTCATCGGCTGTGGAAGCCGGTGGCCGACGAAGTTTTCCTGCAGGAGATCGGCGAGAAGATCTCAACGGACAAACCCGTCACTTCCATCGCGGTCTATAGTAACACACTTTATCTGGTCGTCGGTGGCGAGCTGAAGATCCTGCGCGATTCGGTTTTCCAGGATTCGGCGGGAGCGCCCAAAAATGTACAGCGGCTTCGCTCGCTCGGCGGCGCGCTCTGGGCCGCGACGGACGAGGGCGCCTATCGTTTTGCCGAGGGCGCCTGGCAGCGGGTGGATTCACAAGCCTTTACAGATTTCTGCCTCCACCTCGGCCAGGTCTGTGGCGCGACTCGTAACGACCTGTTCCGGTTCGAGAACGGCAAGTTTGTCAACCTCCGGCCTCCTGGCGGCTACTTGTCCAGCGACACCACCCTCCTCATGGAAGACTTCACCCAGGTCATCCCCGACCCCGTCCATCTTGGCCCAATTGACCGCATTGCCTCTTACAGCGGTACGCTTTATCTGCTGCGTCCGGGCCGATTAGCCCTGCTGGACGGAAGAACTTTGGTGACAGATACTGCAGATTGGGGGTCTCTGCCTTCGCCCGTCACGCGCGATCTCCTCACGCAGGGCAACCGCCTCTACATCGCCACCGACCGTGGAGTGGCTGCACTGCGCGGCATGGCAATGACGGCGCTGCGCGGCCCGGATGGCCTCCCGTACGAAGACACGACGTGCCTCGCCGCCGGTTTCGACAACGACCTCTGGATCGGCACCACTCGCGGCGCGATCCGCGAAGTGGGCGATGAATACCACTACTTCGGCGCAGATCATTGGCTCCCGGCTGACCACGTGCGGGATATCGCCGTAACCGATCGCGTCGTCTATATCGCTACCGATGGCGGCCTGGGCATAATTCGCTACGAGCCTTACACTCTGCTGAAGAAATCCCTTTATTACGAGCGTGAGCTTGAGGACTGGGGCTTCAAGCGGCTGGGCTTCATGCACAAGCTTTATTGGTCTGGCGATGAGAACGGTTGGCTGCGCGAGATCAGCGACAATGACGGCGGTCATACGTGCTATTACCTTTCGGCGATGACCTTCAAGTACGCGGCGACCGGCGACGAACAGGCGCGGCAGTCCGCGCTCGATGCCTTCCGGGCCATGATTTGGCTGGGCGACATCACGAAAAAGCCCGGTTTCCTTGCCCGGGCCATCTGGTCTGTCAAAGGCGATCGCGGCGCGCGCTCGACGCGCGGCTCGGGAGGACTCCCGGCCAAGTGGTATCCGACCGACGATGGCATGTGGCTCTGGAAGGGCGACACTTCGAGCGATGAAGTCAACGCCCACATCTTCTCCGTTTCACTCTTTCATGACCTGGCCGCGAAAGGCGCCGAAAAAGAGCGTGCCCGGCGCCAAATCTCCGACATCGCCTCGCACATCATTGATAACGGCTGGAGATTGCGCGACATGGACGGCAAGCCGACGCGCTGGGGACGGTGGGACCCAGACTACCTGCAGCGACCCTACGGCTTCGAATCGCGCGGGCTCAACGGCATGGAGGCTCAAACTTATATGCACACAGCTTTTGCACTCACCGGCGATGCGAAATTCCAGCAGGGTCTCGAGCAGCTCCTCAAGTGGCGCTACCAGACTTACACGGTGCGACAACGGCTGACCTTTCCGCCCGATCAGATCGCGCCCTGGGACGACGA
>CAYUPI010000132.1:0-4197 GCA_964446585.1 uncultured Verrucomicrobiota bacterium
GGATGAGGAACCGTTCTCACGCCTCCATTATGGTGGTAGTGTCAAGATGCGCTCCTTTACTCAGGGATTTCAGGTTTCAGCTTTCACCTTTTTGCTCTTCCCCGCAAGATTAGGCTTTTTCTCGGCGGCAACTTCCCGTTGAATGAGCGTCCAGTTATGAGCCAAACACATCCCTTGACCACGACAACGTTCGAGCTGCCCGGCTATCGCGTGGTCAAATCGTTCGGTGTCGTGCGCGGGATCATTGTCCGCTCGCGCTCGATTATCGGCAACATCGGCGCGGGCCTGCAGAGCCTGTTCGGCGGAAATATTTCGCTTTACACTTCATTGTGCGAGCGGGCGCGCGAAGATGCCTTCAACCAGATGCTGGTCCATGCCGGGCAACTGGGCGCCAACGCGGTTCTTGCTGTGCGCTACGACGCCACCGAAATCGCCTCCGGCATTACGGAGGTTCTCTGTTATGGGACGGCCGTCTCTGTGGAGCCGGTGCGTTAGCGCGGGCGCATCGTCCTGCTACCCATCGCAGACGGTCTGATAAGGTTGAGACGAGTCAAAGTTCCGACGCTTACAAAGCACCATGGCAGGACATAGCAAATGGGCCAAGGTCAAGCACTTCAAAGGGGCCATTGACGCGAAACGCGGAAAGATCTTTTCCAAATTGAGCAAGGAAATCAGTATCGCCGCCAAAATTGGCGGCGGCGACCCGAACATGAACCCGCGCCTGCGCATGGTTTTGCTCAAGTGCCGCGCATCGAATATGCCGGGCGACAACATCGAGCGGGCCATCAAGAAGGGAACCGGCGGCGGCGAGACCGCCAACTTCGAAGATTTGACCTACGAGATCTACGGCCCGCACGGGGTCGCAATGCTCGTGGAGGTCAGCACGGACAACAGGAACCGGACTGCCTCGGAAATCCGCAGCATCGTGACCAAGAACGCGGGGACGATTGCCACGTCGGGCTCTGTCACCCGCCTGTTTCATCGCAAGGGACAAATCATCATTCCACGAGAGAGTGCCAACGAAGACGAATTGATGGAGCTCGCCCTCGACGCAGGGGCCGAAGACTTCAAAGCCGACGCGCAGGGCTACGAAATCATCACCGATCCCGGCCATTTTGAAGCTGTTCACAAGAAAATCGAAGCCAAGGGGATTAAGCCCGCCGTGGCCGAGGTCACGGCGTTGCCGACGATTTCAGTTTCCTTGCAAAGCGAGCAAGCGATCGCCGCAGTCAACCGGCTGCTTGAAGCTTTGGAGGACCACGACGATGTCAAGGAAGTCTATTCCAATGCCGAGTTCCCGGATGAATCGCCTGGACCATGAAGATTAAGCGGCTCCGGGAAGATTCCCTGATGGCGAGGACCCTGGCATGGGTTGCCGCCGCCGTTATCCGCTACCGCCGCCTCTTGCTCTATCCGCAGATCGTACTGTTCGCGCTCTGCGCGCTTTACACTTTCAAGTACCTCCAATTCGATACCAGCCGGGACAATCTCGTCGGCGCGAACAAGAAATACCATCAGAACTTCCTGAAATTTAAGAAGGAATTCCCAACCCAGGACGACCTGGTCGTGGTGGTTGAGAGCGAGGATCCGGAAAAGAACCGCCAGTTCGTCGAGCGGATCGGTGCGAAAATGGAAACGGAGACCAACTTCTTCCGCGATGTTTTTTACAAGGGCGACTTCAAAATGCTTGGCTCAAAGGCGCTCCTGTTTCCTTCCGAGGAGGAGTTGGCTGAGCTCAAAAAAATGCTGCAGGATTATCGACCGTTCATCGAGCAGTTCACGCGGATCACGAACCTGGCGTCGCTCTTCAGCATGATCAATTCGCAGTTCCGCACAGCGTCTCGGGAAAGAAACGCCGAAACTGACTCGCTCATCAAATCGCTGCCTGCGCTGGAACGAATTGTCACCCAGGCCACAGGCAGTCTGCGCCGGGCCGGAACGCCGCCGACGCCGGGCGTGACGGCGCTGTTTAATCCTGGCCCGGATGCGGAGCAGCAAATATACGTCACGTTTGCTGAGGGAAGAATCTTTCTGGTTACCGCCCAGGCGCCCTCCGAGGCCCTCAACGGCGACGCAGTTGAACGCCTGCGGGAGCTGGTCGAGCAGACCCGCTCGGAGGTGCCGGGTTTGAACGTCGGCTTGACGGGCGAGCCCGTGCTGGAGCACGACGAAATGGCCCAATCCCAAACCGACACCCTCCGGGCAAGCATCGTCTCGCTGGTAATTTGTGCTCTGATTTTTATCTACGGCTACCAGGAAACCGGCCGGCCGGTTAAAGCGACACTCTGCCTGCTCGTCGGGCTCAGTTACACGATGGCGTTCGCCACGCTGGCAATCGGCCACTTGAATATTCTGACGATCACGTTCGTGCCAATCTTGATCGGGCTGGCGATCGATTATGGCGTCCACCTGATCTCGCGCTACGAAGAAGAACTGCGTCGCGGCAAGAGCGAAGAAGCGGCGCTGACCCGTGCGATGGTGTACACCGGCCAGGGCATCTTCACAGGGGCGCTGACGACCGCGGGCGCTTTTCTGGCGATGGCGTTCACCAACTTCAAAGGCATCCAGGAGATGGGCGTAATTTGCGGAGGCGGCCTTTTGATTTGTTTCGTTCCGATGATGACGATGCTGCCAGTTCTGCTGCTGCACGGACGCCAGAACGTCATTGATCACGTTCAAGGCGATGTGGCGGAACACCGGGCGCGCATCGAGAATATCTGGCTGCAGCGGCCCGTGGTGGTCACGGTCCTGACCCTCGTGCTTTGCCTGATGGCGGCCATACAACTGCCCAAGGTCAAGTTCGATTACAACTTGCTTCACATGCAGAGCGACGGGTTGCCGGCCGTCGAATTCGAGGAGAAACTAATCCGCTCGACCCCTAAGTCCGTGCTCTTTGCCGCGGTCATTGCCTCGAACCTTCAGCAGGCGGTCGAATTCGAGCGGCGGATCACGAACCTCCCTTCCGTCGCCAGCGTCGATTCGGTTACCCGGTTTGGATTCGCGGAGGACCAGGTCAGAAAGCTGGCCATGGTCGGCGAAATCAAGCAACTGGTTTCGTCGCTGCGTTTTGCGCCGCCCGATCCGGAGCCGGTGAACCTTAACAGCCTGAGCGCGACCCTCTACTCACTCTATGGATACCTTGGCGCGGCGAACACTGAAGCTAAAAAGGAGGAGCCCGCTCTGGGGCGACAGTTGCTCTCGTTGCGGGAGGCGATTCTGGACTTACGCAAGGAAATGCTGCGCGGCACACCATCCCGAGTGGCGACCAACTCCTTGAAACTGGCGGTGTTCCAACACGCGCTCTTGAACGATGTGCGCGACACGTTCGAGGCCTTGCGCAACCAAGACGACAGCGCCCCCATACGGGTCGAGGATCTGCCGCAGGCGCTTCGGGATCGGTTTGTTGGCGTGACTGGAAAATATCTGCTCATGGTTTATCCCAAGGAGGATGTGTGGCAACGTGAAAACCAGAAGGCGTTCATTGGCGAGCTGCAAACAGTCGATCCCAACGTAACAGGCACGCCGGTCCAACTGTATCATTATACCGATTTGCTCAAACGTAGCTACGAGGAAGCGGCCCGGTACTCGCTGGTGGCAATCGCGCTGTTGGTCTTTATCCATTTCCGCAGTCCATTGTCCGTCGCGCTCAGCCTGGTGCCGGTGGCGGTGGGCTTCGTCTGGCTGGCGGGTTGGATGGGGTTCGGCGATATTCAGCTCAATCCGGCGAATATCATGACTTTGCCGCTCGTCATCGGCATCGGCGTGACCAATGGAATACACATCTTGAACCGCTTCGCCGAGGAGCAGACTCCCAGCATCCTTGCGCGCAGCACCGGCAAGGCGGTATTGGTCAGCGGATTGACGGCCATCGCAGGATTCGGCAGCCTGATCCTGGCCAAGCACCAGGGAATTCGAAGCCTAGGCTATGTCATGTCCATCGGGTTGGCCACTTGCATGATTGCCGGATTAACCTTCCTGCCCGCACTCCTGAACCTATTCATGCCACGCCGCCGACAAACGAAACAACCCAGTGGCGACAATGCACAATCGACACTGGGTCGTGAGGAACCGAGGCAAAAACCTCAAGTCTGAAACAAGTTCGCAAAAACCCGCTTTAATGTCAATCCCAATGTTATAATGAGCGAAGGGTAGCGTAAGAGTTCTTGTGTAAAAGCGTAGAGAGCGGGTGTATCGGGG
>CAYUPI010000133.1:0-4167 GCA_964446585.1 uncultured Verrucomicrobiota bacterium
CGTTGGACCGGGCGCTCCTCGCCGAATGCTGAATAACTCTGGAAACCGTATCAGGTAACGGAGCCCAAGTTGAGTGTCCATGAGTCCCTGAGCCGTCTGCGGCTCGTTTTGGGGGTTCCAGGCCCGGGTGGCCGCTGAAGTGTAACCGACGGTCAGATCCAGCGCGAACCGGCGGCACAGGCCATAATCCAGGCGGATCATGCCGTCATTGAGTTCGAAGTCATCCTGCGGCTTGATTTCAATGGAGGTCTTAGTGTCCCCGATCCAAAGCTTCCGGAAGACGGAATAGTTGTAACAGGGGCTGACCACGAACTGGTTCGGCTCCGGCAGACGCGATGAGTCGGCGAAAGGAATCCTCGGCAGGTTTTCCGTTGCCGGACAGAGCAGCGGCAGCAGAGCGCAGAGTGCGAGGGCGACGCAGATACGATTCATTTCGATCGCTCGGTGTTAACTCACTTGATCAGGGGCAGAGAGGCGGCCACTTGCAGATCGAGGGCCATATTGAGCTGATTTTCGATCTGGAAGAAACGCGCCGCCTTGAGCGCCGGCACCACTCGGCTGAACTTTTTGAAATACTTTCGTTTGAGCGACGTGCGCTTGCATTCGAGATCGAACACATCATTGGCGAGTTGGGCGGCATCTTTATCTGTCATTGTGCGATACTGCCGGGCATAGCGCAGGATCAGCTCGTAACGCCGATCCAGCAGTTTGTTCAGTTCCAGTTCGTATTCACGTTGCACGGGCCAGAATTCGACCGCCTCGTCCGCCGTGAAGTCAATGTTCTGGGCCATGATCAAGGCCTTTTGCGTGCGGATGTCCGACCGCGCAAGTTCGACAAACGCGCGTAGATTGCCCATGTCGAGAGAGCTAGCCGGCGCGGGGGCGGGTTGCTCGGTCTGCGCCATGAGCGCGGTTGCCGGAAAAAAGGGGGCTCCCAGCGCAAGAGTGCGCAAAAACGAGGAGCGGGAGATTGGGCGAGTTGCGGGCGACGGCCGATTGCTGGTCTTCATATTATTTCTGAATAGCTGATTACCGATTACTGGTCACTACAAGTCCGTTCTCACAGCTTAATAGTGACCGGCTGGTACAAAGTGAACTCCAACAAAGTTCCAGGCGTAACCGTGATGGTTTGGCCGCGAGTCAGAGCCCCCGCGGTAGCGCCTATCGCGGCTCCCTTGCCGGCGTCGCCCGCGATGGCGCCGATCGCTGCTCCGGCTGCTGCGCCTTTGGCCGCTTTGGCGATCGAGGCCTGTCCAGCCTGCTGGTAACCGCTGGTCATGATGGGCACTGGTTGGCCGTTGATGATGATCTGCGATAGGCGCAGGTCAAGCGTCGAACGGCCCCGGACGCGTCCAGCCTGGGAAGAACTTTGCACTCGGCCGTAAATGACCGTGCCTCCTTTGGCGGCCACGACATTATTTGCGCCGATATCGTATTCCAGTTTTGTTGTAAAGGGTGTCCCGGGTCTGTTTTTTGAGGAAATGCCGTCCATCATCCGCACAAGCAATAACGTCCCGGCCGGCAAGGTGACGGAGGAGCTGGCCGCCGCCGGAGGCGGCGCCTGCAGGGCGGGGGCCGCGGGCGGCGCGGTGAACGTCAGAGCGATGATTTGCGAAGTTTCCACGACTTGCTGGCCGGCGCTGGTTTCGAAGCGGACGGTCGCGGCGGTGCCTCCGTTGTATTTGCCATTGAGCACGGAGCCGTTCTTGAGTTCAAGCACATCGGCTCGCGCCGCAGACACTAGACTGCTGGTGAGCAAACAGGCGGAAAGCAATTTTATGGATTTGGTCATGGGTAATGTCCTTTCGATATTATTTGTGTTTTTGGATGGGGTAATCGTTCCTTCGAATCCCGGTTTATTGTTTTAATCGGTTGCCGATTTCGTCAAGCAGCTTTTGGTAAGGGCCGCTGCGGAAATTTGTCAGGCGCGTCTCCTCCTCGAAGAAGGAGTCGCCCGCATTGCGCACCATGTAGGTCTGGCACTGCAAGCGATGCGCGCCGCCACCGAGGTCCACAACCTCCGTTTTGACACGCACCAGGCTTTTCGCTCCATAATGGGTGCCGACCACCCCGTTGTAGGCGAGGTCGTTAGCGCGCGAGCCTTCCTTTTCGTAGAGGCTGCGATACGGTCCCGCCTGGTAGGCCGTGTAACCGTTCTCGCGAAAGACCTGGTCGGCGGTGGCTTCGATTTCCGCCACCGTGCGCTGCTGGATCACCACCGATGCGAAGCTGGCCGAGCCAGGCTGATCCAGGCTCTTGCATCCCGCGGCCAAGAGAGAAAAGAGACCGGCGAGCACTACCTGGCACCTCAGCAGCAGCTTCAGGTCGCGTGTTTTGCTCCCCCTCACCCCGGCCCTCTCCCTCAGGGAGAGGGAGCACTGCCGCCAGTCGATCAGCAAACCTGGGATCGTTGGAACATTCGAGCGCAGGGAGCGCTGACTCCCTTTCCCTGAGGGAGAGGGCCGGGGTAAGGGGGAAGAGGCGGCCGCACAGACTACTCGGCTCCCGCCACACAGCACTCGGATGGGGGGACGGATGGTTGATACTCTCATTGCTTCGAAGCGCCTGGACCTGCCGGGAACTCGGCGAGGATCCGGTGAATGACGTTCGTGATCTGTTCAGCGTTGACCGAGCCCCTGGATTTGGAGGTGGACCAACCCGCCCAAACGAGGTCTTTCGATTTGTTATCGAAAATCTCCACTGTCAACGTCCTCTCGTCATAAGTGGAGACGCTGGTATAGGGGTTGCGAACCACTTCGACCCTGCCATGGCGGGTGTAAACCGGATAATGGAATCCCATGTCGGTGACTTCCACCCTGGGCAAGGATTGGCCCCGCAAATTGACGGTGAGGTCGGCCTGCGCGCGGTCCGCTTCGGTCAGTCCTTTGGCCGTGAGCGCGGCAACCGCTGCCTGACGCCCCGGCTCACCCAAACGCAGCATCAGGCCCGGGTCGCTTGCCGGGCCCGTCGTGGGAAGGGGCATCAGCGCAAATGTTCGGTAACGGGAATAGTCGGCGCCAGGTTTTGCCTGTGTGTGAACTTTGAGAACGGAAGCGCAGCCAGTGAGGCACAGAGCTACGGCAAAAGCAAAGGCGTGGAGATTTTTCACGTTAGAATACGATGCCCAGTTTGAACCAGACGGTGTCGCCCTTGAGGCGCTTCTCCACATCGAGTTCGGGCAGCCATTTGACTTCTGCGGCCAAATCGGCCTTGCCGATTTTGGTGATGAACGAAAGGACCGGGCCGACGCCGGCCGTGCGGCCCTCGAAATCGCCGAGAGTCGCGCCGGAGCCGCTGTCGCCACTGATTTGCTGGTAAAGAAACGCGTTTGCGCCTACGCCAATAACGCCGGCTTTGCCCAGCGGCAAATGCTGCGCGAGCGTGCCTTCAAGATGGAACGAAGTTCCCGATTGATAGTCCGTGTCCTCGTTCTTCGTGTTGAAATCAACGCCGGTGAACACGGTGACTTCTGTTCCGATCTTCGTGCTCAACCAGCTAAAGGACACCGCCGGCTCGAACGTCCAGTAGTTCCGGCCCGCGTTGGCAAGCTTGCCGACTTCGTAGTCGCCACTCGGCGCGTAAATGCCCAGGCGCACGTCGTATTTCATGTCCATCGAGTTCGTCCAGCCGAGCATGAACGGCATGAGCATGATGTCGCCGATGCCGCTGGTGGAATCGCTTGTGTTCACCGACGGCCCGACTGGCGGAACGACCGTGCCCTTGATCTCGAGCCAGAGGAACGGAATCAACGCGCCGACGGCGTAGTGGCCGCCGAGAAGTGTCAACGGCGTCTCGTAAATGCCGACCAGCGTGTCCGCGTAACACGTGGCGTGCGCGTTCAACGTGAGCTGTCCGCCGAAGTCAATCGGTTTGCTCGCGCTGGTCTTGCCGTCGTAATAGGTGAACGCATTCGCGAT
Source organism: uncultured Verrucomicrobiota bacterium (assembly GCA_964446585.1). Taxonomy (GTDB): domain Bacteria; phylum Verrucomicrobiota; class Verrucomicrobiia; order Limisphaerales; family UBA8199; genus CAYUPI01. Next base: position 3,918 of record CAYUPI010000133.1, read on the forward strand.
GACGAGCGCCGATTTGCCCGGCAGCGCGTCAATGAACGTCGCCGTCGCGCCCGGGACGTAATGGCCGCCGCCGCCTTCGTCAGCGCGCGAGGCCGGAGACAGGAAGCTGGCCGTGAGGGTGAGAGCCGTTAGGAGTTTATGTTTCATCTGGAGTGGGATTGGAGGTTGGGGTTTGATACTTACAGGTTCACTGTCGTGTAAACGGTCACGCCGTTCTGAAATGCCGGCTGGTAATAAACGCCGCCGTGCG
>CAYUPI010000134.1:0-3680 GCA_964446585.1 uncultured Verrucomicrobiota bacterium
CCCATTCTCCGTCGCGGTTAGATTGTTCAGCGCGTGCTGACACAACGTTTCAGCCTCCATGTAGCGGCCTAAAAGAGCGTACAATGCCGCCAGGTTATTCAAATATGGCGCTAGTGATGGATGGTCGAGCCCTTGAACATTCTCCCAGATACCGAGCGCCTTTCTTAAAAGCTTTTCCGCTGCAGTCGGTTGACCCTGACTTTGACGCAGTAACCCCAGATTGTTCAGCGTGGTGGCAATTGCAGGCTGGTTAGAGGCAGGATCCTCATCATAAATGGCCAAGGCTCGGCGATAGAGCGTTTCCGCCCGTTCGTAAAGATGCTGCATGCGGTACATCTCAGCCAAATTGTTCAGAATCCCGGCAACCAGCGAGTGTTTTGTGCCAAAAAGTTGTTCGGAAACCGCAAGTTCACGCCGAGCAAGACTCTCGGCCTCACCATACCTAGCCTGATCGCTGTAAACAGCTACGAGCTTGTTGACGCTGGTGATCAAGTCCCTGTGGCCCTGGTCATTCAGAGCTCCGGCCAAACGGGTGGGCTGGGCAGAAGTCTCGGCTTTGTCCAGCGCGCTTCGCAGGGCAATCTCTGCTTCGGCATATCGGCCCTGAGTCATTAACTCATTGGCCAATGTGAGCAATTGCGCCCACGTTGTTTGTCCGGCTGCGAGGTTGACGGCTAGCAACAAACCCGCTATTTTCACGCAGAGCCGTTGTGCTACTGACCTTTTCCCCAAAACATCACGACCTCTCGTAATGGCTTCCTCCTTGGGCTGCAACGCGATAGAATCTGCTGTACGCTCGAACGACCATTACGCGCCGGAATCGGGCGGAAGAGCTTTAAGAAGCTGTTAGAAATCGATTGGGAATTTCTTAAGGATCACCGATGGCCGTTGATTCCAGCCAACTTTACGAATTCGGCCCATTCCGCCTTGATCCGGCCAACAGGCTGCTTGCGCGTAACGGCGAAACGGTTCATCTATCCCCCAAAGCCTTCGACATGCTAGTTGTGCTGATTGAAAACCGCGGACGGCTGATGGGAAAGGATGAGCTACTGCGGCGCGTCTGGCCGGACGCGTTTGTCGAGGAAGGTAACCTCAGCGTTACGATCTTCAGTTTGCGAAAGGCTTTGGGGGACGGTACCGATGGCGATCAGTTCATTGTTACGGTTCAAAGAAGAGGATATCGTTTTATCGCCGAAATCCGCGTGCGGGCCCGGAGTGCGGGTGAGCGCAGACCGGTGTGGCGCCGCATGCGAACCTGGTTTGGCATCGCGATAACCCTGGTCCTGGCGGGTCTGAGCTTTGGTATCTACCGCCGGGTCACGCCCTCCGCGCCGTTCCAACGGTTCCGCATCGAGCGAATCGGGACCGGCACTTCGCCGATCCTGGGACCGGCCATCTCTCCGGATGGCAGGTTCCTGGTATACGCCGCCCGTGAGGATGGGACTTGGGGACTGCGCATCCGGCAGGTGGCGACTGACGCCGAGCGCTGGCTCGTCACGCCTTTAGAACGGGGATTCTTCGGCACGACATTCTCGGCGGACGGGAATTTCATTTACTTCAACATCTCCGAGGGCAATAACCGGCGCGCTGTTCACGTGGTTCCGGTGCTGGGAGGCGCCCCAAGAAAGCTCGTCGATGACGTCGGACTATCGGTAGCAGCCTCTCCTGACGGAAGGCAGCTGGCATTTACTCGCAGCAATGCGACTGAAACCTCCGTCCTGATCGCGAACGCTGACGGCACTCACGAGAAACGGGTCGCAGTACGCCGGCAGCCCGAATTTATTAGCGAGCCCTTGGCCTGGTCTCCCGACGGCGCTATGATCGCTTGCACCGCTGCAGGACCAAGCGGTATGAACGTAGTCGCCGTGCCCACCGCCGGCGGCCCCGAAAAGCTTATTCGTTCGCGGAAATGGGCGGACATCAGTGGAATCGTCTGGCTTGCGAGCGGCCGCGGTATCGCGCTGCTGGCAAGCGAATTGGCGTCGACTACCGCGATCTGGCATCTTACTTACCCGGGTGGCGCGGCGCATCGGATCAGCAGTGATGTTCTGGGCTATTACCATGGTCTCAGCGCGACAGCCGATGGAGCCACGCTTGCACTGCTCAAAGTCGAAGACCTTTACGACATCTGGCTGGCACCCGGCGATGATGCTTCGCACGCAGTACAGCTCCGCCCTTCCGGCGGTCCGGACGTGGGACGAAACGGCATTTCCTGGACCCCCGACGGGCAAATCGTTTACGCCTCCTCGATCAGCGGCCGATCCGAAATTTGGATTTGCCGCATGGATGGAACCCATCGGAAGCAGTTGACCGGGACACAAAACAGCTCCGAACCCAAGGTGTCCCCGGACGGCCGCCGTATTGCGTATCTTTCCGATCGTGCCGTTCATCCTCAGATCTGGTCGATGTCGATCGATGGCGGGGACCAGAGGCAATTGACGACAGGGGCCGAGCCCAAACATGGGTTCGCATGGTCACACGACGGCAATTGGATTGTGTATACGACAGGTCTTGAGGTCTGGAGGATCTCGAAGGACGGCGGGCCACCAGTTTCCCTGGCCGCAACAGGTGACCAGTACGCGTGCTGTCCGTCGGTTTCGCCGGATGACTCGATGATAGCCATTCTTACTTTCGATCGCTTGGGAAACGATGCCGCTAGAATTCAGACGTTGCCATTCCAGGGAGGAGCCTTGACAAAACGGTTCCACGAAGCAACCCTCTGGCCTGTTGAATGGAATTCTGATGGCAAAGCCGTGATGTTTGCCAGTAACCAGAATGGCGATCTGTGGATTCGGCCGCTTTCCGGGGGCCCAGCGGAGCGGGTCACTGATATGAAGAGTGGACATATCGTCCGGTTCGAGCTGTCCCACAATCGCAGTTATCTGGCGTTTGCGCGCGGAGTCTGGCACAACGAGGTGTTGTTGGTCCATGATCTGGACGCGACTTCAGCCCAACCGAGTGGCCGCAACTGAATTAAATCGCGCGCAAGTTTCTGAGGCTAAAAAGGCCACTGCCGATTACGAAGGAAAAATGTTCGCCGCCTTTAGGGAGGCACACCACGTCCTTAAAGAGCGGGCGTTAATCACTGTCGTCTATCCCCACCAATCCATATGAGGTCGTCGTGAGCTTTCGGCCGATTAGCCGGCCAAACGCGGTCGATCCGGCATAGGCGGCATCCAGGCGGGAGGCGGTATTCTATTCCAGTTGAGATTTCGTTTAGGAGGCGAGGTAAGTCCGGTTCGCGTATTTTGGCGCACCGCGACGCCTCCGCGCTTTCCAGATCCTGCAACGAGGCTTGTTAACCACACAGTGGGCAGATTTTCTTTGGGTGTCGCGGTAGGGACGATCGTTTGCCGGTCGCCCCCCGCACAGATCCGTACGGGCGCTTCTACGCATACGGCTCCCGCCTCGGATGACTGGCGTCAAAGCGCTGCATAGGATAAGGATGGAGAACGCGAGGTGCTGGAATCCATCGGTCTATGAGCCGGTTAAGCCGGTCCATGGAGACCCGGCTACGCTGGCTGCGCCGCGATAGCACGCGGTACCACACCCAACGCAACCGCCAGCGGAAGAGCTGGCCAGGAACTCTATCGCATGGCGCTGATTGGTCGCCACAAAGCGTGCAGACGGCGGCCATGCGGGATCTAAGCGCCTTCTAATGATCAGATTCCAACACCTGC
>CAYUPI010000135.1:0-3553 GCA_964446585.1 uncultured Verrucomicrobiota bacterium
CTATCATAAAACCGGATCGCGCGAAAGATCACCCCCTTTTTCAGCAGCCTGCTAACGGATAAAGGTTGCTTTTACGCGCTTGGATTTAAGGATGTAAGAGGACCAGAGGATAGCTTGAACGACGGAGCGGACAACAGTGCGGAGTGGAGTGCCTCGAGATTGTTGGGCTTCGTACGGTATGGCGTTGCCGGCGATTTCGTCGACGAGAAAGAAGAGAGCTGTGCCAATCATGAGGGTAATGTAAACTTTGGGAAAAATCCTGCGTTTGGTGAAGAACAAACCAATCGCGAGAATATTTAAGGCTGTAAAGATGACATTTCCCAAGACTTCAAAAATGAGGAGGGGACCGTACAATGAGTGGTAATGCTCAGCTCCAGGAACGGCTACGGCCTGCCATGCAGCGTTGGAAAAGAAGCCGCGCCAGTTTTTCGCAAGGAAAGTTAAACGCCAGACGAAGTTGACACATAGTCCAAACCCAACGAGAATTAGCCACCCGCCCAGCCCATGCAGCCTCGCGGCATCAGGTGATGATTCAAGTAAGGGGACAACAACTGCGCCGTCGGTGACTCGGGTAACGCGCCAAACCCATACCCCGGCGCCGGCGGTAGCGGCCGCCGAGAACATAGCGATGACCACCATCAGCCAATTCAACTGGGACAGCACGGCGCCAAGGCTTGTGTCCGGTTGAAAAAGAGTTTCGCCAAGCGAATCCCGCATTTGTTTGAGCTTTTCAAGGTAGAGCGGGACTTTTTCGACGGGGATTTCAGGAAGACGGGTTTCACAATCATAATGTAACTCGATGGTCTTGCCCGAAGACTTGTACCGAGAGTGGAACGTAAATGCATCGGTTTCGATGGTTTCTTTGGAGGACGGTATGTCCCATTCATTGTCAGGCATGTGGATCGTAACGTCCTGCTCACGGCGAGAAGGATAAGAGAGGCCGAGGGGCATGGTTCTGATGCGGGTATCTGGATCGGTGAGCATCTCCTCCAAGGCCTCGGAGTAAAAGTTGGCTTCCCATTGCTGGCTGGACTTATTGAGCTTCCAAAGGTTATGGATTTCGTAATGTTCGGTGACCTCCAGGATGTTAGAGAGGCGCTGGTCATGCAGTTCCGGCGGTTGTCTTTCACGGACGCCAGGATAGTAACGCGCGTAGAAGTTGAGGTGCTGTTTGGCGATTTCTTTCGGATCATCTCGAGCGAAATATTCCCTGGTGCTATCAGCTTCTGAGCCGTGATAAAGCGTACGCACGGTGAGAGAGGCTGGAGACCTGTAATCTTTTAGTCTAAAGGTCGAGAATACGCGCCGGAGCGAACGAGCGCCAGAGGGTGGGATTTCTTCCAAATCTGTGACTCCTTTGTTCACAACGAGAGCCCTGCCGAGGCGAGGGAAGTGGCGTTCGGAAAGCAACCCGCCCTGGTGCGAACGAGTCGGGTCAACCCAGAGCGGCTTTCCATCGAGCAGCAATTTCACAATGACGTGATCGAAAGCGAACGGCGATGGGAGACGATGGGCAACGGATTCGCGGGCCGAAGTGTTCACGAGTGCAGGCCAGGCCTCGATGCCCATTTGATGGAGGAGGGTGCAGAATAAAAAGGCTTTTGCTTTGCAATCGCCGAAACGCAATTGGAAAGTTTCGGAAGGTTGCACTGGACGATAAGAGTCGGGTCCGAGTTCAATCCCGGTGTATCGTAATTCGTCCTGAACGAATGTGAGGGCCATTCGGGCTGCTTCTGCTTTGGTCGGGGTTGCCACCCATTGCTTGACCAAGTCACCGAGCTCTGAAGGTAAATTGGAACTCGTGGGAGAGTAGAGCGGCAAAGCCCAATCCACGACACGGGCCCAGGATTCAAAGTCGCTGAGCTCGATGGCGGGATAGGGATCGTAGCTCTCTGGCAACTCATCTTCGTAAGGAACAGCGTCGAAATTCGCAAAGTCCCACAGATATTCATGGCCTTGCCTGTACGGTTTGGTGGCAGGTGTAGCGTCAATGAGGTACTGGCGTTGATAAAGCCGTTTGCTTGAAGGCCATAAGATTCGGATGACCTGGCGATCGATAGGGACCCCGCGGCGGACCAGGAAGCGCGCGGCATAATGGCCATCGAGAATGGGATTATCGCCGCGAACCGTGTATGCATATTCAAGGGCGTCTCCGATACGAAGGTCCTCGACAAACAGGACAGCCGTCTGCTCGCCGGTAAGAACGTGGCCGCTGAGGTCGGGTTCGCGCTGAATCAGCTTGATCTTCGAGCGGTCGAGCTTTTCCAAGGCTTTTTCGCGACGATGAATTTGCACCCGGTGCAGCATTAGCTCCTAGAAACTGGGATCGAATCTGATCCGAATGCTGCCGGAGTCCTGCACGCCGGTTTCATTTTCCATGAGCAGAACGACGCGGGTAAAACTGTCTTTATGTTCGGGAATCTCCTGACGTTCGTAGAGCAGGTAGCGAGTGCCTTCTGATTTCTTGGTGGCAGGCCGATTTGTTGGAATGGTCCAGTCGCAAAGTCGGACCCAATCTGGAACCGGCGAAACGGACAGGTTCGTGCTTTGAGCAAGCGAACTGAGCGGTAGCCAAACGAAGACCGCCAGCATGACAAAGGGGAGATTTAAAGTGCAAGAGCGGCCAGCCATGGAGAAAGCTGAAGCCAGTTTGTTCAAACAAAGGAGAAAAGTCAAAACGATACGGAAAGATGTGATGGATGAACCAAATGGGAGTGTGCAGTCGTTCACTCCACAGACACGAATCTCGAAGCCACTGTGAGCAGTGGTCACTTCAGGTGTCCCGCTTCTGCCTCTCTCACCTTGCGGGATCGGCGGCTATTTTTTCGACGGCCTGTGAGCTTCAGGCTCGTTTGATTTTGCCTGAGGTATAGACCTTCAACGCGGTCTGGCCAGGCGGCGCCATTTCGAAGGTGACTGAGAATGTCTTCGCGTCCGACTTTTGGTAGGTCAAACGGAACCGCGGCCCGGCCGCCGGTTTGCTCAGGAAGGTCAACGTGTTCCCGTCGGCCGACCAGTCGGCGTCGTACTCGATCACATGACCTTCGTTGTCGAAGTAAACCGCCTTTCCCTTGTCCTCGGTTGCGCCGGGATAAATGATCATCAAATCGTCATGCGCGCCGGCCGGGCGCCCGCCCGCGGCGTCGAGCACCGCGTGGTTGGTGCGTATGATGACATGATCGGCCAAGTCAAGATGGAAGCCGCAGGCTCCAGAGCTGCCGCCTGAGGGATTTTCACCTTTCCACTCGCCGAGCAGCGCCTGCCATTTCGCTCCAAGTTTTGCGGGAGCCGGCGCGGCATGGGCACCACTGAGCCCACTCAAGGCAGAAACTGCCACGAACAACACCAAAATTGCGACAGGATTCACTTTCATATTCACGCCAACTCCTATGAAATCTTGGGTGCTTTATCAAGAAATTGCTATGACTCCTGGAACCCTCATAAGAAATTTCTTGAGAACCACGAAAAGCTCGAAAAACACGAAATGAAATCGTTAAGTTGAACAGGAGTTGTTCTCTGTGTTGAAAAGTGTTTTTTCATAAAAGTTATTCAC
>CAYUPI010000136.1:0-3476 GCA_964446585.1 uncultured Verrucomicrobiota bacterium
GGAGGCCGCCATGCGACTCGCTTGCTTGGGGCGGTCTCCCGCTACCGGTAGGGGACAGCAGGAGGACGGACAAAATGAAAAGTGTCGCGTTGGTAGTTGGGCTCGGGATGATGGCCATCAGCCCGGCCGGGTCGAGAGAACTTCCGCCTATGCTTGAGGACGGTCGCCGAGGGTATTCGGAGGTCATTCAAGTCGAAAACGTCCCCGCGGCCGAGTTGTACGCACGGGCAAAAGCTTGGGTCGCCATCGCCTACCGCTCAGCGCAGCATGTGATCCAGCTCGACGACGCGGCGACAGGGAAGCTGGTAATCAAGGGGAACTTCGCCAGTTCGTTCGATGCGGCTGCGGGCCCGGTTTACATCGGGCACACGCTCGTCGTCGAATCAAAGGACGGCCGCTATCGCTATACGCTTTCGGATTTCACGCTGAAGTGGCGCAGCGATGAGCAGCCGCTCGCCGAGGTGAGCGATGTGGAGTTGACGCCAAGGGGCTATGCAGTCGTTACACGCGACACTCCGGACCTCATCGATAGCCTGAGAGCCGCGATGCTCAAGCCGACCCCCAAGACGGATACCGAGTGGTAGAGGGGTGATCCCAAGACCAGCCATGGCAGCTGAGTGGGCGGGACCCGGCGTTGCTGCCGGGGTGTGTGCAGCCCTGAACGGCGAATCAACTCTATCGCTACTTGAGGTATTCCAACGCGCGCTGAATTAACTCGGATTTCGCCCCCCATCGAATTGACAACAAAGCCAATGCGATAGCTGTGAGCGCTTTGAGCACATAGTTGAGGATGAGTTCTCCAGTCGATCCGTGCGACTTGACACCTGCGTATTCAAGGACTTTGAGCGGCAGGCCAAGGACACGGCCAAGAAGTCGGACCGGATTCAAAAGGCCTAGCAGAATTGCCGCCCGCTTGTGCGAGTAGTACCCGATCGTCCGCTCGAGTACGTCGAGCACCATATCGAAATATCGCGCCGAGGGGCCATCCTTCGAAAGCAATTGCTCGAAATCGTCAAAGATGCTGTACGTCACGTCAGCGTATTCTTCTGGATAGGTACCACGCCTTTGCTCGGACACAATTAGTCCGGCGGACACTCCAGCGCTGGTCGCTGCCTCCTTAGCGGTCGGCAGGAGCCGGTTGATTGCGGCGCGGATTCGCTCACTCCGATGTGGATCTTTCTCGGCAATTCCAAGCTTACGCAATGGCCGAGCAAGATCCATTTGGTGAGCCCAGCGATTCTGATGGCGGATAAGATCCTGAAGCCGCTTGAGCTTCCGAATCGTCAGGATGCAGTAGAGGAGCGTGATTTCATCTGGTGGCGGAAAGCCTGAAGCGCGCAACGTTCTCATGTGCCCTCGCAACAAGCCGGAGACAGCATCCGCAAGCACGCGGGCGCCAATGTCATCCCAGACCGTCGGCGCTTGTGGTTACTTGCCGAATCGCTGGGTGAACCCTTTGGAGAAGTACCACGCAGCGACTGCCAGAGCGGCGAGCGCCCACCGTAGGCGATAGAACATCCACGAACCAGAACGCCGCGCACTTGATCGCATCCCACATCCCGTACCCTTCGAGGTCTACCGAGTCGCCCACCGCACAGCTCTACCGCCTGTCCCGCTTCCGTTCCCGTCAAGCGGCGTGACCGGACGGACCGACAGCTTGAGCGGCATGTTATGCGGCCTCAGTGCCCAGCTTTCAATCGCTTCGCCTCGTCGGCCAGCTTGCCCGCCGTGGATTCTCGCTCCGCTGCGCTGCACTCGCGGCCCATCCAATTCGGCACAGCTCCCTGAGCCACGCCGAAAAGGAGCCCAATGAAGGCAATTTGCTTCTGGCTCCAGTTGCGTCGCCGCTCGGCCTGCATGTAGCTGAGATAGGTCTGCTTCCATTCAAGGCCACACCAGAGCGCCAAGCCGTAAAAGTGCGCCTCACGGACTACTCGATTTGCATCCGGCACGGGAATGAGGACGGATGCGCGTTCTGCGTCAGATTCTGGAACAAAGTGTTTCCCGTCCTCGCCGACCGCTTTGTCCCAGAAACTGCTCTGTGCCGTGCCCACGATCGTCTGGACCTGTGCTTCGGAAAAACCGACAATTAGGCCTGGTTGGTCCGCTTGAAGGCTCGGCGTCAAAAGAACGGCAGCCAGCAAAGTTGATGCGAGCTTCATTGTCTTTTGTTTTCTGACCGCATAACGCACGGCTAACCGGCGGCCCGATCGGCGCGGCCCTTGCCCCGCAAGGGCCGTGACAGTGGAGGCCGGCGGGTTCGGCCGATTAGTTGGGCCGCTCAATATCAGCAACCGATCGATCGCACGGCTGGGTTCGCCTGTTTAAGGTCGGTCACGAACTGGTGGAAATCATTCATCGCACCTGCCAAATAGATCTTGCCAGTCGAATGCTGCACCACCACCTGGGAGTGTTCGCCTCTAAGCACTTTAACTAATCGCACATCGCGCGCCATGATTCGTTGCCGCTTCAACCGACTGACGAACTCAATCTCGTCGCCTTCGTGAATGATGATTTCGCGCGCCGATGTGACCGCGCGAAACACGCCGAAGAGGACGATCGCAAGCCAGAGCACCCAGAATCCGACCTGGTACGAGCCCAGCTGTTCCTTCCCAAGCGACTTCCAGAAAGTCCACAAGCTGCCAAGCACCACGACAATGAACGCGAATCCGACCCAGGCAGACTTTCCATAGGCGACTTCGTAGCGGCGTACCGTCATCGCCATGCAGCTAACCTCGCTCCGCGTTGTTCTCGGCTCAACGTTGGCAACAAGTCGTAGGCCAGACCGTCGCTCCGCTCGCGCAGGCAAGCGGCGTGACCGGGCGGACCGGCGCGATGACCGCGTAGTTTATCCAGATCCTGGCGGCGAGAACGAGCATTTGCGGGACTCCAAGTTGAACCACACCACAAAGTACGATTCACCATCGCCATCCAATACAACGAGCGGATACTTGAGGTCATCAGGTTTGAAGTGTCGCGTGTCGAAGAAGTCAACCCAAAGGTATTGCTTGCCGCCAAAAGTAGTGCCGGAGTATTGCCGAAAGAAACCGGAGAGGGTCGAGCGGAGACGTGGCCGCTGCGAAATTACGAACTGCTGAATGATGGGCTCGGCGTCCCTAACTTGGGATTGGGTCGGCGTCCAGGAATCTTCAAAATTCACAAGTCGCGGAACGATTGCCGCGTTGAATCCTTGGCCCGAGACTACGGGGAGCACTGGCTGTTCGGAGGAGTCACTGACAGCGCCTCCAGCGGCGACGGCGAGTGCCGCTGGAATCCAAAGCAGCGCGGCGGTTACCAAGCGCATCGTCACGACCCAAGGACTGTCTGCATCACGCCCGCGGTAACGCGCGCGCGCGACGGCGCTCCGCGCCGGCAAGCGGCGTGACCGGGCGGACCGACGGATTGTCCCGGTTGTCGGGCGGCCAGATGCGGCCCTCACTTCGGCGATTCACTTGGAGGCCCCTGCCTTTCGGAGG
>CAYUPI010000137.1:0-3187 GCA_964446585.1 uncultured Verrucomicrobiota bacterium
AGGAAATAGCCGCCGACCAGAATCGACATGCGGCCGGCGATTTCGCTCATCGGCTCCAGCAACGGCAGCCGGCGATTGACTTCGATCGTTTCATAGGCCAAAGCGGTCGTGCCGGACTTCATCAGCGCCTCGGTCAAAGCGCGGCTGGCTGCAAGGTGCAGGTAGGTGAAAAGAATCTGGCCGCGCCGCAGGAGCGCGTATTCGGAAGGCTGCGGCTCCTTGACTTTGACGACCAGGTCGGCTTTTTCGAACACCGCCGCATGATCGCTCACCAGCGTGGCGCCCGCCTGGGCGTAGTCGGCATCCGGGTAGCCGGCGCCTGCGCCGGCGCTGCGCTCCACGATCACCTCGTGGCCGCGATTGATCAATTGGTAGGCAGCCGATGGCAGCAGCGCGACGCGATACTCTTGGCCTTTGATTTCCTTTGGGACTCCAACAATCATAGGAGGATAAATGGATTAGTGGATTAATGGCTCCAAGCTGGATGAGTTACCGGCTTGAGGGCGTGCGAATGACGAATGACCAATGACAAATGACGAAAGAAGCCCGAATCAAGATAAGGAAAAGGACGCGGTATGACGATATATCGCTGCGATCTCGATTTGGGCTCTCGAGCTTCGTCATTCTTTATTGCGGCAGCGCTTTCACCTGGGCCTGCGCGCGACTAACTAAAGCGAGGAGGGACACAGAACCTGCCACCTGCCGCTCCGCCTCTTGAATGCGGTTGAACTCGCCGTACACTTCGCTACGCGTCGGTTCGTCCCGCGTCGCCAATTCCTGCCCCTGGCTGGCCCGCATTGCCAGGAGGATGTCATGACAGGAAATCTGTTCCAACGGCCGCGCCGGGGCGTAGGCCGGCTCGGCGCCCGCAACCTCGACGACCAGTCGCGCCGCGCACAGGGTTTGCATGATTTGGCGAACCAGGCGGGTCGGGACTCCCAGCTCCTTCCCAATCTCCACCACGTTTGGCGCCGGTTCGGCTCGTCCAAAGCGAAGGCCGACGCATGTCATGAGCCGTAACGCGACGAATTCGCGTCCGCGCTGGTTAATGTTCTCAATCTGTTTCTCTTCTACGTACGACGCGCGGTTCTGGAATGCATACGCCACCTGCGCTCCGAATAGCAGGATTAACCAGCCAAAGTACAGGCCAATCATCAGCACCGGCACTAGTCCCAGGCTGCCATAGATCTTGCTGTTCGAGACTACGCGCGAGACGTAGAGCACGCTGGCCAAATTGTTGAGATAGAACAATAGCCCGCCCACCAGGCCACCCGCGAGCGCGGCCCACCAGCGCACTTTGGTGTTCGGCATGAGCATGTAGAAGATCGAAAAAGTGCCGCAAACCATTACGACCGGTAGCAGGTCAAACGCCAGCCGACCGACGATTGGATTGCGCAGGATGAGACTCTTGGTGCTCTCAAGGTGCGGTCCGCTGGCGAGACCGATGGCGACAATCAACAGCAGTGGCGCCAGACTGATCACGCCCCAGTAAAGCACGATCCGCATGAACCATCCGCGGCCGCGCTCCACTCCCCAGATGTCATTAAAAGTATCTTCAATCCGGGTCAGGAGCGAAATGGCGGCGAAAATCAACAAAATGCTGCCCGTCACACCGAGGGTCCCGCTGCGCGTGTTCTGAATGAATTGATGGATGCGTCGCGCAACATCCTTCCGCTCCCGCACGGCGTTTTCTCCGGGCACCAGGGCCTGCCAGGCGTGGTCGCCCGCGTCAGTCAATGAGCTTCCAGGACGCGCCCGCCGGTCAAGGGTCGCCTTTGCGACGGTGCTCGTGGCCGAAAGGCCGGTTGCCGGAGGAATTTCCCGCCCGACTTCGCCCGGCTCATTGGTGGTGGTAACCACCGCGTTGGTGTTTAGGTCAGCAGGCGGGACCAGGGTGGCGACGAGTTTCGTGATGAATTCGTCGATTCGTTCCTCGCCCTCCTTTTTCAGAAACGTGCTGGTAATGCTCATCACGACTGCCAGCATCGGGATTAGCGCCAGCAGGCTGCCATAAGCCAGCGCCGCGGCGCGCACCGGGCAGCGGTTGCCCGCGAAACTGCGCCACACCATCAGGCAGAAATGCGCGAACTTGTGGAGCCTGGAAAGCTCCTCTTGGGACCGGAAGGCGCTCTCATCCCACACCGCGCGGACTTCGGCCCAGCGCCTTCGGATCTTTGAAGTTTTTTTTTCCATGAAGCCCAGGCAACGCTAACAGAGCGAAAGGCCAAGTCAATCGTCGGACGATGTAGCGCAATCGCAGGGCGAGTGACAAGGCCTACGCTATTGTAGGGGACGACGTAAGGAGTCCTTGATCAATTGGCTGACGTGCGAATCCGGGTGTTTATCGCCACCCCTAAACCTGAGACTACGCTAATCTCCTACAGCCACATAGTGGTGGGCCCTTCGACGACGCAGGGCTCAAGCGGCGAGCCGAGGCGACTGTCGTGCCGGCATGCGCCGGTGGACGGACCCGTTGAACAGGAAGCGCGAGCGCCGCGGCGAAGCCTCAAGTCTGGCCAACAAGGACGCAATCTTGCACCGGTGCTTGATCACCATCGTGTGGGAGATTTTTAATCGGCGGCCGATTTCACGCGGGCCCAGGCCGTCCGCCAGACAGTCGAGCACGGCCTTTTCCAAGGGCAGGAGCCGGCGCGCGAGCAACGACACCAGTTCGCGAGCGCTTACAAAGCTCAGGACGGATGCTCCGGGATCCACCAGCTCAAGACGATCTGACGGCTCCTCCGACTGTGATTCGCAGGGCATTTGGCCGTCCCGCCGCTTCATGGAATCCACGCTTCGCCCTGAAGCCAGATAATGCAGCAAATGGAACTTGCAACTTTGTAGATACCAACTCCGGGTCTGGCCCGGGCGGCGCACTTCAGTGATCCACAAATGGATCAAGGCTTCCTGGCGTAAATCATCCCACAACGTCGGGTTGGAGGAAATATTCTGGACCAGGCGGCCGAGGAGTTCCTTTGTCCTGGGTTCATCGACGTGCATCAATCTCCTTCAGGCGTTTCTTCATGAGGTCTGGATCAGTCAGTGTCGTTTACGATTTTCCTTCTGCGCGGAAATCGTGTGCAGAATGATGCTGCCGCGATTTCTTGTCAATTCCAATTAGATCGCGATCAACGAAGGGTAGCGTAAGAGTTCTTGTGTAAAAGCGTAGAGAGCGGGTGTATCGGGG
>CAYUPI010000138.1:0-3094 GCA_964446585.1 uncultured Verrucomicrobiota bacterium
GACATCGCGCTGCCAGTGCCTTGAATGGTCTTCAGCCACTGGAGCTGGCCTCCAGGGACTGTCGAGTTATTGACGGTGACAGTGACGTTTGCTGAGTTGGCGGAGCTGCCCAGCGCATTATAGGCCTTGGCATAAAAGTTGTGGCTGCCATTGGGCAGGACAGTCGTGTCGCACGAGGCTGTGAACGGCAAGGTTGTGGCCGTGCCAAGTGGTGTGATCTGGCTGTCGCAGTAGAATTCCACGCGTGTCGCGTTTGCGCTTGCCGTCGCCCCCATTGTGATCGTGTTGCTGACGATTGCGCCGCTGGTCGGCGAAGTCAAAGTAACTGTGAGTGGAGTCGTTGCGTTGGTGACAGTCACCGTAGCCGTCCCGGAAGCGCTGGCACCGAAACTATCACTGACGGTTAGTGTGACTACGAACGTCCCAGCCGCTGAATAAGTATGGGAAACCGCCGCGCCCGATGCCGTGCTCAAGTCACCGAAGGCCCATGTATAGGAGGTCAGGGTTGCGCCGTCATAGGCCATTGAACCGGACCCGTTGAAGCTGATCGAGGTCCCGGCACTGGTGGTTTGATTGCCTCCGGCGCTGGCCAGCGGGGCCGAGTGTCCCGACTGCGTCACGCTGAATGTCTGGCTGTCGATTCCGATTGTCCCGGTACGCGAGTTGATTGACGTGTTGGCAGCCACCGTGTAATTCACCGTGCCATTACCGGTCCCGCTGGATCCGCTGGTTACTGTGATCCATCCCGCGCTGCTCGATACTCCCCACGTGCAGCCGCTGGCCGCGCTCACGCTCACACTCCCCGAACCGCTGGCCGCCGTGAACGACGTGTTTGACGGCGCAATGGAAGCTGAACAGGCCGGCCCGGATGCTGCGTACAGTTGCGCAACATCCGCGGCACTGAGCCCGCGCGCGTAAATCCGCGCGTCATCCACCTTGGCGTTGATGTATCCGTAACTAGTAGGGTCGCTGTAATGCGTTCCCATTTTAAGAGGGACGCCGGTTGTGTCCGCCGGGCCGGCCGCCGGCATCTGCGAGTAGGGCGCGCCATTGACGTAGAGCATCAAGTTCGCGCCATCGAACACCACGGCATAATGATTCCAGACGCCAACCGAAGGCGTAAAACCGGGTGCGATGGTCCAGGATGGCGAGCCTGAACCGATGATTCCGGAAACTCCCGTTCCCGTCCAAAACATGCCGTAGCCATATGTGGAAGACGGGCTGGTGAGCTTGGCTACGATGTTCGGATACTGCCAAGTTCCCGGAAGCGCATTGAAATTGAGCCAGGCGGCAACCGTAAATGGACCAGTGATGTTCAGACTGGCGCTGTCCGGAGCGCTCACCAGGTCACTCACACCATCCAGATTGACGGCTTGCCCCATCTTGCCAGGAACAATCGTGGGGAGGGCCGCCCCCATCAAGGTCGCGGAATTGTTCATCCCACTGCTGTCCTGTGCCGTGGTGCCGGAAACCGTTGTTGAGTCGAACGTCCAGTTGGCTTTGAGGTTGGATGTGATATCGGGGCCCGTAGAGGCTGCAGCGAAGTTGGCAGTCAGGCTGCGATTCGCCGCGGCGGTGAAGGTGTAACTGGCAGAGCTGCTAACGACGTTTCCATTCTCTGTCCAATTCGCAAAGTTGTAGCCCGTGGCCGGCGTGGCGAGCAAGCTGACGCCTGCGCCACAATTAACGCTTCCGCCGCCGCTGACCGAGCCGGCTGCCGCGGGCGCAACGCTCGTTGCGATCGTGTAACTGATGGGCGCGAAATTGGCTGCGAGATTTCTGCTTGTATTGGCGGCGAATGTGTAGCTCGTCGAAGTGCTGACCGCCGTTCCATTCTCCGTCCAGTTGACAAAGGTGTAACATCCGTTCGGTGTTGCAGTCACGATCATGCTCGTGCCGCAAGTGACGGTTCCCCCGCCGCTCGTGATGCCGCCTCCAATGGGTGAGGAGCTGAGGCTAATGGTGGCGTTGCAAGGGGCGGTCGTGGCCAGGGTGGTCGCGCTGGCCACTGCTGTGTAGCTGGAGTTGCCCCGGGAGTTGTATGCGCGCACGCGATAATAGTATGTCGTTGATGCGCTCAAGCCGGAGTTGGTATAAATTGTGACTGCCTTGCCTACGGTCGCGATTTGCAGCCACGCACCGGTCGATGTCGGTGCCCGCTCAATCTTGAAACCCGTTTCATTGGTCGAGTTGTCGCGCCATGTGAGCTGGATTTGGTTCGAGGAGAGGGCCGCCGCGGCCAGATTCGACGGCGCCGCGGGCACCGTTCCCTTGCCGGCCCAGAGGGGGCTCGTCATGAGGAAGTGAACGAGCCCGATCGCCAGCAGTTTCGAAGCGAGACAATTCTGAAAACTTGGGGTCGTGAATCTTGTTCCAACGGCGGCAGCAGCGGATAGGACTTTGCGGTACTTCATATTCAATCTCTCGTCGGGCCGGGGAGGTCCGCGTACCGCCAAGGCGCTGGCTCATTAGCTACCGCGATGCCAAATGTTTCGGTGCCCTAGTAAATCAGATTCCTGAGACAGTCGAGACACTCGTTTGGCGAGTTCTTGGACAGATTTTTGGCTGTCGGATTTGTATGAGTCCCAGTCGTGTCTTATCCTCGCCCCCCGGGGTGCCAAAAATCTGGTTGTGTCATTACCGAGGATTCTTGGAGATTAGTGGTTCATTCTTTGCCCGTTTCCCGTAACCGCTAATCGGCGCTAATGAACGCTAATCAACTCAAGAACTCACGCTTAGCGAGCAGAGGTCGGACATCAGCGGTCGGCTGTGAAAGGACTCAAGGTTCCGGTCAGAGAAGTCAGAGAAATTACCGAAAGAATCAGCGACAAGAAGACTGATGGGAAGAAATGGACCGCAAAATCAGGTTCTTTTTTGTGGAAACGAAGAAGGGGCCGCTTGGGCAGCGGCCCCTTCCAATGTCTCCCGAGAATCCGCGGTCTCGAGCAGACCTATTTTGTATATTGATTCACGAACGCACCCGTGCTTAGGGTGCTGGCGGAACTCCCCCCCAGCTTGAATGTGCCCGCCTGCCATGAGCCCGACGTCATTACATGACCAAACGCGTCAAATTGTACCGCATTGCCTATCCCAG
>CAYUPI010000139.1:0-2970 GCA_964446585.1 uncultured Verrucomicrobiota bacterium
TGCGGATTCTTGTGAAGTCGATCAGGGTTCCTGAGGGAAGGCGATCAGCATTCCTGCGGATTCCGATCAGAGATCGGAGCACAGCGACGCTGGCGGGTTGATTGTGGCGGAAGTGATCGGGATGGTCAAGTCTCTTCGCTTGTGTTCTTGTTTTTTTCATTTTTTGTCTCAGCGTCCGTTTTTATCGAAAAATTTCGCGTCAGGATGCCCTAGGAAAGACGATTTTCCGTTGGGTTGACCTGGGACATCCCGGTTTTGTGGGAACAGCGGGTCTGGTCCGGAGCGCAGCGGAGGCTTGCGGTTTTTTTTGTAGGCATTGAGGATTTCCATTTTCTAGCGGGATGGAGTGCAGAGGAAGGGACGGCACATGAGTCCCTTCCTCTGCCCCAGTTCGTGTAGAAGCCTTGGGACTCAGGTTTCTGATTGGGCTTCCGGTTTCTTGGCGCGCGTCTTGCGCATGGACTCGCCGCGCAGTTCGATGCGGTGAGCGTTGTGCACTAGGCGGTCGAGGATTCCGTCAGCGAAGGTGGCATCACCGATTTGCTCGTGCCACCGGGCGACAGGAACCTGCGAGGTGAGGATGGTGGAGCGGGTTTGATCGCGTTCCTCGCAGATTTCCCAGAAGTCGCGCCGCTCGGTATCCTGCATCGGGGCCATGGCCCAGTCATCCACCACTAAGACATCGACACGACTCAGTCGGGCCAGCAGATTGCGCAGGCTGCCGTCGGCACGAGCCAGCGCCAGATCGCGGAACAGTGCGGCGGCGCGGGTGTAGAGCACCAGGTGTCCGTCGCGGCAGGCTTTTTGGGCAAGGGCACAAGCCAAAAAGCTCTTGCCCACGCCTGTAGGCCCGATGACGAAAACGTTCTCGTGCCGCTGGACCCACCCGGAGTCATTGGCGAGCGCACGCATCAGCGTGCGGTCGAGTCCGCGGGAGGCCCGGTAGTCGATGTCCTCAACACAAGCGTTGCCGCGCAGTTTGGCATAACGCAGCCGCCGCTCCAGCGCCAAGTTCTGCCGCCAGGTCCACAGCCGGTCTACCATCAGCGAGAGTTTCTCTTCGAAGCTGAGTTGCTGCGCATTTTCGTCTTGCTCGAAGCTGCGCCAGGTCTCCACCATGGGTTCCAGTCGCATGGTCAGAAGTTTTTCGATTGTGGGTTGGTGCAACATGGTCGTCGGCCTCCCCTCACTCGAAGTAGGCCGCGCCACGGATGTTGTCGTGGCTGGGAAGCGATCGTGCCACCGGAGGGTTTAACGGTTGCTGATCGAGATGACGCCGCAGGATCGAATCGAGGCTTTTGTAGCTGACCGCGCCGGTGAGCAGAGCTCGTTCGGCGGCAGCTTCTACGCGTGCGGTCGGATAGCGTTGCCCCAAGCGAATGATGCCGAGGCAAGAGCGATAGCCCATCTCTGGGTGAGGAAACGCTTCCAGGATTTTCTCCACCATCTCTGCGGTGCGCGGTCCCACGGTTTGGGCCCACTGGATCATGCGCGAAGGCGGCCAGTCTAGGTGCGCACGATGTGAGGCCGGACGATGCTCGGGGTTGGTCACCGCCGTGTAGGGCTTGCGGGCGCGCACATGGGAAGCCACGCGTTGTCCCTTGTGGAAGATCTCGATGGTTGTCGGTGTAGCGCGAACTTCCACCGTCTGCCGCGCCAGCGAATAAGGCACGCTATAAAAGCTCACATCGAACTGAATGTGATAGTCAATGTTCACCTTGGCTTGCGCCCAGACGGACAGATCAAAGCGCTCGGTGGGCAGCGGCCGCAGCGCCGGTTGTTCCACTTCCAGAAACAAGCTGCGACGTGAACCCTCGCGTTTCTTGAAGGGACGCTGGTTGAGTTTCTCCAGCAGCTCGCGGATCGCCAGGTTCAGTTCTGCGAGCGAGAAGAATTTGCGATGACGCAGCGCGGCGATGATCCAGCGCTCGGCGATCTGCACGCCGACTTCGACTTTGGCTTTGTCGCGCGGCTTGCGTGGACGCGTCGGCAACACGCCCACACCGTAGTGCGCGGCCATCTCCTGATACGTTGGATTTAAGTCCGGCTCGTAGCGACACGGTTTCGCGACTCCGGTTTTGGTGTTATCCGGAACGACCAGTTCCGGGCAACCTTCCAGGAACTCGAAGGTGCGCACGTGCGCCCCGATCCAAGCGACTATCTGCTGATTCTCGCTGGCTTCCGCGTAGGTGTAGTTGCTGGCGCCGAGTACCGCCACGAACAGTGGCGCTGGGTGAGCCTCGCCTGTTTGGGGATCGTAAACGGGAATGGTGGCGCCAGCCCAATCGACGAACAGCTTCTCTCCCGGACGATGCTCCTGGCGCATCACCACATCACGTTCCTGTTTCCAGCGCTGGTAGAGATAGCAGAAACGGCTGTAGTTATAACCATCCGGGCATGCGGCTCGGTACTCCTCCCACAGCAGTTGGCGGGTGGTGTGTTTGTGCCGCTGCAACTCTTCGTGAATGTGAGCGAAGTCCGGCAGCGGACGTTCGGCTGTCGGCTCGCGGCCTTTACCAGGGTCAGCGGGAAACAGCGCCGCTTCCAACTCCGCCTCTGTCATCTCCGCCGGCAACGGCCAGTTCAAACCCGTCGCGGTGAACCGCTCCAGGTAATCATGCACCGTGCTCTGGCTGATGTTGGCGCTGCGGGCCACTTGCCGCTGCCCCAGGTTTAGATCGAAATACAACCGCAGGACTTCTCGGGTCTTGCGCATGGACACTCGCTTTCTGGGCACCCCTCACCTCCTCCTGGGAGGCAAAGTACCCTTGGTTAGGTGTCCAGCGCCGCCAAACTCTTTTCCACAGACAATTCCTGCCCATCCCGATCACCCTTCCGGCAAGTGCCGATCACTGATCGGCTTAGCCCAGGAATGGTGATCGCTTTCACCCAGGAATACTGATCGGAATCAGCCAGGAATCGTGATCGGAATCACCCTGGAATGGTGATCGGCTTCACCCGGAATCCACA
>CAYUPI010000140.1:0-2955 GCA_964446585.1 uncultured Verrucomicrobiota bacterium
TGTGAATAAGCGTTCCGGGAAATTGTGAATACGGATTCCGGGGCGATGTGAATAGGGATTCCGGCGGGATGTGGAACGCAAATCGGTCCGGCCCCGGAATCGTTATTCACATCCCGGAATGATTTTCTGAAAAACCCTTAATCGAAGCAGGCAGCGCTGGACACGAGCGGGCCGAAGCGATCTCCACTGACAAGTGGAGGGAACTTCGTGCCCGAGGAAAAAGTGTCTATGCGAAAAGTAAAGGAAATCCTACGTCTGCGGTTCGGTCTCGGGTTGCAGCAAAATCAGATCGCCCGCAGTTGTTCCATAGGTCAAGCGACCGTTCACCGTTACCTGCGAAAAGCTGCCGCCGCCGGTTTAACCTGGCCGTTACCGGATGACTTGGATGATCGCCGATTAGAGGAGTTGCTATTTCCGGCCGCGGCCGGCAGACCCAGTCAGCTCACTCGCCCTCTACCGGATTTTGGCGAGGTGCAGCGGCAGCTGCAGACGCACAAGCACCTGACCCTGCAACTGATCTGGGAGGAATATCGCGAAACTCAACCCGACGGTTACGGCTACAGCCGTTTCTGTGAGCTCTATGATCGTTGGAGCCGGAATCAGGATGTGGTGCTGCGCCAGGAGCATCGCGCCGGCGAAAAGATGTTCGTGGACTGGGCGGGAGACACGATCCCCATCCACGACCGGCGAATCAGTGAGATCACGCCAGCTTCGTTGTTCGTTGCCGTTCTGGGTGCCAGCACCTACACCTTCGCGCGAGCCACGTTGAGCCAGGACCTGGGGAACTGGGTGGACAGTCATGTGGCGGCGTTCGAGTATTTCCAAGGTGTTCCGAAGCTGGTCATTCCAGATAATCCGCGCACGGGGGTAGACCGTGCCTGCCGCTACGAACCGGACCTGAACCGCACGTATCTCGACATGGCCACCCATTATGCGGTCGCCGTCATGCCGACCCGCCCTCGGAAGCCTCGGGACAAAGCCAAAGTCGAAAACGCCGTTCTGGTAGCGGAGCGTTGGATCGTCGCCGCCCTGCGCCATCATAGGTTCTACTCGCTGGCCGAGGCCAATGAGGCCATTGCCGGCCTGTTAGAGAAACTCAATCATCGCCCATTCCGGAAACGCGAGGGCTCACGTGCCAGCCTGTTCGCTGAACTCGATCAACCGGCCTTACAGCCACTGCCGTCCGAGCACTACGTGCTGGCGTACTGGAAGACCGTCCGCGCCTCCATCGATTACCACGTGGAGGTGGACCGTCATTATTACAGCGTTCCTTACCAACTGGCCGGTCAAAAACTAGAAGCTCGTTACACCGCCGCCACGATAGAGATTTTCCACGCTGGCAAGCGCGTCGCCTCACACGCGCGCAACAGCTTTGTCTACCGGCACACCACCGTGGCCGAACACATGCCCAAGAGCCACCAGGCACACCTGGAATGGACGCCCTCGCGGTTGATCCCCTGGGCCGAAGGGATCGGGGCGGCGACGGCCCAAGTGGTCCAGACCATTCTGGAGCGCAAACCGCACCCCGAGATGGGTTACCGGGCCTGTCTGGGAATCCTGCGGCTGGAAAAGATGTACTCCCGCGCGCGGCTGGAAGCCGCCAGCCAGAGGGCGGTCCAACTCCAGACCTTCTCTTATCAAAGTCTGAAGTCCATCCTGAAGAACTCGCTCGACCGGCAACTGCTGCTCGAACCCGAGCCCGTCCATCCCGGTCCCGAACATGAAAATCTGCGCGGACCCCATTATTACGATCCGCCCACCACGCTGGTGCAGTAGCCGCAGTTGGAAAGGAATCGGTATGTTGAATCAGCCAACGATAGAGAAACTTCACGTTATGAAGCTGCATGGGATGGCGGACGCCTTCCGCGCACAACTGGAAACTGCAGAGGCCGGCCAGCTCAGCTTCGAAGAACGTTTTGCGCTGCTGGTCGATCAGCAGTGGCTCTGGAAAGAGAACCGGGCCTTGGCACGGCGCTTGCGAGCCGCCCACCTGAAGGAGCGCGGAGTCATCGAGGACATCGATTACCAACACCCGCGTGGACTGGATCGCAAGCTCATGCGCACACTGGCCAGCAGCGAGTGGGTCCGCCAGCATCAGCATGTTTTACTAATCGGACCAACCGGCATCGGCAAGAGCTGGTTGGCTTGTGCCCTGGCGCAAAAAGCCTGTCGTGACGGGTGCTCGGTCCTACACAAGCGGACCTCGGAACTGTTCCGCGAACTGGCGGGAGCGCATGCCGACGGCAGCATCGGCCGCTTCCTGGTCCGGCTCTCCCGCATCGATGTCCTGCTGCTCGACGACTTCGCGATGGCGCCATTGAAAGATGCGGAGCGGCGCGACTTCCTGGAAATCTGCGATGACCGCTATGAGCGCCGCTCTCTGATGTTGACCTCGCAGATGCCCGTGGCACACTGGCACGAGCAAATCGGCGACCCCACCATCGCGGACAGCATTCTGGACCGCCTGGTGCACAACGCCTACCGCATCGAGTTGAAAGGTGAATCCATGCGCAAGAAGCGTCGCAAGCCTGGCGAGGAGGAACCACAATGACGACTGCGGCAGCCCCCTTTCCCTTCACCGCCATGTTCCAGAACGGTCCTCGCCGTCAAGCGTTCGCTCCGCAAAATCTTTTCAAACCCGGAAAAGATTTTCCTCCGCCGCGCACAAACCGCGCGCCCTTGCCGGCTCCGGGCCGTTCCGAAGACTTACCTATAAGAAGGGAAAGGGGGCCGATGCAAAGGCAAAACCAGTCCACCTTGGTAGCTGGCGGCGGCCTCCCGTTGGTCGGAATCGAGGAGTTCGAAATCCTGTTGACGCCGCCAAACCCCCAAATCCGTCCGCCACCAGTTGACGATGTGAATAACCTCAGGCATCATTGCAGGTGCCAGCGTTGCTTCGCTTCGACGGCTATTCAGATCCGTCGGAATGCTCTATTCACATCGCCGGAATACGCA
>CAYUPI010000141.1:0-2789 GCA_964446585.1 uncultured Verrucomicrobiota bacterium
GTTCTCGCACTCAACGCGCGCGTCAGTCCTCGGTGATCGTGTTGTGCAACCTGGACCCTCCTACGGCTTCGCGGATGGGAGATTGGCTCCACGCCCGGATGCCACTCAAGTAGTTCCCACGACCGGCGATGCAGCGCTGAGGAAAACTCGCCGCAATATCACCACCGGCAATAACAACAGGGAAATTGGCAACGCAGGCGCTTCGGCGGACAACAACATCATCTGCATCGGACATGCAGGGCACCCAAACCCGAGCAGTGGAGAAGGTCGCGACCGTGGTTTTATCGACCGCTGAGTCTGAGTTTTGAGGACTTCAGAGGAGTTGCGCAGAAGGCGAAGAACTGTCCACGATCTGCCGCTTGCTGCGGGCTGCTGATAAGTCCCAGCATCAGGATGTCCTCACGGTTACGTGAACGACTTCAAGTTGCACGGAGTTTGGCCGCCCTACGGCTTGTACTTGGCGAGAAACGCGCGTGTTCCACGGCTGAGCATCGGTCCGTTACCGAAATCGGCTTCGCCTGCGAACGTCCCGGCGCACAGTACATTCCCGTCCTGGTCACAGCAAACTGCGGTGCCGTGCGAGATCCGTCCGGTAAATCGCTTGGACCAGCGGCAGTAGCCGTGGGAGTCGCTCTTCGCAACGAATGCGTTCGGAGTCATCTGGCCATACATAGCTCCCACTCCGAAGTCTGTGGCTCCAGAGATCCTGCCGGTAAAAAGCAGGTTCCCCTGATTATCACTGCTGACGCTCGTGGCCATGTCTCCTCCGAAACCGGTTCCGGGAAACGCTTTTGCCCATTCAAGATACCCTTGAGAGTATTTCGCCACGACGACGCTACCGGCGGGTGAGCCCTCCAGAATCTGGGTTCCGAATTCGATGTTGCTACGTCCAACGCCCGCAAGAAAGATCGAGCTCGCCGACGACGCTGCAAGAGAGTACACGCAGTCGTCGAGCGAACCCCCGAAGCGCAGTACCCTTTGGACTGATCCATTTGAAGAGTTAAGCACTGCGAGGAAACCGTCGGTTCCCCCGGCGCTACTCACGCCTATCGAACCAAAAAGTGCCTTAGAACTGAAGCAACCCCCGATGGCAATGCTCTCCTCTGACAGGAGGGTGACACTCATGCCATAGTCCTGCAGGGGTCCACCAAAGCTACGCAGCCATTCGCAGCGCCCGTCGTTTGCAATTTTGGCGACAAAAACGTCGAAGTCTCCCGTTGAGGTCGCACTTTGGTCGCCTATCGTAAGAGTTCCGGAGAAGGAGCCGGTCACAAAGGCTGAGTTGTGCCCAACGTCCACGCCGCTAGTTCGAACTTCGCTGCCGCCAAACTGGGTCGTCCAGATGGGGGTCGAGGACAAAGATAGCTTCGATAGGAAGCCCGCTCTTCCATTGCTTTGAAACTTGCCGAAGCCGGTATTGATCTCGCCGGCGAACTCTCCGAGCAAATAAACCTCATCCTTTGGGCTGACGCGGCAGGATGTGGCCCGGCCGTTCATTGCCTGGAATTCTCGTGCCCAGAGGACTTTTCCCTCTGGGGTATACTTAGCGACAAATACATCTGACGCACCGCTGCTCGTGAGCACGGTCCCACCGAACTCGGCGAGTCCCGAGAATGCGCCACATGTCACAACATTTCCTTGCGTGTCAGCGGCAATCGACGCTATCTCGGCGGCACTGTTGGGAGATGTACCCCCAACCGTGGCTACCCATTCCAATTGCGCTCCCGCAGCCGCAACGGCTCTGCGAGCCTCTCGAACTACGTAAGCTGCCCCCGCGTCGAGATCGCGCCCTGAATGACGCGACTCCAACGCAATCAGCGGCTTTATTACGTTCGTCACCGCCTGTTTCAGTTCTGAGGTTGCCGCCGGATCAACAGCGACTTTTCCACTGGGTTCTGCGAGCAGCTTTTGGTTTACCCGTTCGTCGAACCTCCTTTGCACTCTCTGCAGCTCGTCGGTGTTTTGCACGACCTGCTGCACCAGCCGCCGCAGTTCGACTCCTTCGCGATGCTCGTCGGCGGTTGCTAGGATGCCGGCGACCACGCATAAGAAGCAGAGCACATAGAGGCACGCACGGGCGCGTCGAAACCTGCGGGTCCGCTTGTCGTGCCAATGGTAGTCGAGCACTGCTACCAGCCCAATCAGGGCGCCCCCTAAAATTTGTGGTATCAGCTTCCAAACCATGCTCTTACCATATCATAGGGATCACCCTCCGGCAGCCAATTTCAAGCATAGAAGGGGTCGAACCATAGCATGGTTCGCGAACGTCGGAAATGAACCAAACTGTGGTTTGACCGCTTCGGCGGACGGTCCGGAGTTCGAGGCGCATCGGCTCGAATTGAAGACGCTTCAGGATTACGTGAAGCTGTACGGTGAGCGCGACCTCCAGTTCGAGCCCGGCACCAAGTGGGAATACTCCAACTACGGATTCCTGCTGCTGGGCGTGCTGATCGAGAAGGTCTCGGGGAAGTCGTACTACGACTTCGTGGCCGAGAACATCTACAAAGTGGCCGGCATGACCAACTCGGGGTCCGAGCCGGAAAGCGTGGAGGTGGCCAACCGGAGCAAAGGCTACATGAGGGAGCAGTTTGAAATGGTTTCAAACGAAGCGACGCTGCCCTGGCGAGGAACCTCGGCGGGAGGCGGTTATACGACGGCGGCCGATCTGATGAGGTTCGCCGGCGAGATGATGTCGAACAAGTTATTGAAGGCGGAGACGCTGGCCGAGGCGACTCGTGCGCAATTCACTACGGGCGCCTACGGGTTCGGGTTCCAGATCGGGCGGCCGG
>CAYUPI010000142.1:0-2707 GCA_964446585.1 uncultured Verrucomicrobiota bacterium
ATTTTGTGGCGAGTTTCAATGTAACGGGCAATGCACAACCGGTGTTCCGGTGGGCGAAGCGTTCGAGCACTGGGACTGGGATAGGCAATGCGGTACAATTTGACTCGTTTGGTCATGTAATGACGTCGGGCTCGTGGCAGGCGGGGACGTTCAGTCCGGGCGGAGGTTCAGCCAACACGCCGGGGACCGGTGCCTTCGTGACTGAATACACCAAATAGGCCAGCGAAAGCTGGTCTCTGTCGAGCAGAGCGCACTCTCAGCGCTCTTTCCTCATTTCGAATGCTCCAGTCTGGAAACAGGAGCAAAATCATTTTGCACGCTGGAAATTCGTCTTCCACCTACTCACCTCGAAAAGCCAACCCCTGCCCACGTAACCTGTTGATTCCCAGCGATCGCAGATTCCTCGTCGCTTGGCACGAAAACTGAGCACTGACTTTGCGTAATAGGAAACCAAAGTCGCTGACGGTCGGGAACGACCTGGCGATTAGCGAAGAAATCACTGGAGCAGTCGCAGGAAATTTATGGCTAATAATTCGTGCTGTGTCCCGCATTCCAATCTGGAATCGGTTGCCTCTAATCAAGGAGTAGTCGTTCTCAGTCCAATTTGCCAGGTCAAACGCGCCACAAAGCTTGGTTCTAGACTCTTGCCATTGCTGTGCGCGCTGAGCGTCCTTCCCGCCCATGCGGTCACAGATCTGCCCTCGAATCTCAGATTGACGGTGGATGGTGGCGCGGCAATCCTTCGATGGAACGGAACTACAGGCGTTTTGTATCAAGCCGAAGGAACGACGAGCTTAGGAGGTCCATGGCAGCCCATTGGCTCCCCGACAACCGATTTTGCCGTCACAAACCTCTTGACCGGCCCAGTGGAGATGTATCGCGTTGGCATTTATACCAATACGGTCCAGTACCTGGCCAATGCCGCCAAGAGCACTGGTGACAAAGCCCCGCCGACGGTTCCGACTGGTCTGACCGCCTCTGCGTCAACGTGTAATCAGGTAAGTTTGTACTGGAGCGCTTCCACGGATCAGGGCACCAAAGTAGGCGGGACTACCTACACTTCTGGGGTCAAAGGCTATAACATTTATCGCGGCGGCGTGTTCCTCAAACAGGTGCTGGCACCCGCCACCAGCGCGACGGATACGAGCGTGTCCGGTTCGACGGCTTATTCCTATGCTGTCAGCGCCCTTGACAACGCCGGCAACTCGTCATCGCAGAGCAGCCCGGCTTACGTCACCACCCCGGCATGCGCGATTTGCACAGCAACTATCACTGCCAGCTCATCGCCCACGGCCGGAGGCTCAACGAGTGGCGGTGGCACCGTCATTTGCGGTTCGACTGTGACCGTGACCGCCACGGCGAACGCGGGCTACAGCTTTGCCAATTGGACCGAAAGCGGCACGGCGGTGAGCAGCTCGGCCAGTTACACATTCAGCGGCAATGCGAACCGGACACTGGTCGCCAATTTCAGCGCGGCCTCGGCGGGCATCCTCAGCGGCTGTTGGTCATTCGACACCGCCAACGTTTCGGGAACGACGGTCACCGACAGCAGCGGGAACGGAAATAGCGCAACTCTCGCGGGCAGCCCCCTGCCGACAATTGTGGCGGGCAAAACAAATCAAGCGGTCAACCTCGACGGCGTTAGCGATCTGGTCAGTGTCCCGGATAGCGCCGGTCTTAACATCAAAGGCGCCTTTACCGTCGCCGCGTGGGTTAATTTCAACGCCCTCCCTGGTTCAAGCCAGTATCCCAACATCGTTGCGAAGCTGAACAGCGCGTCTTCCTGTTATGGATATGGAATCTATTGGTCGGGCTCCGGAGTTTCAGGAATTATTGGATCAGGTTCCCCCTCGTGGACCAGCGCGGGGCCTGGTTACACCCCGGCTGCCGGCGTTTGGAACCATTACGTGGTCGTCTTTGACGGCGCCAGCCTGAAACTCTACGTTAATGGGGCCTTGTTTTCTCAAACGGCGGCAGGCGCGCCGGGCGACACCGCCGGTATCCCGGTCAAAATGGGCGCCCATTACAGCAACCCGAGCACGTATGGATATGTCAATGGCAAACTGGACGACGCGCGCATCTACAGCCGCGCCCTGAGCGCGACGGAGGTCACTTCACAGTATAACTCCGTCGGTACTGCGCCTCCTCCGGTGGTTATTAGCACCAGTTCGTGGCCCGCGGCCGGTGGCAGCACCAGCGGCGGAGGCAGCTACACCAGCGGCACGAGTGCCACCGTGACGGCCACGGCCAATGCGGGTTACGGCTTCGCCAATTGGACGGAGAATTCAACAATCGTGAGCACTTCTGCCAGTTACGCCTTCAGCGCAAGTGCAAACCGGACTCTGGTGGCCAATTTCACCAACACCTCATGTCCGCTTGCCGTCACTTTGACTTCGCCGAGCAGTGGCGCCACGGTCAGCAATACGATTACACTGAGCGCCACGGCCAGCGCTTGTGCGACTAAAGTTGAATTCTATTGCGACAACCAGACCACGCCGTTGAGTACGGCGACCAGTTCGCCCTTCACATATGCGTGCGACACGACCCATATGGCCAATGGAAGCCACAGCTTTTATGGCAAAGTTTATGATGCGGCAGGTAACTGGGCCACCTCGGCTAGCGTCACTGCCACTATTAACAACGTGACTGTTGCTGGAGGCCAGCTCCAGTGGCTGAAGACCATTCAAGGCACTGGCAGCGCGATGTC
>CAYUPI010000143.1:0-2683 GCA_964446585.1 uncultured Verrucomicrobiota bacterium
GGATGAGGAACCGTTCTCACGCCTCCATTATGGTGGTAGTGTCAAGATGCGCTCGCTATGCGACGGGGCTTGGCAGACTTCCTGCCTCAGCGGCCAAATTGGCGCCTGAATAAACTGGTGGCAGTGTGGTCTAATCCTTCATGAAGACCGTAACAACATATTGCCTGAAGGAAACCAGGAGGCTCGTCCTCGTTGCTTCAGTTCTGCTGCCACTCTTCACTGGATGCGCTCAGCCGGCGCCACCGCCGGTGGCCAAAACGCCGCTACCTGAGCAACCTGCGAGTTCCGTTCCTGCCGCAGTTTCGCCTGGCCTTGGGGAGGTGATTCGGTTGGCCCAGTCAGGAGTCGCCGAGGACGTGATCATGGCTTACATCAACAACTCAGCCACGGGATTCAATCTCTCGGCCGATCAAATCCTGTACGCGAGAGATATGGGGCTCTCATCAGAAGCGATTACCGCGATGCTGAACCGTGACGCGGCATTGCGCAATCAACCACAGCCCGCTTCGGCTCCCACCGCGCCGCCACCGACGGCGCCGGAACCGACCGTGCCTGTCGAAGCGCCGCTGACTCCCCCAACGACGGAAGTCAGCACCCCGCCGGCGCAAGTAAGTTATTTTTACGGTGACCTCGCGCCCTACGGCGCCTGGGTGGACGTGGCTGGGTACGGCTGGTGCTGGCAACCAAGCGTGGTGGTGATTAACCGCGGCTGGAGCCCTTACTGCACCGGCGGTCATTGGCTCTACACCGATTGTGGCTGGTATTGGCAATCGGATTACTCCTGGGGCTGGGCGCCCTTCCATTATGGACGCTGGTACCTGCATCCGCGCTCTGGTTGGGTATGGATTCCGGGCTCGGTTTGGGCTCCGGCGTGGGTGGTCTGGCGCAGTTCAGGGGATTACTGCGGCTGGGCGCCGTTGCCGCCACGTGCGGATTTTGTCGTTGGCGTGGGGTGGAGCTTTAATGGCGTCCACGTGGGTGTTAACTTCGATTTCGGCCTCCATGCGGACTGCTTTACATTCATCGGGATACATGACTTCTGCGAACGCGACCTGTACCGTCACCGGCTGGCACCGACCCAGATCACCAAGATCTACAATAACACGACGATCATCAATAACTACACAGTGAACAATACCACGATCGTGAATCATGGCATTCCGGTCGAACGAGTGTCTGCCAAAGCTCGCACGCCGATTCCTCGCGCCACGGTGCGGGAGCTGCCCGCTGGCTCGACCCGGACGGTGGCCACCGCCGCAGGCGGCGAGCGCGGACAAGCTGTCGTCTATCGAACTCATCTTGCCGCTCCGGCCAGGACCACTCCCGTCACAGTCCAAAAGGTGGACGAACGTCATCCGGTCATTCAGCACCGTGCGAGCGTTCCAGTGGCGGGCCAACAGAGGCCGGGTTTTGAAGGCCGTTCAACCACGCCCACTACGGGTCCGCGCCGAGGACAACCAGACGCTCCGCGGACTGCGCCCAGGCCGAGCACGGAACATGCGGCGCCGACTACGGCATCCCAACCTTCGAAAGGCGCGCAAGAATCTAAATCTCGCACAGAGTCGGCTCCTCGGAACCCTCAAACAGCTCCTCGGCCGGCTGAACCAGCGCCACGCGCAACGCAACCGCCCGCCCGAAGCCAGCCAGCGTCTCCAAGCACTCCTTCCGCATCCGCGCCGGCATCCCCTTCACGGGAGATCAAAGTAGCCCCGAACGCGATGCCTCCCGTTCGGACCGAAACGCCGGCGGCTTCGCCTGCGGCCCAAGGCCATGGCCGGTACGGCGAAGGCCAGGTCGATTATCGGGGCGGCAACCCTCATGTTTATTACCCGAAGGGCCACGAACAATCCGTCGGGCCGCATTCGGCGGCCCCGTCGTCGCCGCGTCAAAGCTCTCCCCAGTCTGAGCCCGGAAGGTCGGAAAAGTCGCACGATAAGAAGGGCTCTTCCTGAGTCGGTGACCTCTGGCAACAAAAACGCGGCCCAAACCTGCGCTGCGATAGTCCAGGTCGCGCCGGCGTGAACTCCGCCATAAATGTCGGCTGGAGTTCGGCCGTCGGCCCGATAAACTTTGCCCATGACCAACGTGCGATTGGGCATCATCGGGCTGGGCAACATCGGCCAGCACCACCATGCCTACCTCGCTGCGGGCAAAGTCAGCCGCGCCGAATTGGTCGCAGTGTCCGATGCGATTCCGGAAAAGCTTGAAAAATACAAACCGCTCAAAGTTTTTTCCGATGGAGAGGAGTTGATTTGTTCCGGGCTGGTGGATGCCGTCATTATCGCCACGCCGCACTACCAGCACACGACGCTTGGCATCGCGGCGCTCCAGCAAGGGGTGCATGCGATGGTCGAAAAACCAATCTCGGCCCACAAGGCCGACGCGGAGCGATTGATCGCCGCTCACAAGCGCAATCCGAAGATTGTTTTCGCCGGCATGTTCCAACTCCGGGCCGAGCCGCGCTACCTCAAGATTCAAAAACTTATCCATGGCGGCGAGCTGGGCGAAATCGTCCGCTTGAGCTGGATTATGACCGATTGGTACCGCACGGAGGCCTATTATGCCAGCGGCGGCTGGCGGGCGACCTGGAAGGGAGAAGGCGGTGGCGTGCTGCTCAATCAATGCCTGCACAACCTGGACGTGATGCAATGGCTCCTCGGCATGCCCGCCAGCGTGCGCGGCT
>CAYUPI010000144.1:0-2535 GCA_964446585.1 uncultured Verrucomicrobiota bacterium
CCAGCTTGAGGTTCAGTTCGCAACACACTCCCAGGCCAAATGCAAAATCCGGGTTAAAACGGTTGAACTGCCTCACGACAACCAAGCCCACCCAACTGAAGTTGGGTGCTAATTAGAGGTGCCGCGTTCCACTGAAAAACAGCGAGGACGAATTACTGGCTGACGGCCTGGAGCAGACAACGCATTTCATCCTCCACTTGGCTGGGGCTGCCCACGGTGTGCGCAATTTCGTCTCGGAGCAGTTCGCCGTAGCGCTGACGCAGACGATGGACCGCAACTCGGGCGGCGCCTTCGGCCAAACCCAGGCGCTGGCCAACCTGAGCAAAGGTCGCACCTTCCTTGTCGCCGGTTAGCACGCCTTTTGCCGCCTGGAAGAGCTCCGTTTTGCCCCTGGCGGCACATTCCTTCTCGAGACTGAGCAGAGTTTGTTCGAGAACCGTGAGCGCCCATTGCATTTCGAATTTCTTTTCGGGCGTGGCGTTGTCAGGCGGATCAAGCTTGTAACGCTCCTCTGGGCCCGGGTCGTCCAGCGAAACGAAGACGAACTGGCCGCCGCGTTTCTGGCGATGAGCCCGGCTCCACTCCCGCGCCAGGAAGGAGTCCAGCATAGCCAGCAGAAAGGTGCGGAATTTTCCTTTCTCGCGGTCCGCCAGTTTCAAATGCTCTTTGGCGATAAGTTGAGCAAAGAATTCCTGGGTCAAATCCTCTGCCTCCTCCGGCCCATAACTTTTGCGGCGGACATACACGTAAATCGGATACCAGTATGCCCGGCAAAGCGTTTCCAACGCTCGCCGCGCCGGCTCTGATTCGCCCTGTCCCGCTGCCAACACCACACTCCAGTGCGTCGTGGCAAACAGGCGCGGACTGGGCATCGGAGATTCTTGCCCGGCCTCATGCATAGAATCCGGCTACGATTTGACTTCCAGCAGCACCTTACCCATCGGTCCTTCCGCCAGGCGCGCGAACGCTTTTGGCAACTGCTCGAACGGAAACACGCTGTCCACCAACGGTTTCGCCTTTGTGCGGGAAAGCAATTCCAGAATTTTCGACCACGCGGCACGCCCGTCTGCGTTCGCAAAGGCCGAGACCGCCACACCGCCGATCCGGACGCGGCGGAAGATCAACGCAGCGGTGTTGAATTCAGGCACAGGACCGGCCAGTCGGCCGACGACGCTGACTTTGCCGAGTTCGCCGAGAGTATCGAGGATTTCCGGGAAAAATTTGCCGCCGATATTGTCGATCGCCAGGTCCACGCGGCGTGGAGCGAGCATTTGTCTGAGCGTTTTGCGCCAATCCGGCTCCTGCGGGCTAAACGTAGCGCTGGCGCCAAGCTCTTGCAGCCGCCGGCTCTTTTCGGGGCTGCGCGAGAGGCCAATGACTGTGCAGCCCATGGCGTGGGCCAGTTGGACACTGGCTACTCCGACACCGCCGGAGGCGCCGGTGACCAGTACCACCGCGGAAGCCGGCAGCGGTCCCCACATCGTCAGCGCCTGATAAGCCGTTAGATAGACGAGCGAAGCCCCGGCGGCTTCTTCTTCGCTCCATCCGGCCGGAATCTCGATCAGGCTTTCGGCCGGCACCGAAACGCGCTGAGCGAAGGTGCCTGGGCGATTAATACCGGTTTCGCCGCGCAAAACGGCACGGCGCTCGCCCCGGCGCAGTCCGGTCACGCTCTCCCCGAATTGCAGGATGGCGCCTACGCCATCGCGGCCCAGGATATGCGGCAGTGACGGCTTGGCAGGATATTGTCGTTCTGCAAGGTAAGCATCCGCTGGGTTCAGGCCGGCGTATTGGACTTCGAGAACTGCCTCGGCGGGCTGCGGCGCGGGCTCGGGCGCATCGCCAAGACGAAGTCCGCTAACGCCGGTGAAATCATCCATCAGCCACGCTTTCATCCGGGAAAGAACCTACGGCACGAACCGATTGTCAAGTTCCTGGTGGCAGCACCAGCGGCAGGTCCAGCCAGGCCAGGCCCACATCGCGTTTCATGTGGCTGGTGCTGTCACCGCCGGGCGCGTCGTAGAAGATCGCCAGTTTGCTGCCAACTCTTAGGACCGATGGCAGGCCGATACACTTACGGCTCCATGCGCAATTCTTCCCATCCAGGACCACGGCCTTGTGCTCAGGATTCCATTGCCGCAAGTCTTTCGTCCAATAGACCCAGATGGCGTCCGTGAATTCGTCTCCCTTTTCGATACCAACATGGTTCGAGAAAAGGAACCAGGTTTGAGTGGCCGGCTCGAAGTAAAGCGACGTATTTTCAACTTGCTCCGACGACGGCACGATGGGCTGCGGCGCAACCGTCCACGGCGCATCGAGACTCTTCGTCCGCGCCAATCCGATGGTTCGCAGCAGGCGGCCGTCGCGCGGCGTGGCCGCGCTGAAAAACATCAGGTATTCATCGCCCTGGCGGACGATATAGCCGGGGCTGGCTGTGTCACTGTAAAAAGTTCCTGCTTTGCATCGGAAGGGCACGACGTCGCGTTGTTTGAGCCAGGGTCCAAGTGGTGAATTGGCCCGGGCCTTCATTGTGAA
>CAYUPI010000145.1:0-2404 GCA_964446585.1 uncultured Verrucomicrobiota bacterium
GACTGAGCCGAAGCTGCGTGACGTTGTCGCTGCGGTGGCGGATTTCCTCGCTGAAAGCCAGGACCCGCTCGGCGGATGGCGTTATCCGCATCCGCGCTCCAGTTATCTCATCCTCAGCCAGGGCATCGAGCATGCCTGGCAGCTCGTGCAGGCAGATCGTTTGCTTGGCCCGCAGGAAAAGCACATGGACGCGATCGAGCGCGTCCTGCGCCAGCGCATCCACGGCTGGCGGCGCACGGGCAAGATCTTCGCCGGTCTGAATGGCTGGGAAATCACCACCGGCAAAATCAAGGAGAGTTCGGAACTCAAGCAACTCTACAAGCGGCCCGAGGATCGGGAACTCACGCGCGATTACCGCGACGGGGAGCCGGCGTTCGGTTCCTGTCCGCCCGAAGGTCTGGTCTATTTTCCCGAAGTGTTGGCGTTCTATCTGCAACATCGGCCAGCCTCGCGCCTGCTGGCTTCGCCCTATCCGGATGAACCGCTCGGCCAGGTTCTAGCACGAGTAAAAAAGGAATGATTGATGAAAGCGCCACACCAATCCCGAAAGCTTTAGGGGCAGGGAAGCTCCAGTGTCCTATGTTTTACGTCGGCCCTAATATCCGATTAATGTGGGAAGGTAGGGCGCGCTGTCCCCAGCGCGCCGTGCGGCCTCTTTTACAGGCGGCGTTGTTGCTCGTCGCCGTTGCCAACCCCGCTTCAGCCGCCGAGCAGCAGCAGCAGGAGGCGCTGGCCCTCGTGACCGCCAATAACCCCGAGCCCCAAAAACTCCCTACCTTGAGCGTTTGGGAAGATGGGCGGTTCGGCGGGCCAAAGAAGCTGTTGATGGTGGCCGCGCGTTTCCCAAATGTACCGGAATTCACTTGCGATTCCTGGTGCTACGAAAGCGAAGTGGATTTCATCGGCGCGCGCGCGCTCGATGGCGGGCGGCTCGAAATCCGGCACCGTGTCAAAGAGCAACCGCAGATGTTGCTTGTCACCACATTTACTCCCGAGCCGGGTGCCGTCGAATTTGTCGCGCGGTCCGTTCTGGACACAAAAAAATATCCTAACGAAAAGCTCCCGGAAAACTTGTTAACGCCGAACCTTTGCTGGCAACTGCATCGCGCCCCAGGCTTCGCCAGCCGGCCCGATCCCTATCCGGAGTTTGTCAAACGCTGCTTCATTTTCACCGAGCGAGGCATGACGTTTCTCGACCAGACCACGCGGCGGAAAATTCCGGTTCGCTCGCTGGAAGATCGCTATAACAACCCGGTCTGGGTACAGGTGTACGTTGGGGACTGGCAGCCGGTCCCGTTCGCGGGCACGAATTCATGGGCTGACTACAGCCCCGATCGCTATTCGACCACACTCATCGGAACAGTGTCGCGCGATGGAAAATACCTGGCGGCGCTGGGCTCGGACTCTGCTCCAACCATGTGCCAGGCCTGGCACGATTGCATGCACAATAATCCGCAATGGTCGCCTGCGGATGCTCCGCCTGCCGAGCGCGTCTGGCGCATGAAAATCTATGCCATGACCAATGACCCGCAGGCGTTGCTGGAGCGCTTTGCGAAGGATTTTCCTAATGCCAAGAAGCATCACGGCCTGGCTCAGCCAGTGCCGAACGCGAGCGAAACCAAGGAATTTCAAAGCCCTGGAGTAAAGAACGACTTACCGGCATTCAGGGAAGCGCTGGCGGTTCGCCTGACGTACCCGTTGTCCTGGCTCAGCGGCCAACACACCAACTTTGATCAGTGGCGTGAGGCGGCACGGGCAAAAGTGCGAGAATGTCTGCTGGCTGTGCCGCCGTCCGCGCCGTTCAATCCTGTCGTGCTCGCCGAACAGGACCGCGGCGATTACGTCGCGCGTAAGGTAGTGTTGAATCTGACCGCCGACAGCCGGGTTCTCGCCTTGATGACCGTGCCCAAGGGCCAGGGCCAGTTCCCGGCTGTCTTGCTGTTGCACGACCACGGAGCAAAGTTCGATATCGGCAAGGAGAAGGTCATCCGACCGTGGGACGAGCGACCTGAGAAGCTGAGTTCGGCACAGGAATGGGTGAAGAAATATTACGGCGGACGCTTCCTGGGCGATGAGCTGGCCCGGCGCGGTTACGTTTGCTTTGCGACTGACATGCTGAACTGGTCGGACCGCAGCGGGGGCAGCTACGATGGTCAACAGGCGCTGGCGGCGAATCTCTTGCATATGGGGATGTCCTTCGCTGGATTGATCGCCTACGAGGATCTACGCGCCGCCGAGTTCCTGACCACAAGGCCCGAGGTGGATCGGCAGCGGATAGCGGCGATGGGACTGTCCGTCGGCGGCTATCGCACCTGGCAGCTCGCCGCGCTCTCCGAGCACATCGCCGCAGGAGTGTCGGTCTGCTGGATGGCGACGACCAAGGGACTTATGGTGCCGGGAAACA
>CAYUPI010000146.1:0-2328 GCA_964446585.1 uncultured Verrucomicrobiota bacterium
CCGCCCTGCTATCCAAGCTGATTGCGGATGTGACCGGCGATTTGGCGTCGGTGGAGTCGCGCGACCGTACCGTCATCCTGAAGGAGGCATGTTTCCCAGCGTCGCTTCCAGGCCTTCGCGAAGCGATAGAAACGAGTCTCACCGCCCGGCGCGTATCGTTCGCCGCCGCGTCAGGATCATGCGACCCCACCGCACTGCCAGGTGCGTGGCGGGCTTCAGCAGCTTATCGTCGACGTTAGCCATCACGAGGAGGGCACACGAGGTGACCGGATCACCGCTCTCTATCGCCCTCGCATTGGTTTTGGGATTGTCCGCGCCCACGGAGGCGGTTCCGCCTCCTACGGAATCAGCCAGTCCAGTAGAGCGTTCCGCTCCGCCCAAAGCACTTGCAGGCTATCAATTCGATGGGCAACTCGTGTATCGAACCAGCGACGGGCAATTTGTGCCGTTGTTTCCGAAAGCCATTTTTGTCGGGTGGGGTGACGATGGCTGCGAACCCGCAAACCAGTCCTCGGAGCGCTTCGCGTTTTATCCCGACGGGGACTTTCAGTTGACAATCTCGCCGGTGATCACCACGACTATTCAAATAGCGACGGATCCCACCGGCCAACCTCTGTCCCGCAGGGTAGGCGCCGATGTAGTCAGATGGCCGTGCTACCGCTTTCATGTTGAAGGCTGCGACGACAGCATCGTCCGATTTGGCCCAACCGCTCCTCAAGGTCGCATCGAGCTGAATTGTCCGGGCCGCAAGACAGGTGCGAGGCGTGATGGCTAACAACCGCGTCAACGCGCCGGTCCGCCCGGTCACGGCGCTTGCAATCTTCACGAACAACGGCTCGGTCGTATACTTTCTGCGCGAGGTGGTGATGAAAGCGGAATTCACGGCCGTATTCCGGAAAGTGCCCGAAGGCTACATCGGGCTTGTGGAAGAACTCCCTGGAGCCAACACGCAAGGCGCCACGCTCGAAGAAGCCCGCAAGAACTTGGCGGAGGCGGCCGAGTTGGTGCTTGAAGCGAACCGCGAGTTGTCTCAAGAAGACACCCGTGGGCAGGCAGTTATCCGCGAGCCTCTGAGGCTCCCAGCGGCGTGAAGCGCCGGGATCTCATCCGCCATCTCGAGAGGCATGGTTGCGAGCAACTTCGAGAGGGTGCGAACGTCCGGTCACGCCGCTTGCACAAGACGCAAGCGTCGCGCCCGTCCGCCCCGCGCGTTCCGCGTTGCGTTGGGCAGATCTGAGGCGGACATGAGAAATACTCCAGCTCTTGTGCTCATGGCGGCGCTGAGTACTGTCGGTCATGCGCAGCAACCGACTTCCGTGGAGCATCGCAAGCCAATCGTGCTTGAGGTAAAGCGGATGCAGTCAGAACTCACGGTCGGCCTGATTCCCAATCCTCGAGGACGCGATGTCTTCAACGGGCTAATCGAACTACTTCGCAGCCGCGGCCCGGACTATCCGGTTGTTGTCCTGTTCGACTCGAGCGCGCAGTTTTCCGATTTGGTGCAAGAGGGTCTGGCCGCCAAAGTTGGATTCACATTCGATCCTTCATGGTGAATCCCACAAACGGGTACATGACTGAATTCAAATTCGGCGCGAGCATGCCGAAGACGCTTGATCCGCCCATCGCGGGGGAGTAAACGGTGGTGGGCGTACCTAGCAACGGCGGCAGACTGCCCAACAACCCGTTCCAGCGGACGCACTCGCGCGTCACGCCGCTTGCTCACAAGACGCAAGCGGCTTGCCACGCGGCGCGCCGCTGACCGTGTGCGTTGGAGGTCTCGGACCGCGACTTTCCGGAATCCAGCTTCGGACGTATATTCCTCGGCATCCTGTGAGGTCGGAGCACTGATGACGTTCCGAGTAGAATTCGAGCAAGAGACCGACGGCCGCTGGATCGCGGAAGTCGTCGAGCTCTCGGGCGCTATGGCGTACGGGGCCACTCGGGAAGAAGCCATCTCGAAAGTCCAGGCTCTTGCACTTCGCGTAGTCGCCGACCGGCTCGACCACGGCGAAGAAGGTCCCAGCCTCTTGAGCATTGCGTTCAAGGTAGCGTGAGCAATTGGCCAAGCACCCGCGCTCGGCGGGTCCTGGCAGCGCTTCAGAGGATCGGGTGAGCAATCAAGCGGCAATCCGGCTCGCATCGCACGATGTCGCGCGAAGGATGGCTCGATTTCGTGTTCGCGTTCCCCGACGATGAAGAGATCGGTCCACGGATGCTCACTCGAATCGCCAAGCGCACAGGTCTGCGCCCCGAAGACCTCTAGGCCGCCAGGCTCGCCGTCTAACACCCCGATCAAGCCGACGGTCCATCCCGTCACGCCGCTTGCAA
>CAYUPI010000147.1:0-2280 GCA_964446585.1 uncultured Verrucomicrobiota bacterium
TGAAAACGAATTAAGGATTCTTGCCGCGCAGCAGCCGCGGCAAAGTCCTCGGTTGAACTAGTCCGCGGGAAGCAACTATAGGATTTGGATTTTCAATCGAGATGGGGTGTGGGAACCGGGCCCGGCGACTGGCAGGTGGGGGAGATTTTTCTTTGCGGGGCGGAGGAAGTGTGGAGAAAAACGGTTGGCTGTGGATGGCTTTTGAGGTCGATTTTGGGTAAGCAGGCAGACGTCGGTATGCGCGCCGGGTGCTCGGCGCCGACAACGGACACGAGGTGGTGAGAGAAAAGGGGGTTCATGGAGAACGACTCCGCTGAGGCTGGAGGGTTTCGACGAGAACGAGTTTTCCCAGATGGCAATATGGGCATGATGGATGTGGTGTGGAACCGTTATCCGCATTGGGTGAGGTCGAGAGTGAGCTTAAAACGGGAACAGAGACAGGAAGGCGAGCCAGCGCCGGATACAGCTTACCACGGCAATGGGGACTAAAAAGGCCGTAGTAGCGCACCTTCGTGTACCCGCTCGGCAATACGTGCTGCAGAAAACGGCGCAGGAATTCGATGCCGGACAGGGTGATGCGCCGGATCTGTTGCGTCCGATTATCACGATAGCGGAAGGTGACCAGGCCGTCCTGAATCTGTTCCAGCCTATTGTTGGTTAAGGCGACGCGGAAGACGTAGCGGCCAAGGTAATCGAGCACCTTGTCGCCGGAACCGGCATGTTGGCAGTGAACGACCCAAGGTTTTTTCCAGACATCGCGTGGGATCGAATCCAGCAGTCCTGCTTTCTTGAGAGCGGCACACATTTTGGCGGCGAAGATAAGCGAGAGGGCTTTGACGGGAACAAGAAACTTCGGATTTTTCGGTTGAACCCACTGGCCGTCGCCGAAAGACAATCCGCCAGCCGTGACCAACATATGGACATGAGGGTGATACAGCATGGCGCGCGTCCAGGTATGGAGCACGGCCAGAATGCCTGGGCGCGCGCCAAGGAATCGGGGATCCGCAGCCAACTTCTGCAACGCAGCGGCGGCGGCTTTCATCAATATGCCGTAAACCATCTTCGGGTGGGATTGAGCTATAGGACGCAAAGCGGCGGGCAGCGTGAAGGTGATCAGGTAATAGCAGCACGGGAGCAATCGCCCGCGTTGTTGGGCAATCCAGCGCTCGGTCTGATCGTGGTGACACTTCGGGCAACTGCGGTTGCGACAGGAGTGATAGCTATACCGCTTCTGCTCGCATTGGTCGCACTGATAGACGTGGCCTCCAAAGAACGGCGTGCGGCAGTTCTCGATATCGCGAAGCGCTTTTTTCTGAACCGGCCTCAGTTGCGATCCGAACTTCGCCCGAAACTCCGCGCCGTGGAGGCGGACAATCTCGGCCACCTCCCGCATGAGGACCTCGGATCAGAGGTCTCTCATCAGCTCATTCAGCGGCTCCATGACCCGATCGCGAACCTCGGGGGTGATATGCGTATAGATCTGAGTGGTTCGCGCACTGGAATGACCGAGGTTCTCTTGAATCACGCGCAGATTCACTCCCACTTCCAACAAGTGCGTCGCGTAGGAGTGCCTCAGCGTGTGGACGTGGGCGTCCTTGACAACGCCGCTGCTTCGGACCGCATGTTTGAAGGCCGACTGAATCGCCGAATCGCCAACGGGACGGTCCGCAGGCAGCATCTCACCGCCGTAGTTCAGTGGCGCCGGAAACAACCATGTCGTTGATCGGTGAGTCTTCCAGAACTCCCGAAGCATCTGAAGCGTCGGTTGCGGCAAAGGCACATAGCGATCTTTGCTTCCCTTGCCGTGGACCAGCACCGACATTCGCGCCCCGTCGATATGGGACACCTGAAGGTGCACGCCTTCATTCAAACGCAGTCCACAACTGTAGATCGTCTTCAGGCAAGCTCGATAGACCGGCACTTGGACAGCTTTCAGAATCGTCCGTACCTCTTCTCGGCTCAACACCACCGGCAGTTTCTTGTGGCGCTTCGGCCGTATCAGCTCCAGCGTCGGCCAATCCCGCCGCAGCGTGTGCTCGAAGAAAAATTTGATGCTGCACAGCGCGATAGTGCTGGTCGATCGCGATACTTTCTTCTCGTTTGCCAAATACAGGAAATATTGGCGCAGTTGCTCTTCGGTCAGCTCCACGGGTTTGCATTGGAAATGTTCAAACAGTTGCCGCACCGCTCGAACATAGACCTGCTGAGTAGTTGCTGGGTACCCTCGCAATTGCATATCCTCGATCATGCGTTGACGTAACTCTGTCATCACGTTTCTCC
>CAYUPI010000148.1:0-2177 GCA_964446585.1 uncultured Verrucomicrobiota bacterium
AGAGTAAAGCCGACCCCGCTGTATTATGCAAGTTATTTGTGACTCAGTAGACTAGACCCCCCCGACTTGCTACAGCGGCTCTCGTGGACCTTCGCGTTGAGCTGACGGAGATGACTTGATTGAACCATTGCGAGCCGGTACGCTAAGCTCGATGTGGTTCCGCTGGACTTTTCCCGTTTGCGCCTGCGCCGTTGCGATTGTTACGATTGCAGCCTCCTCAGTTCTCGGTCAAACTAATGTCATTTTCAAGCCCGGCCTTTTTCATTCTTTGACTGAGCCGCCTTGCTCTTATTGCTCAACGCAAAACCGAAAAGGCCTGGTGCGGAACGAGGACCAGGTCATCGCGTGGATTCGGGGCGCTCATAACGGTGGCGCAATTCCGATCAGGCACTTCCTCTCCGCGCCGCGCGTGATCAACGATACCTACGGCCTTTTCTTCTACGACCCTGATGGCGGGTACGTCAGCGCGTTCAAAAAAGATAAAGGTTATGAGTTTCAAGGGTGGCGCAATGGCATTATGGTTGTTAAGGGGCCGGACGGTACGCTCTGGTCTGGCCTGGCAGGCCGCGGACTGGATGGCCCGAGGAAAGACCAGAGGTTGGAACGGCAGCCGAGCTTCTTAACCGAATGGGGTTACTGGCTAATGCTGCATCCGGAGTCCACAGCCTACAATCTCTACGATGGCAAGAAATATCCCATGGCCGATCTTCCCGCTGAAATCAGCTCCGAAGCAAAAGCAACGATGGGCCATGTGGATTCCCGACTGGAAGCAGAGACCCTCGTTCTCGGAGTTGAATCCGGCCTATTCATAAAGGCATATCCTCTGAACGCCAGCCAAGAGCGCGCTTGTTTCACTGATCACCAAGGCGACCTGGCTCTTGCCGTGTTTTGGTACGGCCCGACCCAAAGCTCGATCGCTTTCAGCACAAAGCTCAAAGCTCGAAGCCTCACGTTTTATGCCGATGATGGTTCACCCGAGACGGCCCCATTCAAAGACCACGAAACAGGCAGCCGATGGACTCTGGCGGGACGAGCAGTGGATGGGCCGCTGCGAGGAGAAGAACTCCAATGGGTCAAGAGTGTTCAATGCAGGTGGTTTGC
The DNA here is from genome assembly GCA_964446585.1 of uncultured Verrucomicrobiota bacterium. Classification (GTDB taxonomy): domain Bacteria; phylum Verrucomicrobiota; class Verrucomicrobiia; order Limisphaerales; family UBA8199; genus CAYUPI01. Next base: position 1,102 of record CAYUPI010000148.1, read on the forward strand.
GTGGGCCGCGGAGTTTCCACAAACAGCGGTGTATGAAGCAAAGGCACAGGCTCCGAAGTGAAAGCTACCCGCGTTCGCTCCCAAAACTCCGTTTATCCCGGCCGTCTCGTCATGCTGATAGCGATCGTGCTGCTGCTGTTCGCTGTTTGCCGAACATTCGCTGCCGGACTGAAAGCTGCGCTCCTATCCCCTCGAGAAGTCTCACAAAGCAAGCTCGGCAGTCTAAAGGCACAGGGCTACACCGCTGCCGGCATATGCCTCTCCGACTCCAATTTGCTGGCCCAGACCTCTGCAGCTGCGCAAATCAGCAAATCCGACCTAGCACTCTACTATTGGATCGAAATAGGCCGCAACCCGACCTTGGCGGATTCCCACCCCGAGTGGATGGCCAGTATCCAAACTCATCAGGAATACCGACGTTTTTTTCCCGACCTCCCAAAAACAGGAACCAATGAGGTGGTCAAAAACTATCCTTGGGTGCCCGTCCTTTACAAGGAGACTTTTCCCGTTCATCTCGAGCGCGTCCGTCACCTGCTCGAGGGCAAGCCAAAGCCGGCGGGAATCCTTCTGAATGACTTGCAAGGACCTCCTTCAGCCTGCGGCTGCGGACATCATCTCTGCCGATGGACAACCGATTATGGTCCGCTAAAGACGGCTACTCGCTTGCCGAACGATGCCGCAGCAAGATTTGTCGGCGAAGTCCAGAAGCTCGCGCCCGAAGCCAGGGTCATCCCGGTCTGGACGAGCGAATGCGAGGAAGTGGATGCAAAAACCTTCTGTGCTGGTGTTAACTGTTTCAAGGGCACCTGTTGGCGGGAATTCACTGCCCAACTCAGAGCCCTCGCTGATTGTTCACAAACCATCGCCACATTACTCCCATACAAAGCCTTCCAGCGTGACCTAACAGAATACGGCCCGACCGCTGGATGGATTCGCCACGCCCTTGATTCATTTTCCGTGATGCCCATGCGCTATGGATCGAACGGCGTTCTCCCCAGCCGCCTGATCGCGGTTCTGCAGGGCTGGGACGTGACGTCGCAGCAGATCGCTGCGCAGTTAGACCAAGCGCAAAAAGC
>CAYUPI010000149.1:0-1594 GCA_964446585.1 uncultured Verrucomicrobiota bacterium
GTGAGCTTTCGGCAAGCCTGCGTACGGCCGTTTCATGGACTGGCAGGCAGGGCTATTTCTCGGAGAAATAGGTCGTGGCGAAATCCGGTCGAGCGGTGGAGGGGCCCAAGGGGCGGGACTACTGGGAACCAGCCCGCAGGTAGTCGCTGGCTGGTTTGACCCGGATGAAGAGCACATCCCATTGGATATGTTTGCCGGAGGCCGTGGGGCGTCCGCCCGGGAAGGTCTGATCCAGCAGTTCAAGGTCGGTCATCTCATCGACCTTCGTCAACAGCCAGTTGGGAAGACGACGACGGCTGGAGCCGGCAACTTGCCAGCTCAGCAACTGGACCGAGCCATTCAGGATTCCGTGGTCATGCGGTTCCACAAGGCGATCCTTGCCATGATAAACAAACCGAATCATGCGCGTGTTTTCGATGGCCGTCCAGAGCAGTGGATGGGGTTGCAACAGCATCTATCTTATTTTGACGCGGTTCGGATAAGCCAGAATCAGGGGGACTATTTCTCCGCGCAATAGGTCAGCCCAGAATTCGACGAACTGAGGTGCGGCCGATGTGTACGCGGCGGGCGATTTCGGATTTGCTGACGCCCGCGCGGTGCAGTTTCCGGACTTCCGCAGTGTGGACGGCCGCAGTCGCCGGCCGGCCCAGTCGTTTGCCGTTCGCCCGCGCATGAGCAAGTCCTGCCCGGGTGCGTTCCCGCAGAATCTCTCGCTCGAACTCAGCGAAGATAGCCAGCAGGCCGGCCATGGCGCGCCCGGCTGGAGTGGTCAGATCCAGTGCCTCAGTCAGGGAGACGAAACCGACGCCGAGGTGCTCCAGTTCCTGAAGCGTCGCCAGCAGATCCGTTACCGAGCGGCCCCAGCGGTCCAGCCGCCATACCAGCACGATGTCGATCTCACGGCGCCGGGCGGCGTTCAGTAACCGCTCTCTCGCCTCCCGTTTTGCTGCTCCGGAGTTCACTTCGCGTACCTGCAACGTGATCATCCAGCCGCGCCGGGCGGCATACTCCCGCATCGCCCGGTTCTGCATCGCCAGCGTCTGCTGATCATTCGTGGAAACACGGGCGTAAAGGCCGGCCCGCAACATTTTCGCCGCTTTGCGTGCCTGGCCAAAAACGTGGTCGGATTTTGCCTTTTCGGAAGCCCGTTTTCTGGGCATTGCAGAACGTCACTCCACTCTGGCCGCCGAGGATCCTTTTCGGCCAGGCAGAGATCATGATATTACGCGGCTGCCGGCCGTGCCAGCCGCGCCAACGTCTCGCGGTAGTTCCATGGCATCCACTCCGATGGGTTGCTCTTCAACTCCTCTGCGTGCCGCTGCAGTTCGGTCAGATAGTCCAACGGATTGGCTCTGTTCAGCTCGCAGGTGTGAATCAGGCTCATGAACAGATCGCCGACCCCGGCGCCGTTCAGCGTCTTATAGAAGAGCGCGTTCTTGCGGTTCCGAATGGCCTTCTTCAGGGCGCGCTCGACGATATTGTTGTCGATTGGTGCACCCGCTTGCCGCAGGAAGAGCGTCAGCTTCGTCCAGTGATTCAGTAGATAGGAGATCGCTTTGCCCAGTCCGGAGTTCGGTTCTGTCTTGTGCTCCGC
>CAYUPI010000150.1:0-1583 GCA_964446585.1 uncultured Verrucomicrobiota bacterium
TCACTTTCGTGGCAGCCCCGAGCGCATCCGCGGCCGCCCCGGTGCCGCGACCGCCGCAGCCGATCAACCCGATCCGGATCGCGTCATCCGGCGCGGCATGTGCCGTCAAGACCCAGGGGACGTTGCTCAACGCCGCCGCGCCGGCCACAGCGGCGGAAGAATTTTTTAGGAAACGCCGGCGCGAGACCGGCGCCTAAATCGTGTTCGGAGTCGAGGTTGGTGTGCTCATAAGATTTCGACCTTGCGGGTCGGAGGCTATTCTATCTCCCGGCGCCGAACTTGCCATAGCTCAATCGGACTACTGGCAACGCAGGATTGCCAGCCACCTATCCCAACACTTTTGGGTTCGAAGGCGCGAGGTATTTCTTGACGGCCGCCGTGCGCCCGCGCACGTGGAGTTTCTCGTAGATGTGCCGCAAGTGTGCCCGGACCGTATCGTAACTGATGTTCACACGATCGGCGATTTCCTTGTTGCTCAATCCTTCCGAGAGCAGCGCCAGGATTTCATATTCCCGGTGCGTCAGGCTTTCGGCCGAGGCGTGGCTGGCGGTCTTCCTTTGAAAGGCTTCGACGACCATGCGGGCAATTTCACTGGTCATCGGCGCGCCGCCGGAACGCACTTCGGCAATTGCCTTCAACAATTCCTGCGGGCTGGAGCGCTTCAACAGGTAGCCGCATGCGCCGGCTTGCAGGGCCTGAAAGATCAGCTCCTGATTGCGATAGACCGTAAGCATGATCACTTGCAGCCCCGGCAGCGCGTCCTTGAGGCGAGCCGTGCAAGCGATGCCAGATTCTCCCGGTAAATGGATGTCCATGAGGACCACGTCGGGCTTGAGGCGCGGCAGTTCGGCGAGCGCCTCCTCAGCGGTGGCGCAAGAGAACACGCAGCGAAGTCCAGGCGCAGCATCAATCCACAGGCGGAAAGTTCTTCGCATGACCGCGTTATCCTCGACAATGGCGACAGTGGTCATCATGGGCTCACCTGAACTGGAAGGGGAATCTGGAGGACCACGCTGGCGCCCGCTCCAGGAGTAGAGCTGATTTTGCACTGGCCGCCCAAATTCTCCAGCCGACTTCGCAGGTTCATGAGGCCATGCCCGTTCGAGCGTCCGGCGAGGTCGAAGCCGGTCCCGTTGTCCCTGATGGAGAGCTCGATGCCGCCTTCGAATACACGAACACCGAAACCGATCTCGGTAGCGCCGCCGTGGCGCACAGCGTTGGTGAGGGCCTCTTTGACGGCCAGAAAAAGGTCGTGGCGCACTTCGCCCGAAACGACCTGGTCGGGGAAGGTATTCGGGATTTGCACACGGTATGCCACATCCAGGCCGGCGAGGTATTCCTCCACGTAGCTCGTCAAATAGCGGGCCGCCGATGCGAGAGTGTCTCGCTGCGGATCGACGGCCCAGACGATTTCATCCAGCGCGTGGATGATTGTGCGCGATTTTCCGGCGATTACGCCAAGGCGCTCGGACGCCTCCTCGGCGGGCAGTGCCACGCCAGGGCTGGTCGTGGCGAGCAGGCTGATTTCGGTCAGGCTGCTGCCCAGATCGTCGTGGAGATCGCGCGCGATGCGGGCGCGCTCC